>JAYOBJ010000012.1:49377-54038 GCA_038104845.1 Methanobacteriota archaeon
TCGAGGCTGCCGGGGGTGCCCACCGGCCAGGCGGCCAGATGGACGGGTTGGCCGGTGAGGGCTCGGTGCACGGTGTCGACCATGAACGGGGCCACCGGGGCCACCAATCGGCAGACGGTGACCAGCACCTCGTGAAGCGTGTGCTGGCAGGCCAGTTTGTCGTGGCTTTCCGCCTCGTCCCACAACCGGCGGCGGCTCCGCCGGACGTACCAGTTGGAGAGGTCGTTCACGACAAAATCCTCGAGGTCTCTGCAGGCTTTGTGGTAGTCCCATGTGACGAACCCGTGGTGGTACTGCTGAGCCACCGAATGAAGTTTGGAAAGAATCCAACGATCCAGGGCGGGCCGTTGGTCAACGGGTGATGCGCTCTGTTCGGGGTCAAACCCGTCCAATGCGGCGTAATCAGCGTGAAACTTGTACACGTTCCAGAACGTCAAGAACATCTTGGCGTAGGTTTCACGAACCCCGTTTGGGTCAAATTTGAGCGGGTTCCATGGAGCGCCTGCGGTGACCATGTACCATCGCGTGGCATCGGCCCCCTCTCGGTTGAAGTGGTCCCACGGGTCAACGATGTTGCCGCGTGACTTGGACATCTTCTTGCCCTCTGCATCGAGGATCAAACCCAACGATAGGCACCGCTTGTAGGCCACGCTGTCGAACACGGCGGTGGAGACCGCTAAGAGGGTGTAGAACCAACCGCGGGTTTGATCGACACCCTCGCAGATGTAGTCGACGGGGAACGAGGCGTTGAACCGCTCACCGCCGTCAAACGGGTGGTGCCATTGGGCGAACGGAGCGCACCCCGAATCGAACCAACAGTCCATCACGAATGGCTCACGGTGCATCGCTTCGCCGGTTTCTGAAACAAGCGTGAAGCCGTCCACCACGGGACGGTGCAGGTCGACGTCATCGGGGCATGGCGGATTGTCAAAGCCTGCAGCAGAGGCCTTGGCGACCTCGTCCTGAAGTTCACGGATCGAGCCGATGCACTTCATCTCGCCCGACGCACTGCGCCAGACGGGGAGCGGTGTGCCCCAGTAGCGTTCCCTTGAGATGGCCCAATCCTTGACGTTGCGCAGCCATTCTCCGAATCGGCCTTCACCCACCCAGTCGGGGGCCCACTCAACTTCGTTGTTGAACGCCAGCAGTTTGTCCTTCACCGCCGTCATGCGGACGAACCAAGAGTCCATGGCGTAGTACAGCAGAGGGTGGTCGGTTCGCCAGCAATGCGGGTAGTCGTGAAGGTAGGATTTCTCTCGGTAGAGCAACCCTGAAGCCGGTCCCTTCCCGTTGGGTCCTTGCGGTGCGCTGAGCAAACCGATGATCGTCTCGTCGCACCCTTTCACGTACCGACCGTCCAAATCGGGATGGGTCCCCTTGACAAATTGGCCCTCCATGTCCACGGTGTGTTGAGCGGGCAGACCCGCAGCCATTCCAAGGTTGTAGTCGTCTTCACCGTACATCACGGCCGTGTGCACCACGCCGGTGCCGTCCGTAGTGGTGACCCAATCCGCTTCCAACACCGTCCAGGCCGTGGATGAGTCGCCGGCATCGATGGCGCCGGGAAACAGGGGCTCGTAGCCACGCCCCACCAAGGCCGAGCCGGGGAATTCTTCGACGATGTCCACGTGATGACGCAGCACCTCCTTCATGAGGTCCTTGGCGAGGATCATCTCTTCGCCAACAGCTGCACCACCTGCCCCGGCCCAGTTCTCCCCGGCGGGTTCGCGCACTTTGCACCGCACGTAGGTCACGTCGGGACCAACGGCCAACCCAACGTTGCCGGGCAGTGTCCAGGGCGTGGTGGTCCATGCCAGGATGGAAGCATCTTCATCGACGAGTTTGAATTTCACATACACCGAGGGCTCCTCGACTTCTTTGTAGCCCAAGGCCACTTCGTGGCTGGAGTACGAGGTCCCCGTTTGCGGGCAATAGGGCAGCACCTTGTGGCCGCGGTACAGCAGGCCCTTGTCGAACATTTGCTTGAGCGCCCACCATGAGGATTCAATGTAGTCGTTGTGCAAGGTGACGTACGGGTCGTCGAGGTCCACCCAATACGCCATGCGCTCGGTCATCGTTCGCCAGGCCGCCTCGTACGTCCACACCGATTCGCGGCAGGCTTGGTTGAAGTTGTCCATGCCGTACGCTTCGATCGCTTCGTTGCTCATCAGGTCCATGCGCTTCTGAACTTCGATCTCCACCGGAAGGCCGTGGGTGTCCCAGCCGCCTTTTCGTTCAACCTTGAATCCCTCCATCGTTTTCCAGCGGCAGACGAGGTCCTTGTAGGTGCGAGCCACGACGTGGTGAATGCCCGGTTTGCCGTTCGCCGTGGGCGGGCCCTCGAGGAAAATGAACGGTGCACCGTGTTGCCGGGCGGCGATGGATTGGCGAAACGCATCCTCCACCCGCCATGTTTCCAGCAAGGCGGTTTCGAGTGCCACAGCGTCCAGTTCTCCGGCGGGGGACAAGCGAGGCATGGAGCGTGCACTTTGGTGCTGGTTTTCAACCTCACTCGGGTTGCGGTCGCATTGTGGGTCATCGGTGCCCCATCCGTCGTCGTCGGGCAACGTGGTTGGCCAAATCCTTGAAGGTCTTTGATGGCCACGAATGGCCATGACCGGTGTGCGTCACCGCAGCCTCGCCCTCGGCTTGGTGTTGCTGATGCTCACCACCCCACTGGTTGGGCTCATGACCAACGACCCGTCGCCTCCATCCCCGTTGGTCGACCATCGGCCGATGCTGGCGGGTGTGGGCGACGAGGTGAACCTCACCCTGTCGACGGTGCCCAACAGCCAGCTCACCCTCGACCTGCCCACCGATGAACCGGTGTACCGGGCCGAGGTGGCGCTGGCGCCTCGGGTGCTTCCTGCCCACTCCGGATTCGTTTGGGATGAAGCCAGCGATTGGGAGCACAACGATGCGATGCGAAACGGGACCTTGGCAAGCGGTGACGTGTTAACCGGTACGGATGAAGGTCAACTTTGGGATTTCAACAACGGTGCGCAAGGCTGGACGTTTTCCAACTCCTTCAGCGGGCGAATCACCACGCCCACCTGCGGGTTCAACGGCTCCAGCGGGGGCTCCATCCGCACCCACGGCGGTTCGACCTACGCCACCTCACCCCCCGTTGATTTGAGCGGCGGTCAAAACATTCCATTCCACGCTTGGGTGCTGCAGGGGTCGTTCTCCTGCGGTGAAGAACCCGACCTCAATGAGGACCTGCAGTTCCAATACAAGAACGCTGCCGGCACTTGGGCGACCTTCCATACCTACCTCGGTTCGACCAGCGGCGGGTCCGCCACCCAGTTCATGACGACCCTGCCAGCAGCAGCCTTGCACGCCACCTCACAGTTCCGTTTGCATCAAACCAGCGGCAGCACGTCCTGCTGCGACTTCTGGTACATCGATGACGTTCACCTCCCCACGCCGCCCGAGTCCAACTGGACGAGCCCCTCGATGGGTCATGCCTCTGGCGTGACGGTGCCGCTCGCCGACGACACCTACATGCCGCTGCACATCGAAGCGACGATTCCAGTCGGTTCGTGGCTCAACTGGAGCGTCTTGGACGATGCAGGTGAGCCCATTCCAGGCATGTTTGGCTCCAACACGCATCGGGTCCCCCTCAACCTGCTCGACCACACGTTGCACGACGAAATTCGTTTGTTGCTTGAATTCAAGGGTGGAGAGGACGGTATGCCGCTGGTCCACGCCGTCAGCGGTGACGGTGCCATTGTTGAGACCATGATGACCGACCCTGCTTTGCGGGGTTGGACCCACCAAGGTTCGTCCCACAACGGCGAGCACGTCCCCGTTCCTGCCACCGCTGGGTGCGGTGTGGATCATGGCCTGGCGGGTGTCGAAGCCTATCCAGACCATCCCGTGTTCAACCTCACTGCGACGTTTGAAGCCACGCTTTTGCTGACCTGCAACCCCTTGGGAGCAACCAATCGGGTGGGGTGGACGATCACCGACGAAATCGGTGATGAGGTGGACAGCGGCAGTTTCCAACTGCTCGCTCCAAATGCTGCCGGAGCGTACAGCGAACGAACCTTGACGTCGTCAGCGTTGGATGCCGATCACCCCATGAACTACACGCTCAGCACCGTTTACGAGGTGTTGAACACGACCACCAGCGCTTACGACGAACTGGCATGGTCCAACGCCACCTTCGCCACGGCTCGCGTCATCGATGCCGTCACTGGGAAGGCCGATGTTGCCGTCGTGGGGGCGCTCACCGGCGAGCAACCGGTGTGGGATTGCTCCGTGGATGCCGCCGTGGACGGGTTGCACGTGGACTTTGGTGAGGCGTTTGAAGGTCGCTTGGTCAGCTCCTGTCCGGTGCTCAACGAAACCCTCGAAGGGTCCTGGTCCCTCGTCGACCTCAGCAGCAACAACGCCATCGACTCGGGGACATTCAACTGGACCAACACCGGTTACAACCGCTCGTACGGCGTGACCTCCAATGCGCTTTCAACCCAAGCGGCGGGCCAGTACCGATTCAACAGCGCCCTTCGGTGGTACAACACCCTCTCCGGTCAATGGGCGACCCTCGACAGCGACTTTGCTCTGGTCACCGTGTCCAACCACACCGCCTTGTACAACACGACGACGTGCAGCGCCACCGTGCACCACTACGCTGCCGTGATGGGCCTTGGCGATGC
>JAYOBJ010000012.1:54138-57276 GCA_038104845.1 Methanobacteriota archaeon
CACCACGGTTGACTCCGGCAGCGTGACGTGGACCTCCACGCAGGCTGCCATGCTTCATCCCCTTTCGTCAATTGCGATGTCGACACAACCCGAAGGGAACTACTCCATCGCCGGTGTGCTGTCGTGGTACAACACGAGCGCCATGGCGTCGCAAACGCTGGACAGCGCCTCGAGCACCTTCGAGGTCCGCAACACCTCAGCCATCGTTGTGAGCGACATGACGTGTGCGGTGGACGTGCGCTCGACCAGGGCGCAGTACGTTGTTGGGTCGTCCTTCGAGGGCACCTTGCACACCCAATGCCCCCGCTTGAACGCCACGCTCTGGGTGGACTGGACCTTGGAGAACACCGACGCTTCTGTGGTCATCGATTCTGGCACGTTCACGTGGACCAACACGGCCTTCCATCATGAGCAAACCGTGATGTCCACGGCCATCGCCGGACTCAGCCCCGTCAACGTGGCGTTGAAGGCCACCCTGTCGTGGTACAACACGACGTCCACGCCCGTCTGGAATTGGTCTGGCGTGGGCGACCCCCCGCTTGATCTGCCACGCGAATGCGGTGATGACCTCGGTTTGACCTCCTTGAACGGTTGGACGACGTTCCCAACGTACGCACCCAGTTCATCGGTGGATGCCGTCGTGTTCGGTACCTGCTTCACGCCCTCAACCGATGTTCGTGTTTCGTGGTCCATCGCCGATGAATTCGCCACCGTCCTCCACAGCAATTCCTCGGTGTGGAATCAAACGGAGGCGCTGGGGACACTGTTCTTGAACGGCTTGTCCATGGCTGCAGCCACGCCCACCGTCCACACGTTCACCATTGAGATGGACGTGTGGAACGCCACCGCATCACAGTGGGACGCCTTGGCCACCTCGGTCAGCACCTTTGTCGTTCAGGCCGAACATGCCTTGGTCGGTGAGGCAGCCGACGTTGCTGTTTCACCGTGGTACCTTTCCGGAGCAGCGTTGTACGACCTTGAGGTGACGGGCACCACGACCAACACCCACCTTCAGGTCCGTCATCACCCCGGCGAGGCTTGGTCCAACATCACGCTCCCATACCGGCCGGACATCATGGACCATCATGTGGGCGTTCAGCTCAAGTTCCTGGCCTTGCCACCAGCCGATGGAAACATGTCGAACTTCACAACGTGGACCGTTGAGGATGTTGACGTGGGCTTGTTTGGCGGCCAGTTGCCCGCCCGCCCTTCGCTTGACCTCAACCTCGATGGGCGCTACGAATGGGGTCATGCCGACCCTCGGCTGGGGTCGTGGGGCAGCCAAGATCGGTTCACCAACGGTGAAGAGCGCCTGCCGTTGACGTTGACCAACGCCGCACCCGTCACGGGAACAGCCTGGGTGCCTGCGGACGGGATGCTGTCCCTTTCGTTTGGGTTCCACGGTGAAGCCGCCATGGTCCAGGATGTGGCGTTGTTTGTCCAGAACACCTTTGTCATGAACCGTTCCTTCGATGGTGCCTCGGTGGGAACCTTCGAGCTGTCGCCCTTGGAGCTCGTGGCGCTGAACATTGAACTCGGTAGCGTCGGGGCGGCCCACGCCATCGGCAGCAACTTCACCGAATTGCGCATCGTCGTGACCGGTCAGGGCGATGTGGAACTCGGTGGTTTGCGCGCCACGTACGTGGCGGGCGACACCGTCGAAGCCGACGCAGACACTGCATTTGTGCTGGCACTCAACCAAGCCCGAACCTCCGTGCCCGACACGGGTGGAGTCCAATCGGTGCCGCTGCCGTTCATGGCCGAATCTCGCGGTGGTTTGACAGTGGCCATCCGCGATGTTCAAACCTCCAGCACACTGCAACGCGTTGCTGGTGGCATGGTCAATCCCCCGACGGTCCTGACGCCCAGCGCAAACGAGCAAACCGTTCGGACGCAGTACACCTTTGTGGGCGCCACCGCCTCCCACCATCGCCTTGATGTGTTCAGTTCAAACCGTCACGCTGTCTTCCTGTTCCCCATCAGCGGGGGCGACACCGCGAAGCTGGGGGACACCCACCTCGTCGCCATCGGAGACGTGAACATCAGCGGTTCCCCAACGTCCAGTGAGGCGAACATCAGTTTCCGACTGAGGCCGGAATGGGACGATGAGATGCGGTTGACCGTAACGTCCAGAGTGGTGTTGAGCAACGGCGTGATGGGCGTACCCTTCGTGCACACATGGGGTGATTTAACAGCGCAAGGCTACGAGAACGATCTCGAACTTCGAACATTGGAGTTTGCGAACCATGAGGGCGCCTTCCCTGCCGATCGTCAGTACATTCGCGGCGGTGAATCGATGAACGTCTCCGTTGAGGTCGGGTTCGAAGACGTAGAATCGGCCGATGCCTTTGCAGCCGGTGATGCTCGTCTGACCCTCTACCGAGATGGCCAAGCCGTGGCGAACACCACCGAACTTGACGGTGTGCACTGGAACCTATCGGCGGTGATTCCCTTCACGTACGCCGATGTGGAGTGGTCGGTGGACCTCGTCTCGTTGAACGGCTCAACCGTGGTGGCCCCCGCCTCAATTTCGAGAACCTTCACCGTGGACTCGGTTCGCCCAAGGGTGCTTGAGGCCTCGATGGACCTGTACGATCACCGCACGCCCAGCCCAACACAGGTGGCCCAAATCACGGTCATGGACCAACCCGTCCTCCCCGATGCGCTCGACGCCATGGTGTGGATGGAGTGGCGGGACGATGCCAACGGGAACGGTTGGCCCGATGAAGGCGAATTCAGCGCAGTGCCCATGTTGGCGCCATCGGACCGCACCCAGTTGACCGGCGTCTACACCTTGATGCTCGACGACACCGGTGGTGTTCTGGGCGACAAGGTCTCGGTGTACATCGCCGGGCGCGACCCGTCAGGTTACGCCATTCAGGATGGGGGGAGCGCCGCTTGGGAGGACCAACTCTTCACCTACCAACTCGCTGTGGACGGCGCTCCGAGCCTCGCTGCGGACGCCTTCCGATGGTCGGACGGTCGACAACCTTGGCTCCACCCCGGTCAGACCTACGACCTGAGTTTGGCCATCTCAGAACCCAACGGCGGGTCGGACTTGGCCACCGTTGAAGCGATGCTCGCCGGCAACCAAGGCAGCGACACCATGAGCATTGAATGGGACTTTTCCACCAAGGC
>JAYOBJ010000013.1:0-57275 GCA_038104845.1 Methanobacteriota archaeon
GACCGTGCCGTCGGGCAGCCAGAGCACGGGCACGGTGCCCTTCGGTGAGATCGCCATCATGTGGTCGGGTCGGTCCCGCAAGACGACCTCACGCAGCTCCACCTCGTATCCAGTGCGAACGATGGACATGCGCGCTCGAATGGCGTACGGACAGCGACGAAAGGAGTAGAGCACGGGCAGCGACACGGCGACCCTTCCTGCCATCACTCGGGTGGGGTGGGCGGTGCATAGCCACCGTCAACGGCTTCCTGCACGAGGGTCATGTCGGCGTCCACCATCATCTGCACCAGTTCCTCAAACGAGGTCTTGGGCACCCAGCCAAGTTCCTTCTCGGCCAGGGCCGGGTCGCCGATGAGCAAATCCACTTCAGCAGGGCGGAAGAACTTGGGATTGGTGCGGACCCGAACCACGCCGTTTTGGTCCGTGGCGATGGTGTCCACGTCTTCGCCCGACCAGGTGAGGTCCATGCCGACGTGGGAGAAGGCGAGCGAAATCATGTCGCGCACGCTGTGCGTGCGACCGGTGGCCACGACGTAGTCGCCGGGCTGCTCCTGCTGGAGCATGCGCCACTGCATCTCGACGTAATCCCCGGCGAAGCCCCAGTCACGCTTGGCGTCGACGTTGCCGATCCACAAGCATTCGTCGAAACCGTGGGCGATGCGTGCGGCGGTCATCGTGACCTTGCGGGTCACGAACTCGAGACCGCGGCGGGGGCTTTCGTGGTTGAACAGGATGCCCGTGCAGGCGAACATGTCGTAGGATTCGCGGTAGTTGCGCGTGATCTCGAACGCAAACACCTTGGCGCAGCCGTAGGGCGAACGGGGGTGGAACGGCGTGAGTTCGGTTTGGGGCACGTCGCGCACCTTGCCGTACTGCTCCGAGGAACCGGCCTGGTAGAACCGGCATTGAGGCGCATGCTTGCGAATGGCTTCAAGGCAGCGCAGAGCGCCCAAGCCGGTGATGTCGGCGGTCATCATGGGGGAGCGCCACGACTCGGGAACGAAGGACATGGCACCCAGGTTGTAAAATTCGTCGGGCTGGGTTTGCGCCACGGCGTTGTCGATGGAGTTCTGGTCGGCCAAGTCGCCGTTGAGCAGGTGAAAGTTGTCGTGGCCCATCAGGTGGTTGATGAGGCTGCGGCCCGAGGTGGGTTGGGACACGCGGCGCACCAAACCGTACACCGTGTAGCCCTTCTCGAGCAGCAGTTCGGCAAGGTAGGAGCCGTCTTGTCCGGTGACACCCGTGATCATCGCTGTCTTGCTGCTCATGTGGGTTGGCAGATGGTGCTCCTTTTCAAACGGTCGCTTTGGCGGCGGTTCGGGGCGTGAATTGCGCTTTGGCCCTTTCAGTTTAAATACGCCTTGACCGACCTTTCGGCATGGTTCTTGGCGCGAAGCAAACGCGCCCTCGCCTCCTTGTCGTCCGCGGTTCCTTTGCCACGTTGGGGGGCGCCGAACGCGACCTGCTCCAACTGGTGCGTACGGCGCACGAACGGTGGGACATCACGATCGCCACGCTGACCTGGACCCCCGAAGCCGAGGCCTTGCTTCCGCCGGCCAGCCCCACCGTCCACCGACCAGCACAGCCCATGACGTGGCCCGAAGGCGGTTGGGCTGAGGTGTCGGCCAAAGGCAGCCGTGAAGCCACCAAGGCATGGTCGTCGCTGAACCTTCCGTGGTCCGAGTTCGATGCCGTTCACCTCACGGTGGGGCGGGGCACGCTGGACATCTTACCGCTCATTCCCCCGCATCTGCCGGTGCTGTATTACTGCCACGAACCGCCGCGCTGGCTCTACGAAGATGTGCTCCATCGCCACCCCGACGGACGACCCAAACGCCCATTGTGGCTCACGAAGCTCGTGTTTCGACGCCAACGCCGGCTCGACCAACGCCTGGTGAAAGCCCTCCTGAACCGCCCCAACAGCACCGTGTTTGGCAACTCGCCGTGGAGCCAACGCCTGCTCGAACGCACCTACGGACTGCCATCGCCCGCCGGCACCGCCAACGGCGAGGTCCCCAAGCGGAACGCGCAGGGGCGTCAAGCCGAAGCCACCCACGTGTTGCCCACCGTTGACCTGTCCAACTGGCCCGCCGATCCCTCAGCCGAAGAGGCCACCATCGATGCCGCTCTCTTGCCCGGCGGGCCCTACGTGATCACGGTGGGCGCCGTGTCCTATGTCAAAGGGACCTGGAGCACCCTGCGTAGCCTCGCTGGAACCCCATACGCCCTCGTGCAGGCCGGCGGTGGAACGGACGAGGCCAAGCGCGCCCTCGTCGCCGAGGGCGAGCGTTTGGGCGTGGAGGTCCGCTGCTTGCCACGGTTGAGCCAAGCCCATCTTGTGAGCGCCGTGCGCGGTGCCCATGCCGTCGTCAGCCACGCCCGTGAGGAACCGTTCGGTTTGACCCCCCTCGAAGCCATGGCGGTGGGCGTGCCCCCCCTGATGGTGGACGAGGGCGGGTTCCATTTCACCATGAAAGCGGCCGGTGCGGGGCGCCTTGTGCACCGTCACGACGCCGAAGGGTGGCGAGCGGCCTACACCGCAGCAAGCGATGCCGACCTTCGCCGGCAATGGGCCGAAGCAGGCCGAAACCACGTGGCGACAAACTATCCGCCCAATGCCCAGATCGAGGCGGTGGAGCGCCTGCTCAACGACCATCTGAAGTCTTGAGGCGCTTGAACCACCACGGATTGAACGGCCTTCACACCCTTTCACCGCTCAACGGTGCATCGATCGGTGAGAACACCAAACGGGCATGGAGCCACCAGCACCTGAATTGGTTAAATCCCCTGGGCGACCGTTTCCCTCATGGAACACGAGGCGAAGCCGCTGAACATGCTGGTGGTCGGTGCAGGCGGCATCGGCAGCCAGGCCCTTGAATTGCTGACCGCTGCTTTGCGACGGGTGAACTTGACCGGCACCATCACGGTGATGGACGGCGACATCGTGGAAGCGAGCAACCTCGGCCACCAGCGTTACACCGCCAACGACATCGGTCGCCCCAAGGTCACCTGCTTGGCACAGCGCCTGGACGATGTGGCAAGCGGTGTGCGGGTGGTTCCCGATGACCACAACCTCCGAAACGCCGACCAACTCATCGGCTACGACCTCGTCATGGTGTGCGTTGACCGTCCCGAACCTCGCCGCCTCGTTCACGCATTGGATGTGCCATGGGTGGATGTGAGGTGCAGCGGCGATGGATGGGTCGTGCTGTCCTCTGCCTCACCACCGGCTTTGCTGGAGCGGATGACGCCCGACCACCCACCGAAGAGCTGCCAGGTCGACGGCGCCCTCGATTCGGGCAACCTCGAGTTCGGTTTTGCCGTGGCTGCCGCCCACGGCGCGCAGTGGGCCCTCCAAACCTGGCGCGGCCAACCGTCGGTGCCGCAAACGATGGGCAGCCTCACCTACGGCACCCTTCGGTTCCCGGAGGTGTTGGCGTGAGCGGGCAAGTCAACCTCGCTGTTCTGCCGCAGATGGCGGACCTGCCGTTCGGCGAACCTGCGTGGCGCCGTGCCTGCGAGGCTGCGCTGGAACAACGGGTGGACGACCCCGTCCTGCGCAACGTGCAGCGGGCCTGCAGCGAAGCGGGACGCTGGGACGGCGTGTACCTGCTCTCGGTGCTTGCCCGCCTCGAAACCTCGGTGCTGATCGATGCTGAAGACCGTGTGTTCCTCGACTGGGGAACGGCCGGCGAGGTCACCTTGCAGCCACCGGTCGGCGCTCGGGCACCGTTCAAACTGTGGGTCCACACCCACCCTCGTTTTGCCTCGTACTGGAGCAGCACCGACACCCACAGCCTTGCGCTCGGCGCTGCCGTGGTCGAGCGGGCCATGGTGCTGGGCCAGCCCGGACCCAAAGCCGCTCGCAACGCCCGCTTTGTTGCCGTTGAGGCGGAGCCCCGCCTCGCCCAGCATGGACCGTTGGGGGAATGGACCGAGGAAGCGCCCGTGCCATGGGACGCGTGGTACGCACAGCACGGTTTGCTCACAGAGGTGGACGCATGACGGCTCGAGCCCCGAAGGACGACGAGGAGCATTGGAAGGCGTTGTTGGCCGTGGCGCTGGGGCGTGGACGTTCCATCGCCGACGTGATTGAACACCTCACGGGCGAGGCCCCATCGGAAGAAACGGTGGACGCCGTTCGCAACCGACTCCAATTTGCACAGGAGAACGGTGAAACCGTCGACATCCTGGACGTTGTTCGCGCCGTCACGGCCATGCAAGACGCTTGGTCCTGATCACTCGTTCACATACGTGGGTCGGCGGTTCTCGATGAGGGCCGACAGACCTTCGAGGGCGTCCTTGGTGGCGAAGATCGTGTGCAACCCGTCGAGTTCCATCTTCAACCCTGCCGACAAATCGGTGGTGGCCGTGGCGTCGATGAGGTCGCTGGCCATCTTGAGGCCGATGGGAGCGGTGTAGGAGAGGCTCTTGATCTGGCGCGCCACCGTTTTGTCCTCGGCGTCGAAGCCTTCAGGGCACTGGCCCGCCATCAGGCTTGCCATGTTGGCGTCGGTGAAGAAGGATTGAGCGAATTTCGCCACCGGCGATTGTGCGTTGGCAGGGGCGCCGGGGTACTTGTTCGAAGGTTTGCCGGCCTGAGCGAGCTCGGCCACTTGTGCGTCAACCTCGGCCACATCGACCAGATGCGTCACGAGACCGAGATCGGCCGCCACCTCGGCGTTCATGAAGTTCCCAGCCAGCACGGCCCAACGTGCTGCGGGGATGCCGCAAATGCGAGCGGGGCGTTGCGAGCCGCCCAATCCCGGATAGATGCCGATGGAGGTTTCGGGGAAACGGAACTGCGTGCGACGGGTACCGATTCGGTAATCGCACGCCAAAGCGAGTTCCAAACCTCCGCCCAGTGCCAGACCGGTGGTGAGGGCCACCGTTGTTTTGGGCGAGCTTTCGATGGCGTTGAGCAAATCGTGACCTTCGGCTGTGAAATCGTAGATGTCGGGGATGGCGTCGGCTCGGATTTTGTCAACAAAGAACTTCACGTCGGCACCTGCGACGAAGGCCTTGCCAGCCCCGTCCAGCACAACGGTGTGCACCGAATCGTTGGCGTTGGCGGCGGCCACGGCTGCGGTCAGTTGTTCCACGACGGTCACGTTCAGGGCGTTCATGGCTTCAGGGCGGTTGATGGTGATGGTCGCCACCCCGTCGTGGACAGCGGTGTCCACATAGGAAAAGGACCAGTCGTTGTCGCCTTGCTCGGCGAAGAACGAAGGAACGCTCCATCCTTCACCTGCAAGGTCGGCGTAGGCCTGCGCCATGCGAAGGGCTTCACCAACACCAAGCCGGTTCATCAATTCAAACGGACCGCGAGCCCACCGAAGGCCGACCTTGGCACCTCGGTCGACGTCCTCCATGCTGCACACGTCTTCATCGACGATTTGGGCCGCCACGCCAAACACCACACCGAGAAGACGCTCGGCGACGGTGGCGTACTGGGCTTCGTCGTAAGCAGCGTCATCGTCGATGGGCCACTGTTCGTTGTTGGCCACCAAGTTGCGCAGGTTTTGTGCGCCCACGTAGCGGGGGGTGTGGAGTTGTTCGGCCAGGTAATCCGTGGAGTGCAGGGCAATCGGTGGGCCGGTGAGGTTCATCAGGCCGAAGGGGCCGAGACCGATGCGGAAGGCCTTGCAGGCGATGGCATCGATCTGCGCCGTCGTCGCGACGCCTTCCTCGAGCAGCAAACAGGCCTCGTTCAGCCAGGGGACGAAGAAACGGTTGACCACGAACCCGGGGCGGTCAGCGCACACGATGACCACCTTGCCGAGCATTTTGCAGTACTGGACCACGCGCTCTACGGTGGAGGCGCTGGTGGCTTGGGCTGGAATGACCTCGACCAGGCGGTTCTTGGCTGGGTGATAGAAGAAGTGCAAACCCACGAAGCGGTCGGGTCGACCGGTGGCTTCGGCGAGGGCGTTCACGGACAGCGACGACGTGTTCGAAGCAAGCACGGTGTTGGGCCCGCACACCTCGTCGAGGGTGGTGAACACGGCGGTCTTGATGTCAAAATCCTCGAAGACGGCTTCGATGACCAAATCGGTGTCCTCTGCCGTGTTGTCCACGCCCACCACACCGGTGATGCGTCCCTTGATGGCGTCCACTTGGTTGGACGAGAAGATGCGCCGTTCCACCGCTTCCTCAAGGAAGTTGGCGATGATGCCTTGACCCCGCTCCACCCACTGGGCCTCTCGGTCCACCATCTGCACGTCGAATTCTTCCTGTGCACTTTTCTGAGCAATGCCGGAGCCCATGTTGCCGGCTCCCACCACGGCGACGCGCTGAATCGGTTGGTCCATGCCTTGGCCAAACGAGGGTCACTCAAGAAGCATACGGGCGCACCTTATGCAACGTGTCGGTCCCAAGCAGCCGCCATGTCCTGATGGAAACGCTCGGGAGCGAGAAACGCCACGTGAGCCATCAGCGAGTCATCGGGTGGTCGCGGCGTGCCCTTGCGCGCGGCCCACGCCTCAACATGAGCGACAACAGCGGCACGCCATGCCGCTTCGTCCTCAGGATCGATGGCCGTCCCCTCGGGGACCAGTTCGTTGTGAGCCGGGCGGTCCGACACCACCACCGGCTGCCCGGCCGCCATCGACTCAACCGGGGGGTAACCAAACCCTTCTGCACCCGAGGGGAACAGCAAGGCTTGGGTGTGCCATCGGTACGCGTTGAGGATCTCGTCGCTGATGCCTGAACCCACGTGCAGCCACGGCACACCGGCCGATGCGGCCAGTTCCGAAGCAGCCGCACCACCGTAGGGGCAAGCGTCGCCCCCGATGTGGTGAATGCGCAATTGCTGCAACACCTCATGCGGCAATGCCGCTAAGGTACGGATCAGGAAACCCAGACGCTTTCGCGGGTCGTGGCTGCCCACGACAAGGAAATGGCAGCGGTCCTCCTCGAGCGCCGCAGGCGGCGCAGGAAGGGGCGTTGGCGGTGCGTAGCGGTCCACCTCCACAGCGTACGGCACACGGTCGAGGGGGGTGCCGGCAAACCGCTCGGTGCACATCGCTTCGGTGGCGCGCGTGTTGCACACGAACCCGTCGGCCCGGCGCAAGCCGGCCTCCAAGCGTCGGAGGTCACGTCGCCGAACGATGGAGGGCCGCTGCTCACCGATGTCAAGCACCTCCCCGGCCAAGGTCAGGCGTTGCGGGAACAGGTGGAAGGCATCGTGAACGTACACCAACACCGGCACCCTGGCCTCGCTTGGGACGAGATGCGCCTGTTCTTGGTCCGTGACCATGACGAGGTCGACGTCGTTCCGGCGCACAGCACGCCGGACGCGGCGCGGGTGCGCCACCCAACGCTGCCACAACCGGCGCCAACCGGGTGCCTTCGGGCCCAAGTCGTACTCCAGCACCCCCGCCAGCGACCAGCCCGGAACGTGACCGCCCTCCAAGGACGTGCGCAGGTCATGAAACGCGCCACCCAAGCCTGAGTGCGGCGAAAGGACACCGCCGCGAACGAGGAGGATGCGACGGCCATCGCTGCCTCCGTCATCCTCCATGCCGTTGGTAATGGGCTTCGCTTCTTGAAGACCGCCCCGCCCGTGCCGCTGCGCCTCGGGTTGCGCGGGTGTGGAAAAGAAATCAAGTAGGAGAGGGTAAACAGTCCCACGAGCACCGATGCCCGAACCACCCATGATCCTCCAGCCCGATGCCTTCAACGCCCTGCAATCCGGCATTGACACCACCATCGAGCAAGGCACCGTCATCCGTTCAACCCTGGCCGCGCATTCGAACCAAGGCCCGTTCACGACCGAGTGGGAGGTCGCAGCAGCGGTGGAAGCCCTGCACGTGTTCGGTTCACGGTGGAGCATCGAAATCTTGGCCGCCCTCTACATCACGGGGCCGCGCCGGTTCAACGAGATGAAGCACATGCTCACGGGCATTTCCAGCCGGACGCTCTCGGACAAACTTCGGTTCCTCTCGGATGAAGGGCTTGTTCAACGCCTGGTGAACGATGGACCACCGGTCCGGGTGACCTACCAACTCTCCGAACACGGGAAAACCTGCGGTCGGCTGCTCTCACCCCTCGTGGCCCACCTCAAGATCCTCCACGGTTCCGTGCGTTCCGTGTGAACCTCAGGCCTCCACGCGGTCGACCTGCCGAACCTCGCCGTGTTGAAGGTCGTACGCCGTGAGGCGGCGCGGGGCGTCCGAGCGGTGGTAAAGGCACGTGTCCAGACCAACGATGGCAGGCCGGCCGTCGGTCAACCGGAGGGGGCTTTGGTACACCTCGCCCCAGCGGGTGGACCCTCTGGGAGGAATGGACACCGTGGGGGTGTGACCGAACACCACGGAACGGTGCGGGTCGACCGGTTGAGGCGCTCGATGAAAGGCGTCGCGAATCCACAACAACGCCGCTTCCTCCGGAGCGGTCATGTCGCCCTCAGGGTCGTAACCCGCGTGGACCAATCGCCATCGATCGAGCACAATGTGGGTTGGCAACGCCGTCATCCACGCCCGGTCCTCCGCGACATGGGCCCACATCGAGGCGGCGTCCAGTGTGCCGTCGTCGGCCGTGTGCGCTTCCATGTAAGCATCCACGGTCGCTCGGCCGCCGTTGTGAAACCACAACTGCAGGTCCATGTCAGCAGCGTCCAGACGCTCTGGCGTAAACTGCTCAACCATCATCGCTTCGTGGTTGCCCTTCACCGACCAGCATCGGGGGTGATGGCGGACCGATGCCACCGCTTCACAACTGCCGGGCCCACGGTCGATGAGGTCCCCGAGGAACACCACGTGGTCCTGAGGGCTCAGGTCCAAAGCGGCCAACAACCGCTCGGCGGTGGCATGGAAACCGTGGACGTCACCAACCGCCCAAACGCGATGCCCCTCGTCCAACGCTCGCTGCAACGCCGCCTCCAGTTCATGATCGCGCATGCTTCGGTTCACCCACCAAAGAAGAAGGCGGTCGAGCGTACTTAAGCAACGGAAGGCTGCACAACAAAGCGAGCCATTAAGGACGGTTCGGCCGCTGTTTGTTTTCATGCCTCTCTTGTCGCAGTGGGTTCGGCAGCGGCCGTGGTTGGCCGCAGGACTCGCTGGGGCGGCCACCAGCGTGGTTGGCTTGACCGGGGGCGTTGTGGCGGCGGCTGGGACCGTCGGTGCGCTGGCGCTGGGCGGCATCTCAACCCGAGCCACGAACACCGAACACCCCTTGCGTCGCCGCATTTTGCGAACCCTTGAAGACCGTCCAGGGCTTTGCTACCGCGAGCTGCAAGCGGCCTTGACGGCGGCGAACGGAACCCTGCGCCATCACCTGGACGTGCTTCAATCCCAGCAGGTCATCACCGTGCTTCCGGTCAACGGACGAACATGCTACTTCGCCGGGGGACCCAGTCAGGTCGAAGTGCTTCGCAGCAAGGTGGTCAGCGAAGAACGGATGGCGACTCAACTGCCCATCGGTCTTTCCTTGGTCCAGCGCCTGGTGCTGGAGAACATCGAACGCGAAGGATCGCCGCGATCGCAAGCCGAATTGGCCCGTCGGCTCGGTCGAACCCGAGCCACCGTCCACAGCGCCGTCAAAGTGCTTCGACGACGCGGCATCCTCCGTGACGACCAACTGGCGCTGATGCCGCACATCGACATGAACCTCTGCCACAGCGTCCACCCCACGGTGAGTTACGAACACCTTGACGAGCGCCGATCCTGAAGCCAGACCACGCCGGTGCCTGCGTTCACCCCAGGACACAACACCCGCCGGTCGGCACCTGTTGATCGACCCACCGCCGGGTTCGACCGCCGATCAGTTTCTCTTCTCGTCGGTCGTGCGACGCCAACAAAAGACGCCGCTGGAGCGGCGATTGGTTCACAGCATTGAAGGACCCTCGCCGGTTGTTTCGTCCTGTGTTTTCCCTTCGTCTGGTCGAACAACCGCTTCCATCGGTGGAACGCGACGTTGACGCCCTTGTGGAGTGGATGATCGACTCGCTCGCCTTGGTTCGCAAACGTGGCGAAGCAACCGCCGACGACGGTCGAGCAGGTCCCGTCCATCGCTTGCTTCGCGACCATCTGTTCGGTCAACCCGAACGAGCGTGGGACGCACAAATGCTGGCGGACGACCTCGCACTGATGCCCGCCTCGCTGAACCACCACCTGACGCGTCTCGTGGAATCGGGGCTGGTTGGCTACACCAACGAAGGCAAAGGCTGGCGCAAGTACTACCTCAACGGCGGCAGCGTCAGCAACGCCGTTGCCCTGATGACGCAACGGGCGCAGTTGGTGCTGAAGCAACGCATGGGCATGCTCGAACCGCGATGGCACCGTCGCGGCATGGATTTACCCGTGGAATTGGGCCAGGCCGAAGCACCGAAGTTGATGCTTGGCGTGGTGGACCATCGACCGTTGCCCGTCCCGACGGAGGGAAGTTGGTTGTCCCACTGGATGAACGATTTCGGCCTTTTGGGCGAGCGCCCCGGGAAGGAATTGCACGCCGGTTCACTGACCGTACGGCTCTTTGAAGACCTGCTTGGGCGAAACGAACCGCTCTCCCTCGACGAAGCTGCCGAGGTTCATGAAGGGGACAAAGCACGCATCGGCCGCATCTTTGAGCGATTCCGGGCCACCTCCATGGTGGAGCGGGTACCGCGCACCGACCGCTTGAACGTCGCGTTGTGGACGGCGATGACGTCGCAGCACGAACGCCGCGGACCCGATTGGTTGCTGAAGAAAGGGGGCTTTCAGCGCCTGTTGTCCGACAGCACCCAATCCGAGTTGCTTCGCCAATTGGCGAACCAAGGTCTGACGCTCGACACCCTTCAGGCTCACCTGTCCGACGTGGATGTTCGGGAACAAATGCTGCTGCTCAACCTCTTGGGCGGTCGGTTGCCCATGGGCTACCGCATGGCCGGCACGAGCGTTGAGACCCTGCACCGGGCGGTGGAGACGCGATGCGACCGGGTGCTGCGTCGCATGATGCGGGTGGCCGGGTTGCTGGATGAAGCGATGTCGGCCGTGAAGGAAGGTTCTTGAAAACCACCTCGGAGGCGCCCTCATGACCCCGTACATCGCTCCCAAACCGGGACCTTGGGACGGGGAGGCACGGCCGTTGTACCTCGCTCCGATGTCGGGCGTGACCGATCTGCCCTACCGGTTGCTGGCCAAGGAGTGCGGTGCCGACGTGACGATCACCGAATTCACCAACTCAACCGCCCTGAGTCGGGAAGCCGCCGCGTCGTGGCGACGCATGGAAACGCACCACAGTGAAGTCCCCTTCATTCCTCAAATCTTCGGAGGCGACATCAACGACATGGCGACGGCCGCTGAAATGTTGGCCGACACCGCCGACATCATTGACCTCAACTTCGGGTGCCCGGCCCCCAAGGTCACCAACGTGTGTGCCGGTGCTGCGTTGATGGGCGAGCCCGACCGCTTGGTGAAGATGGTCGACACCATTGTGCAACGCGTCAACACACCCGTCACGGCCAAAATGCGGTTGGGGACCGGTCAACACGCCAACAACGCCGTGGAGATCTGCGAGCGCCTTGAGGCGGTGGGCGCCCAACGCCTGTGCATCCACGGCCGAACGCTGCGCCAACGCTACACCGGCGTGGCGGATTGGGGCACCATCGCCCACGCCGTTGAGCGCGTGGAAGTCCCTGTGGTGGCCAACGGCGACGTCGTGGATGCAGCCTCGGCCCGAGCCTGTTTGGAACACACCCACGCCGCTGGCCTCATGATCGGACGGGGTGCCATCGGACGGCCGGGCGTGTTTGGTGACATCAAGGTCGGCCTCGGCTGGATGGACGAAGCAGATTTGCCTTGGGTGGCGGCCACGGAAGGTTGGCACGAACTCAGCGAGGTGGGGCAGGCGTTTGCTCAGCGACGGTGGTGCTGGGATCGCTACATCGCGTTGAGCGAGGCGACCATCGGCATCCAGTCCAGGTGGATGCAACGCCACGCCATCGCCTTCACAAAAGGGTTGCCTTGTGCCAAAAAAGCACGGTTGGCCATGCACGCTGAAGACAGCGATAAGGGGATGGCCAACGCCATCAGTGCATTCCTTTCGGCCGGTGAGCCCGCTTCAGAATGAGGATTCCCAGTCTTCGATGGGGTTGGCCTCGTTCCAGGCTTCGTCGGTGGTTTCGCCACGGATCTTCAGCACTTCACGGGCCAAGAGCCAGTAGATGAGCGCCAGCGAGCGACGACCCTTGTTGTTGGCGGGGAGCGCAATGTCGACGTTGCGGAGGTGGTTGTTGGCGTCGACGATGCCGACGATGGGCAAGCCGGTGGCAACCGCTTCGCGAAGGGCCTGCTGGTCGTTGGCGGGGTCGGTCACGAACAGGATGTCAGGTTCGAGGTAAGAGCGGAGCACCGGGTTGGTCAGTGAACCGGGAATGAAGCGCCCCACAGCGGAATGAGCGCCGATGGCTTCAGCGAAGAGGCGAGCAGGGCGCTGCCCGTATTGACGGGCGCTGACGACCATGATGGAAGGAGCGTCGTAGGTGTTGAGCAGGGCCGCAATGGAGCGGATGCGAGCGTCGGTGATGGTGATGTCGAGGAGGTAAAGACCGTCTTCACGGACACGGTCGATGAAGCGGCTCATGTCGGCGCTCTTCTGTTGCGTACCGATGTTCACGGCGTTTTCCTCGTAGGTCTCGGCGGAAACGAGCAGAGCGGTCTCTTCAGACATGGTCAATCACGACAAGCCGCCCACTCACCTCCTGTATTAAACCGCTTCGTCGTGTTCCAACGTTTCGTTTGAAGCGCACGCACTGGGGAAAAGGTATCAATGGAGGGCGTCCAATGCTGCTCCATGGCGGAGCCAGCAACACGCATGGCATCGCCGTCACCTCCGCTCGTCGAGGGTGCCGTTCGGCGAAAAGACGGGGTCTGGGTGGACGAAGCGGGCACCCCGTTGCCCGTCAGTGCGAGCGACGTTGAGCGGTTCGCCTACTGCCCCATGTCGTGGTACCTCGCCAAGGCGGGCAACGCCGGCGTCGGTCAAGCGATCGAGCGTGGCGTCGAACTGCACGAAGCGCGTCACCGCGAGGTGGAAGCCTTCCAAGAGCACAAGCACGAAACCGCCCGCAACCTGATCATTTGGGAGTGGTGGTTCGCCATCATTCTCGTCCTCATCGTTGACACCTTGTTGTTCATCTACATCGATGAGATGCACATCGAAACCGATTCCCTCTCCCGCTTGTTGGCGCTGTGGTCGTTTTCCTTTCTGCTCGTTGGCATCGGCAGCATCCTCATCCCTTGGCGGGTATGGGTGAGTTTGGACCCGCCGCCTCCACGCTTCAAGCAAAAATTGGCCACGGTTCCCTCCGTGTTTGAACCGGAGAACTTTCGCGGCGGTTGGTTTCAAGGCGGGCGGGTGGAGGCGCTGCTCCTGCTTTCCGCGATCATCACCGCCGTCCATTCCGTCGCCTTGCTGTTCGCCAGCAACCGAGAACAAGCCGCCTACGTGTTGGCCGTCACCGCCATTGGATGGACCATGGCCACCACCGTTCGCCTCCAACGAGCCCTGATTGCCCACAACGAAGCCGTGACCATGGCTGGAAAAACCGACCTTTCAATGGAGGACGACGTGGCTTACTCCGACGGCGACCCGAACAGCGGGCTGTTGTTGGATGAAACGACGGGGTTGCGGGGCAAACCCGACCAAATCGTCATCATCGACGGCGAGTTCATCCCCGTCGAACAAAAAACCGGCAAGGTCCCCAAGCAACCGCACCGGTCGCACGTGATGCAGTTGCTGAGCTATGCCCACCTGGTGGGCGTGACCACCAACAAAGCCCCCCCGTACGGCATCCTGCGGTACGGACCGGATGCCTTGCACAAGATCGATTGGGACGACCAAGCGAAAACCGACCTCATGACAGCGGTCGAGAACATCCAACGGATCATGTCGGAGGGGGGTGCACGGCGCGACCACGATCGACCCGGAAAATGCACCCACTGTTCCAGAAAATACGCTTGCCCCGATGCCTTGAGTTGAGGCGGCTTGACAGGCCTGGAACGACCGAGCGTCGATGGCCGGCGTCGTTTGAGGCTCAGGAGCATTCGTCGACCAATGGGAACTGCATGCAGCCGTGGGTCACCGTGACGATGATGTCGAAGTTGTCTTTGATCGGTGTGCCGAAGGTGTCTTCACCCAGCCCCCGGGCACTGACCTCCAGGACCCATTCGCCGTGGGCGAAATCTGGGTTGGGTTGCAGCCGCTCCTCCAACGGCTGGGCGTCTTCGCTGACATCCTGTTGCCATTGAATGCGCCCTTCAGCATCGGTCAGTGTGGCACGCACATAGCGCGTGGTGTTGTCCGAGGGAAACACATCGGAGAAGGCGAAGCTGACACGGAAATACACCCTGATTTCCTTGGTTTGGTCGTCCACGACAAAGGTCGAGCGGTTGGTGTATTCATTGAGCAATTCAAGGGGCGAGATGAATTCATGCGAGACTTCGATCTTCTCGTTCGTCAGGCTTTCGTACGCTGGTTCCCGAAGGGATTCAACCCCCTCGCGGGCGGCGATGAGGCCCATGCACCCCGAAGTGGAGCACAACAACACCATCAGCACCAACACGGCACCGTGGGAAGACCAACGCATCGATTCGCCCAGACGCACCACATCTATCAAAGCCGCGCTGGCCTGTCCACACCCTTCAAGACCCCTCCGTGTGAGCGAGCATATGTCTGAATGACGCGAACATCGGCTGAGCTCCGGCGATGACGAACCCTATGAACGCCGACAGACGCTCAACCAAACTTGGCGCCGCACGTACCGCATTCATCGGCGTCCAACGCCAGATCCGCGCCGCAAGCACCGCATTCACCCATCTCGGGTGCAGGGTCTTCACGCTTCGGGGCGCGGCGGCGCCGGGGCTGCCTTGCCTTGGCTGAAGCACGCCCCCCGGTGTCGAGGCTGTCCGTGGACGCCGAAAGCGGCTCGTCGTCTTCAAACATGAAGTTGGCTTTGGCCTCGGCCACCTCGTTGCCAGCCAGCGATGAATCGGTCAGCGACATGCCCACTTGGACCTTGTCGCCGGGAAGCACGCCGTCCTCACCGGTGATTTCGAACAAGCGCTCACGGATGTCGGCGTCCGATGCACTGAGGTCACCCTTGTCCTCACCAAGGCTGACGATGGTGTCTTTGGAGGCGAGGATGGCATCGATGTCGTGCGTGGCGTCTTCTTGACCGGACCCCTTCAGTGTCGTGGTCACCTGTTCCTTGTACGCCTCCAATTCATCCTCGGTCATGTCTTCCATGGCCAGGGCTTCGGCGTTGCGGCGGTCGTAGGCCGCTTCGACCTCGGCTTCCGCCGCTTCGATGTTGGTGTCCCATTCATCCTCGAGGTGCGCTTCGTCAAACCCGAAGTCCTTGACAGCGTCTGCGAAGTTTTGGGTACCGGTCACGATGCGATCCTCGTCCTCTTCATCAGGCAAGGCCACCGTGGTTTTCTCCACCGTGCGACGCTCACGGCGCTCACGGCGTTCGAAGAACGAACTGACGTCCTGGAACGCTCCGCAATACGCGCAGTTTTCAAGCAGATCGGGAATGGATTCACCGCACTCGTGGCAGTCGTGAAATTGAGCGCGCGCCTTCTTGAGGTTGAACATGCAGTGCGGGCAGCGGTCTTCATCGCCCTCAAGTTCGCCGTCGCACGATGGGCAGTAGTCGAAGATGTCCCGATCAACCTCGTCCTCACGCTCGCGGGTCAGCAGGACAGCCGCCACCAAGACACCGATGAGCACCACTGCACCCAATCCGAACAGGGCCATGGTCCCAGCGCCGGATGCAGCCGTTCCATCACCGGTGCCCTCGCTGGGCGCCAAGGTTGCAAACGAGCGGGTGAACGTCGAACTGATGGATGGGTCTTCGGGAACAATGCGGAGGGTTGACAACGCAGCCGTCGCCGTGAAGGTGCAGGACACCGAAACGCGGTCCCCGCGGTCCACCACGCTGACTTGAATCAGCGCAAGCATGTTGGTGTCGCCGTCCTCGCAGGTGAAGTTCGCCGTGCCGGTTTCCCGACTGGTCATGTTGATGTTGAGGGTGTAGGCATCGCCGTCGGTGAGCGGGTTGCCGGCCAACTCACCATCGGTGTCGAGCAGCTGCAGGGAAGACAACTCCCAATCGAGTTGAAGGCTGGATTCCACCAGCACCGAGCCGGATGCAACGGAGTTTTGGCGGTTGTCGTCCCAACTGCCTTGCGCTGGAACCCATTGCCCGTTGAACACCGCCGTATGAGCGCCCAATTCCGTCGACAGGGTGTCGGTCCAGGTGAAGGAGGCTCCAGCGGGGAGGAAGATCGTCGGCGAGGAACCGTCCAAACCGTCAAAGGTGTACTGGAAGGTGCCCGATACGGTGATGTCACCGGTGTTTTCCATCGTGACCCGCCACTCAACGTCATCGCCCGAACGAACCGAAGGCGTGGTGGGAATGGCCACAGCATCCACGTACACGTCGGGAATCGGTGAAATGGTCAATGAACCGGTGGTGACGTCGTTGTCCGTGGATTCCTGGACAAACTCAGGATCGTTGAACGGATTGATGCGGGCGGTCAGGACATGGTCACCATCGGGAAGCGAAAACAACGTGGACATGTTGATCTCGATGGTGAACGGTTGTTGGCTGTATCCTGAGCCAAACATCGTGACCGTGAAGGGCGGGGCCGTCACCGTTCCGCCATTGGGCGTAGCCACCTCAAGACGAACGGGTACATCGTCCTGGCCGGTGCCGTTGGTGCGCTCCAGCACCCCTTCCACCGTCCAGGGTCCCTGAAGCGCACCGGCGGGCGAGGTGATGGTGAGGTCACCAAGGAAGCTCACGTCCATCCGCGTGGCCACGTTCAACGTCAACGCCGTGGCCTTGTTCTGCTCCGACGCTTCGGCCACCGCGTTGTGTGCATCGGGCGTCAACGTGAGCGTCTGCTCCCCGCTTGCGGGGGCCGTGACCGTCGTGTTGACCCACGCCGATGCTCCTGCGGCCAAGGCCGGTGTGGCTAGGAATCGGTCGGTTTGACCGGGGACCTCGAGCAGCACGTCACTGACATCGGCGTCTTCCGTCCCCGAATTCACCACGCTGATGGCAAGATCCACCTCATCGCCAGCGTAAATCGGTGCCTCGGTCAGCACCTCGGCGGATTGGATGCGGAGGTTGGGTAAACCCAGAACCGTGAAGCTGCGGTGGAAGTTGAACGGAGCATCGCTGCCCGCCTCAAATTCAAACCAAATTTGGTGGTCGCCTTCGGTCAAACCCGACCAGGTGGCGCTGACGGTCACAACCTCACCGGCGGGAATGTCAACGTTGGCCGTTTTCAATCGGGTGCCTGAGGAAATGAAGTCCTTGTAAAAGGAGTACTGTACACCAAACGCTTCCGATGCTTGGCTGTTGTAGAGCCGCACTTCCACGTCCATCGACGAACCCATCGTCGGGGATTCAGGAATCAACGACATCTGCTGGTCGGAGGATTGCACGCCGCCGCTGTCACCGGCACCGACCATCGGTGACGCAAGAACGAGGCACAGCATGAGCACCAGCATCCCCGCACGAGGCGAACCGTCCATGCGTTGCATGTGATGCACAGAGCACTTGAACCCATCTCTTTTTTTTCGCCAAAAAGGCTCGGGATTGTCCGTGATGCCGATGAGCGAACGGCACCGGGTAAACGGTGGACGCCATCGCCGTTGTAAGGGGAGCATTGAAGGCCCACACCGGCTGTCAAGAACCATGGGCCGGACCACCGCAGCATGGTGCCTCGTGGCCCTGTTGGTGTGCACGCTGGCGCCCATGGAACATCCGTTGAGCCCAACCCCTTCGGTGCTTGAACCGTTGAGCGAAACCCGATGGTCGTCACCGTCCAGCCTCACGCTCTCGTTCTCCAATGCACCTTCGGCTGGCGACGAGGTGACCGGAACGATCACGGTCAGCGTCGCCACCAGCGGCACCGGTACGCTGGATTCGCTGGTGCTGGAGGTCAGCAGCGACGGCGCCGCTTGGACCGAACTCGTTAACCTCACCTCCACCCCATGGGTGTACCCCTTTGACAGCACGGATGTGACCAACGGGACCTACCAACTTCGGGCCGTCGGGTGGGACAGCGATGCAGCGAACCACACCAACGCCACGACGGGGTCGTTCGACGTTGTCAACCAAGTTCCGGTCATCACGACCTTCACGGTGCTCAACCCCCAAGCTGGGGACGGCTCCTCCCTTGAGGATCGAGCCTGGTTCAACGTGGCCGCTTCAGGCACGCTCGCGTTCCGTTGGGGTGCCAGCGACGACGACCTCAAACAAGCCACGCTGACCAACGTCCCGGGACCTGGAACCCCCGCCACCGACGGCCCAACAAACCTGGCGTACGGCTGGGACTGGTCGTCGGGCAACCTCAGTGAAGGCACTTGGGCGCCCCGCCTCACGGTCTCGGACAACTCCGGCCTCTCCGCGACCTCCACGCTGTTCCTCGGGATCGACCGAACCGCCCCCTCCATGGGCACGGTGACCGTCGGGGACGGCGCCACCTGGCAGGCCACCGAACAGGTCACGCTGTCGGGGCTGATGGACAACGCCGACGACGGGCAAGGCTCCGGCGTTGCCTCCGTTGCCTATCGGCTGCCGACCGACTCGACGTGGACAAGCACGACCGACGACACGCTGACCTTGGACTTGGACGAGGGGGTTCACGACATCACCTTCCGGGCCACCGACCGGGTTGGCAACACCGGGGCCAACAGCACGGTGACGGTTCGCATCGACCGCACCAACCCGCTGGCGTCGGGATGGAACGTGGACGAACTGACGACCAGCAGAAGCGGGGCCGTCAACATCACCCTGCTCGCAAGCGACAGCGGCTCCGGCATCGACAACGCCTCCACCACGATTCAATGGGGCTTTGACGCCAACGGCGTGGGTCAAACGCCCGACCTCACCGGCCGATGGCTGAGCATGGGCGTGAACGGCATGTCCGGTCAAGTTGGGCTGTCCAACTGGGCGACCAAGTCGCGCCAACACCTGATGCTGCGTGCCGTCGTCACCGACCAAGCCGGCAACAGTTACACCACGGAACCGAGCGCGTTTCAAATCCTTCCGGGACTTGACCTGATGTGGAACACGAGCGAAACCAACCTCGACCGGTTGGTCGTTCGACCCGGTGAACAAACCGGCAACGTCATGGTGACCAGCGTGCTTGAATCCAACCAGGATTACGGAGGCAGCGTCATCGTTCGTTTGGAAACCGCACCCGCCGACCGAACCGCCAGCGTGGAATGGACGGTGATGGAAACGCGCAGCCTCCCAACGGGGTCGCTCGCCGACAGCACCGAGACCATCGTGTGGAACTACACCGTGCCCAACTCGGGCCAGTACGACATCCGGTTGGTCATCGACCACGCCAACGTCATCGATGAATACGACGAGGGCAACAACCGCAACTACCTCGTCGTCACGGGCGCATCGTTGGACAACCCCGGCCTTGTGCCGTCGTTCGCACCCTCCATCCTCGCCCTGCTCATCGCCGGGTTGGTGGTGGCCCATCTCCAGCGGCAAGCAAGGGATTGAAAAGAGGACGGTCACACCCGACGCCATGCGCCAAGCCCTGCCTCGGGTCCCCAAGGACCGAATCGCGGTCATCATTGGCGCAGGTGGCGCCACCAGCAAAGCCATTCGGGAAGCGGCAGGATGCCAAGCGTTCCGTATCGATTCCGACACCGGTGACATCGAGGTGACGTGGGGCGACGCAGGCACCTACGACCCCGTCAAGGCGATGAAACTCCCCGATGTGGTCAAGGCCATCGGACGCGGCATGGCACCCGATGCCGCTGTGCGGTTGTTGGACGACGACCATTTCTTCGAACTCGTCGACCTGAGGGATTACGTCGGTAAACGGTCCAACCAGCAGCGCCGCATTCGCGCCCGCATCATCGGCCGTCAAGGTAAGATTCGCAAATTGATCGAACAACTCACCGGCACGCAAATCAGCATTTACAACTCCACGGTCGTGCTGGTCGGGGAAGAATCCGGTCTGTACGCCGCTCGTCAAGCCATTGAGATGCTGGCGGGTGGTGCCGAACACGGCACCGTGATCGGTTTCTTGGAACGCGACCGAAAGCGAGCGCGGCTCGAGTCCAAATCGCTGGACGCACACGAAGAGCGACCCGCACCTGCCTCCGGTGGCTTCGGCCATCTCGTTCCCGGTCTCGAGGACGTGGCCGAGGCGCGACGTCACCGCCGCATGCGTGCAGCCCAAGTGGACCCTGAGGACGCTGAAGCGGTGAACAGCATGATGGCGTTGGCCGAGGACGAGGCCATCCAGTGGGAAGAGGAGTGACTCAAACATCCTCGATGGGTTGTTGCTCCAAATCGGCCACATCCAGGTTCAACACTTCGTACATGGCCTCCGCCAACGTCAGTTCAACCCCCATTTTGTTCGCCCATTCCACCAATCGCGTGACGTCCCTCACGAGGAATTCTTGCGCCTTGGGGTGGCTGTCGACCACGGCTTGACCGACGTCGATGACGCATGCCCGTTCATTGTGCCACAGGATGTTGTAGGGAGAAAAATCGCCGTGGACAAGGTTGGCTCGCTGCCATGAAACCGCAAGGAAACGCAGCAGGTCGTCCACCACGGCCTCCGGGTCAGGAACATCAACCTCGCGCAATTTTGGGGAGGGTGATGCATCGGAGCCCAGGTATTCCATCACCAGGACGTTTTTGTGAACCCCCAGCGCTTTGGGGACGTTGAGCCCCCATCGCGCCAAACGGTTCAGGTTCCGATACTCCTTTCGAACCCAGACTTCAACGAGGTCGCGATGTTTTCGACGCAACCCCGTGAACCGAGGGTCCCCCTCGATGTACTGAACCAGATTTTTGAACACCGCGTTGGAGGTGTGAAAGATCTTCACCGCCACCGGCTGACCGTCCAAGCTGGTGCCGTGAAACACGTGCGCCTCTTTGCCTCGCGCCACGGGGAAATCCAATGTATCGATGATCCCGGATTTCATCAATTTGTACAGGGCCATCAATGTCAATCGGTCGAAGACCTGGTCGAACACCCGTCGGTCGACCCAATCGTAGCTCCCCGTGCCAATGGCGCCTTGAATCTTGGACTCGATGTTGCGAAACATCGAATTGTAGCGGTCTTCCTTCATCCAGTCAAACTGCTTGTGTTTGTCCGTCAAGCCCTTGAGGAATTCGTTCTGTTCCTCGCGGTGATGCTCCTCGTCAAGTTGCTCCGCTTTGTTGCGGGGCTGCCGTCGCTTGGATTTTCGCCGCTTCTTTTGCCGACCACCGAGTTCGTCCCAGTCGTCGCGGTGCATCCGAACCCTCCGGATGGTCAAGCAAACAGCGCATCCACGTCGTCGTCATCGTCGTCGTCTTCATCCTCGTCATCGGGCATCGATGCGGGCGCGGGGTCTTCATCGGAGGTTTCATCCTCCTCGCCGTCTGTTTTGCTGTCGTCGGTGTCAATCAGATCGTCGGCGTCGTCGCCGTCTCCGTCATCAGCGAACAAGTCGTCGTCTGCATCGCCGTCGTCACCAAACAGGTCGTCGCTGTCGTCGCTGTCGTCGTCGAACATGTCCTCCTCATCGTCCTCACGCCCCGATGCGAACAGGTCGTCGTGCTCACCGTCGTCATCGAAGTTGGTGTTCATGCCGAACATGTCCACATCGTCGGGCAGAACGCCCTTCCTGGACAGGTACATGGCTTGGGTTTTGGTGTAGCGGTGCTTGACGTCCGCCTTGGAGTCTTGGAAGTCCCAAGGCCACACGATGATCAGATCGCCTTCGCGGACCCACTGACGTCGACGCATTTTCCCTGGAATGCGAGCCAAACGGGTTTCGCCGTCTTCGCACAACACGGTGACACGACGACCGCCCAAAATTTGCGAAGCGAGGGCGAACATCTCGTTGACTTTCTTGTTGGGCATTTTGACGCGGATTTTGCCGTCGCTGGCGCCCTCTGGGTTCTCCAGACGGGCCAATTCCTCAACGTCGACCTTTTCCTCGCCTCGTCGTCCCAACCGTGCTCACCTGTCAAGAGCCAGCGGTCAACCCTTCTTGAAGCCATCACATCACCTCAACGAGGTGAGGTGTCGGTTCGTGAATCACCACACGTTGAGCAGGGCGTTGGCAGCCGATTCGCAGAGGGCGATGAGCGCATTGGCGCCCACACCGAAGAACACGGTGGCGACCAAACAGACCACGATGGCCACGCGAACGGAGCGGCCGGGTGGCAACGACGTGCGACGGCCTTCCTCAGGCTCGTGGAAGAACATGACCAAACCGACCCGCAGGTAGTAAAACACGGAAATGGCGGAGTTAATGACCATCAAGAAGGCCAACCACCACACCCAGTGGAGTTCGCTGAAGACGATGGTCCCGTCGACGGTGGAGCCGATGAGCGCTGCCTTGACGATCCCCATGATCACGAGGAACTTCGACATGAAACCCGACAACGGCGGCACACCGGCGAGGGACATCATGAAGATGAACATGGTCACGGCCAGCATCGGTTCTCGCTTCGCCAAACCGCCCAGGGAAGCCAAGCTGTGGCCGCCCTGTTCGGATTCAAGCAGGGACAGGACCAGGAAGGCGCCGAGTTTGAAGCAAACCAGGACCACGAGGTGGAACACCAACGCCGTGACGATGGCCAAGGCAGCGTTGTTGCTCTCGGTCATGTTGGCCGGCTCCCAATTCAGAGCGCCGATGGCCGTGATGGCGGCCAGCATGTAACCGGCGTGCGCCACCGAAGAGTAAGCGAGCATGCGCTTTGGGTTGGTGGACCCCAACGCAGCGAGGTTGCCCCAGGTCATGGTCACGGCGGCCAGCACACCCAGTGCCACCAACCACACCGCAGCGCCGTCGGTTGCTTCGGGTGCGGCCACGATGATCAGGATGCGCAGCAAGCCCAGCACGCCCATGGCCTTGCTGGCGGTCGCCAAGACACCGGCCACCGGGCCTGTTGCACCGGCGTAGGCATCGGGTGCTGCGAAATGGAACGGCGCAGCACTGACCTTGAAGCCAAAACCAACGAGCAGCATGCTCAGCGCCACAAGCGGCAGGGGTTCCATGCCCGAGGTGATGAAGGCGTTCGTCAGCGCTTCGAATTGGAGGGAACCCGACCACGTGTACAGCAGTGAAAGACCGTACAGACCGACACCGGAAGCCACGGAGCCGACGATGAAGTACTTCATACCGGCCTCAGTGCCTTCCTTGGTCTCTTTCATGAAGGAGACCAGCACGTAGGTGGAGAACGACGCCAACTCAAGCCCGATGAACAGCAGGAACAGATCCTGCGCCAAGGCCACGATGGACATGCCCAGCCCGCAGGTGATGAGCAGGATGTAGAAGTCCACCTGACGGCGGTTGTTGTACAGCCCTGCGTTGGAGCGATCGTCGCGAGAGGTCGCAGGCAAGCGGTTGATGGACGCCACGGAAGCGAGGGCAAGGGCCCCGTAGAAAATCAACTCAAACGTTCGGCTGAATTCGTCGACCTTCAGCAGGTTGGTGACGTTGTTATCGGCATCAACCACCTGAACCGTGGTCGTGTTCATGCCGTCCACGAAGGACAGCAACACCATGCCAAAGGCGGCGATGAAAAAGAACGAAGCGAACAAGCCTGGCAACCGTGGGTCGCTGTCCACCTTGCCGCGCCGGCCACCGAAGAAGTAGGGCACGCGAACCTGCGAAAGCGGAAGACGGAATTTGCCATCGCCGAGGTTGGGCGCAATCATCAGGGTGAACAACCCGATGACGAGCACGAATTCGGGGGCAAGGGTCGTGATGAAGCCGTCACCAAAGGGTTCCATGGTTTGCTGCATCTCAGGCACCTCCCAGAATTGGAATCAACAGCGAGTTGAAGAAGCCCACCGTCCAACCGTTCATCATGTTCAACGCAATCCACGGCATGACGCCGAACAGGATGGTGAAGACGGCCATGATGAGCATGGCCAGCTTCTCGGAATCGGCAATGTCCGGTACGGGGGCACCGTGCAAACTCTCGGGGGGTTGTGTCTTTTCACCGCCTTCGAAGATGGTGCGCTGCATGGACCAGAGGTAGTAAGCAGCGGTGATGGCGAGGACGAAGGCCGGGCCGACCATCCACAGCACGCTCCAGCCTTCTGCGGCCAGGAAGTGCCACAGGGCGAGGAACATCATCAGTTCAGCCACAAAACCTGCGAGCAGGGGCAAGCCCAACGAGGCCATCCAAGCGAACATCATGGAGGTGGCCAGCCAGGGTGAGTGCTTGGCCATGCCGCGCATGGCGCCGATTTCCATGCTGTGGTAGTGATGCTTGAAGGCACCGCACACAGCGAAGAGCATGGGGCTGATGATGCCGTGAGCGAACATCATGAAGAGCGCAGCGGCCCAACCGAGCGGCTGCATGGTGGCGATGCCGATCATGATGACGCCCATGTGGGACACCGAGGAGTAAGCGACCATTTTCTTGAGGTTGGTTTGACCCAAACACACGATGGCGCCCCAGACCAGCGAAACCATTCCGAAGACCAGCAACCAAAGTTGGAAGTGGTGGGCTGCGTGCGGGAACATGGCCAGCGGCAGGCGGAACATGCCGTAGGCACCCATCTTCAGCATCACACCGGCCAAGAGCATCGAACCACCGGTTGGTGCTTGGACGTGAGCGTCGGGAAGCCAGGTGTGGAACGGCACGGAGGGCAACTTGACGAGGAAACCGATCATCAGCATGATGAACAGCGCCTTTTGCATGCTTTCGCCGAGGAACCACGCACCACCGGCGTTGGCGGCTTGCGAGTGAGCGATGAGGGTTGGGATGTCAAAGGTCCGACCGGTCCAATCGCCGGCGTAGCTGAGGTTCTCGGGCTGCATGAAGTACAGCGTCACCAAACCGAGCAGCATCACGACCGAGGCCGTGAACGTGTAGATGAAGAACTTCTGCGACGCATATTTTCGGTCCTTGCCGCCCCACTTCAGGATGAGGAAGAACATCGGAATCAGGGTCAGTTCCCAGAACACGTAGAACATGAACAGGTCCAAGGCCACGAACACACCGATGAGTGCACCGCCCATCATGAGGACGAGTGGGAAATAGACGGCGGCGTTTTTCTCGTTCCAGGTGGCCACGATGGTGACAGGCAGCAAAAAGGTCGTCAACCAGACCATGGGGAAGGACAGAGCGTCCATGCCCACGCTCCAGTGGATGCCAAGCATCTCGACCCACATGTAACGGAATTCAAAGTTGAAGTCGCCAAACGCCATCGTGTCCCAATCGAGCATGGAATCACCTTCCAAGCTGCCGAAGAACATGGCCGTGGTGATGGCCAGCATCGCAAGCGAAACGGCCAGGGTCACCCAACGCACGGTGGGTCCAACCTTGGCACGTGCGGCCGGCGAGGCGTTGCCGACAAAGGCCAACAGAGCCAAACTGGCCACGAGCGGGAAGCCCACCAAGGGAATCGAAATCCAATCCATCATGCGACCACCCCCCAGATCAGGCCGACCAGCGCCAAAGTGCCAACGGCCGCCATCAGGATGTAATCGCGTGCGGAGCCCGTCGTGAGGGCCCGAAGTTTGGTGGAGATGTCCTGGGAGGTCCGCTCAATGGTCTTGACCGTCCCGTCGATGACCGAAGCATCGGCCTGTGCAGCCTTGTTGGAGAAGGCGGCGACGATCTTGAGCATGGCCATGTCGTAGTAATGGTCGAAGTACAAGCGGTTGCTCAGTGCGGTCGCAAACCCGGAACCGGCCAGCGCACTGTTGTCCCAGTGGTAGCGCCCTTTGACAGCGGCGTTGAGCGCCAGCACGGGTGTGAACCAGGGCTTGGCCGTTTCACCCTCGTCGAGGGCCCCGCCGTAGAGGGAGAGCGCCAATCCAGGACCGACGATGGCGCCGATGAAGATGGCGATGTACGTCAGGATGAAGAAGAACGGCTTGGAATTGGCAAACACGTGCTCCATCTCGTACAGGAAACCACCGATGAATCCGTGGTCGGACATGAGCGCGTATTCGATGTCCGGTGCCCAATGCGTGAAGCCCATGGAAGCGAGGATCACCCCGCCCAAACTGAAGAAGGTCAGCGTGAACAAGGGGATTTTGATCCACGTGTTGGTTGGGTGGACGTGCGCTGCCACTTCGCCCTTGGGTGAACCGGCGAAGGTCTTGAGCCACATGCGGGACATGTAGAACCCGGTCATGCCGGCACCGAGCAGCACGCACAGCGCCGGGTAGAAGAAGCGGGGGTCCTCGAGGGCGACGCGCCACGTGTTGGCGATGATGCCTTCCTTGGACCAGAACCCGCCGATGAGCGGGAAGCCCATGATGGACAGCGAACCGACGAGCATGGCCGTGGCGGTGATGGGCATCTTGGAGGCCAAACCGCCCATGTTCTCCATCGACTGTGCGTCGAATTCGTCGTGGTGCCCGTGATCGAGGTCCGAGATGATGCGGCCGAGAGCGAGGTCAAGCTCAGGCAGGTTGAGGCGACCGTCGCCGTTGAGGTCGACTGCCTTGACCAGTGCCGTCATTTCCCACGGTGGGAGGTTGGCGATCTGACTGGCGGTGAGGGCCTTTTGGAACTCGAACATGTCGATGTCCCCTGAGCCGTCCAAATCGATGGATTTGAAGAACTCGTACACCGTTTGGTCGTTGTCGTTGAGGTACTTGGCGAGCATCACGAGTTCCTCGGGGTCACCGTGGCCGTGATCGTCGTCATGATGGTGCAAGTGGTGGTGCGCATGGTGCACTTCGTGAATGACCGCACCGCTGGCCATGAAGAGCATGCCTTTGGCCATGGCGTGGTTGAACAGGTGGAACAGCGCCGCACCAAAGGCCACGATGACAATGCCGTGATTGACGTAATACTCAGGGTTCGTGGTCCCGTCGGGCAGGTACTTGTGCCAGTGGAGGGTGTTGGCCAGGTACAGGGCTGCACCCAATCCGGTGAAGATGTAGGCCAGCTGCGACATCGTCGAGTAAGCGAGGACCTTCTTCAGGTCGTGCTGGACGAAGGCGATGGCGGCGGCCATGACGGCCGTTGTGCCGCCGATAGCAGCGATGATGAACGCCAGGTCCGCCAGTTCACCGTGCATGGCTTCGTGACCGAAGAAGGGGAACATGCGGGCCACGAGGTAGAGACCAGCGTTGACCATGGTCGCAGCGTGGATGAGGGCCGAGACGGGCGTTGGCCCTTCCATGGCGTCGGGCAGCCACACGTGAAGCGGGAACTGGGCGGACTTGCCGACGGCACCGATGAACATCAAGCCCAGGGCCCATGCGAGCGTGCCGGCGCTGTCGTGGGCCACGGCTTCGATGTTGTGGGAATCGAAGACAACGGCGTAATCCAGCGATCCGAAGAGGTCCCAGAGGATGGCCAAACCCACCATCAGGAACACGTCACCGACACGGGTCGTGAGGAACGCCTTCTTGGCGGCGTAGGCAGCGCTGGGGCGTTCGTAGTAGAACCCGATGAGCAGGTAGGAACAGAGACCCATCAATTCCCAGAAGATGAACAACCAGAGGAACGAATCGGCGAGCACCATGCCGAGCATGCCCGAACAAAACAGCACGAACTCAGCGTAGAAGCGGTGGTTGCGGTTGTCGTTGATCGGGTCGGTGTTCATGTAACCGATGGCGAAGGTGTTGATGAGCAAGCACAGGAAGGAGGCGATGAAGAGCAGCATCACCGTGATGTGGTCGATGTGAATGCCGAATCCAAAGGACACGGTGCTGACCGCATTGTCGCCGTCGGCCCACATGCTGGAGGTGAACCACGTCCAGTCGCTGAGCATCTCCGTGCCGCCGTAGGCGCCGATGAAATCGATGACCAGCCACAGGGACAACACCAAACTGGCGCCCATGAAGCCGAGGGCGATGAGCCCGCCTTCCTTGAGCGTGTCCTTCCACATCTTGTTGCCGTTCAGGGCTTTCCCAAGGTAGAGGATGATGGGGAACGCCAACATCGGGAGCAAGAGGATCCATGGCGCAAATTGCGCCGCTGTGCTGTGAACAATTTCTGAACTGCCGCTTCCTGCCATGGTACCACCTCAGTTCTTCAGGACGTTCACATCGTCCAGCGTGATCGATTCGTGCTGACCGTACATGGCCAGGAAAATGGCCAGACCGATCGCCACTTCACTCGCCGCAATGGCGATGGCGAAGATGGTGTACACCCAGCCCGTCGTGTCGCCGTGGTGCACGGCGGCAGCAGCGAACTGCATGTTGGCGGCGTTGAGCATCAATTCGATGCACATCAGCACAATGATGGCGTTCTTTCGGGTGAAGGCACCGGCCAAGCCGATGACAAACAACAGGGCGGACAAACCGGACACCCATGCGGGATCGATCATTCTTCCTCACCTCCAAATTCCCAGAGCAAGTTTTCACGTCGCTCGTCTCGAACCAAGTACGCAGCGCCCATCATGGCCATGGCCATGAGCATGCCCAGCACCATCATGGCCAGGCCCCATTCATGGAGCAAGGCGTCGGCCAATCCCGAGGTGGTGGGTGCGGTGTCGCTGGGCGAGGCCCACACGGCGTCGTCGTTGACGATGGCCACCAACAGGAAGCCCAAGGCCAGCAGGCCCAAGCGGGTGAACAGAGAAATGAACTTCATTCGAAGTCCTCCTCAAGGATTTGGCGTCGGGTCAACATGATGCCAAACAGCACGACCAGGCCAACGCTGGCCAGATACACAAGGATTTGAATGGCCGCAAGGAATTCCGCACCGAGCAGAATGAAGATGCCGGACACCGCCATGAAACAGAAGATCAGGGACAGCATCGAGTGGGCCACGCGCTGAGCGAAGATCAAGCCCAGTGCACCGCCCAACGTGATGGCGGCGAACAGGAAAAACACCGCCGTTTCGGCGACCGACACCACGTCCATCTCAGGCTTCCCCCTTGGCAGCGGCTTCCTTGGCCGCCTTCTTGGCGCGCTTGTCGCGCTCTTTGGAGGCGCGCTTTGCCAGTTCGGCATCCACGGCTTCCTGGTGAACACCGGGCAGCACGCGAGTGCGGGACGCATCGAACCAAAGGTCTTGACGGGTGAAACCGGACATGCCGTCGTACTCGTTGGTCATGAAGAACGAGGTGAAACCGCAGGCTTCCATGCACAAACCGCAGAACATGCAACGACCGACGTCGATGCGACCGGACACGATCTGGTCGTCAGCGGGGCGCAATTCAGCGGTGTCAACCATCGCTTCCTCGCCCGAATCGTTCCAACGCACGGTGGCGGTGTCACCGGACAAATCCAGCACCTCGCCAAAGCGCCATTCCTGGGGCGTGTCGGCGTGGGCCGTCACGTGGTTGAACGTGTCGAGGGTTGCTTTGACTTCGGGCACCTCAACAGCAGCAAACTTCCCCACTTCGAGCTCCATCCCCATGCCGGCGTGTTCGCCTTCGGCGCTGTCGAGCACGTCAACACGAAGTTCAGTCGTCATGTGAAGGCAATCGTTGGGGCAGATGTTCACGCACATCTTGCACGCCGTGCAGGTTTCCCAAATCACACCGATGCGCCCGTTGTAGTTGCCCGGCACGAACAACCAGGGCTCCATGTCCTCAAGGCGTTCGTAGGGGTACTGCACCGTTTGGGGTTTCCAAAGGGTGGGCTTCAAGTCCGACGTCACGCGGTCGGCAGCGAACTCTTGGCGGGTGATGTCGTTCATTTCCGCCTGAGAGGCGGCGCGGGCCTTGCTGCCGTCGTCAAGGAACTCGGGGTGGGAAAGGTTGTGGTAACCGCCGAGGCGTTTGCCAAACCGGTTGCCAATGAAGGCAAAGGTTCGCAGCGCCGTGACCAAGGTGATCTTGAACGGGTACCAGAACAGGTTTCGGAAGTTGGGTTGTGCGTGTGGATGCATTGGCATGGTCTCACCTCACTCCTGCCCCGGGGCCACCGTTCCCGCAGGCTTGTCCGTGTGGACGTGGAACATACGCTCCTGATTGACGGATTTGTCCTCATCGTTGAGGTACACCACGAAGGCGCCAGCCCAGAACAGGGTCGTCAAGACGGGGACCACCCATGGAATCCCAAAGGCATCCCAGGCTTGGCCACCGGCCACGTCGTTTTGAGCCGACATGCCTTCGGGGTTGAACAGGTAGAGGCGGTACACGAAGGCCAGCACGACCTGCAGCACCGCCAGTGGCAGAAGGATGCGCCAGCCGAATTCGAGGATTTGATCGGTTCGGATGCGAGCCAGCGCAAACCGTGCCCAAACGAACACCACCAGGAAGACCAGCCACGACTTGAGCAGCGTCATGATGGCTCCGGGGATGAGCAGGTAAGCGTCACCGAGGTAGGGGATGGAACCGATGGTGCCTTGGAAGGGCAGGTGCCATCCACCGAGGAAGAAGTGGGTGAACAGGAAGCACGCGGCGTACGTGCGGATGTATTCTGCCATGAACAGCATGCCAAACCGCATGCCACCGTATTCCGTCCACCAACCTTCGACGAGTTCGGCCTCGGCCTCGGGCATGTCAAAGGGTACGCGCTCCACTTCGGCGATCATGGTCACGAGGAAGAGGGCAGCGCCCAAGGGCATCAGGAAGATGTTCCACGAGCCGGCGGCGTGTTGGAAATGGATGCTTTCAATGATGTTGAACGTCCCCGTCAAAATCGCCACGGAGAGGAGGGTCAACAGCAACGGGATCTCGTAGGCCGTCAACTGAGCAGCCGAGCGAATGCCACCGATGAGGGTGTACTTGTTGTTGGAAGACCAGCCGGCGAAAAACACACCGATGGGAGCAATGCCGAAGATGGCAATGGCGTAGAGGATGGAGAGGTCGGGGTTGGTCGCGTAGATGCCGCTGGAGAGGGGGATCATCCCCAAAATCAACAGCGTGGACGACACGATGAGGAACGGCGACGTCTCGAAGATGAGGCGGTCGGCGCGCTGGGGCACCATGTGTTCCTTGACCAGGAACTTCATGCCGTCGGCCACGTTTTGGAAGAAACCGGGGAGGATGGGCACACCCATCCACGAGCGGTTGTTGACACGGTCAACCGTGGCAAAGTTTTCGTCGCGGTTCCCGAAGCGCTTGTTGAGCCACTTGTTCACCGCACCCAAGGGGCGGCCGAGCCCGAAGGGCAGCATGTTCCACCACTCGCCGGCCGTGACGCCGTTTTCGCCGACCCAGAGCGAGCGAAGGGCCGTGGTGGCCCCGTAGCGGTCTTGCATGCGAGCGCATGCTTTTCGCTCGATCCACAGGATGGCGAATTGAGAGAAAAACAGCATCAAGAACACGATGTTGGTGACCGCAAAGGTCGCCACGCCAAACGAAATGCTGCTGGCGCTTTCCTCGACGGGTGAGCCCTGAAGAACATCGATGATGGTGGCGCGGAGGGGGCCCTCCTTGTCCAAGAAGAAACCTACCAAATCGTACTTGTCGTCCATGGAATCACCTCAACGGTCCGTCTCTCCAATGCAGGGGTCAAAGCTGCCCATGATGGCGGGGATGTCCGCCACCTTGTAGCCGATCATCGTCTTGGCCACGTAAGGGATGGTGATGAACATCGGCGAGCGAATCGAAAGCCGGTACGGGTTCTTTCCACGCCCGTCACCGCCGCCCTGGATGTAGAACTGGGAGGCACCTCGGGTGCATTCGTAGTGGGAGAAGCCGGTGGCACCTTCAGGAGCCCGAGTGGGTGCCTTGGCGAGAATCATGGCGTCGCCGTTGGCGTAGTTCGTGTTCTTGCCGCCGGGAATTTTCTCGATGGCGTCGAGCATCATGCGGCAGGATTGGCGCATCTCTTCCATGCGAACTCGGTAACGGTCGTAGCAATCAGCCCCCTTGACCGAGGTGGGCTTTTCCACAGCTGGTTCCCAGTCCACTTGGTCGTACACCGAGTAAGGGTGCGCCCATCGAACGTCGTAGTTCACACCGGCAGCGCGGATGTTGGGGCCGGACACACCGGCGTTGACCATGTCTTCCGCCTTGGCGTAGCCGACACCTTGGAGGCGGACCAGCCAAATGGTCGATTCATCCAACAGCATCTCGTATTCATCGATGCGCTTCTCAAAGAGGCGGATTTTGGCCACCAACCGGTCAGCAAAGCCGACCGGTAGGTCGCGCTTGACGCCGCCGATGCGGGGGTAGTTGTAGTGCATGCGTGAGCCGCCCAATTCTTGGAGCAGATCGAGGAACATTTCGCGGTCTCGCATGCACCAGGTCATCAAGGTCAAGCTGCCGATGTCGGGCCCGTAGGCACCGAGCCACATCAAGTGGGACGCCAAGCGCTGGCATTCGGCGGCGATGAGGCGGATGTATTCAGCACGCTCGGGGACCTCGACCTCGAGCAGGTCTTCGGCGGCGTAGATGTAGGAGTTGGCCCAGGTCATCGCGCTGACGTAACACAAGCGGTCGCAGTAGGGCGTGATTTGCGTGAAGTCCCTGGACTCTGCGATCTTTTCCACACCGCGGTGGATGTAGCCGAGTTCGGCTTCGGTGTCGACGACCGTTTCACCGTCGACCTTGACGCGCAGCGTCCACAGACCGTGCGTCATCGGATGTTGAGGTCCCATTGTGATCCACATTTGTGCCATCGTCTCACCTCACTTGACCCGACCCTCGTCGGTTGGTTTTCGACCGAAGCCTTGGGCGTCGTCGTACATTTCGTTGAAATCGTGGTAGCGGATTTTGTGCTGCTTCTGCAACGGGTGGAAGCCTTCAGGGCTGTCGTGGGGGTTGAGGACACGGTGCATGTTTTGGTGACCTTCGAACCGGATGCCGACGAGGTCCCAGGTTTCCTTTTCGTTCCAATCGGCCCCAACCCACACGCTCTGGACGCTGGGCACGACGGGGTCATCGGTTTGCGGTAGGGTCACGACGACTTCGAATTCAAGCGGGACATCGTCGCCTTTCAGGCCCTCGGCAACGTGAACCGTGTTGGTGTGGGGCGCCTGGTCCTTCACGGGTTGACGCATCAAATGGTAGACCACTTCCCAACCTCGGTCCGCACCGCCTTCGGGGAAGTGGGTGCCGGTGACCATCGAACAGTAGTTGACCCCCACCTCAAAGCGGAGGTGCTTGGCCAGCGCCTGTAGGTGTTGAGCCGGGGACACGATGCGGACAAACGCCATTTTGTGGGCGTTGGCGTGGTGCTCGACGGTGGACACCACATCGGCGCCACCGAACTTGGCGTCCACCCGCTTGACGGCGTCTTCGGCTGCCGCGTTGGATTGTTCGAGGGTCACGCGCATGCCCATGGTCAGTCCTCCCCCACGATGACGGGCTTGTCGCCCTTGCGGCCGCTGCTTGGTGCGGCGCCGATGCGGATGATCTTCTCGCGCAGCAAGCCAAAGCCGTCGATCAGGGCCTCGGGACGGGGCGGGCAGCCTGGGATGTAAACGTCGACGGGGATGACGGTGTCAACACCCTCGAGAACGTTGTAGGATTGGAAGTACGGTCCGCCCGAGATGGCGCACTCGCCCATGGCGATGCAGTACTTGGGCTCGGGCATTTGCTCCCAGAGACGGACAACCTTGTCGGCGAATTTCTTGGTGATGGGGCCGTTCACCAACAGCACATCGGATTGACGGGGCGACGAACGAAACAGCACACCGAACCGATCTCCGTCAAATCGAGGGGTGGCGGCTGCGGCCATCTCAATGGCGCAGCACTTGATGCCAAGGTGGAGGGTGAACAGGGACTTGCGACCGGCCCAGTTGAAGTAGCGGCCAGCGAGCACGCTCAGGAATTGCTTGATCTTGGTGGCCTTGAGGGCTTCATCGGTGACGTCACCGACCATCTCGACCAATGCACGACTGTTGAAGGCTGCGTAGTTCTCGTCTTGACCTGCCATGAACTTCACCTCAAATGTAAATGCGACCTCGCTTGCGGAACACGTACCAGACGCCAAGGGACATCGTGGCGAAGAAGATGCCCAGCGTCACGAGCGCCGACTCGGCGTCGGCGACCGTGGTCGTGCTGCCCACTTTGGTGGCATCGGCAGCGACCATGCCGCCGAGCACGAGGAACATGAAGGCCACATCGAAAACGAGGAAGATGATGGCGTACCAGTAGTATTGGAAGTGGAACTGAATCATGGCCTCGCCGACGGGTTCACTGCCGCACTCAAAGGTGGTCAATCGGCGAGGGTAGAGGCTGTGGTCGCGCTCGTAGCCCTCCAACAAATACGACCGGGTGATGTGCGGTCGGGCAGGGTCGACCTTGGGGCGAACCAACCACGTGATGATGAAATTGGTCAGCGGCATGAGGATCCCAACAACCGTCAAGAAACCAATGGAAAGGTAGGCACTGGGCACGGATTCAAGTCCCGACATACTCACACCAACAAAGAACGCATACGCTCTCTATTCTTCTCCAACTGAGACCCCTCAATAAGCGTTGTCAACCGCCCCCGACCGCCAAACGGCGTTGGGGAGCGACAGCGCCCTGCTGTTGGCAAACGCAGGACCTCATCGGCGGCGGATCAACAACGCCACGAGCAGGAGAAGGATCACACCCGCAGCACCGGCTTGAACCGTCGTGTTGTTGGCCAGGTTGAAGACGCCATCCGCGGGCGTCCCTTGAACCACGAATTCCATGTTTTGCCGGTCCAAAACGCCGGTGTCAACGGGCTCAGCCGAGAGCGTGAACTTGTAGGTGTCCTCCAACTCCGCGCCGAACGGAGGCCGGATGGTCACGGTCACGTTCACCGATTCGCCTTCCTCCACCGTGCACACCAATTCCCCGGCATCGAAGGTGCAATCGCTGCCCGACTCGGTGTCGAGCACGACCGACCATCCACGAAGGTTGTCAGAGGTGAAAATGCGGATGTCCGTCTCAATGTTACCGGTGTTCACAATGGTCACGATTTCCTCGTGGTTGGAGGACCCGTAGGTGACCCCCACCTCGCGTCGAACGCTTTCGGTGTCGAACGTCAAATCGTGAACGATGCTCACCTCCAACGACAGGGTCACGGCCGCCGTGGTGTCGGCAGCGTTGGACACGCTGGCTGCGATGATCTGCAACTGACCGCTCTGGCCGGTTTCAGCACCAGGGTTCACGCGGACGGTCAGCTCAACAAAGACCTCGTAAGCACGCACCTGATAACCGTCGATGTAGCCGTTCTCGACCATCATGTTCTCTGCGCGGGTGCGAGCGATGTCGTCGTTCGCCCCTGTTCCCAACAAGGGCGTACCGTCCTCTCCGAACACGAAATTGCCGTTGGCCACGTCCCACACACCGAAGCCCTTCGGGACGGGAAGTTCACCGGTGACCGGCAGACCGAACGCCACCAACTCCCGGGTGGCAAGGCCCTCAAGCCCGCCCACCGTGAAGATGGCCTCGTCGTTGCCGTCGCCGGTGTTTTGAATCCACAAACCGTAGGTGGCGGTGCCCGCTGGCGGCAACACCAACGAGGCGCTGTTGGCGGTGTCGCCGTCGTCAAAGCGGAGACTCATCGAAAAGTTCCGATCCGAAAGCACGGCGAGGAAGGTCGCCTCACGCTGGTTGTCGGGGATGCCGTCGTTGTCGGCGTCGGCACTGTTGGTGTCGTCCAGGTTGCGCACGCGAACGGTCACCCGTGTGTTCTCGAGCTCTTCTTCGCCGTCGATGCTGACCACCAAGAACACCCGAAGCGTGGAGCGTGGTTCGACATCGATCTCGGTGAACGGCATGCCCTCCGTCGTTTCGAAGGATGTGCCCCACGCAGGGCTGGCGGTTTGCGAGACCGCCGAAAGGCGAATCGAATCGCGTACGTTGCCTTCGTTGGTGATGTCAATGGGGAACCGAACGTCGGTTCCCGACCGACCGGTTTGGTCGGTGGAGGGCACGCCGATGTCCATGCCGTGGACAGCGGCGACGGTGACGCGCAACGTCACGGTGTCGTAGGCCGTACCGCCGCTCGAGGGCAGCACACTGAGCACGAGTTCAATCTCCTCGGTGGCCAGGGCGCTGGTGGGCACGCGAACCGTCACGGACAGCGTGGCGTCGTCATCCGCGTCGTGCATCGAACCGACCGATACGGTGGACTGTTCGAGTTGAACCGCCCAGCCCGTGGGTGCGCTGGACGAGGCGACCCGGAGGTTGTCCGGCCCGTTGCCCAGGTTGGTCACCGTGACCGTGGTGGATTCGTTTTGGCCCGGTTGAATGTTGGAGAGCAGCGACGTGGCCACGGAGATGCTGGCGCCGTAGGATTGGCCGACAACGACCGTCAAGTCCGTCTGACACTTCACGGATTGGCCCTCCTTGCCAAGGATGGGGACGGTTTGACTGGTCCCAGCACGGACGGAGTCGTCGGGTGAAACCACCAGGTCGAACGAACGTTCCCCGTTGCCGTTATCGTAGGGCAGAAGACCTGAGGAAGGGCCGTCAACGGTGACCCACGAAGCTTTGGTGCCGCCTGCTGACGTGGCGATGGTCCAATCGGCGTTACCGTCGTTGGCGAAGGTCACGGTCAACGTGGCCGAAGCTTCGGGACGAACGCTGACCGAGGTCTTGCTCAACGACACCGTGCACTGCTTGAGCACCGGGACGTTCAACTGGAAGGTTTCGACATCGCTGGCTTCTTGCGTGGGGTCGTTGGTCACCGAACCGGTGATCTCCCAGCAATAATCGTCGGCAGCTTGCCCCTCGGGCACCTCGATCGACACGGTGACGGTTTCGGATTCCTCCTGGTCCACATTCACCGTTTCATCGCTCAGCGTTACCGTGAAGTCGTCCGAAGCAATGCAGCCGGGTTCGGAGGTTGAATCCACGCTCAAGGCGATGGTCTCGTTGGTTTGACCGGTGTTTTCAACCTCCACGCTGAAATCGATTTCCTCTTCACCGGCCCAGTCCTTTTCCCGGTCGTTGATGATGAGGTCCACGCCAAACAAAGCGCTCCCGGATCCGTCGCCCGACGTGGTGGTCACCGTGACCGATTCCTGCGCTGGCGCACCACCCACATCGGGTGGGGTGGCTTGCTCCTGTGCGTTCACCGTGACGGTGGTGTCGCAATCCCCCTCCGCGGTTTGGGTCAGCGAGACATTCATCGTCGCTTCCTCGGTTGCACCTGAATCGATGGGGCCTGTGATCTGTGTGATGGTGGACGTGAAGCCGTTGCAGGCCTCCCCCGGTTCTTGACTGGTGCTCAACTGAACCGTGACGGGGTTTGAACCGGTGTTCCGGACGCGAATCGTGTATTCACCGGCTTCGCCCGGGTTGACGGTCAACGTTGTGGGGACGGCCGTGACCTGAATGGAGGCGTCGCGCCCACCGTCCGCCGAGGCGAGCGGTGCGCTCAACGGCACCAACGCCAACAGCATGAGCAGAACGAGCAAACCGGCCTTGCGGCGTTGGTGGCCTGGAGCGCTCACGCTGGTCTCCATGGATGCGGCTTCATGTTCTCCTATCAAAACCCTGTGCCGATTCTGCTTCATTGAGTGCCTTCGGTCATGCCTGGATGAAGGTTGAAGCGGCGGCCCCGCAGTTGTTGCAGGTGGTCAGATGCCCAGCGTTGCAACCGGGTGATGCGGCGCCGTGGTAACGTGCACCGCACGAAGGGCAACCCACCGCTGCGCGGGTGACCGGCGCTCTGCAAGCCCAGCACATCGGCGCAGAGGTTGGCGCAGGCGCCGCAGCAGGTGCGACCACCGGTGCCACCACCGGAACGGCTGGAACGGGTTTCAGCGCAGGCATGCCAACGATCGGGGCCGGGACCGCTTGAGGCACCTCGGGCGTTCGACGTCGAACAACGGCCACACCGAGCAGAACCAAGATCGCCAGCACCGCAGCACCTGCTGCGGTGGCACCGGTCAACCCTGAGCTGCTGCTGGTGCCGACCGGCTCGCCGGTGGCTGAAACAGCGATGGAAAGGACGGCGTCGGTCGCCGGGCTTTCGGACAACAGAACGCTGAGTACACCCTCGCCCGGAAGGTCGGCGCGCACATCGAGGCGAACCAACACGGACTGGCCGACCTCCAGCGAGACGATGTCGTCCCCGTCCACGGAGGCCGTCCATCCGTCGGGGGCCTCGACGCGCAATTGACGTTGGAGCGGTAGGTTGCCGGTGTTCTCCACCTCAACCTGCAGCTGACGCGTCTCCCCTGTCACAAACGCCGGCACCTGACCCACGTCCCAGGTGACTTGTTCGTTCTCGGCCACCAGCAACCCCACGTTCGTGGTCAGTTCTACCCCGTTTCCGTTGAGGCGAAGGGTGAACGCAGGTTCGGCCATCGGTGCAAGACTGTCGGCGATCAGCACCGTGCACACCAGCGGCACCTGCGCATTTCGCGCAACCGGTTCAATTTCGTTGCAGTCACCAAACAAACCCGCATCGGTTTGCAACGCCACGCTCGGCGTCCAGGTTGTTTCTGCGGTGTTGCTCAACAGCCACGTGAACGTCATCGATTCGCCCGAAGGATGCGAACCGTCGGCCTGGAGCATCCCGAACCGGGTGCCATCGGGCAGTTCGAGGGAGACAAACGTGAGGGTGGGTTCGGGCAGGGATTCCACGGTCAGGGCCCCCGTCCATGTGGTTCGCATCGACCCGTTGTCGAAGTGGAGTTGCACCGGGCCGGAACGGGCGTTGGCCCCCGCTTGCAGGGTGTAGAGCAGGTTCTTGCTGCTCGCCCATTCAAGTTCAAAGGCGGGCATGTCGCTGGTGACCGACCACCCGGATGGCAACTCAAAACTTGGCGTCAACGAGAGGTCAATGTTGCCGCGGTGCTCAAGAGAGAACCGCATCGAGACGCTCGCATCGGGCCGAACGGTGCCCAAGGACGACTCAAGGTTGATGTTGAAATCCGTCACCGTGGCCAGTTGAATCGGAATGTCGAATTCAAACCGCTCTTGCTGCTCCGTTTGACCGATGGCCGTCAACGTCACCACGCGCTGAGCGCCCGCCGCCGTCATGACCTGAGGTGGCGTGAACACCAGCCCCACCGCTCGGTGGGCTTCGCTGTTGATCAGACCGGTGGAGCCCGAAGTGGCTCCCGCCTCGCTGCCAAGGTTGGTGAAGCCGGCCCGCCACCCCGCCGGTGCCTCGAGGAACAAATCGTAGCCGATGGGGGCGTTGCCGTCGTTGTGGAACCGCACCGTGAGGTTGGTCGGTTCCGACGGATGAACGGGGACGGTTTGGTAATCGTAATCCAAGGAGGCTTCCGCCAAATCGGGCACCAGGAGTTCCAAATCCAGCGGATAGGTCACCCCGTTGTCCACGTCCAACCCAAGCAAGCCAACCCGATAGGTCCCCGGTGCGGGGGGTGCGGGATGGACCAAGGTGACGGTGACGTGTTCCGAGCCTTGCCCCCCGAGGCTGAAGTTGGCCTCGGTGCTGCCAACGTACCACGGCATGACCGCATCCGCTTCCACGTGCCGCACCTCCCCGGTCTGCATCGATGCGTTGGTGGGAATGAGAGCGGTGTTCGTGAGGGTCACGTTCCAAACGGAGGTGGTTTGGGTGCTGGAAAGCAAGGTCTGCGTGCGGGACGGCGTTTCGAGTTTCACGCCGGGTGCCGTGATGTTCACCTCGATGTCCAAACGGTTGTTGTTCTCACGAATCTCCTCCAGCGCCTCGTCCGGGTCGATGATGAAGGAGAGGGTGCTTGTCCCAGCCGTCTGTGGCGTCCACGACCACACCAGCGAACGGGTCACGCCCGAGCCGAGGTCGATGCTTTGCCGATCGATCTCTGTCCCGTCCACTTCAAACGCGATGGGGAAGGTGTTGGCTCGAACGTTACCGAAGTTGAAGAAATCGGTGATCAGGGTCACCGGGTCGCCCACCTGGGGAATGGCCACGTCCATCTCAAAGGACTCTGGCACCACCATGGGGTCGGGCCGCAAATCGTTTACGCCGTGACCCAACACGGCCACGGCATAGGGCTGGGAGGTGGAACCGCTGTGTTGGGCGTCCCGGACCGTGACCGTCCAAATGCCCTGTTGGGCGTTGTCCACCAACACGACCTCGAGGTTGTTGACGCTGTCGCGGGTGCCACCGGTCACGGAACGGCCGTTGGCGAAATCGTTGCCGAGGTAGAGGGTCCCGTCGGGTGCTTCCAACACGAGATCGAGATCGTTGACGAGTTGAGCGGTGGAGAAGCGGGACCCGCGTTCGTCCGACCAGGTCAGCACCGCTTTCAGGGCCCCTGTGTTTTGCGTGATGTTGAACGAGTACACCTTGCTGTTGCCCGTTCGCGCCAAGTAGGAACGGTCGTCCACCCAGATGCCTTGGCCGCCCGGCGGGGCCAAGGTGTTGCGCAAATTCACGCGACCCCATCCCTCGTTGTCGTTGGGAACGTTTCGACCGCCCACGTCTTCAGCGCCCAGCACCAAGAGGGCCTTGATGAGCGCCCCCTGAGGCGAAGGACGTTGAGCGATTTCCAGCAGGTACTCGCGGATGAGTGTCGCTGCACCTGCAGCGTTGGGCGTCGCCATCGACGTGCCGGTGTATTCGAGGTAGTATGTGTTGCTCCAGGTGGAGCCGTCGGTGTCGGCCGCTTCCTGGGCGCGGCAAGACCGCACGTAACCGCCGGGAGCCACCAGGTCGGGCTTGATGCGCCCGTCTTCGGTGGGGCCGCGAGACGAACCGCTGATGATGGTGTCCGGCGCTCCGTTGTACCGGTTCTGGTGGTTGCCCACCGAGATGACGTTCTTGGCCGTGGCGGGTGGTGAAACCGTGCCTGTCTCGGGACCGTCATTCCCGGCGGCGAAGAGCACCGTCAGCCCCTCACGACTCGAGTAGTACTTGTCATAGTAGTTGGCGCGGTCATCCACGTCTTCGGTCTCGGAGTTGTACTTGCCCTGCTCGCTGGCGGCGCTCGAACCCCACGAATTGGTGTGAATGCGAGCGTTGGCGTTGTAGGCGGTGTTGAGCAGGTAGTTCAGCGATGGCGATTGGAAGTTGCCCGTGTTGTCGTTTTCCATGGCTTGGAAGTACAGTTCGGCCGATTGGGCCACGCCCCCGTATCCGCCTCGGTAACCGTCCCCGAGCACCGTGCAGGACACGTGGGTGCCGTGACCTGAGTGCATGTCGGCGGTGGAGCCGTCCCCAATCACGTCGTAACTGCCAACCACGCGTGTGCCGAAGTCGCCGTGGTCTTCGTCCAGGCCTGCATCGGCCACAGCGACCCGTTGACCTGACCCGTCCAAATCCGTTGTGAAGTAGGTCGTCATGGTGTTGATGCCCATGTTGCTGCGCGATTGATCGTTGAACGCTGCGAACGCTGGGTCGGGACGCAGGTGCATCACGGACGGTTGGCGCATCACCTCAAGCGCTGCCCCCACCGAAAGGAAGCCTTCGTAGCGACCCGTGTCCCACGCACGGTGCTCGGTGAAACCAGCCGCCATCACCTCACCCATGGATTGGGAAAGGGTCCCGCCCAAACCGTCGTCAAACGCCACGCGTTCCAGCGGTCCTTCGGCGTCTCGCCAACCGTCGAGGCGAACGAGCACCTCGCCGAGGGCTGCATCGCCGTCCTCCAGAAGCAGGAGGTCCATGAGGTCCCGATGGACGAACATGCCCAACGGAGCAGCGTGGTGAGCGACCACGTGCGGGTGAACCGATGCCTGTTGCAGAGCCAGCGGCGTGCCTTGAACCATCAGACCCGAAGGCGCGATGAATTCGCGCACCGCCAGCCCCTGGATGTCGCTGAGCCCTGAACGAGCATCGGCAAGGTGGACATCGGCCGAAACGATGAGCACGAGCACGTCCAACCTCGGTGCCAACCACGCCTCGGGCATGGGGGCAACGAGCTGCAAGCCCAAGGCGTCGAACGTCCCGACCGGCCCGGTGGCGGTTTCGGTGCGGTCCTCCAGTGCATCCGTCTGGGTGTAGGCACCCAGGGCTTCGCCGTAAACGCCCTCACGAAGGGAAAATTCCACCCAATCCTGCTGGACCGCTTCGGCGACCGGGAATGGTGGCGTCAACATTGAGATGGACGTCGACATCAGCAGGAGCAGCACCAACAACACCGCACGGGACGGACGTTGGCGGTCAGCCATGGCGTGTGCTTCGCCTCCCCTGCTTTATCGGTTGGGTCCCCACGCGAAGACGTTGCATCAATCCAGCGGCCAAAACCGTCGGTCTGCACGGTCAAGGAAGTACTCCGAGGACCATTCGCCCACAACATGGCTTTGCCCTCCGGTGCGGAATTCACCGGTGTAATCCCGATACGTGAAACTGACATCGAGAATGTACTCGTCCCACACCGTGTGACCCAACACCAGCATCTCGAGTTCGTCGCCCGCCAAAGAGGCGTGGGCAGCCACTTCATCGACGTTGATGGTCATCGTGTCGATGATCGCCCCGTCCATCGTTTGGAACTGCACCTCGATGGACACCTCGGTGATGGCTCGACTTCCGTCGTTGTGCAATTCCGACATCATCAGGTGGCCGCCGCGCTGCATGTACTGTGTTTCGAGGCTCACCGAATCACGGGGAAGCACGTAATAGTAACCGCTGAACAACAAACCGATGAACAGCAGCACGACGGACGCCGCAAGGCCCACGCGGAAGGGCGTGATTTCCTCCCCGATGCCCTGAAGCAGTTTCGCCGCTTCTTGCGCCGCTTCCCATGCCTCCTCGTCGACGCCTTCGTCGTCCCCGCGAAGTTGGTGAGCAGACACATCGTTGGCCATGAAATCACCCGAACACATAGGCCAAACCGCTGGCCAAAGCACTGCCGATGGGGTCCACCACCATGATGTGACGCGTCTCGACGAAATCACCCGTCAAGGTTCCAATCAACGAGAGGTCGGTGACGATGCCGTTCACGCCCATCGAGGAAGCGGTGGGGATGATGCCGGTGAACTGGGCGTCAAGAAGCACCGCTCGGCCTTCGATCTCAAAGTCACCCATGAAGGTCAACGGCGGTGCGCCTGGCGCCCGTAGATCGGCGGGCTTGATGCGGACTTGGGCGCTGGCGACGATGCGACCGTCGGTGATGTCATCCACGACGAAAATCGGGTATTCGCCTGGCCCCGACAGAATGTGAATCGTGGCCCCCTTGAGGTTCTGCCCCACAACCTCCACGCGATCCACGAACACACCCGGGCTTGCGGGCAAGTCCGTGCTTTTGAGGTAAAGGCGTTTGACACCGACACCAGAGGATTGGATGCTCATGCCGAAATCCTCCGTTGGTTGAAGGTTGAACACCTGTGGAAGGTCCTCGGCCACCATCAGCACGTCCCCTTTGGCCTCGATGGCTCGTCCGCTCGCTTCGAGGTACAGGTCCATGTCGTCCGTGTTGGATTCGTAATTCAGTGTGCGTGTGCCCTGAAAAGCGAGCTGTTGGCGAATGTCGAACCGCAGGTCAGGTTCGGTGGACAGATGCATCTCTGAGGGCAGGTCGCGCATGAACGCAATGGCGGGCCACCACACGCCGTCAACAAATCGGAGCTGTTTCACCATCAAGGAATCCGCTGAGTGTTGATTGACGCGGTACTCCTCGGGCACCACCAGATCGAGGATGAGCACGTCCCCGACCACCGCGGAAACATCGGTCGATTGAGGAATACCGATGACCATGGCCTCCACGCGTGTCTTGGCATCGTGGTCGATGAGCAGGGCGTAGGCGGAGTCCAAACGGACACCAGCGTTGTAATGCATGTCCACGGACACGCGAGGGATGGTCAGGTTTTCCTGCGTTGAGAACAACGCGTTGATCTCCACGTTTCTCGGCGTGTCCGTGTCAAAGCCGTCGATGAAGACCTCCATGTCCTGCCCGTCAATGCCGTTGGCGATGATGGCGAACTGCGACCGCTCGGGCTGCCATTGCGACATTTGAAGGTCAATTTCGTAGGTGGGAACGCCCTCGAGCAATCGGAAATCGTAGAGCAGGTTGATTTCACCTGCTGGCAACGATGGCAGCCAGGATTTGAGGTGCCACGCCCGCCGGTCGTTGAGCGTGATGCCGTTGGCTTCGAGGTGGGTCAAGTTGAGTTGTTCTCGCTCTTCCACTTGCACCCTGCCGTCCTCGAGCGCCAGCGCCAGGGCTTCGGCGTCGGTGATGTTCAGCACCTCGAAAATGGACGAGAGTTGGGGGCGTTCGGCTTCCGAAACACGCCCGTCGGCCAGCACGGTGTTGACGGTGTCACGGCTGGACAAGGTGAAGGTCGGCATCCTGGACAGGTTGAATTGCAATTGGGTTTGCTCCAACGCCTCCATCCCCACGCCGTGCATCCAGTCAGGTTCAGCCCCAACGTTGCTGCCCTTGCGCATGTCCACCGTCAAATCGAAGGCTTCACCGGTGAACAAATCAAGGCCCATGCTCAAGTTTTGGGCCTCGCTGATGTCACCGCCCACGTCAACGGTCAGACCGTGGATGAAATCGTTCACCACCGAGCCAAAGTCAACGATGTCACCGAGGAAGAACGACAAGGCTTCGATCCCTTCACCTTCGTCGAACGTGGGCAATTCCAACCCGTCGGAATCCACATCGGAGGGCAACGTGAGCGAGATGTTGGCTGGAAGCGGGTCGAACAACACACGCCCGTTCAAGCCGAGGAACGGGTCGGCGTGGTCGGTGTCGTCCTCAAACGAGACGCTGAACGGCGACGAGGTCGAACGAACCAGTTGAACCACCGAGTTGCCCTCAGGGCCCGTTGAGCCGGGCACCAGCGGGCTCAGGCGTTGAATGGCGGTGATGTCGGAGAGCTGCATGCTCAGGCTGGCCTCCGCCGTGTCCTCGTTGACCCAGAAGCGCATGTGATCGCCGTCCATCGTCAGCGGCGTCGAGGCGTTGGTCATCTGAATCTGAATGCTGTCCATCGGTTGGTCGGCGACGTACCCCACGGTGTCCCCAAGCACCAAGCGGAAGGTCGCCGGCAAACCCGATAGGCGGATGGCGTTGCGTTGTTCACCGGATTGGCCGCCGTAGGTGATCGTGCCGATCGGCTCGGATGCTGCGTATTCCAGTGCGTCGGTGCGCTGCGTGATGTCAAAATTGCTGGGACGGTTCGACACCGTGGCGGATTGTTTGACCGCTGTGGTCATGTTCCCATCGGTGTGCTTGATGTGACCGATGAGCAGTGAACCGCTGGACTCGCCGTCGAGCGTCATTTCGCGGACCCCCGACACGGGGTCGAAGGCGTGACGCGCCCCCGAAATGCCCCCGATTTGCATGCTCATGCCCACCGGAACCAAGGGGTCCATCGGCCCCAGACGGCCGTTGACCACGGCTTGACCGGTGTCCTCGGACAGCAAAATGTGGTCCATCCCGGGCAGCCACGGTTGAGGGCTGCTGGCCAGTGCAAAGACCAGACGGCCGATCTCCATCGGCTCGCGTTCGGTCTCCGGCAAGCTTCGCTTGACCTGGTTGAAGCATTGGATTTCGGTTTCACCGCCGGAAGAACCCGCCGTGCCGACCACAGCGTTGGGCAGGCCGTTGAGAATGGTCCCGATGTCAAGCACGATCTCGACGACGGTCAAGAGGGCGTTGTCGAACAGTTGGGCGATGGTGTTGAGGTTGGGGTTGTCGTAATTCAGCCGGTTCACACCGCTGGAAGCCAAGAGGAAACTGCCCTGAATCACGATGACACGGGGGACGTCTTCAATGACCACGTGCATGGACGAACTGTCGGTCGCGTACCCGCCGCGCTTGAAGCTGCTGTCGTACTGGAACCGGTCGATGGATTCGGTGCCAGCGATGAGGAACAACGAGTTGGGGGGTGAGGCCGGGTTGATGGGCAACGAGGGGTCGTTGACGTTGGTGGTTTGGTCACCAGAGAAATTTTTGATGGCGATGATCATCGAGAGCCGTTGCGGCACTTGACCGGGCAGGTTTGCACTCCCCGGTGCTTCACCGATGGTGGTGAAAATGGCTGCGATTTCATCGTCGTGCATGGTGCCGGACGGCAAGCCGCGAATGACCAGGCGTGAATCGGTCACGTTGCCAAACGGATCGTCGCCTTCCGGTACATTCGAGCGGTCCTCGAAGTAGTGAATGAACACGTCCGTCCCCACATCAGCGTAGATCTCGATGGTGTCGAAGGAATTGTCACCGGCGTTGTCGTTGCGCAGGGTGAGGTCGACCTCGCTGGGGATGCGTGTTTCGCCCGCCTCGGGATGGAAGCCCACGTCGATGTAGGCGAATTCGAGGATGGGCACCGATTCATCGGGCTCAACGGCACCGAAGTGAACGTAGCCCACACCGATGCCAATGCCGCATTTGTGCTCACGGCTGGACGCCCCGTGGTCGGCATCCGGGTCGTAGTTCAGGGTCTCGCTGCAATCCGTTTGTTCCGAGCCCCCCGGTGCGTTGGGGTTGGTCAATCGAATCGCGTACGGTGCGGTGATGCCCGTCAAAGACAGGTCGCTGGAATTCACCAGCCCGCCCAACAGGGCTGCGGTGAGGTCGGCCACGGAGGTGAAGGCGCCGCCGATGTTGAAGGCGATGCGTTCGATGCCCACACCCAAACGAACGTCGTGCGGGGGTTGCGTGAAGCGCGTGTCCACCACCACGGCGTAGGATTCGGAGTTGGACAGCGTGATGTCAAACGACAAGCCCTTCATCATCGTGACTTCAAGGTGCTCGAGGTTGTTCCACAGCGGGTCGTCGATGTTGAGGGCGCTGACCTTCCACTGGAAGGTGGGTTTGAGCCAAAGTTCCGTCGGTGCGGGGATGATGCCCCCGCCGGTCTCGATGCCCCAACCCTGACCAAAGGTCGTGATGCCCTCGATGGTCAACGCCACCGAAAGATCGGTCGTGTTGTCGCCGTCGATGTCGATGTAATTCTCAAACAGCACGAGGTCGGTGCCAACCAACAATTCCCCGGTGAACGTCCCTGAGGTCCAATTCTCGTAGGAAGGCCCGTTGTTGCGCGTCGTGAAGTTCACGTACACGGCGTAGGTGTTGATGCCGAATCCGAGCAGGTTGTCCAAACCAAGGGCATCCACGGAAAACAGGGTCTCCCACAGGTTGTATGGCCAAGCATCGGGGTGGGTGGCCACGTCGGTGAGGAAGGTGTAGGGACGTGGATGCGCTTCCTCCATCGGTGCCGTGTCGCGGAGTTCAACCCCATCGAGGTAGGCTTCAGCGTCGGCCAAGGCATCGCCATCTGCAACGGGCCGTTTGGCGGCATCGAGCACGGCAAACGATGACTCGGCCCCTTGCAAGGCGACGAGCGCCTCACCCGCATCGGCCCGTTGTTCAAGGGTTTGGGCCAATTCATCCAGCACGCCGAAGTCGTCCCGTGCGACGGACAAGTTCGCTGAAGCGGGTTGCATGAGGGCCCCGAGCATCAGCAAAACAAGCAACACCGGAAGCACTCGTTTTGGGGGCGGCGTGGCAAGCCCGCGATGAAGCATGCGCACGGCCTCGCCACCCATGTTGCCAATGAAGGCCTGCTCCTTTGAGAAGCATTCCCCTGTTTGCGTTCACAACAGCGAGGCTTCTCAGGTCTCAGCGCGAACGGTTTGGTCCATGTCGCAGGACGGGCATGCCACGATGGCTTGGGTCAATCCTGCTGGCACGTCCACCTCAAACACGGCGTTGCAAGCGCTGCATGCATGGCGAACCGCCACCGGTTGTGGCGAGGGCGGTGGCGATGGAGCGCTCGCCGTTGAAGCGGGAGCGGAAACGACGCCTTCCGGCAACGCCACGCCCCCGTGGACCAGTTGCGTGTCGGATGATGCCTTCGCGCTTGCAGGGACCGCTCCGGCAGCGGGCTGAACAACCGAAGCGCCTTCTGCCGATGCGGTGTCCGCTTCGTTCGCATCGTAGAACGCTTCGAGGGCATCGCTCGATGCGGGGGACGAGGTCATCGACCCTTCTTCCATCAGCAAGGCGGCCGCTTCGTTGGCCACCTGCGACGATGGGGCCGACATGGGCGAGGTCATCTGTTGAGGCGGTGCGAAGGCGAGGTTGGGGTCGCCTGCAGGTGTGCTGCCACCGTAGATGGCTTGCATTTCGGCTTCCTTGGCGGCGGCCTGCCGTTCGGCTTGCGACACGACCTCGCCCTCGTCCAACCCAGCATGTTGCTCGGGCGTGGCACGGAACGACAAGCGGCGACGTTGCGCAACCAGATCCATGTGCGCCTTGGCTTCCTCGACGGACAAACCCCGTGCCACCAGCATCCCACGCGCTTTGCCGCGTTGAACGGTTCGGTAGCCGGCGGCCGATCCAACCACCACGGCCGCGACGATCGCCAAGGCCACGAACGCCAACCCAATCGGAAGCGGCGTTTGCTCAACCGCCATCACATCCACCGTGAAGGCGTAGGTGTTGGTGTTGTTGGAGGCGTCGAACACCGTCACCACGATGTCCACCTCACCGGGGGTGCTGAAGGTGATGGAGGGGTTGAGGCCCACGCGGTCGGGGTCGTCGGTGAACTCACCGTTGCCGTCGCTGTCCACCTCGGGGTCAAGGTCCCAATGCACCCGCAGACTCGTTGGATCGTCAAAGGCATCGTCCACGACGATGCTGAACGACAGCGCGCTGCCTTCATCCACGTCGGTGGGGAAATTCACCACCGAATCCGGGTCGATGGAAGGCAAGGTGGGGTCCACGGACCGCACCGTGGCGGTGGTGTTGGCCGTGTTACCGGTCGGGTCGGTGACGGTGAGCATCACGCTGTGGTTGCCGATGCGGTCGGGGTTGATCACGATGGCCGTGGTGTTGAGTTGAGGTTGGCCGTCCACCGTCCAATCGCACCTCGCCACCGTGTGGTCGTCCGTGCTCGATAAGCAGTGAAGCGCGATGGGCACGCCCACGTTGGTTCGCCACCCATCGGCGATGGCCGTCCCGTTGGCACGGATGCGCGGCACGGGCAAACCGGTGTCGACGACGTTCACCAGGTGGGTCACGCTTGCGGTCTCACCGGAGGGGGCGGTGTTGGTGACGGTGACGGTTTTCGTCCCGGGCAGCGCCCAGATGGCGTCCACGCTGAAGCCGCTGCCATCGGCATCGTTGGTGGGGTTCCCATCCTCGTTGGTGTCGACGTTGGCATCGAAGTCCCACTCGATGGTGCCCTGCTGACCCAAACGGTTGGGGGAAGCCCCGGCGTCAAGGGTCAACGTTTGACCGAGCGACACCGTGCCCGAACCGCTGTCCGTGACGACCGGAGCGAGGGGGGGTGCCAACTCGATGCGAACCGTCATGCGAAGCGCTTGGGAGCCGTTGCCGCCGCCGAGCGGGGTGTCGGTGTTGTCCACGATCAGCAGCAGTTCCTCGCCGGCCAAGGTCGATGGCACCTGCCACGTCACGGATTGGTCGCCGTCGACGCCCTGCATGGCACCACCGTCGATGTATTGAACGCCCACTTCGCCGGCGAGGTAGCGGTCGTGCATGGACCGCGTTTGGAGGTACACGTCCCCGATGGACTCCAATTCCCATGCGGAGAGCACCACCGTCGTGCCGGCGTCGAGGCGCAGGTCGTCTCCGGACAGCAGGACGCTGGAGGCGCCCGCGTCCACCGCTACCGTGTCATGGAACGGGGTCCAATACGACTCGCTGAGAGGCGTCATCGAAAAGGCCACGCGACTGCGGACCCCGCCCTGGTCACCCAGCCCTCCATCGCCGTCGTGCGCGAGGTTGTCGAGCACCGCAAACCAGCGTTTGGGCGCGATGGACGGTGGTGTTTTCCAATGGAATTCATAGCCCCCAAGCGCCGATTCGGTGCTGATGGCTGCCACGGCCCCGTTGCGGTACGACTGGCCCAATTCGTACGGCTGTACGCCGTTTTCATCGAAGAACAGCAGGTCGATGGGGTCGTCAACGATGATGGCCTCAACATCGTGCACGTCACCGGGCGTGAGCACACCCAAATCCACGATGATGCAGACGCCGGAGTCCACGTCCACCGTGGCTGCAAGGTCGTCCAGCGCTCGGGTCAAACAACCCGGGGCCGCACGGCCTGCATCGGCTGCACCGTGCAACGGGACGAGCGCCAGCAAGAGGACGAGTGCCACGGGCACCAAACGCATGGCCGGTTCATGCACCACGGACACTTCAACGATTGGGTGGCATGCTCACTGGCGTCCACCCGTCGTCGTTGCTGACTCGGTGCATCACGCCCTCGTGGTTCAAACTCAACACGTCGCCGTCCTGAAGCGCCACCACCGGCAGGTTCACCGCCAAACGCAAGGCTTCCTCCGTCGCCTCAGCGAGCGGTTCTGCGATGGATTTGATGCGGCTGCTGTAATGCGTCAGCGCCAACGCCTTCGCACCGGTTTGAACGGCGGTTCGCACCGCACCGGTGGCGGTGGCGTGCAGGTGTTCGACGGCCTTGTCGCCCTGGGCGTCAAGGAACGTGGCTTCGTGGACCAGCAGGTCGGGTTCGAGGTGGGGCTCGAACCCAGGGGCGCATTCCGCCGTGTCGCCCGAAATCACGGCTCGCAGCACCGGCGCACCGGGCCCTCGAAACGCGCGGCTTGCCAGCACGGTGCCGTTGTGGTTCACGTCCTCGCCACGGGCCAGTTGGGCCCGCTGTTCATCGCTTAACCCCAAGGCCTCGGCTTTGGCTCGGTCAAACACGCCGAGCGAAGCTGTTCGCTCCACCATCCATCCACAAGAGGGGACGCTGTGGGTCGTGGGCAAGGCTTGGATGCGGTGCCGGTGCCACCCTTCGGGTTGTGGCATGGCGTCAAGGAGCGTTGCCGTGAGGAATGCCGGATCGACCTCCGCCCAACGGTCGTTCTCCATGTCCCCCAACACCCAACGGACGGGGTAGGAAAAACCGGCGTAACCGCCCACCTCCGCCCACGCCTTCCACTGCAACGCCAGCTCGGCCGGCGGCGTGCCTTCGGGCATGGAACGGCCGTCCAACATGGCGTCAAGCACGTCAGCGGATGTTGGGCCAAGGACCAGGAGCGGTTGTTCACGGTGGTCCAAGCTCATCGTCTGCAACCAGGGCACCGTGCCCCAGGTGTGGTCGAGGTGACCGTGCGTGAACAGGAGGGCCCCGATTCGGTTGGGCTTCAAGCGACGGGGGGCATCGTGGTTCTTCAGGCGCTTGCGGTGGCGTTCAAATCGCGTTTGAAATCCTTCACCGGCATCGACAACCACCAATCCGTCCTCGGTGTGGACCACCGATCCGCTCACGCCCCGGGTGGCCGTGGGGCGGGCAGAGGCGGTGCCGAGCACGTGGACATCGATCGTCATGGAACCACCTCAGGATTGGAGCGGGATGGGCGTGGGCGGGAACCACCTCAACAACACGACCTCATCGATGGCCTTGACCCAGCGCCAAGGCACCGCGACGTGGATGCCACCTTCGACCAGGTCGTCGGGCGTGTCACGCACAAAGAGGTGGGTGCACGTCATTCCTTCAGCATCGATGACGGCGTCGTGCACCACCCCCAACCGACGACCGGTGGGAAGGTACACGTCGAGTCCAACCCACGCCGTCATGACGTCGGTGCCGTGGACCATGGATTCACCACAGGAGCGTTCGCTCAATAAACCAACGGATGGGTCGGTCGAGCAACGTTCAGCGCATCACTTGCCGCGGTTGAGGTTGGCACGCAGCGAGGGTCGGAGCTTTTCGGCACCCTTGCCCTTGTTGTGCAGGCCACGACCCCGCTTCCCGGCGGAGGTCTTGCCACGGTAGGCACGACCACGGTGGGACGTCTTGCCGTTGGCTCGCGAGAACGCACCCAACTGCTTGTCGTTGATGATGGCAGGGTGGTGGGTGTCAATGAGGATGACCTCGTAGTACTTGTGCTTGCCATCTTGGCCGACCCAGTAGGAGTTGAGGACCTCAAGGTTGGGGAAGTGGCGGTTCACACGCTCTTCGGCAATGCGTTGCGTGTTCTTGGCCATGGTGATCTTCGAGACACCGGCCTTCGATGGCTTGCGCTTCATGTGGACCTTGCCCTTGCGCAGGCCACCTCGGCGGACGCGTGTTCGGATGAGGACGACGCCTTGCTTGGCCTTGTAGCCCATGCGGCGTGCAGCATCAAGGCGCGTGGGGCGCTCGATGCGGCAGTTGACAGGTTCGCGACGCCACTGGGCCATGCGAGCCTGTCGGTACATGTGGGGCAGTGCGTCCTTTGGACGCTTCCAAGTTTCTCGAACGTGTTGGTACAATCCTTGAGCCATGGACGTCACCTCTGCTTCTCAGCATCTCGCCGACCATCCTCCCCTTTATGAGCCTGCCCACGCGAGTTTCGGGGCCCTCAGGGCGTGTTCGTCGGCAGGCCTTCGGCTTGGATGCCGCGCCATCCGCCCCACAGTGAATGCACGTTGGTCCACCCCATGTCCTGAAGCGATTTGGCAGCAAGGGCGCTTCGAAAACCACCGCCGCAATAGAGCACCATTCGAGCATCGTCAGGGAGGTTCATCTTCTCAATGTCCCGTTCAATCACGCCCTTCCCGAGGTGAATCGCCCCCTCGAGATGGCCCGACTCGAATTCATGGCGCTCGCGAACGTCCACCACCAGCAAGGCTTGACCGTCGTCCATCATGTTTCGAAGGTCGGCCGCTTCGCATTCAGCGATCTCAGCACGAGCAGCCTCAACGATGGCAAGGAAGCGAGGGCTGTGCTGTTTGGCCATGGCCACACCAAGGGAGGTAGCCTCTTGAGCGTGGCGCTCCAGCCGTGACCATGGCAGGGCAGATCACCGGCAAGGACGCCGTGCTGCTCGCCTTGCAGGACGGTCTCCACATCGATCGTGTGCTGGTCGACCGTGAAGCGGACACCGACGCGATACGCGCCCTGTGCGAAGCACTCGAGATTCCACTCGAGGAGGGGTCGGCCAACGACCTGTGGCGGATGTCGGCCGATGGGCACCAAGAAGCGCTCGCCCTCATCGGCCGTCCCCAACATGCAACGCTGGACGAGGTCATGGCCGCCGGCGGTTGCATCTGGTTCTTCGACGGCGTGGAATATTCAACCAACCTGGGGTTCGCCATCCGAACCGCCGAAGTGTCCGGTGCCAATGCCGTGCTGCTCAACGTCCACAAAACCCACGAGGAACGGCGCACCATTCGGCGAGCCAGCATGCGCGCCGACCGTTTCATTCCGGTGGTCTACACCTCCACCGAGGCCATCTTGGCCGCCTGCGACCAGCACGATGTCCGTCTGGTGGTCGCCGAGGACGTGGGTGAAGCCGGTCCTTGGGACGCAGACCTCACCGGCGACGTGGTGCTGGTGGTCGGGGCGGAGCGTGCCGGGGTCAGCACCGAGGTGATCCATGCTGCTGACGCTGTCGTGAAGTTGCCCATGGACGGGTTTGTCCCCTCTTACAATCTCCAAGTGGCCGTGAGCGTGATGGCGGTCGAAGCGTTGCGGCAACGGCTGCAAAGGCAGTGAGGTTGCCAATTGGCCGGCAACCCTGGCCAAGAACCGCAACGTGGCTGGCCCTTCATTTGCGGGCTTCCAGCCTCACACCAACCGACATCGCTTCTGTGCGGACGGGGGGATGAAACCGTTTGGTCATGGTTGTTGATCGGGGTCGATGAGTTCCGGGACGTTCTTGCCGTAACCCGCGATCTCCGTGCCCTCATCGGGCAGCTCGAACAGCATCTTGCCATCACCGGCCGGCGCGACACCTTCCGGATCTCGAGAACGTTTTACGATCAGCACCGCAAGCAACACCAACAGCACCAGCAGGCCGCAGCCCGCCAAGGACAACTGAAGCGGGTCGCTGAGCGGGTCAAAGACCGTGCTGCCTTCGTCAACGACCTCATCATTCGTTCGCGTCTCGTTGGCGTCGAGCGGATCGGCATCGTTGTTGTCGCCCACACCGTCCCCGTCGGTGTCGGCTTGTTCCGTTGCGTCGTCTGGGAAGGCATCGGCGTTGTCACCCACCCCGTCGCCGTCCTGGTCCACCTGTTCGGTGGGGTCGGAGGGGAAGGCGTCCTCCTCGTCGGGCACGCCGTCAAGGTCCGCATCGGGCTCGCCCGAGACCTCGAAGGTGAACTGTTGGGAGGTGGTGGACCCCCACAAGGATTCGTTCCATGTGGCCACCAGCGTGTAGGTGGAGGCGTTCATGGGCGTGCCCACGGTGCCCTGGATGGTCATGTTGCGCTGGTCAATCGTGAGCCCCTCGGGCAGATCAGGTGTCACCGAGAAGGTGGCGGCCGGTCGCAGTCGCGTGATGTCCCCGATGCGATCTTCGGGGATGCTCCGGTTCCAAATGCGGAAGTCATCGATCTCAACGGCACCTTCGCCGCCTCCAAAGGTGAGCAGGGTGGATTGGTTCCAGTAGGTGTGCGACTCGACGGTGTGGAAAATGACTTGACGTGCTCCGTCGATGAAGAGACGCATGTACCCCCCGTTCTTGGTCCAAACAACGTGATGCCAGTCGGTCATGCTTGGTGAGGGGACATGGGAACTTACCGAACTGCTGGCTCCCTCCGTTTTCCAGCTGATTTGTTCGTAACGGATGTCGCCTGGGGTTCCACCGTACACGGTGAGGGGGTCCCACGTGAGGGACCACGCGGTCACGCCGTCGCCATGATGGCGAACGATGTTGTTGGCGTCCCCAACGCTGTCCATCCGCATCCAAAACGAGATGACAATGTCTTGGTTGTCGCGGAAGGCCACCTCGTTCCAGTCCGTGACGTTGTACACCAGTTCACCGTCCGCTTCGATGCGGACCGCAGATTCGGACCGGCCGAGACGGTCGTCCACCATCGTGACGTTCGATTGGTTCACCAACCGAAGGTCGCTCAGAGAGGGATCAAGACCGAATTCGAAGGGGATGGCCACAGTTTGGTCGTCTCGGTGGTGGTGGTCGGGCCCAGCTTGCCACGACGTCATGCTGAACGACAGGTTGACCGGGGCACCCACTGTGCTTCGGTACCCGTAAAAGGGCGACGGAGGCACGGGTGCATCGACTCGATGGGCTTCATCGAAGATCAGTGATGCATGCTGCGGCTCGCTGACAGGTGCGATGGAGAGGTTCAGCGTGGCATTGACCGTCACGGTGGATTCGTTCTGCATCCATTCACCCTGCAATTCGTGGGACGAAAAACCGCCTTCCGTGGGGACGCCTTCGATGGTGGCGCGCAGGCCGTCCCAGCGCAGCCCACTTGGCAGCGGCGGCGTGGCGGTCCAAGCGACCGATTGCGCGGCAAAGACCGCTGGAGCGGTGTTGTTGGTCAGGGCAACGTCCACCACTTGCAGGTCGTCGATGGCAAACCGAGCCTGATTGGTGGTGCCGGTGTATTGTCGCCCAATGCTCATGAGTTCACCGGGCGCACTGGCGTTGTTGACGTTCCTGTGGGCGTAGAGGTAGCTGCCGACGTGCTGGCCGTCGAGGAACAGGTGCGTGTCCGAACCGTCGGTGGACAGCGCCACGTGAACCCATCGTTCGACATCCTCTGCTTGTTCGAAGTCGTGCACAAAGAACGGTCGGCGCGTTTCGTTGTCCTGCCACATCACCATGAAACGTCCGTCGACATTGTTGGCACCGTAGGTGAACGACACCCCGTTGTTTATCTGGAGGATGGACCCGCCTGACGTGAAGGATTCAATGTTCATCCAAAACGACACGGTGTGGCCTTGGCCGTCGCCGAAGATCAATTCAGAGGTGTCGTCCAGTCGATACTTGAGCATGGATTGCTCGTTGAGGTGGAGGGCGTGCCCTGCCCGTCCGAACCGGTCCTCGACGAACGTGAGCCCGTCGTTGTCGACGGGTTGGTTGCCGGGCGTGCGGAGCATGGCGGTCCCGTCGAAATCCGCTGCCAAGGTGGGCGTCGGCCAATCGTCCACCGTCATGGAACTCGGCCAGTGAACGCGCTCCAGCTGAACTTCGGACGGGTTGCCCAGCTCGAGTTGGATGAGATCGCTGCTCGTCAACGCCGGCGTGCTCTCTGCGTCCGTACGATGCACCGGTGCCCCTTCGTTGAGCAGCGGGGTGGCCGTGGTGGACAGCACGAACAGGGCCAACAGCGCCACGGCGACCAGGCGGTTTGAGTGCATGGTTTGGGCTTCGAAGGGCCCCTATTTACCCTTGGGGGAACACATGCTCATCCGTTCGTTTCATCCACTCTGAGATTCACCGGAGCGCACCCACAGGCCCTGAAGCCACAGAACCCTGTCCGTTCGGCTTTTGCCGGGGAAACTGATTAAACCCAACGCAACCACCAAGGGGCATGGGGTTCTTTGCAACCATTGGTCGCGGCTGGAGCATGGCAAAATTGAGCATGGGCGTGGTACGTAAGGACCCGGAACTGCTGGTTTACATGGTGTTTGCCGGGGTCATGTCTTTGGCCTGCCTCGTTGGCATGAGCCTGCCCCAGTTCCTCGAAATGTCATGGGCCGTTGATGAAACCGGTGCGTTCACACCAGCCTACCTCGGCTTCTCGTTCGTCGGCTACATGCTGCTGAGCATCATCGTCGTGTTCTGGAATTGCGCCATCATCGCTAACGCCAACATCCGCCTGACCGGTGGCGACCCCTCCTTTGCTGACGGTGTTGGGGCCGCCATGAAGCGGCTGCCCATCATCATCGCCTGGGGCATTGTGGCCGGAACGGTCGGTTTGCTGCTCAAAGCGCTCGAAGGAGCTGCGCGGGCCGGTGGCGAAAACGGCGGCAACCAAGCCCTTGCGATGATCATTCACGCCATCGGTGGTTTCGTGTGGTGGCTGATGACCTTCTTCATGCTCCCGCACCTCATCCTCGAAGGCAAAGGGATCGGTGATGCCCTGAAATCCAGCAAGTCGACGTTCACGAAGACCTGGGGTGAAAACATCACCTCCGGTTTGGGCATTGGCATCATTGCCTTCTTCATCGGCATCCCCATCGTTCTCCTCACCATCGGCCTCACGGCAGCCCTTGGCCCCGTGGGTCTGCTCATCGGTGCCGTGGGCATCGGGATGCTCATCGCCTGGGCCAACGCTGCGGAGCAAGTGGCCGTGGTGGCCCTGTACCGCTTTGCTCAAGACGGTCACATGCCGAAGATGTACCAGGATGCTGGCATGCAGACCTACACCTTTGGCAACGTTCAGGTGAACCCCCCAGGAGCAAACTGAGGGCGGTATTTACCATCATTCGCATGGCCCCACAGGCGGAGGCGCTCAGGCGTCGTGCGGTTCGTCCCAGCGCAGGGGCTCGTTGTCCAATGCACCGGCGATGAGCAAGCAGAAGCCAATCATGCCCAGTTGGGCGAACAGACGGCCGATGTGCCAGGCGTGACCGTAGGTTTGGCCCCCGATGGATAGGTTGTTGACCCACATGTTGAGGTTGGCCCAATAGACTCCAACGAGGAAAGCAGCGGTCAAGAGGGCGGCTCGGCGGCGGTACCGCCGAACCAGCAAACCCAGGCCGAGGCCGATCTCCATGACACCGGTCAGCCATACCCAGAAGGTTGGATTTCCAAGCACGTTGGGGACGATGGGTTCGAACCAGGCGGTGTTCGTGAAGTGCTGGATGCCCACAACCAAGAGCACGAGTCCAAAACCAGTGTTGACCGTGCTGTTCATCTCGTCCACCGTTGAATTGAGTCCCCGCTCCCAGACTTGAACTGGGGAC
>JAYOBJ010000014.1:0-57240 GCA_038104845.1 Methanobacteriota archaeon
TCGTCAACGGTGGTCGCCACGACCTACACCGTGACGGTCGGCAACACCGGCGGCAACGTCAGCGCTTCGATCACCATTGAATTCGTGGATGCGTTCTACTACGGCAACACCTCGCACACCCTGCGTCGCGACACCACGGCCTTGTTCCTCTTGCCCTCAACGAACTTGACTGGCAACGTGTCGTGGTCCGTGTTCCCCACCCTGCCGTCCGGCTTGTCCATCGGCTCCAGCAACGGGACGCTGTACGGCATTCCGACGGTCAACTCATCGTTGACGAACTACACGGTGAGCGCCACCACCGATTCGACCACCCACACGTTTGCGGTGGCGCTGCGCGTGATCGAAATCGCACCATCGCTGTCCTTGGCCACCACGGCCACGACGATCACAATGGTGAAGAACGAAGCCGACGGCGTGACGGTCCTCAACAGCGGTGGTCCGATCAGCAGTGTCTCGATTTCGCCAAGCTTGCCCAACGGGCTGTCGTTGACCTCCAACGGCAGCATCGTCGGCACGCCTCGGGCGTACCTGACCTCAACGAATTACACCATCACGACGTCCAACACCGGTGGTTCAGCCAGCTTGACCGTGGCGTTGCAGGTCGTGGCACCGTTCTACTACGAAACGACGGCGTTTGTGTTGGAGCGCGGGGTCACCAGCGTGTTCGAAACCCCGGTGGTCAACTTCACGGACTCAGCTTCGTGGAGCATCACGCCAAACCTGCCCAACGGGTTGAGTTTGAGTTCCACCAACGGGACGCTGTCCGGTGTGCCCACCCAGAACCAAACGGCTTCAAACTTCACGGTCCAGGCCTCCACCGGTTCACACACCCACACGTTTGTGCTCAACCTGCGCGTCGTTGAAGCGGCCCCCAACCTCCAGCTCGTGGACGCTCAATCCACCTTCATGCTGGCCAAGGGCGAGGCTTCGGCCATCAATTTGAGCAACACGGGCGGTCCCATCGCCAGCATCAGCATCTCGCCATCGTTGCCCAACGGCTTGAACCTGAACGCCAACGGTTCCATCACTGGCACCCCCACTTCGTTGATGTCGGCGACCACGTACACCATCACGGCACAAAACGAGGGTGGCAACGACACCCTCACGGTCACGCTGACCGTCGTCACGGCGTTCCACTTCGCCACAACATCGTACTCGTTGCAGCGCAACGCTTCCTATCTGTACGCTTCGCCGGTGAACAACCTCAGTTCGTCGGCGACATGGTCGGTGATGCCTGCCCTACCGACCGGTTTGTCCATTGGGTCGTCGAACGGGACGCTGTTCGGTGTTCCGACGGCGAGTTCCACCGCACGCAACTACACGGTGTTGGCGACCACCGCCTCAACAACCCACACGTTCACGCTGAACATCGGTGTCACCGAATCACCGCCCGACATCGCTTGGAACATGACTGGGTCGACGGTTCAAGCCGTGAAGGGTGAGCCGGTCTTTGTCCACCTGCTGAACCAGGGCGGTGCCTTCACGGGCATCACCGTGAGCCCCAGCCTCCCAGCAGGCTTGAGCCTGGCCAGCAACGGATCGATTGTCGGGACGCCAACGGCGCTCTCTGCTTCCACGGTGTACACCGTGAACGTGACCAACGACGGCGGTTCGGACAGCATCACGCTGACGCTGACCGTGGTGGATGCGTTCAACTACGGTGTCGCCAGTCTGACGATGCGCAAGAACGTGACATCGGTGTACCTGCCGGCCACCGTCAACCTCACCGCCAACCACACCTGGTCGGTCACGCCGAACCTCCCAACCGGTTTGAGCCTGGGTGCGACCAACGGTACGATTTACGGTACCCCGACGCAAAACCTCACGCAAACCACCTACACGGTGCGGTTGACGACGGCGAACGCGGTCCACACCATGTCGCTGATCCTCACCGTGCTCGAGCAAGCACCGGACATCTCCGGGTTCAATGCGGTCAACCTCATCACCAAGGAGCAGGTGTCGCTTGGCATCGCCAACAGTGGCGGTCCTGTCGCCACCTTCAGCGTCTACCCAAGTCTGCCCAACGGCTTGCTGCTCACCACCGGTGGTCGCATTGAGGGGACGCCTACGGGGACGTTGAGCAACACGATTTACATGATCAACGCCACGAATTCCGGCGGCACCGACACGATGTACTTCACGCTCTCCGTTGTGACCGCCTTCGACTACAGCATCACGAGTTACGTCCTCCAGCGAGGGAGCACCAACCTGCTGGTGTTCCCAACGGTGAACACCACGGCCAACCTCAGTTGGACCATCACCCCCTCGCTGCCCTCGGGCTTGTCCATCGGCGCCTCCAACGGGACCATCTACGGAATCGCCACCCAAACGCTCTCGACGACCAACTTCACCATCCAAGCCGTGAGCGGCAACGCCGTTCATTCGGCCGTGGTGACCCTGACAGTCAGCGAACCGGCGCCGGACATTGCGTTCAACGTCTCGACCAACTCCTTGAGTCTGGTCATCAACGAGGCGGTGTCCATTGAATTGCACAACGCAGGCGGCGCTGGCACGAGTGTTGCGGTTTCACCCGCTCTGCCCTCGGGCTTGTCGTTGACAAGCAACGGCAGCATTGTCGGTACACCCAACGCCCTGGACGCTTCGACGGCGTACACGGTGTGGATGAACAACTCCGGTGGCTCGGATTCGGTCACGATCATCCTCGGTGTGGTGACGGCCTTCTCGTACACGACCGCATCGATGAATCTGACGCGGGGTGTGTCCGGTGTTCAGTTGATGCCCACCAGCAATTTGACCTCTGCGCACACGTGGAGCATCTTCCCCACCTTGCCCAGCGGGCTTTCGTTCGATACGGGCAACGGGACCGTTTACGGCGTTCCAACGGCCAACAGCTCGTCGACGACCTACACCATCACGGCCACCACCGCCTCTGCCCTTCACACCTGGTCGTTGACCTTGGCCGTGAACGAGGCGGCACCGTCCGTGAGCATCAACGCCAGCAGCACGTCCTTCACCGTGGTGAAACAGGAATCGGTCCACATCGGACTCCTGAACAGCGGCGGGCCGGTGGCCACCATGTCGGTTTGGCCCGCCTTGCCGTCAGGACTGATGTTGGCCAGCAACGGCAGCATCGTCGGAACCGCCAACGCCCTCTCGTCCTTCACGACCTACACGGTGTGGATGAACAACTCGGGTGGCTCGGACAGCGTGGATCTGTTCCTTGGTGTTGTCACGGCCTTCACCTACAGCACGACGTCGCTGAACTTGACGCGTGGCGTCACCGGTGTTCAGTTGACGCCGACGTCGAACTTGACCGTCGCCACGTCGTGGAGCGTGTTCCCAAGTTTGCCTGCGGGCCTCAGTCTTGGTGCCAGCAACGGCACCGTGTACGGTGTGCCAACGGCCAACCGAACCGCCACGACGTACACGATCACAGCCACCACGTCGTCGTCCCTCCACACGTGGACGCTAGACATTGTGGTCAACGAAGTGGCACCGAGCCTGAGCATCAACGCCAGCACGACCTCCTTCACCTTGGTGAAGCGTGAAAGCGTCCTGCTCAACTTCGCCAACGCCGGCGGCCCGGTTGCCACCATGACGGTGCATCCTGCCTTGCCAGCAGGGCTGTCCTTGTCGGCCAACGGTCGTTTGACCGGTACCCCCACGGCCTTCAGTTCCTTGACCGCCTACACCGCATGGGCCAACAATTCTGGTGGTTCAAGCTCCGTGACCTTCAGCCTCGAGGTTGTCGGGTCGTACAGCTACAGCCAAACCACCGTGGTGGGCCGAGTCGACAGCACGTACGTGTTCCTTGAACCGGATTCCAACCTGACCGGCAACGTGACTTGGTCGGTTGTCCCAAGCTTACCGGCCGGCCTGAGCATCGGTGCAAGCAACGGAACGGTGTACGGTACGCCAACGCAGAACATGTCCCAGACGAACTTCACCATCCGCGCCGTGACCGGCAGCGCCACCCATTTGGCGACGTTGACCATCACGGTGCTCGAAGCCGTGCCGGTGATTGCCTACACGGCAGCCACGCTGAAGGTTGGTGACCAAGCCGAGCACGCCCCCAGCGACACCGGTGGGCCCGTGGCCGCCTTTTCGGTCACACCGTCCCTACCGAGCGGTTTGAGTTTGGACCAATACGGTCGGCTTGTGGGGTCGCCTGTTGCGAACATGAGCATGACCACCTACACGGTCTGGGCGAACAACTCCGGTGGATCATCGCAAGCACTGCTGCGCATCACCGTGCTGGAGGATGCGCCAGACATTGCGTTGCCGTTGGAGAACATCACGCTCACGTACAACGCTCCGATCACCACCATCACGCCGATCAACAGCGGCGGTGAAGTCCGCAACTGGTCGGTGTCGCCCTCACTGCCAAGCGGTTTGACGTTGAACGTGTACGGACAAATCGCCGGAACACCTCAAACGCTGGTCACGAACAGCACCTACACGTTGTGGGCGACCAGCGATGGCGGAACGGATGCCTTCGTGTTCAACATCACGGTGCAGGAAATGGCCCCCTCGGTGCAGTTCACTTCGCTGCAGAACAACTTCACGGTGGACGATTCCGTTGTGATTCCGCTCATCAACAGCGGCGGAACGGCTTCAACCTACGCAGTCTCGCCGGTTCTGCCGACCGGGTTGACCCTCTCGCCCTCCAACGGCAGCATCTACGGTGTGGCCATGGGTGCCATGAGCGTCACGCAGTTTACGGTGTGGGCGAACAACAGCCAAGGAAGCTCCCAAGCCGTGGTGTTCATCCGCATCATCGAAGGTTCGCCGTCGCTGGTGTACCCCGTGACGTGGTTGAACCTCACCCGGTTTGACCCCATGCAACCGGTGGTGCCGCAGGTGACCAACGGTGCGACAGCAACCTTCGCCATCCAGCCCTCCCTGCCGATTGGGTTGACGTTCAACACCACCACCGGTCTGATCTCCGGGCAACCAACGCAGGTGCAGACCATGACGCAATACACCGTCACCGCCACGGCGGGCTCGAAATCCAACAGCACCGTGCTGTTCATCGCCGTGAGCGAAGCGTTACCCGAGATCGGCTACGACATGGATGAACTCGTCTTGGTCAACGGCACGGCCATGCCCACGTTGTTCCCGACGGTGGGCAACGCCTCCGTGGACGAGTGGACGGTTGAACCAACGTTGCCCAGCGGGTTGGTGTTTGCGAACGGTGTCCTGTACGGAACGGCGAACGTCACGGCCAACATGACGCTGTACACCATCACGGCCACCAACAGCGGCGGTTCCGTGTCGGTGACGATGCTCATCACCGTGCTGCTGGACTCCGATGGCGACCGTGTGGCCGACGTTGACGACGATGATGACGACAACGACGGTGTCATCGATGCGCTCGATCCGTTCCCGTTGGACCCATCGGAATCCATTGACACCGACTACGACGGGATTGGCAACAACGCCGATGTGGACGACGACAACGACGGCACCAACGACACCGACGATGCTTTCCCGCTTGACCCCAAGGAAGACACGGACCTCGACGAGGACGGTCTGGGCGACAACGAGGACACGGACGACGACGGTGACGGTTGCGAAGACATGGAGGAGGACTACCCCCGCAACGGCACCTTGTGCTTCGACTTTGACTTGGACGGCATCGGCGATGCCGCCGATGAGGACGACGACAACGACGGGTACGAGGATGCACTGGACGCCTTCCCGTACAACCGAAGCGAGTGGAACGACACCGACATGGACGGTGTTGGTGACAACGCTGACGACGACGACGACGGCGACAACTACACGGATGTGCTCGATGCCTTCCCGCACGACCCACGAGAGTGGTTCGACAGCGACGGCGACGGGTTCGGGGACAACGTGGACCCCGACGACGACAACGACGGTGTGGCGGACCTCAACGACCCCTGGCCGTTGGACGCCCGGTTCAAGTTTGATGCCAACAACAACACCATCCCGGACATGTTCGAGGCTTCGGACCTTGACGACGTGGACGGCGACGGTTGGTCGAACATGCTGGAGTACATCTGCGACACCAACGCCACCAACAGCACCGAGGTTCCGGCCGACTTTGACGAGGACGGCACCTGCGATGTGGTGGACTTGGACGACGACGGCGACGGTTATGCCGACAACGACGACGACCTTCCGTTCAACCGCTCCGAGTGGTTCGACACCGACGGTGATGGCATCGGCAACAACGCCGACATCGACGACGACGGCGACGGCTACAAGGACAACGCCGATGCGTTCCCGCTGGACCCCACGGAATGGGACGATGTCAATCAAAACGGCATCGGCGACAACAGCGAGCGCCCTCAGGAAGAAGAGGAAGCCCTCACCGTCGCAGAAGGGGCTTCGGCCCTCGACGTCGTGCCGGTGTGGCTGCTCGTGTTGCTGATCCTCGGCGGCACGTTGCTGCTCACGCTGCTTTACGCCACCGGTGCGGCCACCAAGGACCGGGTTTCACGCCGTGGACCCAGCAAGCCACAGGCACCATCGGTGGAGGAGCGCTTCAAGAACCGGTCTCGGTTGGCCGGTGACGGCGCCTTGATGGCCGATGACTTGCCCGACGACGACCGCCTCGAGCCTGTCGATGATGCCGACGACATCGCCGACGCATCGGATGCTGATGATGACGATGACGTGACCGATGCGTCAGCGGACGCTGAGGTTGAGGGCGAGGCGCACGTCGACGACGCCACCGAGTCGATGGACGGCGACGGTGATGTTCCCGATGAACCGTCGGCCCTCTACGATACCAATGCGTCCGAAGCCAACAGCGACGGTGATGGGGACGAACCCGACAGCGGTGAACCGCCGTCGGATTTTCGGAAGGGCTCATCGCCGATGAAGCGCTGAGCCCATCCACCGCCCCAACACCAAGCATCATCGCCCCAACGATGGCAGAGAACGACCCGTTTGAGTTGTGGATGGCCACAGGCGCCGGTGAACCACCGTCGTCCGACATGGATGTGAACGAAGCTTTGCGCGTGCTGCGTACGGATTCGGTGACGTCCTTGGACCTCCACGCGTTGGGTCCCACGGAGTTCGCTGAGGATTTGGAAATGGAGTTGGCCATGGCGCCCACCGACCACCTCGCGTTCCAAGCCTTGGGCATCCGCACCGTCACGCAAAGTGCTCGCTTGACCCCCACCCTGTGCACTTCCATCGATGCCTTGGTGTCCAACGCTCTCGAGCGGGACATGGATGCTGGAGCGGTTCAACAGGCCGCCTCGGCCAAGGTCGAAGAGCGACAAGCGCAGTGGGCGGCGGACGATGCCTCCTGGCTGGATGACGCCGAAGTGGACGACGAGATGAAAGCGGAACTGACGGCGCTCAACGAGCGGGCGAGGACCGACTTTGATCTGACATCCTTGGGCGGCGTGGCGCTGTCCACGGACTCGTTGCAGGACTTGAAGGGCATCGGTCCGAAGCTGGAACTCTACTTGTACGCCATGGGCATTCGGAGTTACAGCCAATTGGCGCACCTCACCCCTGACATTGAGCGTCGGTTTGACGCCATCGTCGGGGTGTTTCCAGGACGCCTGACCCGAGCCGACGTCGTCGGGCAGGCCAAAACGAAACTCGGTCTTGAAGAGGAGGCATGAACATGGGAGAAACGGTGATTGCAGGTTTGGTCATACCACTGGCGTGGTCCGACATCGAGGCTTTGGAGATGCATTGGAAGTACACGCTGGCGGCGATGTTCGTCCTGTTCGTGTGGTTGGTGATGGACCGCATCGTCTTGGGGCTCGCTCGAAAGATATCGGGTGAATCTCAAGCCGCTTGGGACGATGCGCTCATCGACGTGGTCGGGTCGAGGATCCTCCTCACCTCAGTCATCGCTGCGATTCAGGTCTGCTTGATGTGGTTGCACGCCGACTTGGCGGTGACCACGGAAATTTACACGAACACGGCCATGATTTTGCTGGCGGCATCGGCTCTCTCTGCGACGGTCAAGGTCGTATTGAAATCGGTGTTGGAAACCTTCCAGCGCCGTCGCACCGTGGTGGTGGAGGGCTCCAACCCGCTCATCATCTTCCTCGCTCGATTCCTGGTTTGGGTCGGGGCCATCTTCCTGGTGGCGGATGAACTGAACCTGGATCTCTCGGGGATTCTGGCCTCGCTGGCGGTGTTCTCCATCATCCTCGGTTTGGCCGTTCAACACACGTTGGGGAACATCATGAATTCCTTCATGCTCTCGTTGGACCGGCCCTTTGACACCGGTGACCGCATCATCGTTGACGAGGTGGAGGGCACCGTGGTGTCCATGGGCATGTTGTCCACCAAGATCCTGACACTCGAGGAGGAACTGGTGATCATCCCGAACAATTCCTTGGTCAGTTCCACCATTCGCAACCTGTCCCGTGGCGGAGGTGACCAACAACCCCGTCGTGTTGTTCTCTCTTTGGACATCGGGGTGGATTACGATGAGGAATCCTCGCACGTGAAGCACACGCTGATCCGTGTGGCCAAGGATTGCGAGCACGTGTTGGCCGATCCTGAGCCGATGGTTCAACTGGTGAACTTGGGCGAATATTCGAAGGATTACCGATTGTTCGTATGGTTGAATTCCGCCATGGACCGTCGCGTCACCCGGGACATCCTGTTGTCGGAAATCGACGTTGAATTCAAGGAAGAGCACATCCAAATCCCCTATCCTGTGGCCGTGGAGTTGGACCAACGTCCCGAATTATCGGCAGGTGCCAACAAGGACAAGGCGGCCAAGCAACACGCTGCAAAGGTGAAGATGAACCTCATTGACCGCCGAATGGATCGAAAGCGCCGAGCGATTCGTGAGGAGATTCTCACCCTTGAGGAGCGCATGGAGGGGACCATTCCAAGCCGGGAGCGTCGTCAGTTGACCGAAGAAGTGGAGCACCTTGAGGCGCTGCTCAACAGCCTTGACGTTGAATGAACGTTGACCGTTGGACGTTGAACGGACAAAGCGCTCAACGCGGACCCGCGATGGTGTGACCGTTGGCACGATTGACCAGTTGGGTCATGTTGAACGCGTCGATGAGCCATCCCAAGCCCAGCAAACCACCTGTGAACAAATACAGCAACCCCATGCTGGTTTGACCGAGGTAGAACCGATGAAAGCCGATCAGGCCACCAACCAGCCAGAATCCATAGGCCCAGGGCAGTGTTTTGGTGTCGCTGTACGTCAGTCGGGTTGAGGTGGACAGGCTCGATTGGGCGAGAGGGGCGGTGGGTGCGTTCGGGGTCGAGGCGACGTGCACCGATGATGGGGCGACCCCCCGCTCCGGTTGTGCGATGCCCTCCCCGAGAAGCGGCGGTGCTGCGGTGATGTTGTAGTGGTTGTGGACGACCGTCGTGGTCGTGACGTCCCCTGTGACCACGCTGTCTTGGAGCGTCGTGCTGTTCCCAGCCAGCGAGGGTGGAGCGTCGCCCATGACCGACCATGCTCCCGTTCGTTGAAATCCCTATCGCTGGTGGTACGGGGCCGTCATCCGTCGACATGAACGCCCTCGGCTGGGCCAAGCGGAACGATGCGGTACGGGTTCATGTGTTGGTGCGACCAGAAGTAATGCGCCTTGATGTGGTGCCAGTCGCAGGTGTCGCGGACACCAGGCACGGCCAACATGCGCTCAACAAAGGCGTGAAGGTTTGTGTAATCCATGATGCGGCGCAGGTTGCATTTGAAGTGGACCACATAGACCAAATCGAACCTCACGAGCGTGGTGAACAAACAGAGGTCGGCCTCCGTCAACACGCCCCGACCGGGCCCCACCAACCAGTCCCGCTCGCTCATGTGGGCTTCGAGTTCATCCAGCCGGTTGAACAGGGCGGTGACGGCTTCGTCGTAGGCGGACTGGCTGCGGGCGAAGCCCGATTTATACACGCCGTTGTTCACGGTCTCGTAATTGGCGGTGATCATGGCGTCGATCTCAGGCTTGAGCGCTTCGGGACACAGGGTCGTTCCGGTTCCATGTGCCTTCGCCAAACCATCGAACATGCGGATGATGTCTCGACTCTCGTTGTTGACGATGGTGTCGCTGGCTTTGTCCCACAGCACCGGGACCGTACCCACGTGGCCCTCTTCGGTCCAATTCGGATACGCCCGGTTGTAGAGCGCCTCCAGATGTTGTTCGCCGTGAACCCGGTCGGGCGTGGCACCGGGCTCTTCGGGGTTGAACGACCACGACCCGTCTTCATTCATGCGCCAATCCACCACATCCACGCTGATGTGCTCATTCAGGCCGAGCAGCTCGCGAGCCAGCACCGTGCGGTGCGCCCACGGACACGCATGGGAGACGTAGAGGTGGTAGCGTCCGCTTTCCGGCAAAAAAGGGCCTTCTGCGTTGATGGTGTCACGGAATTCAGACGACTTGCGGACGAATTTCCCTTGTTCGTAGGCTTTGGTCCACGCACCGGCTTGTTCTTTTTCAGCCATGCTTCTTTCCACACCGGCGACTATGAAAAGCCTCGTATCGGTGTGGAGGTGCTCGTGGTGGTGCGTGTGCGGCTAACCGAGGTGCTGCACATCCTCTGCGAGGTTGGAAATGAACCGGCTTCGCGGTGCGACCAGCGCCGACAATGCAGCCACGGTTTTGATGGCCTCAAGAACGATGAACGAGGCCTCACCCAGCGTGAAGGCTCGCACCATGAGCAGAAACGAGCCAATCCCTACGCCCAGGAGGTACGGCTTTCCCTTGGACGAAATCACGCCTCGCATTTCGAGGACGATGGCTCCGACGGCCAACAGCATGCCGGCTAAAGCAAGGACGGCGGTCCATTGGTCCAGATCCATGGTGCAATTTCTGCACCATCTCACTTAACGATGCTGCATGGTTGTCCCGGATTCGGCGGTCCGCGTGTTCAACAACAAACCGCCGTGCGATGGCCGTTCACCTCGCATCAAGTGCTTCCAACAAGCGAAGCCTCATCCGGGAGGGTGTGCTGGGGTTGGTTGAGCCAACATGAAATTGCGCCTGCATCAATTCCTCTCGAAAACAGGCGTCTTTCCGTCCAAGCGTGATGTGAAGGAAGCGGTCTGGGCTGGCGAAATCACCGTGAACGGTTCGGTGGTCAAGGACATCAGTTTCCAATTCAACCCCCGCACCAAACCCGTTGAATACGCCGGGCAACGCTTGGTCCTGCCTGAAGAGCACGTCACCTTGGTGCTCAACAAGCCCCCTGGCTACCTGTGTTCACGCATCAACAAACACGAGCGAAAGCTCGGTAAAACACCGGTGTTCGACCTGCTGCCCGACCATCTCTCGCCTCGAGACAAGGAACGCATGGTGACCGTGGGTCGGCTCGACGAAGCCACGACGGGCATGCTCGTGCTGACCACCGACGGGCACCTTGTGCAACGCATCACCGACCCCAAGCGTCACGTGCCGAAAGTCTACCTCGTCCGCACGGTCAAGCGGGTGAGCGATGAAGATCTTGTGACGCTTCGTTCCGGTGTCAACATCGAATTGGAGGTCAACGGGACCTCGACCGTCCACCGAACCCAACCAGCGGAGGTGCACCGTTTGGACGGCACCGACCTTCAACTCACCATCCACGAAGGGAAGAAACGGCAGGTTCGACGCATGCTGTTCGCCCTTGGCCATCAGGTCACGGATTTGCACCGTGCTGCCATCGGTGAGTTGTGGATGGACGATTTGGGCTTGCGGGAAGGGGATTGCTTGGACATGTCCGGCATGAACCTGCTCTCCCTCATTGGGGCAGCCGAGTGATACAAAAAACAAAGACGGGCGCCGCAGGTGGCCCTACGAGGACTACCCATGCCCGGTGACATGTCGTGGATGAAAGCCCGCTATGACGAACTCAACGAGAAATCGTTGCTCTGGGAACCGCCCACATTGGAGGGCCCGAACCAACCCCGCTGCCGCATGGACGGGCAACCGACCATCATGCTCTCGGCCAACAATTACCTCAACCTGACCACCCATCCCAAGGTTGTCGCTGCCATGCAGGAAGCAACGGCCACCTACGGGGCTGGAAGCGGTTCGGTGCGTGCCATCGCCGGCACCATGGACATCCACTTGGAAGCCGAGCGCAAGGTGGCCGAATTCAAGGGCGTGGAAGCCTCCTTGATCTACTCAGCCGGCTACACGGTCAACGTTGGCCTGATCCCGACCTTGGTCACCGGACCCAACGACGTCATCATTTCGGACGAACTGAACCACGGTTCCATCATCGATGGCGTTCGCCTCACCAAAGCGAGCCGAGCGGTGTACGCTCACAACGACATGGGGGAGTTGGAAGCGGTCCTGAAAGCGCACGAATCCTCTCAGCGCAAACTCATCATCACCGACGGTGTGTTCTCGATGGACGGTGACATTGCCCCCCTTGACGAGGTCACGGCCCTTGCCGAGGAATACGGCGCCATGGTCTACGTGGATGACTGCCACGGCGAGGGGGTCCTCGGTGAAGGCGGTGCGGGCATCGTTGACCATTTTGGCCTTCAAGGCAAGGTTGATTTCGAAACGGGTTCGTTTTCAAAGGCGCTGGGCGTTCAGGGTGGCATCCTCGCCGGCACGGAGATGACACGCACGCACGCCCTCAACCATTCCCGCTCGTGGTTGCTCTCGGGTTCGCAACCCCCGGGGGTTGCAGCGGCCCAAAAAGCGGCGATTGAGGTGCTGATGAGCGAGCCTGAACATCATGCACGGCTGTGGGAGAACACCGAGTACTTCCGCAGCGAACTCCAGAACATGGGTTTTGACACCGGCGACTCCGTGACCCCCATCATCCCCGTGATGTGCGGTGAATCCAGCACCGCCAAAGCCATGACGCAGGCGCTCGGGCGAGAGGGCGTCATGGCTGGCGCCATCGTGTTCCCCATGGTGGCGCGAGACAAGGCCCGCATCCGCACACAAATGTCGGCGGGTCTTTCAAGGGACGATCTTGACGATGTGCTTCGGTGTTTCGAGCGGGTTGGTCCCAGCGTCGGACTGATTTGATTCACTCCGCTTCGAAGGCGTCGACGACTTCGAGGAGTTCAATGTCGGTTCCGGCGAGATGTTCGGCTTGCTCCGAGGTCGTTTCCTCGCTGGATGCCATGCCTTCAAACGGGTCAAGCCCGTCCTCAAGCATGCACAACAAACGGTATCGGGGAGCCCAAGAGAGGTGCACGTACACCGGGCCTGGCAGGAGCAAAAACATCCAAACCAACACCGGAGGGAGTGCAGCAAGTTCAATCCGGTCGATCGACAAGAGGGTCAAGCCAACAAACGGCATGGGGTAGAGAACGGCCCGCGGAGGCGTCACGGGGAGGCGCTTGGCGAGGTTGATCAACACCAGCGAAGCCATGCCGAGCACCCAGCATGCCACCAGCAAAAGGGAGGTGTGGTAGATCCACTCCACACCCCACACGTCCTGATGTTTGGGGCCAAAGGCGTACGGGAGGACGAGGGCGAGGGCGACCAAGAACCCGTAAAAGGCGCCAATGTTGGCGGGGTGGTTCAGCCACAGCGGCAAGGCAGTGAACCGCCGCGAGAGTGAGGTGCCCAGCAGGACATCTCGCTCCTTGGGGGCGAGTTGCTCCACCCGCTGTTGCCATGTGACCTTGCCGTCCACAGTGCGAGCGGCACCCTCCGCTTCTTCAATTGAGCGGCACATCGGGCGGGCGAGGCGTCACTCTTTCTGTCGGAAGAAGCTCACCAGGGGGCTTTCGACCTCGATGCCTTCTTCATTCTCGAGCCACGAACGCTCCAGTAGCCCCGAGTCGAGGGCTTCACGTTCACGGGCTTCATCGATGGGGTCGGGCACTTCGTTCACCGCATCGCGCAAGGCGATGGCTTGGTTGATGAGGGCCAAATGACGGGCAATGAGCGGAGTCTTGTCGGCGGCCTTGTGGAAGTGCCCGATGACGGGGTACTCATCCGTGTCTTGAATCAGGGAAAGACCCCCCATCAATTCGTCCTTGGCGATTCGCACACGGTGCGAGCCAGGGTCCACCCATGATCCATCGCTCATGCGAACCAGCACGCGTGCTGGCCCCATGGGTTCATCGCCCATGAACGGGTGGTTGAGGTTGACCGCCAGCGGCGTGGAAGCGTGGGAACGGTAGCGTGCGGTCAAGACCGCACCGTTGACCAACACCAAGAGGGCACCCAAGGCCACGCCCGCCGTACCCGATGCGCCCAAAGCGACCAAGATCAAGCCCAGTACCCCCCCGATGGCTGCACCCGCCATCAGCCCCGTCCGGTAGCCGGCGCCGAACCCTTTGGCCACCGGCGTGTCGATGAACCGCCGCATGTCCAAGGGGACGTCCTGCAGCCGCTCAGCCATGCAACCACCACGGTTCACTGACCTTTCAACATCACGCTCGAGGGAGGCGATGGGTGGCGGCGACCAAGGACCACGTCCCTCCATCCTTTGCGTAAGCCTCGACCGCTTGCATGTGACGCTGGATGTCGAGTCCCCACGCCGTGACCCAACCTTCGAGTTTTGGCTGAAGTTTGGCCCATTGTTTGGACACGCCCACGGCATTGTGTCGTTCGTGGTGCAACAACAGGGCGGCGGTTTGGATGAGGCCTTGCACCAACAGGACTTCTTCCATGGGCGCCTGCCGTGCTTTCAGGGCGTTCCACAGGTCCTCCCATGATTCATGGGCATGCCAAAAGGCGCCTCGGTCGAAGCGGTCAAGCCCTTCGTGGAGCAATTGGCGTTCGCTGGCTTGAAGCGGTTGGGCCACAAAAGCGCTCATGGCCCGCCGTTGGGAACGGAGGTTGAAACCCTTCGTCTTGGGGCTGTGCATGCCGCACCCTTCAAGAGGGGTCAGTTCGGTTCACGACGCAACGGTGCGATGCATGCTGTCGGTGGACCGAGGTGACCTTGTCGAGGAGCGGCGTGGAGGTGTTGACGCCCTTCGGTCCATGGTCGCCAACCTGGCAGCTCACCACCAATCGGGCGCCATCTGCTTGCTGGCGCCTGACGACGCCGGCGGTCATCGCGAGGCCTGGTTGGTGGTCCGCTTGGGTCAGCCGGTGCTGGCGATGACCGATGACGAAGGCGGACTTGAGGCCTTGCTCGTTATTGAGCAGCGTTCGTTGAAGCACGCTTGCGACCTCCATCTGTACGAAATGACGGTGGCACAAACCCGGGCGGCCGCTGTTCAACACCCCGGTGCCCTGCTTGAAGCAAACCACGAGCACGCATCCGATGCAGGGGCGTGGTGGTCCAACACCAACCTGCCGTTGACGGGTTGGCGTCGCACCGATTCGGTCGACGACCTGTCCGGTTTGTCGATCACGACCGATGAACGCCCCCGCACCCAAGCTCACTCCAGTACACATGAACGGATGCTGAACCCCGGTGGGACGTACATTCACGATTCCCCCGACCCTCACCCGCTGCTCCAATTGAGCGGCGATTTGGCGGGCCACGGTGTCGCCTTTGCCGGCTTCTTTGCCTTGCCTCATGCACAGACCGAGGTCACGCGCCGGCTGCCTCCCCCCACGAGTTTTTCACTTCTCCGCCCCATGGAAGGCCTCACCACCCTGCACGATTTGGACGACATTGACGAAGCGCTCCAGCACTTCCTTTGGGAACACGAACGCAGTGTTGTGCTGTTGAACGGGTTGGATCGGCTGGGCAATGTCTTCGGTGACGATGCTGTGGTTCGATGGTTTCGCCGCCTGCGCGACCGCATTCAGTGGGGTGATCACGTCCTGCTTTGCACCACCGACCTTGGTGTGTTCGACGCGGTGACCCGACGCAAACTGATGCTCAACGCAGAACCCATTGAACGCGACGACCTCGTGCGCTGGGCCGATGACCCCGATGGGCTGCTCGACCATCCGTTGTTGGTGCCCGAGGACGATGAAGAGCGCCTGTGGATGGATGAACAACTGCTGCGTCACGCTGAACGGGTCCCTCACGACGATGCCCTGAACGTTCTGGAAGGAGGGAGTTCCGAGGTCCATCCCGAGGACCGGATGGAAGCCACCCGAGAACTCCAAGGCGTGGTGGCGTCTTGGCCAGAAACCGAAACGGCTGCGACCCTCGTTGAGCACGCCACGGTTGACACGGCGTCGATTGGGGCCACGCCTTGGCGACCCACGCTGGTTGAGGCCCCATCGTCACACACGACGCTCATGGACGCCTTTGCTGCCGAGTTGGAGGCCGAGGAACCGGCGGAATCGGCCCCTCGAACCCGCCGTCCGCGGGCGGCATTCCGCGCCCCTTCGCCCCCGCCCGGTCCGCGCCGACCTCAGCGCATGAAGGCGCGTAAACCGTCCCCCAACCTTCCTGACATCGGTCGGGGCACGGCGAAGGCCATTCCCACGAAGCCGTCCCCTCGAGCACCGTCGTTTTCGCCCATTTCACGTCGCAAGGCATCGTTCAACGCCGCCAACCTCGATGGCATCAACGAGCGCATGTCGCGTGCCAAAGCACCGAAGCCTCAGCGACGAGGCGCCCTGCACGACGCTGCACGCTTGGAGAATCAACCCAATCCCCCATCACCCGCCATTGGTTCTTCGCACCGTGCCATGCCCCTGCCATCGGCAACCGCAACGCCCGCCATCAGCACCCGGCGATCCGTGACCCCCCTGCCGACCGTGGCCGTTCGGGAATCCGCTCAGCGGGGCCAGCACGTGGATGACCTGGAGGCGCTCCACCTCGAATGGTTGGCTCGGAAAGAGCGCTCTCAATTCAGGTCAACGGCCTTGTACGATGAGCACGGTCGCCCCTTGGGCAGGTACGGTGGGGGCTCAGCATGACGTCCCGTCACACGAAACTGCGAGCAGCGATCGCAGCGGCGCAACAGGGGTTGACGGGTGCAGCACCGGTGAACGAAACCACCGATTCCTCGGCGGGTACCGATGCAACAAGGTCATCCCCTCCCACAACCCGTCCAGCTTCCAAACTCAACACGCTGTTGGGCACAGCTCACATGCCTCTGGACCGGCTGCCGTTGTTTCAGCGTGTGGGTGTGGAACAGCGACCCACCTACGATGTGGTGGCTGAGCGGGTCTTGGGGCCCGGTGTTGCGAGCCACCGCCCGCGTTGGACCGATTCAGGGTATGCTGCCCATGTGGCCGAACGGCTTGACGCCCTGCGAAATCGGTGGGACACGCCCTCACCTTTGCCGGAGGTCGATGATGACACGTCATCTTTCATCGGATGGGAATCCGACGGACGTCCCGTTTGGCGGCGTGTGCTCGATGAACATCGCGGCGGTGCGACGGTCGCCGAGCAGGCCATTCCGTCGATGGGGGCTGACGAAGCCGATCCCCCTTCACCCACGGCATCGGCGCATCGTTCTGGAGCCGATTGGCCCTCGCACGTGGTCCGTTCGACTCACTTGACGTTCAAACACTGGTTTGTGGGTGAAGAGAACTTTGCAGCCACGCAAGCCTGTGAGGGCGTGGTTGACCACCCAGTCGGTTCCCTGAACCCGTTGATGATTCAGGCAGCCCCTCAATCGGGGTGTTCCCATCTCCTCCACGCCACGGCGCAAGCGCTGTTGCGTCGTCAAACGGGTGCTGTCCTTCGGATCGCTGAGCCGGACGTCATTGGAGATGCAGGTCCCGCACCGGGCTGGGAGGACGCATTGGCGGAAGCCTTGGCCTTGGTGGTCGATGATCTCCACGCCTTCGTAGCGCACGACACGTGGTCCCACCACCTTGGAGTGATGGTGGATGCAGCGTTGAATTTGGGCGTGCAAGTGATCCTCGGCGGGCGCCTGTCGCCCGACGATGTGCCGCCGTCCCGCTTGAAGGACGTGTTGAGGACGGCCACCGTGGTTCGACTCATGGCGCCATCCCGACCCACGTTGCTGGCCTATGCACGGTGGCGCTGTTCCCACAAGAACCTCCTGCTTCACGATGTTCACCTCGCCCAATTGGTGGAGGGAAGCACCGGTGCGTGGCGATCGGTCGATGGTGCACTGGAACGGTTGGCCTTGGCGCTGAAGGGTGGCGAAGTCTTGCTGGAGGACGACGATGTACGTGATTTGCTTGAGCACGGCACGTTGTCCCGACCCCTCGCCGATGATCCCGAACGGGAGCGGGTGACCGACGTCGCTCGGCGGGTTGTGGGTGCTGCGGTGGACCACGTGTTGACCGATCGCGACCTCAGCGGCGTGGCGCTTCATGCAGCCTCTCCCGCTCTGGGCCCCGACGATTACACGCCACCCACATGGTCCGCTGAAGAACTCCTGTCGGCTGACGACGCAGCTGCCGCACGTCACCTTCGCGCAACCATGGAAACGGTGACGCCTGCCCTTCCGTCGGTGCTTGACCTGAACGAGCGGGACCGCTTCCTTCTGGAGCGCCACGAGTCACTGCGGTTCGATGACGTGGAACGCGCCGTGGACACGTTGGTGGCTTTGGAGGAACAGATCGATGCAGAACTGGCCGCTTCCGACGTCCAGGCGATGGAAGGGTCGGGCGAATTGCATCGACTCGAATCAGCGATGGTGGCGTTGGCTCAACGCGCTGCGAGCGCCGACATTGAGGAGTTGATCACCATCGCCGACGAATTGCGTGAATTGGAAGAGCGCCTTGTGGCGTTGGACCCAACGCGTGAACCGCTGCCTTCGTTTGATGATGAACCCCAACAGCAGTCAAAACGGCGGCGGTTTGGACGTCGTCAAGGCAGGCAACGGGCATCATCGGCCGAACTGGACAGCTACGAACCAGAGGGGGACTGGAACGTGCAGGCCGAAGGCATCGAGGCCAGCGACCTGTTGGAGGACGAGGGTGAACGGCTGAACGTCGTGAGGCTGGCTCGGTTGCGTCCCGTCAACGTGATGATGGGTGAAGAAGAATGAGGCGTCCCTGGTGGACCGGCGGCGTTCGATTTGCCTGTCAGGCATCGTGCGGTCGATGCTGCGATGAGCCGGGTGGCATCGTCTATCTCTCGCCGGCCGATGCTGAACGCATCGCTGAGCACGAGGGCATGCCGGTTCCGGAGTGGTTGGCGAGGGACGCTCGAACGACGCATGACGGGCGTTACGTGTTGAAGAGCCGTGAGAGCGACGGTGTTTGCATCCACCTCAACAGCACGAAGCAATGCGACATTTACAGCGTTCGTCCCCAGCAATGCAAAGCGTTTCCATGGTGGTCCGAGAACCTCGCAACTCAGCGGTCATGGGAGGCAACCAAGGAGCGCTGCCCGGGGATTGAAGCGGAAGACGCGCTGCTCATCGACGGGGCCACCGTTCGACTGCACATGTTCGCCGACCGTGTGTCCACCAAGGGGTTTCGGGCGTGGCCACCCAAACGCTCCTTTTGGAATCGGTGAACTGCGGTGGTGTAGTTCAGCACACCGAATTGGGGTCCTGTGGTTTCCTCTCAGCCGACTTTATACCGAACCGGTCGGTCGCCATCCCCGAGGGAGCATCATGACCGGCAACGAGGACCTGTTCACCGTGACCAGCGAGCACCTCAACTCGGGTTTGCGCGGCATACCCGTGGGCACCTGCCGCACCTCCTTTGTCACCCCCGAGGAAGGCGTTCATTACTGCGGCTATCCCATTGCCGAACTGGCCGGTCTTGATCCTGAGGACGTGGTGTACCTGCTGTTCAACAAGGAACTCCCTGATGAAGCATCGGCGCAGGCCTTCCGCACCGATCTCCAATCCCGTGGAGCGGTTCCACGTTCCATTGATGCGGTGTTCAGCACCCTTCCCCGTCATGGGCACCCGATGGATTGGCTCAGCGTTGGCATCCATACGCTGGGCATGGAGGACACCACGGGCGACTGGAAGGAGGATGCCCTGAACCTCATCGCTCGCATGCCGCGTTTGATGGGTCTGTTGTTCCGTTACCGCGAGGGCCGCAGCGCCGATATTCCGGACGACGACCTCTCCATGTCGATGGTGGAGCGCTTTGTTCACACCTTGGCGCTGGAGAACGTGGACCGCAATTTGATGCGCGAAGTGCTTTCCGCATACCTCGTGCTTCACATGGACCACGGTGGTGGCAACCTCTCGACGTTCACCGGCAAGGCCATCGCGTCGGGGCACGCCACGGTGTACGCTTCCATGGCCGGCTCCATGAATGCGCTGTCGGGCCCACTCCACGGTCGGGCCAATCAATCCTGTTTGGAGTTCGTGCTTCGGGTTGGCACGAGCGATCCCGATGAAGTGGAAGCCTTCGTGCGCGCTGAACTGGCGGCCAAGCGACCCGTCTTTGGTTTCGGTCACGCCGTGTTGCGGGCCGAGGACCCGCGCGCCACCGTTCAATTCGCGCTCGGCGAACGGCTCTGCCCCGATGATGAGAACTTCAAGATCATCCGAACCCTCCGTGAAGTGGCGCCGCGCGTGTTGGCCGAAAACCCCAAAATTTCCAACCCAAATGCCAACGTCGACATTGCCAGCGGAGCGCTGCTTCACCATGTTGGATTCAAGGATCCGACCTACTACACGACCTTCTTTGGCTGGGCTCGTGTGGCCGGCATCGGTGCTCAAATCGTGGACGAACGCTCGGTGCTGCGCGACGGCAAGGGCACGCCCATCTACCGACCGAAGTACATCGCTGAGGCCCAATCCTTGCGTCACGTGGTCTGACCGTTCAACACCGGGCGGGCGGTTTTTCCTGAGCCACGGTGCCCGATCAACCTCGGTGCAGCCACGGGCGGGGTGGCGCCGTTGAACCGTTCCAGCACGTCATCCGTTGATTCGTTCCAATGCCAGCGTGTTCGCCAACCCTCCACCAACGTTCGTCGACGAGCGGCGTCGGCTTCAGCCCACGTCGGCGTTTCACGGTCCAAGGACGCCAGGACAGACCGGTGGTCGTCTTCGGATGTTGTCTGCAAGGTGGACCATTGGTCATCGGTCAACGGGCGTGTCGCCGGTTGCGTCCACCTTGCGTGACCGCTCGGTAACCACGTGAATTCAGGGTCGGCACGGTCGGTCAACGCTGTCAAACCCGCTCTGAGCAAACCGTGTTCCATGGCAGGCCGAGCCGGCCACACGTAGGTCGGCATGCCCGCTCGAGCACGGTGAAGGCGCTCCAAGGCACGCCCTTGCAGTCCAACGCTTCGTCCCAACGGCAACCACGACGTGCTCGGTTGAAAGTACTCAACAGCGCACGGCAACATCGTGCTGCCTTGCTTGAGGTGTCGGCGACGGAGGCGTTGGAAGGAGGTGGTCACAAAGGTGGGCAACACCTGCAGGCGTTGTTGCCTTCGCGAACCGTAGGGAGGGATGTAGGGGATCAACGCAGCCCAAGGCCGCCGGGTCCCTGCACGTTTGGCCGAGGCGGGCATGTGTTTGTGAAAGGCATAGAACACGGCGTTTTCGTGAGGGATGTTGAACTCGTCAAGCAACGTTTCGGCCATGGTCATCGCCTTGGCCACGTGGTCAATGTGCGCTTGTTTGCCCAGGAGTCCGCCGCCCATCGGCGCCCTTGGATGCGGTCGCTTGATCTCAACCGTGCCCATTTTTCCACGGTTCGACCAATGGTCGTGAACCTCGGGATGGGACAGAAACCGTTCGAACCCGAGGAAACCAACGGCTTCGAGTTCATCCAGCGTCCAGGCTTCCACCCAAGGCTCCCTCCCTTCGAGTTGATGTTTCGGAATGGAGACGTCCCGGTCGTGATGGATGACCAGTTGTTGGTCAGCGGTGATGCGAAGGTCAAATTCGACCCCGTCCATCAGCGTGATGGCGTGACGCAGGCTATTGAGGGTGTTTTCCGGTGCCGGTCGCCACACCGCCTTTGCCCCCATGGTTTTGGGTGGTCGGTCTGCTCCCTAAGGTTGACCCCGGACAGGAAACCCAACCGAAGGATTGTTCACGGTCGGAGGTCATAAATCTGCATCGCCCTCGCCCATCATCATGGACCCCTATGACATCATGATGGGTCTCATTCTCGTGCTGACCCCGATCATTTGTTGGGTGTTCACGCGCCATCAACCCGAGCAACGCGTGCCATGGCGTGCCTGGGCCGATGAAATTCACCGCAAGCGGTACTACCTTCACGCCATGGGCTACGTTGTCATCATCCGTTGGAAATCGTTGACCGACAAGCTCAACGAGCCCATGAAAACCCGTACGGGCCATTGGACGGAAGCCGTGTACGCGTTGGAGGGCGGCGCCACGAAGTGGGTGCAGGACACGTTCCGCAACGATGTGCTCACAGAATTTTTGAACTTCCATTACCTCTTCATTTACTTGTTTTTGATCTACGTCACGACGGTGTATTTTGCTTTCTCAAGCGACCGCGACATGACGGACAAAGTGACGCTCAATTACCTGTTGATCTACGCTGTGGCCGTCCCCTACTACCTGTTTTTCAACGTGGAGGTGACATCGTCGTGGATTCCTGGCATGGACGCTTTGCTGTACCACGATGGGTGGTACACCGTCTTCTACGCTCTTCACGATCCGCTCGATAACGCTGTGCCAAGTTTGCACGTGGCCATTCCGTTCGGGATTTTGATGCTGAATTACCTTCACGTCAAAGAACGCGGTGAAACCCTTCGTGAATGGCGCCACTGGCCCTACCATCTGTTCGTGCTGGTCAACACCGTCCTGTTCATCTTCACCATTCTCTACCTCGGGATTCACTGGATCGTCGACATTCCACTCGGCATGGTGGTGGGCAGCATTGGGGCCCTCTTCATTCATCATTTGCAACCGCGCATGCGCAACGATCACGGGCCGATGTTCAAAGGCGTGGACCGCACGAAAGTTCGTCGCCATATTGTGGTCGAAGGCATCGTTGTGCTGGTCCTGATTACGATGATGCTCATGGCCGTAAACGTCCAAGAAAACAGCGTGGATGAACGCATTTCCTACCGACTGGGCGAAGGCGATTCCACGTTTGAAATCCTGCAAAAAATCGACCCCGGCGAATCGGTTACTTCCAACATCACGAACCTCAACATTGCAGGGGAATTGGAGGTCGTGGTGCTCATGGTGGAGGCCAGCGTCCCCGCGATGGAAAACGGAAGCATCGACTGGTCCATCATGACCGAATTGGGCGAGCATCACACCGTCGCACCCCAGACCACGTTGAGTTTGGAGGTCACGTCGCCTAAACTGTTCCATTACGTCGTTTTGCACTATGCTGACGATCAAGACGCTGAATCGGTGATGGAGGTTCGCGTCATCAACGATTACGGAGAGGACAAAATGGCGCAGGCCGTGCTCTTGAGCCTGCCATCGCTTTGGATGACCGGTTTTGTCGTCTACCGATTGTACCGGTTGAAGAAGGATGGACGAAGTTGGATCGACTCCACTCCTTCTTATGTGTGGGGCGCCGAGGCCATAACCGACGAAGAAGCGTGAACCCATGATGTCCGGCGGTGTTGAGGATTCCATCAACCGTCTGATGGCGTCCCCGGGTGGTGCGCTGTTGGCTTCGTTTCAACTGGCGGTTCAACGGCATTTCAAGGTCTATGCAGCGGTCTTTTTGGTCGGCTTTGTGACCTCGTTTCCGGTCACGGCGACGGTGGTTGAGTGGTTGATTTCCAGCGACCGTCTTCCATCCGGGGTTGACATCATCGTCGTCTCGCCGGTGGAATTTCTCTTCCTGCAACTTCGTATGGCGGCGTCGTTTGGTTTGTTCATCCTCGGCGTTGTGTTTGTGATGCACGTGGCGATTCGCGGGCGTCACCACGAGGCGGTTCAAGCCCGCATCGCCGAACTGAACCTGGTGCTGCCAAAACCCGGTCCCACGACGGCGCTGACGGCGTTCAGCGTGGCCGTCCTGGCCCTGGCGGGTGTGGTGTACGCTTGGGAGGGATTGACGCCGCTTCTGCTGACGTACCTCACCGAGGACGCTCAACGTGTTGGTTTGTCCACTGAGTGGCGTTTGTCGGGCTATGTCGGCTTCATCCTCAGTTTGGTGCTCGCCTCCGTGATCGGATTTCAAACCCCGGTCGTCACAACCCTCGCCTTGCGGCTTCACATCGTGGAGCGTGCGGTCCTGCGCAGCCTGAGGCGGCACGTGTGGTTCGCTGCGTTCGTGCTGGGTGCATTGCTGTCACCCCCGGACCCCTTGTCGTTGTTTTTGGTGGCCTTGCCGGTCATCGTGCTGTTCGAAGCAGCGTTGATGGTGGACGGGTGGATCAGGGACGAAACGCCGGCACCAGTGCCTTGAGGTTCACCGGCATGCGTCCCGGGGCGTGGCCGTATCCATCGCCGTGAAAATCCGAACCTACGGTGATGCCCAAGCCTGCTTGACGTGCGTGTTCCATCAATTCGTATCGGTATGCATCGGCGTGGCTTCTGTGCACGGCTTCGACCGCTTCAACGCCGGTGGCCTTGAGGATCTCCATCAGTTTGAGCGATGGGACACCGTAGTAGCGTGGATGCGCCAGCGAGGTGATGCCACCCGCTGCCTTGACACGAGCAACGGTCTCGCTCAGCGTTGGCAGTGCATGAGGAACAAAGGCGGGCAGGCCGTCGCCGATCCATCGCTCAAAGGCCTCTTGTTTGTCGGCGACGTACCCCAATTCGACCATGGTTTCGGCCAAATGGGGCCGGCCAACAGAACCCGACGCACGGGCCATGACCGTCTCGGGGTCCACCGGCATGCCGAGGTCCGACAAGCGCAAGCACATCGCTCGCATGCGCGGTTCCCGTCCTTCACGGTGCGGTGCCAACCAAGCAAGAAAGTCGGTCATGGCTGCGTCGCCTTCTCCCACCGTGTGGTTGGGAAAGTACGCCAACAGGTGCCATGAAGCAGAGGGTCGCTCCTGATCATGTCGGGCAAGTTCCTCCACATCGGCAGGATGCTCCACCCGGCACGTGATTTCCATGCCAGGAATGAAGTGCAATTGGCGTGAGCGTGCGGCTGCCGCTGCTTCGGACCAGCCAGAGGCCGTGTCGTGATCGGTCAGCGCCCACACCTTCACACCGCGTTCCACCATCTTTTCGGCCACTTCGCTCACCGCATGTGCGCCATCGCTGTGGGTGGAGTGAGAGTGCAAATCCACCGCTTCCGTCCACATGGATTCACCTCGGTGCAGGGGGTGCTTCAAGCGTTCGTGAACATGTCGTCAAGGTCCGGCAAGGCCGGCGTGGTGTCCAAGGCGGCCACAGGAGAGGGTTGGCCGGGCGCAGAGTGGTGTGAATTTGCATCAAGATTCGCTTCGGTGAAGAGGTCGTCAAGACTGGGCAGGTCGACGGGCAACGCTGCGTCAGTGCTTTGGTCCGCTGGTTGGTTTCCGTTGGTACCGGGCTTGGTGAACAAATCGTCGATGGATGGCAGGTCCAACGGAGGTGGATCAGAACGAACGGTGTTTGGTTCGGCCCCCGAGGACGGTGAAGGGGTTTCGCTCACGCTGGACGGCGTTGTGAAGGATGGAAGTGGAACGCTGGCGACCCCCTCCGTCACGAATTCACGGTTGGGCCCCAAGCCAGGAATGGTGTTGGGGTCACGGAGGTCCTCCCCCGATTGCCCGGGCAACGGCACCGGCTGCACCACCAAGCGTTGGACGGTTCGCCCGTCCTCTGCATGGGTGGGGTTGGCTGCTCGCGTTTCGGTTGTGTAATCAAGCGGTGAAGCGGACGGTTCAACGCTACGAACGGCGAGTTGCGGTGTTGGCAAGGGTGCATCGGATGAAGATCGAAGCGTGGCGGTGTTCGCCACGCCCAACGTCGCCATCGCATCGTGAACGCTCCCGCTTGGCGTTGCGGTCGTTCCAAGGATCGATGTCAGCACGGAAGCAGTGGCGGGGTTGACCGTTCCCGACGAGGTGGTGCCGAGGCTCACCAAGGTTCGTCCACCATCGTTGGTCTGCGCCGACCGTGGGTTGAATTCAGGCACTTCATGCTCCCGATTTGCCAACCACCGCACGCCCAGCATCACAGCAACGCCGGCCAACATGCCGTACTCTTCCGCGGTGAGGCCCGCTGAACCAAACAGCGTGAGGTTCAGGTTGACGGCGGTCACGATCAGTCCAGCGGCTGCCAACAACGTGGCCATCGCGGCCAGTCGGGGTGCTCTCGGGTCGTGCGCCACGGTGAAAACTTGGTGTCCATCGTTATATTCATTGGCCCGGGGAGCCCATGGAGGCCTCGGCGGCTCGGACGGTGTTGCTCATCAGCATGGCGATGGTCATGGGGCCGACCCCTCCCGGGACAGGACTCAACCATGAAGCCACGGCTGCGGCATTGGGGTCCACATCCCCCGCCAATCGCCATCCGCGTTCTCGGGTGTCATCCTCAACCCGGTTGATGCCCACATCAACGACCACGGCGCCCGGCTTGAGCCATTCCGGTTTCACCATCATCGGACGGCCAACGGCCGCGACCACGATGTCCGCTTCCCGGCACCGGTCGCCGATGTCAACGGTTCGTGAATGAACGACGGTCACGGTTGCGTCCGCTCCTTTGGCAGCCAGCAGCAAGGCAGCTGGCATCCCTACGATGCGGGACCGGCCAAGGACGACGGCACGTTTTCCCTCCAACTCCACCTTGGCCCATTCCAGCATTTTCATGACGCCGTGGGGCGTGCACGGAAGGAGTCCATCGGTGCGACCCTGGACCAAGCGTCCCAAATTGGCCGGGTGAAAACCGTCCACATCCTTCGCTGGGTCGATGAGGTCCGTGATGCGTTCTTCGTCCATGTGTGTTGGTAGAGGGGACTGCACCAGGATGCCGTGGACGTCCTCTCGGCCGTTCAATGCTTCAACATGCTCAACGAGATCGGATTCGGTGGTGTCGCTCGGGAGAGCAACGTGCGTGGACTGAACGCCCAGCCGCTCGCATGCACGGATTTTGGCGTTGACATACACGTGCGATGCGGGGTCGTCACCCACGATGATGACCGCGAGGTGAGGCGTCAGACCGGCGTTGCGCAGTTGGTCAATCCGTGCGGTGAGTTGCTGCTCCACCGCTGCGGCGCAGGCTTTTCCGTCCAGCACCTGAGCGCCCATGGTGCCGACCTTGGCGGGGCGGACTTTGAGCGTTCGCTTGCGTCCGGGCGTTCGTCACAACGGTGTTTTGAAGCCCATGGCACGGATGACGCACCATCCTGCTCGAGCTTCGTAAACGGCGAAGGCTCCGCCTGCCACGGCTGCGGCAACGGCGTACCAGCCGAAGGGGACGGTCACGACGTCAAGCGCCAACAAGGCGGCAAGACCTGCTGCGCCTGCGAGTGTGGCCAGGCCGCTGGCCATTCGGGCTGCTTTTCCACGGGCATCGATGTTGCACTCAGGCATAGTGTCAAAGGGACAACATCGGTATATCAAGGCCTGTTTGTTGAGGAGCCAACGGAGGGACTCGAACCCCCGACCGTCTGATTACAAATCAGACGCACTACCAGACTGTGCTACGTTGGCTGTGACATTGCCTGTGGCCCTCCCCTCATCAAGTGAACGGCGCACCAACCGTGAGCGATGAGCAAATCAAAGAAGCAGAGCGGCGAGGGTCCACCATGGACGAGGCGAGCGGTCTCCAGTTCCTCTCCACACACGGGCGAGACCGAACCGGCAACGACGTCATCTTTGCTTGGCTCGCACGCTTCCAGGCTGCTGCTGCAGCGGGGGCCGATGCCGTGAACGGCACCGTGGGCGCCTTGCTGGAGGACGATGGCACGCTGGCGATCAACGCCACGGTGGACGCTGCGCTCCGGGCAGCACCGGCGGTTGAGTTCGCCGCATACGCTCCCCTCAAGGGTTTACCGACGTACCTTGACTTGGCCCCCTCGTTGGCGATGGGTGAACACCGGGCGGCCCTCGAAAACCTCGGCGTTCATGCAATGTCAACGGCCACGCCGGGTGGTTCGGGTGCGTTGTTCCTCGCTGCCTCGACCTTTGCGGAGCGGGGCGACAACGTGCTGCTGCGCAGCCGTCACTGGGGTCCTTACCGAGGCTTTCTTCGTGGTGTTGGGCTGAAGGCTGCCACCTATCCACTTCTGCCCAACCAACCTCACGATGCAACACCGTTTCACGACGGTGAAGCGTTTGAATCGGCCTTGGCCGATTTGGTCGCTCATCAGTCAAAAGTGATGGTCTGGCTCAACGACCCCGCCCACAACCCCACGGGGTTGAGCCTGCCCGAGGCATCACGAGCCGCCTTGCTTCGTTCGTTCATCGAGAGTGCACTGCGCCACGAACATGTGGGGCACACGCTGGTGTTGGACGCAGCGTATCACCTGTACGCCGACGACCCGCACGGGTGGGCATCCACGCTGCGCGAGGCGCTTGAAGGCGGGTGGCCGTGGCCGGAGAACTTGTTGATCTGTTACGCTTTGAGCATGTCCAAGTCGCACACGGCTTACGGATTGCGAGCAGGCGCCCTTGTGTGCCTTCACCCGGACGAAACGGCCCTCGGCACGCTTCGCGACATCATGGGTGTCACCGGTCGGGAAACGTGGTCGGCTGCCCCTCGCCTGGCGCAGTACACGTTGGCTCACCTGCACGCCGATGAGCAAGCCGGACAAGCATGGGCCGATGAACGTGATCGGCTTGCTGCGTTGCTGGATCAACGACGCGCGGCGCTCGTCTCGGCCTGCCAAGCCCTTGATGTACCGATCAACCCCACCCACGACGGCTTCTTCGCTTGGTACGAGTGCGACGATCCCGTCGCCGTGGCCGAACGTTGTGCTCAACACCATGTCTACCTGGTGCCGCTCTCGGGGGGCGTGCGCATCGGTTTGTGCGCCATCCCTGAAGGTTCGATGGTTCGCGTGGCGGAAGCCCTTGCGGACGCCAGGGGGTGACCGATTGGCTCAACGAATGACGAAGGAGAATTTCCTCATCACCGGGCTGGTGTGCATCGTCTTTGGGGGCTTCTTGACGGTGGGCGGTTTGTGGGCCATGGGGTTCACCGTGGGATTGTTCGGCGTGGTGTTCTTTGTCGTCGGCATGACCCTGAATCGACAAGGTTCGCTCACTCCCGAGGAAGTGGCGGCGTGGTCGCCCGAGCAAGCGCCGCTGCCCGACGCTGGCCGGTTCATGTATCGCGTGGACGTGACGCTCGACGACCCCGTGCGTTCGTCGATCCTCTGCGGGCCTTGCGGTCATCTCGAGGTCGTCAACGGCCCGCGTCCAACAGCGTACCGTTGCCCAGCCTGTGACCGACCGTTGTGGGATGAGGAAGAATGAACCGCACATGGGCCCCGGCAACGGTGGCTTGAAAGCAGCGAAACCGGTGGACACAACATGGTTGAGTTGAGCCTTCTCAATCCGGAACGGCGGATGTTGCGGGCCATGCAAGCGGACGAGCGGTCAGCTTGGCACTTGAACGAACTCCTGGAGGCCTGCGATTGGTCCGACCAGGCCGTTGCTGTTGGCGCTGGGCATGGGCTTGAGAACCGTGGTTTGGTGACCGTTGAAGTCGCAACACAGGCTGAAGTGGTGCTGGAGGCATCGGGGCAGGACGCCGTGAACAACGGTCTGCTTGAAGCCCGGCTGTGGTCGTGGATGCAAGCCGAGCGAGAACCGACGATGAAAGGGCTGCAATCGGCTTTCGAACGCCATGAGGCTGGGCCGGGCGTGGGTTTGCTCAAACAACTCGGTGTGTCGATTGAACAGGGACATTTGGTCGCTCAGGACCCTGGCGGCATTGAATCAACCCTAACTGAGCGCACCGAGTTTTTGGCCATGCTGCCCTGTGCCTTGACCGACGATGTGCGGCCAATGGTGGAGGCCTTCAAGGCCCGCAAAGGCTTCATCGCCGTGGTGGAACGAACCGACCGGTCATGGAGCATCACCGAGGCAGGCCGAACCATCGCCAAAGATGCCCTGGTTGAAACCACCGTCATCAATGACATCACGCCTGAACTGCTTCAGGGTGAGGCCTGGCGTTCGGCTGAATTCCGCCCGTTTGATGTGACCCTGGAGGCCTCAATCCCACGAACCGGTCGGAGTCACCCGATGCAAGCCCTCATCGAACGGATCCGTGCGGTGTTCCTCGAGATGGGCTTTTCCGAGCTGGTGGATGACTACGTGCAGACGGCCGGTTGGAACATGGATGCCCTCTTCATTCCCCAAGACCACCCGGCACGCGAGATGCAGGACACCTTCTACCTCGACGAACCGGCTTCACTGCCGTTGGACGACACGACGATGCGTCACTGGAAGGCCGTCCACGAACACGGGGGCGACACCGGCTCCCTCGGGTGGGGCGGTACATTCTCCATGGACATCGCCCAAAAGGGTCTGCTGCGCACCCACACCACAGTGAACACGATTCAGTACCTCGCAGCGCATCCGGCGGAGGCATGCCGCATGTTTTCGGTGGACCGTGTGTTCCGAAAGGAAGCCATCGACCGGACGCATCTCCCCGAATTTCATCAAATTGAAGGCATCATCATGGAAGAAGGCGCCAACCTGCAAATGCTCGTGACGACGTTGAAGACCTTCTATGCCAAGATGGGGTACCCTGAAGTGCGTGTGCGGCCGGCGTACTTCCCCTACACGGAGCCGAGCCTTGAGATCGAGGTCCGATGGCGAGGCAAGTGGCTCGAATTGGGTGGTGCAGGCATTTTCCGTCCAGAAGTCACGGAGCCGCTGGGCATCACCTCGCCGGTGTTGGCATGGGGGATGGGGCTTGAGCGCTTGGCCATGCTCGTGCTGGGTCTTGACGACATTCGCCAGCTCTACATCTCCGATTTGGAGTGGTTGAGGAATCAACCCATCCTGTGAACCCGATGAGCGAGGCTTTACATCAAGCGGCGTGATAGACCCACCATGCAACCACAACCCGTTGCGCTGTTGATGTCCAACGTTGAGACCATCCCCGGAAAGACCATCGTGAATTCACTGGGCTTGGTGTCCGGTTCAACCGTCCGAGCCAAACACCTGGGGAAAGACATCTTTGCTGGGTTGAAGAATCTGGTCGGTGGAGAACTCAAGGCTTACACCGAATTGCTCAACGAATCGCGCAACGAAGCCCTCCAGCGCATGATGATGGAGGCGCATCAGCGCGGGGCCAACGGCATCGTCAACGTCCGCTTCGCCACCTCCAGCGTGGCGGCAGGTGCGTCGGAATTGTTTGTCTACGGAACCGCAGTTGTTGTTGAATGAGGGTCGCCCATGAACGACGTCACCATCGCCGTCTTGGTGTACATCGTCCTCCCTGTGGTTTCTGGGGTGGCGGTGCCCATGACGTCGTGGATGCTCGGCCGTTGGTACCAGAACGGGTTGTTCAAAGCCCTCGAAGTCACCGAGGCTGCTGAAGGAAAGGGCTTCGGTGATGCTCAACTGGTTTCGTACCAAAAGAAGCAGGAAACCATCGCGGCTGAGTACACGACGTTGCTGATGGCGAACATCGTGGTGGGGCCGTCATGGGGTCAGATGTTTTTGATGTGGGTGAAATCCCTCTTCGGGGGCGCTTTGCCCTCCTACGCATCGGTGTTGGATTACGGTCGTCGAGAGGCCATCCAGCGACTCAAGGTCCAAGCAAGGGAACGCGGTTGCACCAGCATCGTGAACATGCGTGTGGAAACCTCGGTGATCGCCACCGCCAAAGGCAACGACAGCAAATCTTCGTCGGTTGAATTCTTGGCGTATGGCACCGGGTACCGGTGAAGTTCAGGACCATTCGTTGCGAAATCGGTCCTGTCGTTGCTTGGATGCTTCGGTTTGATGCTCGTCTTCGGGCTGATGCTCGCCCACGTCCACTTCGGTGACACGGTCTTCACTGGGTTCAACGAACCTGCGCAGTTTGTGCCGGAAAAACGCCTCGAACTCCCCCATGTTCATGGAGGGGGCGCCGTTGTGAGGTTGGCCTTCGTACCGCTCACGGTCCCGTCGGTAGCGATGGCGCATGCGCCAATAATCCCGAAACAAACGGAGCATCAACGAACGGTCGCTGGCGGGGTCGCATCCCTCCGGCCAGGGCATGGCGTCGACAGCGTGAGCAAAGGCGTTGAGGCCCTCAAGGAACGCCAGCATGTCATCGTCGGGGTTGGGGGCGGAATCCGGTGCATCGCCGGGGTGTTCGGTCATGGGTGCGTCGTCGCTTGACCTGTCATAAACCTTGGAAACGCACCCTCAAAAAGGGGAAGTCCAAGGCGCTCTCATGGACCTCCACGGGACCGTCAGCAGCGGACTCGGGCGTGCTCACGTCTTCATGGCCCAATCGCACTACCAAGAGCAGTTTCGCGAAATCCTTGGTCAGACGGCTTGGCCGGGGACCCTCAACATCACCGTCAAGGCAGAGGACCTGCCTGGGTACATCGCCTTGCGGCAAAAAGCCGGCATCGATACGCTCGACGCCGATGACCGCGACCGAGCCGCTGCGACGGGGGTGGACGTGGGCGCTCACCCTCTGCACCGTGTCCGCGGGTTCCTTCGCGACGGTGTTTCCTTCGGCGGGGCTTCGGCCTACTCGGCGATCTTGCGTTCGGACGGTGCCGAGGTGCCGTGCGCCATCCTGATTCCCGACCTGACCCGTCACGTTGATGTGATTGAGATCATCGCTCCGGCGTTTCTGCGTGAGCATCTGGATCTGCAGGACGGTGATTCGGTCACCATCTCATTGTGAATCCTTGCGATAGACCAAGGGCAGTTCGCCAAGCGCAGCCCACTCGTTGTACAGCAAAGCCTTCATTTCGTGCTGAGCGGCGCGTTGCCACCGCCCTTTCTTGGTGCGTTCGGCAGCCCGGCCGACGGGCGGCGGCGTGAGGTTGATGCTGTTTTGGTCGGCGGGCAAGGGTTCGTCCTCCCACGCCACGCCCCACAGGGTCAGCCATTCAGGTGGTGCCACGCCGAAATCAACCGGAACATCCGGGCGTCGAATGGCTTCCCAAACCGCTTCAACTTCGAGTTCACCCAGTGCCAAGCGATACAAGGTGTTCGCCACCCGGCGAACTTGATTCCAAAGGAACGCTTCGCCCACAATTTCGAAGCCGATGAGCCGGTCGCCGTTCATCCAGGGCGTCGCGGACAGAACGGTCCGCATGGGGTTCTTTCCCGGCTCCAAGCGTGCGAAGTTGGTGGCGTTGTACGTTCCAACAAACATCGACAACCATGACGCGAATGCATCGATGTTGGGTGGCGACCAGAATTCCATACCCTCCAATCGGTACCGGTAGGTGCGGTGAAGCGCTAGACGGGGGTTGTGGTCCGCTGCCACCTCCCTCACGGAGAGGAAAGCGATGTTGGGGTTGAGTCGGTCGTCAATCGCCCGAATCATCTTGCGAGGCGTTAACGCATCCCAGAGCGAGCGCTCCAAGTCAACGATGCCACCGTTGATGCGGACGTGGACGCCGGCGTCCGTCCGACTGGACAGCACCAATGGATGAGGTCCAGATTGTTCATTCAGCCATCCCAATGAACGAAAGACGCGGATTAATTCACCTTGGACGGTGACGACATCGGGTTGTATTTGACTGCCGTGAAAGGCGTCACCAAGGTATCCAACGGTGAAAAACAACCGAACCGTTTCGCCCAAGGGGCTCCCTCATTCACTGGCGGTGAGGGTGGCTGCTGCGTCCTCTGGGGAATAACCCAGAGCACCCACCGCCCATTCCAGGGCTTGCTTGAGCCATGGTTGAATCATGGGGTTTTGTCGCGAAGGGTCCATGACCTCAATGGCGTCCACCAAATTGCGGCTGGCGGTGTAGAGCACTTCGTCGATGGGGATGTCCTCGAGGGCCAGACGCCTGGCGTAGCGCTGGAATTCCTTGACGGCGACGGGAATGCGCCGGCATTCGAGAGCGAAGGAGGCAAAATCTGCGATGTATTCCATGTTCTCTTCATCGAGTTCCATGGCTTTCTTGTACGCATTCATGATCTTGCGTCCAGGAATGACATCGTCCTGTTCTTCCATGTTTTTCATGTTGGCAAACTCAGCCCACATGTGGTGCAATTCAGCCACATCACCGTGGGCACCCAATTTGGCCTCAAGGTCGGCCAGTGCCCCGTCAAGGTCACCGTTGCGGAACAGTTCAATGGGCCCTTCCAAGAGTTGTTCAACCATGGTCATCTTCTCCAACTTGCGCCACAGAGTGCCGGCTTTTCAAGGCTCGCTTTGGAATGCGAACGGCGCAGATGAAGCCATCAAGCGCTGCCTTCGTTGGCGAGGCGTTCGGCGATGTCTTCCAGCAGGTTCGAGGAGGAGTGCTTTCGGTGCATCTCGTTGAGCATCATCTTGACGTTCTCCCACTTGCGAATCTTGTAGAAGCAATGCTTGGGGTCGTGGTCCACGGTTCGGGTCGTGCGTTGGTAGGAGAGCACGGCAAAGAACCCCCTGAGGAACTTGCGACGTGCTTGTCCAGCAACGCCATCGCCATCACCGCCTGCAGCGGGTGCTGAACCGACGCTGGCGCCGACCGTTTCTTCGGTCAAGCCGATGCCGGAATCGGTCATGATGGTGAGGGTGGCGTAACCCAGCAAGGTGCCCATGGGGGTTCGCTCAACCATCACTTCGGAGATGCGGTCGAACAAGATGCGTCGGTGGGACCGCGACAGCAGGAAAGCGTGCTGGAAAATGATGGCGTTGGAGGTCACCGCATAGGAAAAACTTCGCTGGTACTTCCATGTGGCGCCCCAGAACACCACGGCGAAGATCACACCAAAGAGGAAGTAGTCGTACTCGAAACCGATGACACCATCGTAGGTGTCGTTGAACAACCCGATGACGGGGGTCAGGATGTCATCGAGTTGAATGATGACCGGCATCAAGGTGGCCAAGAGCAGGGCTGTGGTGACCCAGCGGCCAGAGGTGGAGACGTTCAGCATTCGGTTGAACCAGGTGATGATCCCCATGACCAAGACAAAGCCGATGGGCACCGTTTCGCTGTCCGTGAGTGAAATGAAGGTGCTGACGATTTTGATGAGCGTGGACGAATTGTCGTCCGACGAAAGGCCGAAGGCGAACAGCAGGTGGACCGACAACACCACCAAGCCCAGGAAGTAGAGGCCAAGGAAGGCCAAGGTGCTCGGTCGTGCTTCGCCATTCTCGAGGATTTCCTCGCCGGTGATGAGGCGGTATTTCTTGCGCTTCGCCTCAGCGCTGGAGTCCGAAGCGGCTTCTTCAGTGGTGGAGGGGCTGCTTTCCTCTGCCTTGGGTTCGTCCTCGTTTGCGGTGGCCGCCTGGGCCTCGGCTTCGGTGGCTTCTGCTTCGCTCACGTCCATCCCTCAAACACAACTGCCATGTTGTGAATCAAATACCTTGCCCCCCCGAGCCACGCTTGGGTCAGAACAACACGCCCCATGCGTGTTCTGCGTTGCCTCGCACCCATCCGTACGAGGACCGGGTTCGGACGCCGAATTCATCGCGGATGCTCAGGGCCTCGAGGTCCAGTGGGTATTCGTTGTACGTCAAGTGGGACCACAGGCCGCCTGATGTGGGTTGGTCGAAGTGCCAATGGGCCCGTTCAACGGCTCGCACCCGGAGCTTGATCTCGGTGCGTCCGTTCCACATACGAACGTCAAACATGGGCAGCGGCGAGCCCGGGTCGTGGCCGTGTTGCCCTTCGCACTGGGTTGAGGCTGATTTTTGGACTTCCACCCGTGCAAAGCGTTCGGTTCGTCCGTGTTGGAGGTCGTGGAACAACCCTCCTTGCGACAAGGCGATGTGCTGAATGTCCCGTTTTTTCCACGAACGAGGCGTCCTTGAGGTCATGGTGGGGGCGATGTGCGGCACGAACCAATCCAAGTAGGAACCGTCCTCAAAATGCAGCACGCCCCAGTACCATGGAGGGGAAGGTGCTTGCACGCACACTTTCTGGAAGTAGGCCGTTCCGGTGACATCTCGGTCGTCAATGCGTCCGCTGACTCGCGTGCCGTGCACACGCAGGATGTCATACCCCATGCCCGCAGCGTAGGTGGCCGTGGAAGGACGGGCCCTCGACATCAATGGATTCCACGGTGTCAGGGTCAGGGCCATGGAAGCAGGTGCCCCTTCAGCGACAGCTTCCTTGTCGCCTGTCAACCGAATCCAAAACGATGAACGGTCGCTGGTCAATCCCATCGACAGGTCTTCGTGGTGAACGGGCACGACCGCCCCTCCGCCCTCCCCCGTGCCCATGCCGCCTGGCCAAGCAGGGTGCTGGTCGGTCAGCGCCACCATGTCACAGGTTTGTTTGATGTAGGGTTCGTGCATGCGCTGCCCATCAAACCACCAGGCACAGACCATGCCGTCGATGAGCAAGCCGCCGTCCTTGTCGGCACCGGGCCGTGTGGTCGGCCGCCACGGTGTGCCGTTCACGTCCACATGGTCGTTGTCTTTGGTCGACCACAGCACCATCAGTTGCTGCCCCGACGGAGCACCGTGTGGGTCGTCCAGCATGACCAGCCACCACCACCAATCCCAGGTCAAATGGCGAATGGGGGGACGGGTGGCCAGCGTCCACATGTTGGCAAAATCACCGTCAAATCGCAGCATGGTGGTGTTGTGCATGCGATCCCCTCAGTCGATTTCCTTGGCCTTGAAGAGGGCGCCACCAAGGAACCAGCATCCAACGGCTTGAAACATCAGGACGCCCAGTGACACGATCATGGTGGGCAAGGGCGAAAGCCCCAAGCCTGTGTCGGAAGCGAAAATCTGCAAGGCTTCAGCCCCTTCCAGCGGGCCGTTGCCGCCGCCCCACATCCCGATGGCGATGAGCCATCCGGTGTCGCTCCATGCCATGGCGGCGCCGGCGTCAACGACGTTCATCGCCCACCCGATGACCGAAAACCGAAGGATGGCAGCATCGGGTGCACCAAGCGTGGTGAGGATCATGCCCAACTCCCATGCCGCAAAGGGCAACGCCAAGACGATGCCGTGCTTCCACATGACGCCCAACATGCAAAACAGATTGGCATACACCAGCACGGCGAACAACGCTGCCAACAACACGGACAGCCACACCCCAAGGTCCCGCCAACGGAACATCCCGTCACCCGGGCCGACGAAGCCCGTGATGAGGGCAACAAGGCCGACCAGGCCAATCATGTAAGGCCAAGCGATACCAAGGAACCCCAAGATCCTGTACAGGAAGACCTCGGTGCGAGCGATGGGCTTGGCCAGCATGAAGTGCATCGTGCCGGAGGTCATTTCGTCACGAATGAGGCCCGTGGCCATGAACAGCGGGATGAAGATGCCCAGCAGGAACACGAATCCGAACTTGCCGATGGCCAACACGAAGGCTCGGTGGGAGGCTTCCTTGGCATAGGCCTCGTCATCGGGGTCTTCATCGACCCCGCCATCGCTGTCGACCACGGTGTTGCCGAACAGACCCGTGGAGACGGCGATGTCGCAAGGCACCCCGTTGCCGTTGCTGTCTTTTTGCGACGCAGTCCGGTCCTCACGGTCGCAATCCCCGTCGTCGTCAACGCCGTAACTGCCTTCTGCAAGGCTGTCCCAGTCGAAGTCGTCCTCGTTGACCCACACCGAGCGGTCGTCCGGTGCAACGGGCGGGTTCAGCAAGCCTGGATGGTCGGTCTCGTCAAAGATGTCGGTGCCGTACAGACGTTCTTGCCCGTTGGGGTAACCGTCTTGGTCGAAATCCGAGGCGTCCCCGTCGTTGTCCACGGCGTCGTAATCACGGACCATGGCATCAACGTAAAACATCGTTAGGACGCCCATGGCGAGCATGGCAATGCCCATCACGACCCAGGTGCTGAGTCGCTTGCGTTGTTGTCGCAGCGTGAATTCAGCCACCGCCATCGCCTTGCGGTCAAGGCTTCGCCACACTGAATCGGGACGCTGCCGGCTCATCAGGCGCCACCTCCGGTCAGGTAGGTGAGCAAGGATTCGAGGTCGTCATCGGGGTTGTCGATCTCCCTGACGCGGTGGCCACCCTGCACGATGATGCCGGGTAGCTCTGCGTGAAGTGCTCCAAAATGGTAGGTTTGGATGAGCAACTCGTCCGAACTGGGGAAACTCAACCCGTACACGGCGGGGTGGTCGAGGATGTCCTTGGCAAGGTGCTTCACATCGTCGCCCACCAAACGAATGGTGTGGGGGATTTGGTCCAAGCGGTCCCGGATGGCGTGCAGGTTGCCCAACGCCACCAATTTGCCTTGATGCACGATGACAATTTGTTCGGTGATGCGCTCGATTTCGGAGAGGATGTGGCTGCTGACAAGCACGGTTCGGCCCAACTTGCCCAACTCTCGAATCACGTTCATGATGGTCGTTCGAGCGAGTGGGTCGCACCCTTGCAGGGGTTCGTCGAGCACGATCAAGTCGGGGTCGTTGACCAGGGCATGGGCGATTTTGGTGCGTTGGCGCATGCCTTTCGAAAAGCGACCGATTTCTTTGTTGGCAACGTCGCTGAGGCCCACGAAATCAAGCACGCGAAGGGCTTCATGCTCTGCTTGTGGCTTCGTCATGCCGTGGAGCCGGGCGAAGGTGGCGACAAACTCCAGCGCCGTCATCCAGTCGTGCATTTTCTCGTGCTCGGGAACAAAACCGACCCTTGCGTACGGTGCGGGGTTTTTCCAAGGGTCTTCACCGAAGATGCGGACCTCACCGGCGGAGGGTCGGACCTTGCCCATCAAGAGTTTGAACAGCGTCGATTTCCCTGCCCCGTTCAGTCCCAAAATACCGGTCACGCCCCCTGAAAGGCCGAGGGTGATGTTGCTCAGGGCGTGAATTCGACCGTAGGATTTTGACACGCCGTTGAGGTAGACGATGGGAACGCTGGTGTCGGGCGTCCAATCGGACGACGCATCACGCCCTGTTTGGGTCATGTCGGGCATCATTCCCGGGTCACCTCCATGGAGGCAACCCGTGTGGCAAGGACGTACAACGCTGTGCCGTTCATGGCGATCAGTGCAACAAGTGAATAGGTCCAGGGGTATTGGGTGTAGGTGGGTTGCGTGCCCATGATGGTTTGACCCACATGCGCCAGGCAATCGTAGGGTGAAAACAAGTAAAGCACTTCACGTTCGAACAGATTTTTCACGATGCTGGCCATGGTTTTGGTGCCAAACAAAATGGCCAACAGGCCAATGCCGGGGAAGAAACGACCGCGAGAGACGCTGGACAAGCCCAGTCCAATGCTCGTGTAGGTGAAAATGAGCATCACGCCGGCCAGCAACCCGGCAACGAACATGGGAAAGACGTCGACCATCCACGCCCATCCACGGCCATAGGCGAGAATTTCGGTCAAGAAATACAGGCAATAGGTCAGCAGCACCACGATGGCTTGAATGAGGGCCACCGCCAGGAATTTCATTCCCACGTAGTCAAAACGGGAAACGGGTCTTGAGAAATAGAGGGCGGAGGTCCCGTGTTGGCGGTCTTCAGAAATGACACCACCGACCAACAAGGCCGCAATGAGCGGGTAATACAGGGTGTTGCGTGGGAAAAATCCGAGGACGTGGCCGTACAAGTTGTCCCGACTCACGCCAAAGATGGTGTGAAGTTCGGATTCCCCGAACAGGCTGGAAACCAAGGTCAGGGCAGCGTCGCCCATGGCGGCGAGGAAGGTGATGAGAATGAAGATCCGCGTTGGCATGGACCACGGTCGGTGACCTTTCGAAAACACACCCAACACGTGGTGCCGAAGAATGGCCCAATTTCGCATCCATCTCGGGTTGAGCGTCCCGTTCCATGGCGTGTAGTGTTGTTCGAAGATTTCGCCACTTGCTGCCGCTTGGGCGGTTTGCGCCGAGGCGCCCGTTTCGTCACCGTCGTTGGCGCCCCATGCCACGTCCATGCGGGCTTTCCCCTGCACGGGGGCCTCAGGGCTGCTGCGTTCGTCCTGACTCACGAGCCGGCACCTCCCATGGATTGGGGTGCGTCAACCTGCCGTGCCTGAACAGCGTTGCTGAGCAGGTCGTCGCTGGATTTGACGGCGTAACCGAGGTTGTCCATGATGGCGAGGAAGAGGTCTTCCAACGATGCTTCGTATTCGTGCATCTTGCGAATCTGTGCCCCCACCTCACTGGCGGCTTGGAGGATGTGTGATGTGGTGTCCTCTTGGGTGTGGGCGATGCGCATGACGCGTCCTTCACGGCGCACCCTGAATCCCCTGTCCTTCAGGGTGGTTTCAAGGGGGCTGGCACCGCCCCACACGTGGATTTCGATCTCGCGGTCGATGGCCTTGAGGTCTTCAATCCGTCCTTGAGCGGCCAACTTGCCCTTGTGGAGCAAGACGATGTTTTCGCACACCCGTTCGACGTCGTCCATCAGGTGGCTCGCCATCAGCACGGAGCGTTGACCATCGTGAACCATGGTGTTGAGGGTGGAGATCATGAATTCCCTTGTTTTCATGTCCAGACCGTTCGAGGGTTCGTCAGCGATGATGAGGTCAGGGTCGTGGATGATGGCGCAGGCCAGTTTCGTCGCTTGTTTCATCCCCGTTGAGAAACTGCTGATTTCACGATAACGCTGTTCGCCCATGCCCACAAACTGCAGGGCCTCGTGGGCACGGTTCAGTGCCACCTTCGGGTTCATGCCCAACAATTCGCCAGAATACCTCACCTGATGGATGGCGTCCATGCTCGGATTCAGGGCGTCGTACTCCGGCATGTAGCCAATGCGCTGACGAATGGCGGATCCCTGGGTTTGGATGTCGAAACCCAGCACGGTCCCCTCGCCGGAGGTCGCCGTGATGAGCCCGAGGATGGTCTTCAGGAAGGTGGATTTGCCTGCCCCATTTTGACCGAGCAGACCGGTGGCACCGCGAGGCACGGAAAGGTTGAGGTTGTCCAGCGCCACGTGCGGGCCGTAGGATTTGGTGAGCCCCTTGGTGTGGATGATGAGGTCATCCAGGCCAGACATCGCGCTGAAGGGTATCAGCGGCGCCCCATGAAGGCTTGCCTTCACGCCTTCGGTGACGCTTCACCAACGCCCCCACGCGTCTTCACGGCGATGCCTTTGGTGAAGGTCTTTGCATCGGTGGCCGTGCATTGTGCCACGCCGTGGCCGAGGAACGTCCCGTTGGCGCTCACCATGATGCAGGCCTCGCCGGGGTTCAACCACGCATCGCAGGCTTGAATGAACCCGTGGAAGACGTTCCTTCCCTTGCGAACGAACGGTTCGGCGTCTTCGTTGACCACCACCACTGCCGGTCCCCGGTGGGCGCTCGTGAGCCATTCGCTGGACGGCATGCTGGAGGGCAAGGGATCGTTTCGTTGAGCGAACAGCGCCGCTGCTCCTGCAGTGGAAAGCGACAAACCCCCGTCGCGTAGACGGGGGCTGAATCGATGAACCCCGTCGGGCCCGTTGATGTTCTTGATGCGCCCCTCTCGGTTCACGATGAAAGTGGTGCCTTCCATCAAGGCTGTGGCGGTGGCACGGTCCGTGTTGTGCATCACCATCAATTTGGCTTGTCCTTGCTCATGGCGAATGCCGGCCATGGCAGCGGTTCGCTCATCGTCGCTCAACGGAAGGTGAACGGAGGGCTCCTCGCCGTGCCCGAGATGTGCCAAGGCCTCAGCGAGCCGATGCTTTACCCCGTCGCCCACGAGGTTGACCGTCGCCCATGGCACACCGACCAGACCCAAACGGGCCATTTCGGTGTCCAGCCAAGACGGTTCGGGCTCGTGCTGAAGCACCCATGACGGCGCATCAAGGTGGGCGAACGGATTGAGGTCCTCGAGCGCCGCAGGAACAACGCCCAACGGCGTAAGAATCAGAGGCTCGATGTTGGGGTGGTGATGCTTGAGCCAAGGCAACACATCGGTCAGCCGCTCGCGGAAGGGGCCGCGAATGCCGTGGAAGATGACGGCTTGTTGCGCATCGGCGGAGGCTTGCCAGCGATGGTGGAGTTGATGCCGTGCCTTTTGGACATGAGGGCGGACAAACGTGTCGTCACCCCCCCACTGGACGCCGCCTTGTCGCGGGGTTTGCTGCGCCCACACCAACCAATCCCATTCCTCTTCCCAAGTGCCCCGTTCGCCTTCTCGGTCTTTGCCCGACTCCCGTTCGGAACGGATGCGCTCAAGCTCGGTCGGCGCACGCCCGGGCGGTGTGGTCAGCCAAAGGAAGGCCTCTCGGAGGGCCGGATGCTGGTGGCTTCGTTGCTCGGCGAGTTGCCAGATTTTGCCGTCCCGGACCGCCTGCTTGCATCGAGCCAACTCCGCCACCGTGACTTCGAGGTTGAAGTGTGCGAGCAGGTTCTCACGGTTCTCCGGCGCCATGGCACGGACCTCCGCAGGTGTGATGTGCGCAACGCACGGCATGGTCAACGGCCAGTCGACCAACTCGTCGATGCGTTCAGTGCCCCAAGGCGTCAACAACCGCCCGTCCCGTGCAAACAGGGCGTAGGCTGCGGAATCGAACAGATCAGCACCAAGGGCGATGGACATCGGGAACAGCATCGGGTGGCCGCAACCAAACATGTGGACGGGGCGATGCGGGGGAAGTTGGGCGAGCGTGGCCATCATGATCTTGGCGTAGTCCTTGTAGCGTTGTTGCTCCATCACAGGAACGATCCCGCCAACCGGGTGGACGGCGAAGTCGTGTTGGCCCATGACGGTGGCGGACAATTGTCGGAGGTCGTGGTGCACGCCGCCCTGAATCGGTCCGTTCAACATGGTATCGCCGGCTGCCTTGAGGCTCGCTTCAGCACGCCGTTCGGTTTCCTCCACCGCTTCCTTGACTTCGGTGCGAGTCATGTCGGGTCGGGAAAACACGTCCAGCATGGTGGCGATGTCAACGCCGATGGTTCGCTGAAAGGTCACGATGTCTTCCACCCCGACTTCCACGTCGCCGTACACGTAGGACTGAAAGGTGCCTGAATCGGTCATGATCACGCCTGGGAAATTCAACAGGTCATGAACGCCTTTTTCCGTTGCATGCGCCTTGAGTTCATCGTGCTTCCAGACGATGTAGGCGTTGGTGATGAGCGCTTGAATGCCGTAACGGTCCCACATGACGCGGGGCTCAATCGTCCGAATGTTGGGGTTGACCACGGGCAACAACGCCGGGGTTTCGAGAACGCCGTGGTGGGTGTGCAGGCGTCCAAGCCGTGCTCGGCCGTCGCGTTGGGTGATCTCAAACCGACCGTGGTCTTGGGGGCGACAAGGTTTCGGGTCCGCTCTGGTGCTGTCTTGCCAAGCCGCCATGCTTTACCCTCGGCCTGTGCAATATGAAGACCTCGCTTTTCGGGCGCGCTTCACGCTTCACTCGGGTGGGTCAACGAACTCCACGGCACCGTGGGCGAGGATGAACTCTCGACCGAGGTCGTCAAACGTGTCCAAGAGGCTTGAGGAAAACCGAACACGTTCCACTTCGGGGTCGTTCTCGAGGTCCGTTTTCACACCTTCGAGCGTCCCGGGTGCGGCGCCACATGAGAGACAGGCGCCGGTCAGATCGAGCACCAAATCGAGTCCCGACGTTCCCGTTGCCCACGCTGTGAGGGCCACCCCCCCGCCATGGCCGTCCAGTGCGGCCCGCACCGCTCCCAGCCGCGCAAGCAGGGCTGGAACGGCGTGGACGGTGTTGATGACCGATGCAAGGGACAGGTTGCGCAGCCGAGCCTGTTCTTCGGGGTCGACGGCCTCCGCGATGCGGCGGTGGGCTTCGGCTTCCATGGCTGCTTTCGCCTCGGCGGCGTATTTGGCCACGAGGTCGTCGTCCATGCGGTTGCCAGCACACGGTGGGCTTCAAGACTTGTTCCTTGGCCTTCGCTGCCACGAAAACCCCCAAAAAACGCCGCCTTGCTCGGCATTACATCCATTGATAAAGGTGTGACGAGAGGGAAGGATGAGGATGAACATGGCCGAGGAGATCCTACGCGTTGAAAACCTCCACGTCAAGGTGGAGGACACTCCCATTCTGCACGGTCTTTCGCTGACGGTCAATCGTGGTGAGAAGCATGTCATCATGGGGCGCAACGGCGCTGGAAAATCGACGCTCGCCAGCGTCATCATGGGTCACCCCGCCTACGACATCACGGAGGGTGAAGTGTTCTTCATGGGCCGCCCCTTGGATGAACTTGACGTGTTCGAGCGGGCCCGTGCCGGTATTTTCCTGTCCTTCCAATACCCCGCTGTCATCCCCGGCGTCCAGGTCGGCACGTTCCTCAAGAAGTCGGTCCAATCGGTCCGACAAGAGACCGTGAAAGCACGTGCGTTCCGGCAAGAACTCAACGCCGCCATGGACACCCTTGACATGCAAAAATCCGTCCTGTCCCGGTACGTGAACGACGGTTTCAGCGGTGGAGAAAAGAAGCGATTGGAGATCCTCCAGATGCTCCTGCTCAAGCCCAACCTTGCCCTGCTGGACGAAACCGATTCCGGCCTGGACATCGATGCCCTGCGCATCGTGGCCAAAGGCATCAATCAAATCGCACCCGATGCGGGTTGCCTCATCATCACCCACTACCAGCGCCTGCTTGACCACGTCAAACCCGATTTCGTTCACGTGATGATCGACGGTCAACTCGTGATGTCGGGCGGCCCTGAGCTGGCACTGAAACTCGAAGAGCAGGGCTACGACTGGCTCGATGCTGCGGAGGTGGAGGCATGAGCGACGAAGCCCGTGAGGCGGTTGGCGACTACCGGTTTGGGTTTCATGACCCGGAAAACGCCACCATTCGCTTCGATAAAGGGCTCAGCGAGCAGGTTGTCCGGGACATTTCGGAGCTCAAAAACGAGCCAGAATGGATGACGGAAATTCGGGTCAAGGCGTACCATCATTTCGTGGAGCGCGAGATGCCCGACTGGGGCAACTGCGGTGAATTGAACAACATCGATTTTGACAACGTGACGTATTTCCTTCGTTCCTCCGACGCCACGGAGCGGGATTGGGACGACGTGCCCGAAGACATCAAGCGAACGTTCGACCGCCTCGGCATTCCGGAGGCTGAACAAAAGTACCTCGGTGGCGTGACGGCCCAGTACGAGTCCGAAGCGGTTTACCACTCCATCCGCGAGGACCTCGAAGCGCAAGGGGTCCTGTTCCTTGACATGGACAGCGGCCTGCGAGAGCACCCTGAGATCATCAAGAAACACTTCGGCACCGTCATCCCCTACAGCGACAACAAGTTCTCTGCCCTCAACACGGCGGTGTGGTCCGGTGGGTCGTTCATCTACGTCCCCAAAGGCGTTCATGTGGAAATGCCGGTGCAAGCCTACTTCCGCATCAACGCCCAAAACATGGGGCAGTTTGAACGCACCCTGATCATCGCCGACGAGGGGAGTTCCATTCACTACGTCGAAGGGTGCACGGCCCCAACCTACTCCACCGACTCGTTGCATTCTGCCGTGGTTGAACTCATCGCCATGAAGGGTGCAAAAATCCGTTACTCCACCATTCAGAACTGGTCGGCCAACGTGTACAACCTCGTCACCAAGCGCGGCGTGGCCTACGAAGATGCAACGGTTGAATGGGTGGACGGCAACATCGGTTCGAAATTGACGATGAAGTATCCCGCCGTCCTCCTCAAGGGCGAGGGTGCTCACGCTGAGGTCATCTCGGTGGCCTACGCGGGGGCCGGTCAGCACCAGGATGCGGGTGCCAAGGTGCACCACCTTGCGCCCCGCACGACGTCCAACATTTTGTCAAAGTCCATCTCGAAGAACGGCGGCCGTTCGTCGTACCGGGGGATGCTTCAGGTGTCGCCCAAAGCCGACGGATGCCGCTCCAAAGTGGTCTGCGATGCGCTGATGCTCGACAGCGAATCCCGCTCCGACACCTACCCCACGATGGAGGTCGGCAACTCCACGGCGGACCTTGAACACGAAGCCAGCGTGTCCAAGGTGTCGGGGGACCAACTGTTCTACCTGATGAGCCGCGGCTTCTCCGAAGACGAGGCCATGGGCCTCATCGTGAACGGTTTCTTTGAACCCTTCACCCGAGAACTCCCCATGGAATACGCCGTGGAACTCAACAAGCTGCTTGAACTGGAAATGGAGGGCTCCATCGGATGAGTTACGCCGACCTCGCCGTCCCTTCCCGTGCCCTCCATCTCTGGCGATACACCCCATGGGCGCGCATTCACCCCTCCACCGTGGACCGCGTTCCTTCAGCCGATCCCGTGCGATGGGAAGTCGGCGAGGGCGGGGTGCTTGCCGAAGGCACGCCCCGTGAGGAGAACAACCCGGACATCGCCCGGACGTTTCTAGCAGCGAGCAACCCGTCCGTGTGGACCCTCCGTTGCTCACCCGACGCACCAACGGTGCATGTTCGTGCCGTGGCATCGGGTCATGTCGCCGTGGGCCATCTTCACATCGAAGCAGTAGGCGATGCCACGGTGGTGGTCCATCTTTCCGGCGAAGCCGACTGGGCCGGTCTTCACATCACCGCTGAGGTGAGCGACAACGTGAGATTCGCCTACGGATGGGTCAACGAACTTTCGGTGAACAGCAAACTGTTGCGCTGTGAGGACTGGACCGTTGGCCGCGACGCCGATGTTCAACATGCCTCGCTCTCAATGGGCGGGTTCCGGTGCAAGAACGACCTGCGCACCCGTTTCACGGCCTCGGGTTCCCGCCTGACCCAAGCGGTGTCCGTGCACGGCCGTGGCGAGCGGCACGTCGACCACCACGTCGAGATCCACCATGATGTCAGCCACACCGACTCGTCGTTGACGGTTCATTCAGCGTGCGATGACCGAAGCCACGCCATCGCCACCGGCCTGCTCACCATCGCCGAACAGGCCAACCACTGCGATGCCGGTCAGGTGTTCAAGAACCTCCTGCTCTCGGAAAAAGCCCGAGCGGAGGCCATCCCCGAACTTGAGGTTCTGGCTGACGAGGTGGCCGCAGCGCACGGTGCGGCCAGCGCGCCGCTTGACCCCGACCAGATGCACTACCTGATGAGTCGTGGGCTTGACGCCCAAGAATCGGCAGCCCTCATCGTCGAGGGTTTCATGCACGACGGCTTTTCGTCGCTGAGCAACAGCGACTTGCTGGAAACGCTGCGCACTCGGTTGACGGTCCACCTCGAATGCGAATTGAAGAGGTGATCGTTTGAGCCTTCGCGACCAGTTTCCGATTTTGCAGCGCCAGGTCAACGGGTACCCCCTGGTGTACTTGGACAACGCTGCCACGACACAAAAACCTCAGGTCGTGCTGGACGCCATGAGCCATTACTACGCCCACTCCAACGCCAACGTTCACCGAGCCGTCCACACGCTGGCCGGTGAGGCCACGGAAGGCTACGAGGCCTGCCGAACCAAACTGAAGCAGCGTTACAACGCCGAGCGCGTCATCATCACCAGCGGCACCACCGAAGCCATCAACCTCGTGGCCCACGGATGGGGGCGCGCCAACCTCCAGAAGGGGGACGCCGTGGTGTTGACGGAGATGGAACACCACTCCGACATCGTGCCGTGGCAGATGCTGGCCGAGGAACGGGGCGTCGAGTTGCGTTACGTGCCGGTGCTCCCCGATTTCACCCTCGATATGGAGGTGTTCTCCGCGTCCCTTGACGGGGCCAAACTCGTTTGTGTGGTTCACACCTCCAACGTGCTCGGCGTTCGCAACCCGCTCGAAGCCATCATTGAACAATCGCACGCCGTCGGCGCACGGGTGCTGATCGATGCGGCCCAAGGCGTCCCTCACGCATCGATCGATTTCACCGAATTCGGCCCGGACTTCATGGCGTTTTCCGCTCACAAAATGTGCGGTCCAACCGGTATCGGTGCCTTGCTGGTGGCCCCTGCGGCCTTCGATGAGATGCAGCCGTTCATGGGCGGCGGCGACATGATCGAAACCGTCACCACAACCGGGTCAACATACCAAAGCAACGAGCACAAATTCGAAGCAGGTACACCTCGGATCGCCGAGGCCATCGGTTGGTCGGCTGCGCTTGACTGGATGACCTCGTTTGATCTCGATGCCGAACATGCTCGCTTGGTGAGCATGGCCGCTTGGGTGGCGCAGCAATTGCGCGAGATGGGCATGACCGTGTACGGCCGGCACGGGCCGGATGACGCGGCCGTGGTCTCCTTCCTACACCCCACCATCAACAGCGACGACATGGCACACCTGCTCGATGCTCGCGGCTTTGCGGTGCGCACGGGTCACCACTGCGCTCAGCCGCTGCTCCAGCGCCTTGGCATTCCGGGTACCGTCCGCGCCTCGTTTTACATCTACAACACCCGGGACGAAGCCGAAGCGTTTGTGACGGAAATGAAGGACATCGTGGAGACGTTCGCATGAGTTTCTACCCAGCCGCCCTTCAGGAGCTCATTGACGAGTTCCAAGAGATCGAAGATAAGCGTGAGCGTCTGGAGTACTTGTTCGAACTTGCTGACGAGGTGAACGAATTCCCCACCTCACAATGGAGCGATGCGACACGGGTGCGCGGTTGCCAATCGGAAGCTCATGTCAACATCGAGGTTGACAACGGTTTGGTGCATTTCCAATCGGGGGCCGATGCCAAAATGGTTCAGGGCATGATGGGCATCCTTACCATCGCCCTGGAAGGGCTCGCTCCCGCCCAAGCCCTGATGATTCCACCCGACTTCGCCGAAGCCATGGGCCTGCTCAACACGTTGACGCCCAGTCGGTCCAACGGGTTTCGCAACATGTTCGATAAAGTGATGGCTGACATTCGTCAGCAGGTGGAGGGATGACCATGGTGACCAAAGAAGCGGTGATGGAGCAACTCGACGAGGTGGAGGACCCCGAGCTTGAGCTCTCCATCGTTGAACTTGGCCTCGTCTACGATGTCCGGTTCGAGGACAAGGACGAAGGGATGCACGCTGAGGTCGACATAACCCTCACCTCTCCTGGTTGCCCAGCGGCGCCTGAAATCATGGCAGCTGCCCATCGCGCTGCGTTGATGACCGAAGGCCTGGCTTCCGTCCACATCAACCTCGTTTGGGCACCTCGTTGGGACCCCAAGGTCCACGCCAGCGAAGACGCCCGCATGGACATGGGCATCTGGGATTGATTTCCCGGTTTCATACGGCGCTCAGGCAAATCCATGGTTTTATGTCCCACCGCCCGAACTTTCCATCATGCCAACTCAGGTCCACAAATCCGATGCACGAGGGAAAGCGAACCACGGTTGGCTGGACTCCCGTCATTCGTTCTCCTTTGCTCGTTGGTACAACCCGGACCACATGGGCATCGGTCCACTTCGGGTGCTGAACCAAGACATCATCACGGGCGGCTCGGGTTTTCCCACGCACGGCCACCGGGACATGGACATCGTGTCCATCGTCCTGCGCGGTGCGTTGGAACACAAGGACAGTGAGGGCAACGTTGCTGTCATTCGTCCGGGTGAAGTCCAACGCATGAGCGCCGGTACGGGCGTGACGCACAGTGAGATGAACCACTTCAAGGATCAAACCACAGAATTTCTTCAAATCTGGGTGATTCCCGACGAACGAGGCGCAGCGCCATCGTACGAACAACAAGCCCTGAACCCTCACGTCACGGACGGTCAAACCCTGCCCGTGCTCGCCAGTCCCCGTGGGATCAACGGCGGCATTGGCCTTCATCAGGATGCCCACATGATGGGCGGCGAAGTGAGGGCGGGTGTGACCACGCATTACAGCCTTGATGTCGGACGTGTGGGTTACTTCCACATGCCCAAAGGCTCGTGTTCGGTCAACGGCACGCTGCTGGACGAGGGTGACGGGATGTACTTGGTGGGACCCGAATCCCTTGAATTCACGGCGGCGAGCGACGGCTACATGCTCCTGTTCGATTTGACCGGGGAATGAGCGGACAGGACGTCGACGCCATCACCAATGAGCGCACGTGCTTCACTCGGCCATCAAGAAAGGTGAAAAACTCACGTGAAACCACCCAACCGATGAAGGGTCCCGAATCGTTTGAGGACTACCTGACGATTGGATGCATGCGTTGCAGCAAGGGCGGAACGGACCGATGCAAGGTCCTTCCGTTTGTTGACGAACTGCGGCACCTACAAACCTTGCTTGCTGAAACCGATTTGGTTGAAGAAATGAAGTGGAGCATGCCTGCTTACACCCTCGGGGGCAAGAACGTCATCATGCTGGCTGCGTTCGTCGAACACGCCAGTTTGTCGTTTTTCAAAGGGGCCATCGTGGATGACCCCAAGGGTCTGCTCGTGAAGGCCGGTGAAAACACCCAGGCCTCTCGCCAACTTCGGTTCACGTCGGTGGAGCAAATTCTCGAGCATGAGGATGACATACGGTCGCTGATCGCCACCGCCATCGATGTGGAGCGACGCGGGCTCAAGGTGGAACGGGTTCGACACGAGGTGGCGGCCTGTGAGGAACTTCAGACCAAGTTCGACGCTGAACCGGTGTTCAAGGCTGCGTTTGAGGCGTTGACGCCCGGCCGTCAGCGAGGGTATCACATGCACTTCAATCAAGCCAAGCAGGCCAAGACACGCGAGGCTCGGATCGCCAAGTTTGAACAGGCCATCCTCGAAGGCAAGGGGATGCACGATGATCATCGAAAGAAGTGACTCCATCACTGCTCGGCGCACCCTACAAGCCCGTTGGACACGACCAATCCTGACCGTTCACTCGCTGGCGATGGCACTCTGGATGACAACGGGCACAATCGGTCGGTCGTAGAGGTCTGTTTCAACCTCTGAGATGGAGGTGATGTGTTCGCAACCTTCCGTCACGGTTCCAAAGACGGTGTGCACCCCATCAAGGTGGGATGGTGTGCTGTCCTCCGGCACGATGAAGAATTGACTGCCGGCGGTGTTGGGGTTGCTGGTTTTTGCCATTGAAACGACGCACGGGATATGGAGAAGGCCGTTGTCCGCTTCATCGGGAACGGTCCAATCGTTTTCTTGGCAATCCTCCTTCGCAACATCGCTTTCGCCATTGCAGAAACCGTACCAGTCGGCCGCATAACCTCCCGTCCCGTCGTGGTTTTCGAAATCACCGCCTTGGATCATAAAATCATCAATGACACGGTGGAAGTGGGTGTTGTCGTAGTTTCCTTCCAGGGCATGTTTCCTCATGTTGTCGGCGTGCATGGGTGCGGCACTGTGGTTCAAGGTGATCGTGATGGTGTAATTGGCCGTTGCATTGTTGATGTTTTCACCGTGGTACACGGTCATCGTGATGGTGCTGTGTGCTCCATCAAAGAGCACAGCATCCGAATCAACGCTGTCACCGCCTTCCTCCAAGCAACCTGACAAACAAACCATCGAGACAATCAGCAACGTCCTCAATTTCATGTAATCAGCCATCCTATGCTGCGTTACGTATTGAAGTGTTTCCCTGTCGGACAGCACGGTGCAAGCGTCTGCCGGGGTCCACGCATGGCCCGTTCATCCGACGCATCAGCGCTTGACCACGATGGTGAGCACATCGCCGTCCTTGAGTTGGTGGTCCAGTCCCACCCGCTGGTCGTTGAACTTGGCACTCGGTCCACGGATGCGTGCGAATCGGAACTTGCGAACGAAATCACGGTGGAGTTTGATGCAGATGGTTTCCACGGTTGAATCGTCCTTAACGATGAGCGGCTCCTCCATGTCGGCTTCTTGGCCCTGGGGCTTGAGGTAAACCCGCATGAACCCGAGGTTGTCGTAAATGAAATCCTTCAGTTCGTCCAAGCCGATGTCCTTGAACGCAGAGATGTTCATGATGGGCCATTCTTGGGGCAAAGAGGAGCGAGCACGAGCGATGTCATGCTCGGTGGCGATGTCGATTTTGTTGATGGCGATGACCGCTTTTTCGTACACTCGGTTGCCGGCGAGGGCGTCCACGATTTGTTCGGCGGTGGAGTCCTCTCGAAGGGTGACAAGGGCGGAGGTGTAGCCGAAGGTGCGGATGATGCCGGCGATTTCCTCGTCCGATAGGTGGGTTTGTTCCACGGTGCTGCGAATTTCGATGCCACCCCGTTCGGTGCGGTTGATGAAAACGGGGGGCTTGGTTTCGTTGAGACGCAGGCCGGCGTTGTGAAGTTCGCGGTGAAGGACGTTGAAGTGGCCGTCTTGGAACGGGTCAACGATGTAGAGCACCATGTCAGCGCTTCGGATCACGTTGAGGATTTCGCGCCCGCGCCCCTTGCCTTCAGCGGCACCCTTGATGAGCCCGGGCAGGTCGAGGATCTGGATTTTGGCACCTCGGTGTTCCATCACACCGGGAATGCACGTCAGCGTGGTGAACGCATAGCCGCCCGCTTCGGAGTGAGCGTCCGTGACCTTTGAGATGAGCGTGGACTTTCCGACGGATGGAAACCCGACAAGCGCCACGGTTGCGTCGCCTGACTTGCGAACCTCGAAGCCCTTGCCGCCGCCGCTGGCCTTGGAGTGCGCTGCCGTCTTCTCCTCCTTGAGCTTGAGTTGGGCAATTTTCGCCTTCAACTTCCCGATGTGGGCGTTGGTGGCTTTGTTTTTCTGGGTCTTGTCGATCTCGGCGCGAATCAATTCGATTTGCTCCTTGATGGTCGCCAAGCCAAACCCTCCCGTTGGACCGTTCAGCGGACCGTTCTTCAAGGCTCTTATGGTGAAATTCATCCACGTCGCTCACCTCTTTCTCTCACTCCTCACAACGATGCCCTCAAACACCTCCTGCGTTTCGTTCGCCCATGGGCCTTGAAATGGTGGGCATGCTGGTCCACGCCCCCACCCTCGAAGCCCTGCTGCAGTTGCCGTGGGGTGAACTCAACACCCAAATGGAGTCGGGGAGCCTTCGCCCTCAACGACCCGTGCAGGACGCCGCTCTCACCACGCTGTTCGCCATTGATGCGGAAGCGGAATTATTGGATTGGATGGACGCCCATCCTGCTGCAGACACGACTCTGGCCACCCGAGATGTGCTTCAATTGGATGACGAGGGTGAGGAGGGGCTCTTGCACCTCATGCGATGGGCCAGCCCTGGCCACTGGGAGGTCTGGGAGGGCAGGGCCTTTCTCTACCTCGAAGAAGCCATTCAACGGGAAGTGGATGACATTCACGAGCTGTACTCCGAGGAGGTGTGGGTCGATGTGCTCGCTCGGCTCCATGGCGTGGCTGGGGCAGAATTTGCTGAACGCGTCGTGCTGAACTGGATGAATCGGCGGGTAGCGCTTGGCGAAACCATCGAGGAATCGCAGGACCCCAAGATTGTCCCGACATTTGAGGCACACCAACGGGCTTCCAACGCCCTGATTCATGTGGTTCAGCGAGCGCAGAATGAAGAGGACATGGTCTTCGTGCTGGGTCGGGAGCACCTCGATGCTGCCAAGTGGGGGTACGGGCCGTGGAACCTGAGCGTGTTTTTGCGTGATTGATGCGTCGCTGGGTTCAAAGGAAACCTGCGTGACCGGCCCAACGATGTCCGACGACGCTCCCGATAACGAGCAACCCGATGCATCCGGTGCTGCCCATGCCCATGACGAAGCCGGGCCGGTGGAGGACGACGTCCCCACCCAAGTGGCCAACCCAGAGGAAAAAGAAACCTCTGTGGATGATGCCGCACAGGAGGAGGAGCCGCGTGACCCGCTCGAGGAAGCGCTCGAGCGTGCTGAAAAGGCCGAAAAGGAGATCGCCTACAGGGACGCCGAGATTCAGAACGTGCGCAAGCGGCTCATGGCAGAAAAAGCCGATGCCATCCAATACGGGGGCATGGGGCTGGCTCGACGCATGCTCACGGTCCTCGGCGACGTTGACCGAGCCCTGTCCAGCATCGACGACGACGATGAAAGTCCCGTTGCTCAAGGGCTTCGTTTGCTTCGCAACAAGATGTGGCGTGAGCTCGAAGCCGACGGCGTGGTCGCCATCAAGGCCAAAGGCGAACCGTTTGACCCGTCCAAGATGGAAGCCATCACGACCATTCCGGCCTCAGAGCAATTTCAGGCCGGTCACGTGGTGGACGAGCTTGAAGCGGGGTACCTGTACAAGTCGAAGGTCATCACCGTCGCTCGGGTTGTTGTCGCCTCGGATTGAGATCAGCCGGCATGCACGCCGGTCTCAAAGGTGGAACAACGGAACATGGCGTCGTTCTCAATGAGCCATTCGATGACTGCAGTCGGCACGCTGTTGGCCAACACAACGCGAGCCGCATCGTCGTCCATCACGGTCGAGAGCATGCGGACCGTTTGGCGGACGCGCCATCCTTCCAGCGTTTCACGCTCGCTCAACGCCACCTCATGCACCTCCCAACCCGCTGCTCGGTAGAGGTCCATGGTGGGACCGTCCGACGTGACCAGCACCCCGGTGCCATGCGTTTGGGTGGCGTGTTCCACCCAGTGGGGTGGGTCGTTGATGTCCTCGATTTGAACGACGGTGATGGCATGCCCCTCGGCGCTGGCCCATGCCTGAATCATCGCTTGGCGTTCATCGGCGGTCCAGGGGTTGTTCGCTTCCCAACCGGCCTGCGATGAACCGATGGCCACCACCACTTCGTCACCGTTGGCGTGGGTGACGGCTGCCTTGACGAGCGAGGCATGACCCAAATGGAAGGGTTGGAAGCGTCCGAGGACGATGCAGCGCACGGCTTCACCTCAAGCAAAATATGCCGCAACGTCGACTTCGGGCAGGTCGTGACCGAAATCTCGGAAGCAAGCGAGCATGCGACGGCATCCCTCCACCATTTCCTCCACTGGGGTTTCACCCATTGAACCAATCCTGAACATCTTGCCCTTCAGGTGGTCTTGGCCGCCGATCACTTGGGTGCCGTAGGTGTCTTTGAGCGTCGTGCGCCATGCATCGTCAATGCCTTCGGGATACAAGATGGCCGTGACGGTGTTGCTGCGCTGGCCGCTGTCGGCGAGCAGGCCAAACCCAAGGTCGGTGAACAGGGCTCGAACGCCCGAGGCCAACCGCTCGCATCGAGCCCAGCGTCCATCGTTTGTTTCCGCCTTCAGGTTGTCCAGCGCGGCTGACCAACCCATGGCCAAGTTGATGGCGGGTGTCCAAGGTGTTTGGTCGTCGTCGCCTTTCTTGAGGGCCGCCATCATGTCGAGGTAGTACTTGGGACCGGTTTCGCCCTGAAGGTGAATGGCTCGGATACGCTCCTCACAGTGGGCGTTGATGGCGACAGCGGCGATGCCGGATGGTCCGGCCGTGCACTTTTGTGCCCCCATCACCACGGCTTCAGCCTTCCATGCTGCTGGATGAACGGGGACGCCCCCCACGGAGGTGATGCCGTCAAGGATGAAAGCCACGTTGTGGCGTTCGCACATCTCGGCAATGGCTTCAGCGTCTTGGGTGATGCCTGCGCTGGTTTCGTTGTGGCAAATCAGCAAGGCCTCGTAGCACCCTCGCTCAAGCTGTTGCTCGATCTCGTAGTGGTCAAACGAGCGTCCCCATTCGTACTTGAGGTGCTTCACATTGCAGAATTGTTCGCAGATGTGGGCGACCCGCTCTCCGAATTTGCCGTTGGTTGGCACGAGGACCAAGTCGTTGGCTCGGAAACGGTTGGCGATGACCATTTCCATGGCTGCGGTGCCGCTTCCGGAAACCACCACCACTTTGTAGCCGTCTTCGCCGGTCCACGATTGGGTCTTCTTGACGCCCTCGGAGGGGCTGAGGTTGAACGCATAGCGCAGGCCGCTGTTCAGACCGGCCATCACATCTCGAAATTCCGGCCCGCGAGCCGTCATCACGGGTGTGGCCATGGCCTGGAGGCAATTGTCCGCCATGCGCACCGGTCCGGGGACGAGGAAGCAGTCGCCTTCGTGGCTCATGATTGGTGGTGCGCCGTCGGGTCTTTGAAGTGCGTGGCTGGCCGGTCACCGCTCGTGCCGTTTGGTTGAGGCGCTGAACTGATAGAGGTCGTGTGTTTGCGTCAAAGCATGCTGCGTGTCGGCTTGGCCATGCTTCAAGGCGCACGCCACGAGCACGCCGAAGCCTTGCGTGGGGCCGCCAAGGAACTGGGCGTTGAGGTGGCCGTGGTGGAATGCCGTCGCAGCGAACACGTGACGTCGGACCTGCATGCCCTCGTGTTGCCGGGAGGAGAGTCCACGACCATGCGCATTGCCAGCCGCTCCGAATCCCTGCTCGAAGCCTTGTTTGCTTGGATGACCGAGCATCCCGACCGCCCGGTGTTGGGCACCTGCGCCGGTGCCATTTTGCTGGCAAACCCTGGCGATGCTCACTCGCCCTTCGTGAAGGCCAACGTTCAGCGAAACGCTTGGGGACGTCAACGCCAATCCTTCGAAGCGACGCTGTCCGTTGATTTGGTCACGCCAGAAGCAGGATTCATGACGGTGGATGCCATTCAGCCCGACCGGTTCGACCATCGGCCGCTTGAGGTGCAATCGCAAGCCCAGCCGCTCCAGGGTGAGGGGTTCCCCGGTGTGTTCATTCGCGCCCCTCGATTTGACCCGGAGGGCGTGAATTGCGCTGCCGCCGTTCACCTCGGTGACGAGGTGGTGGGGGTGGTGGACGGGACAAAGTTGGCGTTGACCTTCCACCCTGAATTGACACTCGATCGCCGCTTCCACCGATGGTTGCTCCACACGGCACAGGGGGTCGAGGCGTGATCTCCCTTCCCATGGCCACGGAGGTGCTGCCCGCCGAGGAAGGCGAAGCCGAGGGGTGCGTTCAGTGTCAGCAGGGCAGCAAACTTGTGCTCTTTGTGACCGGGAAATGCCATTGGGGGTGTGATTACTGCCCACTGTCGGACAACCGAAGGGAAACACCCGACATGTTCGCCAACGAACGCCGCTGCACGACATGGGAGGAAGTCATTGAGGAAGGACGCGCCATGAACGCCACCGGCACTGGAATCACCGGGGGTGACCCCATGCTCGACATGGACAAAACCCTCGAAGCCGTGCGCCAGTTGAAGACGGCATTCGGCGCCAATCACCACATCCATGCCTACACTTCGATCCCTTTCGACCCCGCTCAGGCAGCCGTTTTCGGGCTCGCTGGCCTGGATGAAATTCGCTTCCACCTGCTGGATGGCACGACGGAGAAGTACCGCGCAACGATGGAGGCTTGCACCCAAGCAGGCATCACGGTGGGCGTGGAATTGCCTTGCGAACCGGACAAGGAAGACCAACTGTTTGCCTTGCTGGAGGACCTCGAGACCGTCCCGGTGACCTTCCTGAACCTCAACGAGTTGGAAATCACCGTGGGGAATCAGGACAACATGGACGTTCGTGGGTTCAACCTCTCTGGCGGGATCACAGCGGCAGCCGAGGGCTCAGCAGAACTTGCCCTTCGACTCAAGCACGCCGCCCAAGACAAACCGTATCACCTCAAGTTCTGTACGGCGAAGTACAAGGATGCCGGTCAACTTCGCAACCGCTTCCGTCGCCGAGGCCAAGCAACACTGCGCCCCTACGAGGTGTTGAGCGAAGACGATACCATCTTGTTCGGGGCCATCCCCACTTCCCCTACCGACGCTGATGACGACATGAAAGAGCTTCAAACCGCGCTGGGGGTGTCCCCGGGGTGGCTCCACTTTGATGCCGTTCACGAGCGCATTGAACTTCCTTTGTCCGTGGCGGAAGAACTCGCTGAATTGCTGGATGTGCCCGTCATGCTGGTGGAGATTCACCCGACGCATGACCGACTCGAGGTGGGGTTGGTGCACCTGAACGAGCACCGTTGAGAAGGGATTGGCTTAAACCCAAGCGGCGGGTCCGCAAACCACCTAGGGCTCGTGGTCTAGGGGTTATGACGTCGCCTTCACATGGCGAAGATCGCCGGTT
>JAYOBJ010000015.1:0-56234 GCA_038104845.1 Methanobacteriota archaeon
GGGGCAGGATTCTCACCAACGTTGGCTGCACCAACAAGGTTCTCATCCTGCATGGAATGGTGCCGGGGGCAGGATTCGAACCTGCGAAGCAATATGCAGAGGAGCTTGAATCCACCCCCTTTGACCACTCGGGTACCCCGGCTACTGTACCGAGCGTGATACCCCGCGTTCTTCACTATTGCTCTTCACGAAGTTGAACCAGTCGTTTGCGCACCACGCGAGGCGGTGGCACCTCAACGATTCTCCGAATCCGCTCGATTTCGTAAGCCTCTCGCCGCTCATTCCGGTGGTGACGAACCACCACCAAGACACTGAACGCCACCAGAACGGAAAGCAACGACAGACTCAACGTCGCCATTTGGCCGGCTGATTCGTCCTCATTGGCTGGCGACACATCCGCAAGCGGAACGGGTATGCGCGGGGTTCGGTTTTCAAGTTCAATCGTCAAGCCCAGTCTGCCCTCGGCCCACGCCTCCACCGTCCAGACCAGTTTGGTTGATTCAGACGCGTTGAGATCGAGCAACATCGACCGCAGGACCGTGCCTTCACCGTCCCGAAGCACCAAAGTGGTCGACCCGGGTTCAATCCCAAGGTTGTCCACCTGAACGAACACCGACACCGAATCGCCTGTCACGGGTCGATATGGCGTCGCGGACAGGTCGGTGATGGAGGGTTCGAAGGCCACCCAATCGATGCCCACCACGAGCGGCCGGGTTGAGGCACCCAACCCCTCCAGAGGGCGACCGGAGCGATCGGCCACCTCAAACCAAACCCAGAGGGTGTCGCTTCGAGCCAATCCTCCCAACTGAGATGCTAGGTCCACGGTCCCCTTGAACCGATGCGCCGTGCCGTTGATGTCCGTGAGGGGGACGCTGACAGTGAACGCCGAACCCGGAACTTCCGAACCCAACCGTTGTATCGACACGTGGACGGTGAGAATGTCGGTGTCCAAGGCCGTGTCGTCCAACAGGGTGATGTCGAACGGAACCGAACCCAACGCATCTGAGGACAATCGGTTCAGGGTGCTGGAGGTCAAGAGCAAGGTGGGCGAAGTCTCGTCGATCACGATGTTGTAGCCAAGGTCATTGATGCCGTAACCCTCCAGACCGTTCACCGTCATGTTGACGAATCCAACATCGCGGTGCATCACGTTCGCATCCACGTTGAACACCACAACGGCCGTTGACCGGTTGGTGATGTTGACGGTGCCTTCGATGGAACGGGCACCGTCCGTCAGCTGCCATTCCACCGTACCGGGGTGCGGGAGGTTCACAGCGGGGCGTGAGCTGTTGCGGTGGTACAGACCGAGGGTGTGATGGATGCGGTCGTTGCGATGGAACCACTGGGTGTCGCTCATGTTGACACCGGATGGTTCTGTGGTATCGGTGATGTTGATCCACCGAAGATCGAGTTGGTTGGCGGCCGACCAGGACCATTGATTCAACCGGAACAACCCCAGACCGAGGTTTTGACCCTCGTCCACCACCCGGAGGGAAGGGGTGCCTCTCGAGGCAATACCATTGAAGGTGGCCTCCCAACGGAGTGTGAAATCGATCGTCACCTCGAACAAACCCCCGTCGTTCAACGCATTGGCCGAAACCACGGGGGTCTCCGTGTAGCAAGACGCATCATGTTCAACGGTCATGAAACGGGGATCGACATGAACGAAACAAGGGTCGTCGCTGTTTTCTCCAACGGGATTGAATCGAATGGCGTCCAAAGAAGCGAGACCGTTGCCGTCCGCCAGGGTGAAGCCGAACGTGTGGGTGTGCCCCGGGAACAACCGTCCTGCATCGCTGTCCAACGAAATTGATTCGATGTCCACCGTGGTGTCCACCCGACGTTGAACCGTGAACGTCGCCAAATCGGTGGCTTCGCCAAACACACCGCCGCCCTGCATGCGGTTGCCTGCGAGGTCGTGGCCCTCCACCACCACGCTTGCGCGTCCCGAATCGGCTGAAGCCGGCAGGACGTCCGACCAGTCCAGCAGCGGCAAATCCACGTCCATGGAGCGAATGCCTGTGTTCACACTCAAGGGGACCTGTTGGTATTCACTGGCTTCCATGAGGCCGTTTTGGTTGAGGTCGTCTCGGTCTTCCAACCACGTCCAGAGCATCAGCGGGCTCCCCAACCCTTCGTTGTCAGTGATGGCCAACCTCAACGGGATGTCCTGACCCATCATCCACACATGGCCGTCCGCTGGCAACACACGACCTGAATCCAACACCATGAGCGTGCCCGCCGATGGCTGCTCCGTGTCGTGAAGCACGCGAACGGGATTGACACTCACGGTCTCATCCAAGCTCGAGGTCGCATTGATGCCAACGGGGCCTCGACGGGAAATCGACGGGACGATTTGAAGCCACGTGTTGCTGGGCAAACCTCCATCGGGACCAGGGGTCATCAAATCCACGCTGAACCGGCCATCAGCATCCACCTCCGCCGTTCGAGCGATGGACCAATTCACAGGGTCACCGGGCCAATCGTCGGTTCCACCGCTGATGTTGCGCGGCGGAACCGCCACCACCGTCACGGTGACTTCTGCCTCGTTGGCGCCGACCCACGCACCCGGGATGCCCTGAAGCCTCACCCTTCCTGAAGCGGTCATGTTCGCTTCGGCGGGCAGGTGGTACGGCCAGAGTGGGTGAGTCCAATCGTCCAACCGCCGACCGGTGTCATCGGTCATCGTCATGTCGACCACCTCAAGGTCGTTTTCGATCTCGTTGAACGGCGTCTTCTCGACACCGTACACCGGCCCTGTTGTCAATCCGTTGACATCAACCGCTTCGACCAACACATGCAGATCGTCGACATCGTCCAGCAACCACGTGCTGGTCAGGGACCAAGTTACCGTGCAGGTGTTCAGGGAGCACACGACCGATGAGTCAGCGGTGGGGTAGGCAAGGCCCGAGCCAAGGGTTTGCCTGAAACGGGCATCACCGTCGAGGCGGTCAACGTTAACTCGAATCACTGCGTCGTCACGGTTTGGCGTGGGTGACAACCAGAGGGAGATGCGCTCAAGGTCCGGTGCATCGGCCTGCTCGTCCAACGGATCCACGCGATGGTGCTCACTCACGAACGTGACCGTCGTTTCCGGTAACCATCGCTCGTGGTTGATGTCGTGCACCGATTCCACCATCACCGGTTGGGCCGACACGTTGAGGGTCGTGAACAGACCGCCACGAACGGTCGTGACATGCAAGGGCACATCGAGCACCGCTCGCGTGTTTCCCTCAAAGGAGGCATTCTTTGCCTGGTTCAGCACCGTTGCGTTGAGCAACAACGTACGAACCGATAAACTCGGGAGATGTTGGAACGCCACGGTTGAGACCGTGGCTGAACCTTGGACTTCAATGGGCAACCGACAACGGTACAGATCCCCAACATGGTCTGTCAGCACCGACACACGCACAGGATTCGGACATGAGTTGGTGGGCATAACGGACATCTGGCCTGCCGAATCAAACGACCGAGCGGGGTGCCCATTGGCTGCAACCAGGGCCGTCCCGTTGAGGTCGCTGATCAACAAGCGGACGTGAAGTTCACCAACGTCGTTGGCCAACGACCCTGAGGTTTCGTGCGTGTACCACGTGAGGTTGGCACTGATGTTATCGAGCGTGAGCGGCTCAAGCCTCTGCGCACCAACGGTGGGTGCTGCGTCGGCCGTGAACGCCACCTCATGGGTTGTGTAACCAAAGTGCTGCTCATTTTGGTTGAGCAGGGTCGCATTGTTCCAGCCAAGGGTCAGTTCAAGACCCGCCGGCGGTGTCAAACAATGCACATCGATGCGGGCACGCTCGAACCGTTCTCCGCCCGTCAGACTCATCTGCGTCGAGATGTTTAACGCTGGTCGCACGGAGAGGGTGAGATTGTGCTCCGCCAACGGTGAAGCGCCGGCCGTCCAGCCCGTCAAGGGAGCCACGGCTTGATTGACCGCCCACGAGATGTTGTCGCCGTAGGACTGTATGCGCACCTCGGTCATGGGGCACACCGTTCCGGTGGCGACCGGTACGGACATCGCCTGGAGGAACCTCAAATCACCCTCAGTATCGATGTACGCATTCCCGGCCACACCCGGGGTCATCATCAGGGATGCCGGCGATGCATACGCCGTAGAGCCCACCCCCAACGAGTGAATGCGAGGGGTGAACAAGGCATCGCTGGTGTTCATTCGAACGCGAAGGTGAACCGAGGAGTGGTGCAGGGGATGAGCGGCGATGGAGAACGGGAATGTCAGCCCGACCTGACCCGGAATGGTGTCCATGTTGGCGTCCAAGACATCCACCAACAACGCCGTGCCGTTGGGCACGTCGTACCAGGCATCGACCCAACCGTACCCGTGCACCTCATGCGGTGCAATGGCGTTCGACACCCATTGCCCTGCGGGTTCAAACACGTCAATCTCGATCCCAGCGTCGTCAATGTACCAACCGTCCGCCTCCACATAGGTGTCGGAGAAGAACGTGAAGCGAGCTCGGACGTCCATACCCGAAAGGTTGGATAAATCATAGGATTTCAGATCAAACGGTCGTTGTTTGTTGGTGTTGCAACCCCCTGCTACGTTGGAGCCATCGATGATGCCGGCTTGGAAAAACGGTGATCGACTGTTGACGGTGGAAACTTGATCGTGGAAGTCCGGCACCTGTGTGGGCAACCACCACCATGAATCGCCACCGTCCGTGGAGATGGACACCGAACCGCCGTCCCAATTGGATTCTGAGCAAATCCACGAACGGAAGGACAGACGGGCCGTCGCACCGTCAGGGATGTGGGTTTCGGGTGTAATGAGGTGGGTCAGGAGGTTGTTGGTGTACTGCGTGTCCAAGTCTACGGCCGCACCTTGTTCTCCTGAATGGAACCGACCCGGGCCGTAACCCGATGTGTTCTGGGTCGCACCCATTTCCCACCCCTGCGCCCCGTTGCCCTCAATCGCCCATCCCGCAGGGGCCGACACAGGGTCCTCAAAGGAATCCGTAACGGTGGCGGCAGGATGACGACCGAACGCCGTTGTCCACATCCATTCGTTGGGTCGAGAGGTGGGGGCTGCCTTCCATCCCGATGGGTCATTGGAGGCCCCCGATGGAGTTGATGTGAAATTGGCGAGGGCGATTCGGACCGGCGCTGACGTACCCTGGGTGTGAATGAGGGTCACGTCGTCCAACACAACACCCTCCCACGTCGAGGCGCCCACACCGCCGTATCCAGTGTTGTGGTTGGTTTGAACCGTGAATCGAATCAACACGTTCGAGGCGTTCGGGTGGCTGCCAATCCCCGCGGGCAGCGGGTAAGTCACAGCAACCCAGCCAAAGGTTTCGTCCCCGTAGAATTGCCCTTGCCAGTTGTAGCCGTTGCCAGGAACACCGGGGACGCCGGACACCAGCTGCCACGTGGACCCGTTGTTGGTGCTCACCGATGTCAGCAGATTATCGGCGTAACCGCCTTGAATGTCCCAATCCGACCAAAACTCAAGGTCAATGCTTCCGTTCATCCCTGAAAGGTTGGCGTTCAGGTACAGATGCCCCAAGGCGTTGTCCGCATACGTCCCGCTCATGTTACCGTGAAACCAAGCTCCGGGCCGATCGCCGTCGTTGTGGACCGTCACATTGTCCACGAACCACCCCGGGCGAAGGTTCGTGCTTGAACCGGTTTCAAAGCAAAGGCGAATCTCAAACGACCGGCCCGCCACGACACTGGATTGTTCGAGATCAACCGTCACGTTGGACCATGCAGGCATCTGGCCCGACCACGACGCGTTGGGGGCCCGGTCAAGTGTGGTGGTGTTGGGGTAACCCCCAGTTGGAATGAGGTTGAACCAAGTTCCACCGTCGGTGCGAGCCTCAAGCCAAGCCGCATCCGTGTCCTCAAACGCAAGGAAATGGGCAAAGGTCAACGTGAAATTGGCGAGGTAGCCGGGAACGTCGTAGCTGGGTGATTGGAGGCAACCGGTTTGATCGGCACCCAGTCCACCGCGTCCAAGCGTGGACAGCATGAACACACCGTCAGGCACGGTGGTGGGGCTGCGGTTGGCCAACAATGGAGGAGCGCCCGTCACGACCGCCCAATCCTCGTGGTCTTCGCCCGCGCCCAACCAACCTGAAGGGACGTCAACGAGGTCCTCAAAATCCGCCAACGTGGTGAGTGAACGCACCGGCAACAAACTGAGTTGCCCGCCTTGACCCAAGCCCGACGTGTTGTTGTGCTGACCGGCCCATCCTGCTCCTTCATCCATGCCGTACCGAGTGGTGATCGGTCCTTCGGTCGCCCAAACCGGCTCGTACTCGATCGCACCACCGGTGAGCGTGTGGTTGTAAGGCACGGAAAGAGCCCCCTGACCCGTGATGTTCACGCCTGCTGCCCCCGGAACGGGGAGGTGTTGAACCGGAGGATGGTTCAATTCAACCCCTTGAGCTGCGCTTGGGACGGCGCTTGACCACGCCATGGTGGCCATCAACATGACCATCATCACGCTTGAACGCACCTGACGGGGAGCGTTCTCGCACGGCAACGGTGTGGACATGGAGGACCCCAAACGTAGGTGTGGAACCAAGAATATGAATTCATGTGATGAACGCATCATGCCGAGGCGGAGACCGACAGAAGAGGATTCAAAACCCGTCACCTGCAGGAGGACTTGATGTCCTCCGACGGCGATCTCAACAGCGCTCAAGCGCAGGAGATCCAGGAGCAACTGTTCACCACCCATCGCAGCCAAATCTCAAGAGAAGTGCCCGTGCCGTTGCCCCGCCGTGATTTTTGGACCAAGGTTCGAGCACTGCTGTCGCACTTGGACATGGAAATTCAGTCGATGGTGCGGAAAGGATCCATTGACATGCGCCTTCAAAATTTGCAAAAACGGCAAACCAACATTCGCCGCATCGCATCGGAGTTGGCCCGAAAACGCATGGTGGCCATGATGCAACATGCCGCCAGCCAAGGTTTGCGAAGCGGTGTTTCACCGGGGGTCGGGCACGAGTTGCCATCGCTGGACTGGCAGCGGCACGACCCCGCCGAGAAGGCGTTTTACCACGCCGTCCAGAAAGGCCTCGACCGTTTCAAAATGGACATTGACTGGACCGCCATGCAGCAAGGAATGCTCGGTGAGTTGATGGGGAGGCCTCAGCGCCACGCCCCTGGAACGATGCAGTTGGACTCGTATCTTCCGGAAGGAGGCTCCATTTCGCCCGGACCTCCCCCCGCTCTGGCCTTTGAGGACGACATGCCACCGCTGCTGGAAACCGACATCGACGAGGAAGAGCGTTTGATGGGCGAGCGGGATTGGATGGATGAAGAAGCCTACATGATGGCGGACGATCCTGAAGCCCCCCCAGCCTCACCAGCGTCCACAGGGCCATCTGCTTCGGCTGTTCCCCACGGTCGCCATGCTGCCGCCATGGAGCTCGCACCGTCGTCCGCAAGAACACAGATTGTGGATGAACCACTGCTTGATTCGCAGGACAACCGTGCTGACCTCAAGCCACTGCCCGAGGAGCAACCCCCTGCGGAGGTCAACGACCTCGTTCGCGTCCGGGTGCTTGAGAGCCTGCCGGAACCCATTGTCACCGAAGACGGTGAGGAGTTGGTGCTGGAAGCGGGCGATGTCCACATGATGGACCGGGGACTTGCCTCTTGGCTCACCGAAGCTGGCGTTGCCGAGGCAGCCCCCATCTGATCGATCGGTGGAACGCTCTGCTCGAGCAGGTGGCGTTACTCTGCTGAGGTTTTCCCAAGCCTGGCTTTCGCTGAAACGTTGTTGACAAAGCGTACGGCGGACCGAACTCAGTTCGCCGCTCGCATCGAGATTTCGATGCTGACGGTGTCGGGGATGGGGATCTTCGTGACCAGGCGGAGGGCGTTTTCGTCCTTCCCCGTCGAGATGTCCATCTCAAGGAGTCGCTTGTGGATGCGCAGTTCCCAGTGGTCGTACGTCTCGCTGCCTTCACCGTCGGGTGCCTTGCGAACGGGCACGACCAAGCGGCGGGTGGGGAGCGGGATGGGGCCACGGAGCGTGATGCCACCGCTGTCGCAAATCGTCTTGATCTGCCCAGCCACCGTGTCGATGTCCTTGTGGTTTTCACCGGTGAGCTTGATGACGGTCACGGCTGCCATGTCAATTCCTCCTCGTCGACGTCAAGCGTTGAGCGAACTCAAGCTTTCTTCTCGATCTTCAGGCACACACCAGCGGCCACGGTCTTGCCCATGTCGCGGATGGCGAAGCGGGAAAGCTCGGGGAAGGTGTCCATTTGCTCGATGGCCATGGGCTTGGTGGGCTGGAAGCGGATGAGACAGGCGTCACCGGTCTTGAGGAAGGAGGGGTTGGCCTCCTTGCCGGAGCGGTTGGTCTTCTCAAGGAGTTCCATGAACTTCACAGCGACCTGAGCGGTGTGAGCGTGGAACACCGGGGTGTAACCCACGGAAACGGCCTTGGGGATGTCCATCAACTGGATTTGACCGACGAAGGTCTCGTCGTGTCGCACGAAGGTGGGCTCGCTGTCGGTGTAACCAGCCACGTCACCGCGACGGATGTCGGTGGCAGCGAGGCCACGGACGTTGAAGCCGACGTTGTCACCGGGCTCGGCCTTGTCGACCATGGTGTGGTGCATCTCGATCGATTTGACTTCGCCGCCCTTCATCGAGGGGTTGAACACGACGTTCTTACCGACGTTGAGGGTCCCGGTTTCGATCTTGCCCACGGGCACGGTACCGATACCGGAAATCTTGTAGACATCCTGAATGGGCAAGCGGAGAGGCTTGTCCGAGGGCTTGTCGGGCATGGGCGTGGCGTTGATGGCCTCGAAGAGGGTGGGGCCGTTGTACCATGGGCACTTGTCCGACTTGTTGAACACGTTGTCGCCGTTGAGGGACGATGCGGGGATCATGGGGACATCGTCGGGCTTGAAGCCGGCCATCTTGAGGAGGCCAGAAACCTCAGCGCAGGCAGCCTTGTACTTCTCTTCCGTCCAGTCGACACCGGAGATGTCCATCTTGTTGACGTGGACGATGAGGCCCTTGACACCAAGCACCTTGGCCAGGAAAGCGTGTTCCTTGGTTTGGGCGTTGACACCGTCGTTGGCTGCACAGAGCAACACAGCGGTGTCGGCTTGGGAGGCACCGGTGATCATGTTCTTGACGAAGTCACGGTGACCAGGAGCGTCAATGATGGTCCAGTAGTAGTCTGGGGTGAAGAACTCCTTGTGGGCGACGTCGATGGTGATACCGCGCTCGCGCTCTTCCTTGAGACCGTCCATGACGTAGGCGAGACCAAAACCGGCCTTGCCTTGCTCAGCAGCGAGCTTGTCGTTCTTGTCGATCACGTGTTGCTCGATGTGACCGGAGTCGAGCAGGAGACGTCCAACGGTGGTGGACTTCCCGTGGTCGACGTGGCCGATGAACACGATGTTGCGGTGAGGCTTGCTTCGGTCTTCCCATTGTGATGGCATGATAATCGCTCCTGAGCAATCTTGCCGAAATGAATCCCCTATATCAATTCCGCGACGCGGTAGAACACGGAAATTGAGCCGTCTGCACCCATTATGGGTCATTCCGACCCGATGATGGTACCGTCATCACCGATCTTGTACAGACGAAGCGTGCTCGTGGCCCCCCGCATCGCTTGTGGGCTGCCCGAGATGGCAACGATGCGGTGTCCTGGCAAGATGCGACCGTCCGCAACCAGCCGGTTGATGGCCTCGCGCATCGTTTGTGAGCCGCGGTCGTGTTCCTTGCACAACACCGTGTCCACACCGGGCATCATGCAGGTTCGGCGAAGCGCCCGGATGCGGTCGCTGACGGCCGTGACGGGAATCCGAGGTCGGTAGCCTGCAACAAAGCGGGGGGCGTTGCCGTGTTCGGTGGCGACCACCAGTCGGTCGGCTCCAACCTCCCTCGCCAATTCAACCCCGGCGTGCGCCAGTGCGCGCGTTGCCCTGAACCGAGCCAGCGCGATGGGGCGTTGAGACGTTGATTCCAGTCCAGCCTCGGTCGCTCGTGCGATTCGGACCATGGTCTGCACGGTTTCCAACGGATAGGTCCCGGCTGCGGTCTCGCCCGACAACATGACGGCCGAAGCACCGTGACGGATGGCGGTGGACACATCGGAAACCTCCGCTCGGGTCGGGCGCGGTTGGAGCGTCATGGATTCCAACATCTGGGTGGCCACAATGACGGGTTTTCCGCGCTCGATCGCTCGGTCAATGATGTCCTGCTGGGCGATGGGGACTTGTTCAAGGGCAATCTCGACACCCAAATCACCTCGAGCCACCATGACCGCGTCCGCAACGTCAAGGATAGCGTTGAGGTTGTCCAACGCCGAGGGGTGTTCGATTTTGGCCACCACAGGGACGTGCAAGCCTGCCGCCTCAACGGCTGCCTTCGCCGGCATCAAATCCTCCGGTGTTCGGACGTAACTCACGGCAATGTAGTCCGCCCCTTCCCTCAGGGCATGAGCCATGGCGGCCTGGTCCTTCGGACCGATGGCGGGCAGGTCAACCAATGTGCCGGGGACGTTCACTCCCTTTCGACTGCTGAGGGGGCCTCCATCGAGAACACGGCACTGCACGGTGCTGTTGGGTGCGTTGGGAGTTTGAACCACCTCGAGGCGAATCAAGCCATCGGCCAGCAATATAGGGTCCCCGGGCCTCAGTTCAGCGGACAACCCTCCGTACTCGACCGGCAAGACACCGCCGTCGACGTCATCGCTGTGCGCTTGACCGCACGCCAAATCCAAACGTTGCCCCGCTTCGACCTTCAGCACACCCGGGAAGGTGCCCAAACGGAGCTTGGGCCCTGGCAGGTCCGCCATGATGCATGTTGGGCGGCCGAGTTCGTCCTCAATGCTTCGAATGCGTTCGTACAACGGTGTCTTCTCCTCCGGCTCGCCGTGAGAGTAGTTCAGGCGACACACATCGACCCCAGCTTCCAGCAACCGCTTGAGCGTGGGGCGGTCCTCGCAGGCAGGCCCGACAGTGGCGACAATGCGGGTGGTTCGGTCCACGGTCACCACCTCACTTGTAGAACAACCGAATGACAAACTGGTCGATGGCGATGTCGTTCCACCGCTCATTCTTGATGCTCAAGGTCCATTCTCCGTCACCGTAGGTGCTGTCCGTGTCGGTGAACATGTAGGACGAAATCGTCAGGTGGACGCAATCCTGGTCGTCGTCGCAATCGCCTTGGTCCCTGGAATCCACGGCCGTCTCGGTGGTGTTGCTCGCCTCTTCATCCTCTTCGTTGTAGGCAAATATGTCGAGTTTGTTGCGGTTCTGTGACGAGGACCCTCCTCCAATCCAGTCGTCGTCTTGTTGGGGATAATCCAGTTCGACCACGACTTTACGGATGGTGTTCCCCGCGTCTTTGTCGTAATGGATGAGGGCATCGAAGTCAATCTCTGCTGCGCCGCTGGTGCTGTTGCCGCCGATTTCAAAGTCCGACCAATAGCCGGCGTAGTTCACGAACACGCGAATGGTGTCGGTGTCCACCATGCCCACGTTGTTGGTGACGGTGAGCGCAACCTCGTACTCACCGGGAGGGACATTGGACCATTCCGCGACTTCGCCGGTCAAATCAGCGTCGTTCTCTGCATCCCCGTCGTTGTCACGGTCCTCGTTCAAGTTCAAATCCCAAGCGTATTCCGTGATGTACTGGCCACTGTCACCCGCTGAAGAACCTGCAGCATCGAGAGTGATGGCGACGGTCTCGGTCACGCTTCGGTCGGTCGTCCCTTTGTCTCGAGCACAGATCCACACGACGATGTTGGACGATTCGTCAAAGCTTTCGTCTTCGCAATCCTCGGTGTCGGCGTATTGTTCGATGGTGGCGACCGGGGGTTGGGCGGACGCTTCAACCACGGTGAGGGTCCGGGTTTGCTCAGAAACAACGCTGCCATCCGAGACCTCGAGGGTGATCTCGTAAGCGCCAGCGGTGTTGAAACTCCAGGTCGCTGAACGACCCGTTGCGTCGATGTCGGTGGACCCCACCGAATCAAAGTTCCAGCGGTACGTCAGCGAGCCGTCCTGAGGGGTGGAAGCGCCACCGTCGAAGGTGACGGTGTCACCCACCCTCACGTTGGAACTGGGCGTCATGGTGAACACCGCCAGGACCTCACCACCCGACCCGGTGCCGTCGTCTTCAAAGATGCAACCGGAAAGGGAGGCGCACATCATCAACGCCACCATCGCCAACGGCCTGAATCCCCATGCCATGGTCCTTGACCGCTGGCGGTGGATGAAAAGCCCTTCCACCCCGTGAGGCTTCAGAACGAGAACAGGGTGGTTTGTTTGTTGCCTGTCAAGAGGTCTTTGGCGTCCCAATCAAAGACCTCGGTGATGCGACCCAAAGCCGAGGCAAGCCGTTCGGCATAGAATTGGCCGTCGTAGGACGGTGCTGAGGACCCGTCCATGTCGTCCAACCACGGGGCGACATGCATGGGCCGTTGGTTGGCGTTGGTCACGAGGAACGAGACCTTCATGCCGGAGGTGAAACCCAACCCTAAGTCAATTCGAGCCTTTGCCACCCGAACTTGCGCCATCGAATCAGGGTTGACATAATCCTTTGAGAAATCAACATCATGTTCGCTCTTGACCGGGTTTTTCAGGACACGTCCTTTGCATGATTTGGCCAGCACCACCTCACGTGCCGGCACCTCACAGCGTTTCAGGGCCGACACCCGAGCCTTGGCGTACGCCACAAGTTCAGCACCTTGATCCGCCAGTGCGAACTTGAACACCTCCTTCATGGTCGCCGTCAAGTAAGGAAACGAATCGGTGCGTTGGGTTTCGTAACCTTTGACCAGCATTTCCACGGTCGGCCACACCACGTGGCCGATGTACCGTTTCTTGGCTCCGTGACTGAAAAACACCGAAAGACCGCGTTCGAATTCAAGTTCAGCGGCATCCCGCGTGTAACGCTGCGCCAGCGCTTGGCCAAACGACACCATGGCATCGACCGCCTTGCGATGGGCCTCGATGGTGGCTTGTGCCGTGGCGTCGCCTGCCTCGGCCTGCTCGACGAGGGCGGCGTCAAGGACGGAGGGTGCCTTGCTGTCCACCGGGCATCGCACGAATATGGAGTCCGTGTCCGAATACACCACACCGTGCCCTTCCTCTTCCAACGCCGCGATGATGGTCTTGATGTTTTGACGAGCCCATGCGGTGATGGATGAACCCAAATCGCGGTGTGTGAATCGGTAAAACCCGCTGGCGAAGACACCGTAGAAGGAATTCATGAGGATCTTGACGGCGTACTGCATGGCGTCGTGAAACACGACACCGGCATCGTCGTCCGAGCTTTTGGCAGTTCTGAGCGACGATTTATGCTCGTCGCGTTGGGCCATGAGCCCCTTGAGCAGTGCCGGCACCATGCCCTCGCGATCCTCAGCCAACCGGAACCGAGCGTCGGTCGGGGCTCGATGGTACCGGCCATCTTCAGGCTGATCGGGCTGGGCCGGGTCCACTCGGGTTGTGTAACAGATGTTTTTCCCGATCATGATGGACGGGTACATGCTCTTGAAATCGAGCACGGCAATCCATGGATGAAGCCCCGCCTCCACGTCGTGAACATAGCCACCCGTGATTTGGCCGACCTTGGCCTCTGCGGATCCGGTGAGTGGAACGGCGACATCGTGACGGTCCGCCCAGCGAATGACAAGAGAATCGATCAGTTGGCTGGTGCTGCCGTTGGCTGCCGTTTCAAACGTGACCTGAGCCACTGCGGCCACCGCTTCCTTGCGGCGAACGATTTGGATTTCGTCAAGAATGTCAAGCGGGAGCGCAGCGTCACGAACGCAATATTCCATCACCGTGTCAGGGCGAGTCGCCCATTCCTTGTCCATTTGTGAGGCGTCCACGTCCATCTTGTGCTTGTCCTCGTCGTCGGGAAACAACATGGAAGCGACAAAAGCGAGCGATTCGCGACGAGGGCGCAGGGCTTGCCTGGCCTGCCACCACGTGTCCATGACGGCCCGACCTGCCAGATTCCAGGCACGGTTGCTTTGCCGACGGGGGATGAGGGCGTCGCGCTGACGGGTTGTTTCGTGCTCCTCCTGCGGCACTCGGCCCCAACCAAGCAAGGAGGTCAGCGGCCGCCGTCCCCGTTTCAAGATCTTCGCCCGATCGACAAGGCGAGGCAAGTCAAAATTGTCGATGTTGTAACCGGTGATGATGTCGGGATCGTGTTCGCGCACCACCTCTGTCATGGCCTCCAACATGTCCCCTTCATCGCCCATGAATGAATACGAGGTGCGCTCACCCGTCCCCATGTCCTGAATCCAAGCAGCAGCGCACAGCACCGTTTCGTGTTCAATGCTGGTCTCAAGGTCGAAGGAGAACAGTTTGAACGGTACGGGGAACGGTTCTGCGGGCCGCACATCATCAACATCGCACCGAACCGTGACGTCGACCGGGTAGCGCCCCGAACCCCCTGCGGCCATCACATCGGCGTGAGTGATGTCGGCATCGTGACGCTGGTCCACCAACGCCCCTTCAAAGGCCACGTGCATGCCAAGATTCCCATCAAGAAGCAATCGGTTGACAAAAGGAATGTCACCGGAGAACACCCGCCAGGATTGTGCCTGCAAGGTTTTCCTCAGCTGCGGAACGTGAAACGGCTGTTCGGCCTCCACCGTCCACACGGGCCGGACACCCAATTCCGTCCATTTTTCCCGGTGTTCGGACACCGACACGACGTGCTCCATCAAACGAACCGAATCCAATCGATCCTTCAGAAAGACGGGGACGGTGTCGCCCACCTTCCATTCACCGATGGGTGCAATCTCAAAGGTTGGACGTTGACCGTGAACCAACACGCACACCGAACGACCGTCGTCCATCCGGCCGAAGAGTTCCACCACCGTCGACGGTTCGCGGTCGGCATCGGTGCCTGATGTAATGGAGCGGTAGCGGCTGGCGATGAGTCCCAAGCGTCCGTTCATGGGCCAGCCTCCGAACACCGATGGCTGACAACCCCATTAGAACCCATCTGTACCGAGGCCCGGCACCAATGTGAAGCGTCGCAACCATTGAAAGCCAGCCCCACCCCCTCATCACACGGGGAACAGCATGAGTGAATCGGTGGATTGGGACAGTTTGACGTTTTCACTCACACCGACCGACACCATGTACATCACGTCCGTCCGAGCCGACGAACCGTGGATGCCAGGCCAATTGCAGCCCTACGGCGACATCCCCATGTCCCCTGCGGCCGGGGTTCTGAACTACGGGCAAGGGTTGTTCGAAGGCATGAAGGCGTACACGACCTCCAAGGGGCGCATCGTTTGTTTCCGTCCGGAAGAAAACGCTCGTCGCATGCAGCGAGGGGCCGACCGTTTGAAGATGCCACCCGTGCCCGAATCCATCTTTATCGACGCCGTGGAGCAGGTGGTCAACGCCAACCGCCACTGGGTGCCGCCCACCGGCAAGGGTGCGTTGTACATTCGGCCCCTGCTGATGGGCAGCGGGCCGGTGCTTGGTGTGGCTCCTGCGCCATCCTACACCTTCCTCATCTACGTCACACCTGTGGGACCTTACTTCAAAGGCGGAATGACCGCCATCGACCTCCTGATCTCCGACCATCACCACCGCGCCGCACCCGGCGGTTCGGGTGGCGTCAAGGCGATTGGCAACTACGCACCTGGCATGAAGCCAAGCAAGGAAGCGAAGGCGTTGGGCTATGCCGAAGTCATTTACTTGGATGCCGAAACCCACACCTGCATTGAGGAGGTCGGTGCGGCCAATTTCTTCTGCATCAAGGACGGAACGCTGTACACCCCTGAACTGACGGGCACCATTCTGCCTGGCATCACGCGCGACTCCATCATCCAGATGGCTCGCCATCTGGGTCATGAGGTGGTCGAAGGCAAGGTGGAGGCCACCTTTGCCATGGAAGCCGACGAAGCGTTTTGTTGCGGGACGGCCGCCGTGATTTCACCCATCGGCAGCATCACCCTCGGGGAAACCAAGAGCGTCTACGGCGAGGGTCAACCGGGCCCCATCACCACGAAACTGTACGACGCGTTGACCGGCGTCCAGAACGAAACGGCTGAGGACACTTTTGGCTGGATTCACCCGTTGCCTTCGCTGTGACCTCGGTGCAGCCGTGCACCCACCACCACGGCCAAGGCCGTGGCGGGCCAAGCCAACCAGGGTGTGTCTTTTGATTCCAAGGGCTCCTCTGAGGCGGGTTCCTCTGAAGGCTCAGGGCCTGGGTTCACCGTGATGGTGCCCACCATGCCCATGGCTTCGTGCGGCTCGCAAACGTACGTGTAGGTTCCCGCTGAACCTTCCTCGAAGACGAACGTTTCGTCAACATCGCGCTCGGGTTCACCCGTCGAAAAGGCACCCTCGGTTTCAACGGCGTTGTGACCGATGGCTTGTCCGCTCCAAAAGAAGCGAACAGCGTCCCCTTCGTTCAGTTCAACCGTTGCAGGTGAGAAGCGAAAATTGGTGCTGTCCACCGTGACGACCACGACCTCGGGTTCGTCAGCAGCCTTGGGTGCCGACAAATCGCCGGCCAGCATGGCACAGGCCATCATCAACAGCACCACGGAGATTCGCATCGATGTGAAATGGAACGAATTCGGTTAAGAATCGGTGTTCGCGCTTAGCGTTTCTTGAAACTCTTCCGTTGCTTGAACCCGCTGCGTTGAGGTGCAGCGGATTTGCGTTGGGAACGAGCCCGCCGGTCGCCGGCTTTTGGCGCCTGCTTGGTCCGGTCTTGCTCGGCCTGGCGCTGGTCGCGCTGCAGGCGCCGCCACTCTCCACCGATGAGTTGGAGCAGTTCTTCTTTTGAGCCTGCCCCAATGGAATCTTTCGCACCCGATGAGGAAACCCACAATCGACCTTCGCGACCGTGAGGTCGTCGCGGGTGTGAAGTGTGCTCCTCCCGCTTGATCTTGCGAAGACCGATGCTTCGGGCGGCCATGAACAAGCCGTCAAGGTCGGGCTTCAGGACGGCGGCGTCTTTGGGCACGCGACGGCCCGATCGACGGGACGATTTGAGGTCAAAGTACCCGGGCCACACGCAGAGTCGGTCCGGGTTGTGGTCCATCGTGACGCCTCGTTCATGGGACGGGAACGCCCGTGGGTTCACTCGAGGAGCACGCCGTTGATGACGCCGTCCTTACCGGGGCGGGAGGTGATGCGCACGCGACCTTGGTTGGTCTCAATGACAGCGCCCTTGACGAGGATGTTTCGACGCACGTAGTTGGGGTCCGAAGCGTTCTCAACCACGCTGTGGATGTCACCAAGGGTGGTCTTGCCGTTCTTGGGATTGTTGATGCTGACCTTGTTGGCTGCCATGACGCGAACCATCGTGTTGCCACCGGTCTTTCGGTAGATTTTACGCTTGGCTTCACCGACCAAAGCGAATTGTTTCTCGGTGGAAATCTCCGTGGCCCGCTTGCTGCGTGCCTGAACCTTGCGTCCACCCGAGGGTTTGCGTCGTGAAATACCGTGCCATTGAGCCATACCGATGCCTCCTGCGGCGTCACCGACCGGCACGGGCTATATGAAAGCAACCCTCATTGACACGAAAGGAGGATTTCGGAGAGAACAACCCCGTTCATCGTCAACGATGCGTGGAGGTGGTCCCCCGGAAGAAGTGGCCCGACGCCTTTGGGCGTCCCCGTGAACAGCAAGTCACCGGATTTGAGTGGAGCCCATGACATCAACTCGTCGAGTTGTGCCCGTGGCGTCACCGACATGGTAGCCAGCGGTGCCGATTGCCGCACTTCTCCGTTCACACTGAGATGAAGTTCGAGGGCGTGTTCTTCTGCAATCAAGGCGTCGAAACCATGGTCCCACGCCGACCATGGCCCGACGACTGCGCTCGAACGGAAGGTTTTCCCTTTAGCCCAGGGGTATTGCTTGGCTCGCAGGGCACTTTGTGCCGCACGGTCGGTGAGGTCGAGCCCGACAGCGATGGCGACCGGTTGGAGGTCATCGCCCAACTTCACAACGCACTCGACCTCGTGGTGCACTTCACCTGGGTGCGTGGAAACGGGCAGGGGGCCGCCCTCGTGGAGGCAGTTGGTGGGCTTGACGAACACGATGGGTTGTTCAACGGGTGCGTTGCCGAGTTCACGGGCGTGCTGCGTGAACGTTCGGATGGCGCACCACATGGTCATGGGCCTCCCTGACGGTGGACCCTCATCAAATTCCCGCTCCCAAGGCTCATATTCGTGGTCCTGCACGCCCAAGCATGGCTCAGGAATGGTCCGTGAAGAAACGGCGACCGGTGCGGCGAAAACACATTGCACCACTGCTGAAGCGACTGGAAGAGGACCTGGGCCTCGACCTCAACGTGGACGGAGCGTTCCTTGAGATGGCGTCATTTGGGCCCTGGAGCATGGTGTTCCTTGACAAAACACCCATCGTCATTGAGGTGGTGAACGAGGACGAGGATCGGTACGTGTTCTTGACGCTCCGCGGCTTTGTTGATCACCCGAACGCCAACAAATGGGTGGAGGTGGATCACGGCGCCATCCCGTTTCTCATGAACGGGGCAGATTGCATGATCGCCGGCGTCCACGCCGCAGACGACACGGTGGTCGCCGGGGACTTGGTGTGGGTTCGTGACATGACCCACAAGAAACCGTTGGCGGTCGGATGGGCGCTCATGGATGGCGCAGCCATGACCGAGGGAACCAAAGGGAAGGGCATCAAAACCCTGCACTGGGTGGGCGATGAACTCTGGGACATGGAGTGACCCCCCACCGCGTAAGATACATGAAGCACGAGCGAAGGTCGCCCATCATGACCGCGAAGTGGCTGACCCTTGCCGTGTTCGTGCTGATGGTGTTTGCACCGCTTGCCTCAGCAGCCTCCGGAGAAGCCGGCACCGATGTGAACCCCGATGAAGCCGAGGTCCCGTTTTCGATTGTCGAACGCACAACGCCCTCCCAAGACGGTGAGGCATGGGAGCTCACCGTGACGTTGGACGATGATGCTCACGCCAACGGCACCGTTTTGACGGTCACCACGCAAATCTGTCTCAACAATGGAGTCTGCGACCCTCCCGTGAACCAAGAGGCGACCCTGTCCGAGGACGGTCAGACCTACACTGTGGCCCTAACACCACCTTCGGACCACACCTACGTGAACTGGCGTGTCAAGGCCACGTACGATGAAGACAACAGCGAGAACTTCCCGCAAGGCGACTGGTACAAGACCTGGTCCACGTGCTATTACGAGGATGGCGCTTACGGTGGTGTCCACGCTGAAGGCGACGGTTGCAACGTCCCTGGAAGCGGTTCAGGTGAAACTGAAAGCGCCCTGCCGCACATCGGTGCCATCGGTGCATCCTTGGCGATGATGGCAGCCGCTGCTGGCCGACAGCGTCGCCATCAAGCCTGATGCCGCTCGTGCTCCACCAAGCGCTCAACGAAACGGCGTTGCGGTGAGCCCCACGCCGTGAGGGTCACCTCGGCATGACGACGGTCCGAGTGCACCACGCCGTGAGCAAATCCGGCGGTCATCACGTCGCTGGCCACCAACGGAAGGTGTTCACCTTGGATCTGCATGCGGCACCCCTCAGCCTGCACCCGAGCCGTCCCCCATTCAAAGTCAACCCCGCCCTCCAATTCGACCACGGTGCAGCCGCCCGCCCGAAGGAAACGGGTCAAGGCTTCAAGGATCGAAGCACCGTTGCCGGTGCTCGAACCGCCTGCACCCCCGTAGGCGGAAAGAAAATCCAGTTCAGTGTCGTTTTGCTCCATCAAATGGTCCAGCCCGCGCCCGTTTTCGCTCATCGTGTCACCGAGCCTGTTTCACATGTGTCCATCCGAGGACCCTCCCGTCGGTCGCATCGGCGAGCACGGAATGGGTGTTGCTCCACGAAGCGTCGTCCCACGAGCGCTGAAGATCGACCGTGGTCGCACCGTTGACGCTGTCAAACAGATCGGACAAATCGAATCCCAAGCCGTTGCCCGGCACGACCACGAGGTAGCCCACCTGGGTCTCAGCGTGCAGTCCAGAAGAGGTGAACGGTGCTTCCTCACCGGTGAGGCGTGGGAAGCGTTGCGTGTTGCGCAAGCGTTCCACCATGGCATCGATGGGGAGAGCTTCCGGGATGGCATCGCGGTTGTGAGAAACGGACTCGTCGTAGGCGCCCTTTGCGATGTACTCACACGTGAGGGATTCGGGTTCACCGCTGACGGCAAAACGCAACCAACCTGCGCTGTCGTCGGTCGCCACCCACGACACGTTCCATTCGGTGGTGGAGCCGTTGAGGTCGTTCTGAGCACGCCAGATGTAGCCACCTTGGTCCAAAGCGGTCGTGGCTCCGCTGGCTGCGCTCCCGAACTCGTCCAAACAGCCCATGGCCACGTCGAGGGGGTGGCTGCGAAGACTGGAATTGTCGGGGAGGTGCAGCCCGTTGGGACCCCAATCGGCCAACTCACTGTCGTCGGGGTTGAGGTCGTTGGCTTGGGGGCGGTTGCTGTAAGCCATGCCCAATTCAATGGCTTTGATACCACGGGTCGTCGAGGTCCGTTCGAACACGTGGTGCAGTTCGAGTTCACCCTCGGGGAGAACAGCATCAACACCTCGCTCCAACCATCCCGAGCAACTGTTCTGGTTGGCCTGGTTGCTGCTGATGGACACGTCGACCGTTTGACGCACCACCCAGGGGCTTTGTGCATCCAGCCAGAGGTTCATGGTGGCGAACCCGAGGCAAAAATCCTGCACGTCGCGATGGCTGGCGGTCACCTTCCACATCTCGGTGTTGCCCACCATGTCGGTGCCCAGCACCCGCCAAGCCCATCCAGACGAGGTCCCGAATGCCCCTTCGGTGATGTAACTGTTCCCAAAGAAATCGGCCAATTCAACGGGTTGGATGACCATGCCGAGGCCGGGTGACAGGGTTTCCAACCCCCCGAGCAGACCGCCAACGCCGTAGGTCATGGCTTCGATATCGTACGTGCCTTGGGTGTTTTGCAGCGCTCCATCGATGTGCGTGGCCAACGTCGCTTGCTCGCGGAGTTCGGTCCAACGTGTGACGGTTAAATCGGCGCGCCCCTCCGTCCCTTCGGCGAAATCAGGGCAATAGGTTCCGCCGCCAATGCTGGGTTGGGAACGGTGTCCGTAGATGTTGAATTCATCGAGGGCAACATCGTTTTGTGATTCCACCGCCAACCACGACAGACCTTGGCCTCCGCGAGCGGCGACCGCTCCCAAACGGTCTTCCGTGGGTTGACTCGTGAGGTCCATGGACGTGCCTTCGGTGATGGACACCGAACCGGTCCCCCTGAACGATAGACGCATTTTGCAATAGTCGGAAAGGTCATCGAACTGTTCCGTCACCAATGACACGTATTCTTCGGAAGCCATGAACTCACCCTCCGTGAGCGTGTAACCCATGCGATCGCCGTACCGCAAGGCGTCCGCTGTGAAGGGTTCGAGTTGATTGTTGAGGTAATACCAACCTCCAGCTCCGAGCACCAGGACGGTCAACGCCACAGCCATCACCTTGGGTTGGCGGAGCATGTCCATCAGGGTGGTCGGTGACGCCATTTTGCTCGTCACCGGCACGGGCGTATCACTCGGCGGCGACGGGATGGGAGATGACCCAGCTTCGTTCGGCTGCACGTCCACGGGGTCATCGACGAACAGGTCGGCATCGAGCACTTCGGCGTCCAACACGCCCTCGTCCACCGTCAAGGGTTCAACCGGAGGCGTGGGCGAGGGCAGGTCATCGGGCTCGGTGGACGGTGTGAGGGTGTCGTCGTCCTCCAACGAAAGCATCACAGGCGTTTCATCATCGGTTCCAGCAGTTGATTCATCCGAACGGTCGCCTCCATCATTGAGGATGGCCGGTGCGGCTGCAGCCTGAGTGTCGCCGTCCACCGGCAGGCCCAGCGTGGCTCGGTCCACGCCTGCTTCCAACAAACGCTCGACCAATTCGGCCTTTTTCCCGCTGGTGGCGATGTCGTTCAGCACACACAAAGCCTTGAGTTTGGCCACGGTGAGGGTGGATGCTGGTGGTTCACGCATGCTCCATTCCCAACGGACGGTGCAGGTTGAACCTTTCAAGGCTGGCGATGGATGGAGGTCCCAGCATCGTGGTTTTCAAGCAACGGATGACTCACGGCGCTTGATAGGCCGTGTATTGCCCGTCTTCGCCCTGAACGTACACGGTTTGATCGTAGGTCCCGTCGGGCAATTTACGGAAGAAGTAGCCGTTTTCTGCAGGTTCAAACGTGCCATCCACCGGTGCGCCCGACGTTTCAACGCTGGGTGGAACGGCGGCCGGTTCCGATGACGGTGCGGAGGGTGGAGGACCGGAGGGACCGGCGCTTGGTGGGCCGCTCGGCCCGGCTGAAACCGCCGCTTGATTGGCTGCGGCCAAAACCTTGGATTCCACCGTTTCGGATTCACCTTCGAGGATGCGGCGCAGCGCAGCACCGTGCTTTTGGGCGCCGGTGAACGCGAACCCGGACAAGGCGAGCCCAAACACACCGAACAGGCCGGCAAAGAACTGGTTGGGGTACAAACGCCCACTGACCGAGAGGTCAGCGTTCCCGTCGAGGATTTTCGCCTCGTCTTCATCGAAGTACTCCACAATCAGACAGTACTGGCCGGGATCGATGGCAAACTCGAATTCGTACACTTCGTCCGGGAGAATGCGTTCTGCGGATGCCTGAAACTGATGGGCGTGCGAATCCCCCGCGCGGGCCAATTCGGTGGCTGAACCAAGGTTGGATGCGCAGTCCGCCTCCTGCAAGATGAACACCCCGATGCTGATGTTGGCTTCCGTCGGCGGTTCGCTGGCGGTCACCTCCACGACGACAGGAACGTCGAACACGCCTTCACCGCTCAAGGGCAAACCCCACACGTACCCAAGGTCCTTCTCGGCCGAGGTGGTAAACCCATCGTACTCTGCCGAGAACGGCATGGGCACGAGGGCAAAAGCGAACATGATGGCGGCCAACCCCAGCGAGAGAAACACGTTCCAGCGAGCCCGCTTCAAGCGCTCCCTGCGCTCGTCCATGGACATCTCCTCCATCAGTTCATCCTGATCCTCGTCCACGACGAGCGCACCGGTCGATTCTTGCGAAGCGTCCTCATCCATCGTCCGCCTCCACCTCAGCCGAGCACTTCAAAGGCGCGTATTGGCGGGGATGCCTCCATGCGAACACCCGACGGGGCGGCCACCTCCGCCACCTCCAACGGCGCAGCACTGCGTTTAGCGGTGTTGAGTCGCGGACCCCGTCTGTACAGCACGCGTCGGATTGTCGAAGAGGCACGGATGCGGGGGCTGAGGGTGGATGTGTGCGACCCGATGAAGTTCTCACTCACCGTTGCCGAAGGCACGGTGGACGTGCTTCACAAAGGCGAACGGTTTGCCTACGATGCTGTGATCCCTCGCATCGGCCACTCCATCACGCAACACGGTGTGGCCTTGCTTCGCCACATTGAACAACTGGGCATGTGGACTGCCAACACCGGTCAAGGCATTTTGCAAAGCCGAGACAAATTGCACGCCTCGCAAATCCTCGCCCGCAACCGGCTCCCCGTGCCCCGCACGGCCTATGTGCGGGACGTCATGGACATCGACCAGGCGATTTCGATGGTTGGTGGACTGCCGGTCGTGGTGAAGGTCACCCAAGGGACGCAGGGCGATGGGGTGTTCTTGCGCCACACCGCCTACGAAGTCCGCAACCTTGTCCAGGGATTGCTGATGACCGGGAAGTCCGTGCTCGTTCAGGAATACATCGCCGAATCGCACGGTAAGGACATTCGTGCCCTGGTGGTGGGCGACAAGGTGGTCGCAGCGATGCGGCGGCGGGCTCGAGGCCGAGAATTCCGGAGCAATTTCCATCTCAATGGAACGGTGGAGCCGGTTGACCTGCCCGAGGACTACGCCGAAGCAGCGTGCAGGGCTGCACGGGTGCTGGGGCTCAACATCGCTGGCGTGGATCTGCTCGAAGGTGCCAACGGTCCTTTGGTGCTGGAAGTGAATTCCTCACCAGGTCTCGAAGGCATCGAAAAGGCCAGCGGGGTCAACGTGGCCGGTGCCATCGTTGAGTACGTCATGGAGGACACGGCCTTTGGCGAAGTGGACCTCGACCAGTTGCTGCGCACGGTCCCCGGTTCGGGCGTGCTGACCCTCCAACTCCGCAACCACCCACGGATGGTCGGGCGGCGGCTCAACGAGGTGTTTGCGACCATTCCCGTGTTTGCCCTCTCAAGAGGCGACCGATTGGTGTGGAACCCGGATGAAGACACCCAACTTCGCTTTGACGACGTTCTGGTGTGTTACGGCGACTTGGTCCAACTTCGGGCTTCCTTGCGCAACGCGATGCTCGGTCAACCGTTGAACGCACCCGATGTTGAGGAACACGGCGACGATGAAACGACGGCGGCACCGTAATGTTCACCATTGAATTTTTATCATCAACGCTGGAGCTGGGCCCATGACCAACCCTGCACTGGTGGCTCACGTTTTGTGCGGGGCGGTGGCACTGGCCAGCGCTGCCGCCTCCTTCATGACCAAGAAGGGGAAATCCTGGCACGCCAAAGTCGGTATGGTTTACACCTTGGCAATGATGGGCGTCTCACTGACGGCCTTCATCCTCGTGTTCATGGGCGCCTCCTTGTTTTTGATGATGATCGGCCTGTTTTCTGGCTACATGGTGGCGGTGGGTTGGCGCAGAGCCGTCAACCGTCGAGGCACCATGGAGTCCATGGACAAGGCCCTCATCTACCTCGGTGGTGCTGCCACGGTGGGTCTCGTCCTCGTCAGCGTGCTGTTTTTCATGGGCACGGTTGAGCGGGACGGGGAATCCGGTTCCTTTGGCGTGGTGCCGTTGGTGTTCGGTTTGATTTGCGCAGGTTTGGTTTGGGGCCAGGTCCAAGTGGACGAGCAAGGGCGCGGGCCGCGAGGGAAAGCTCGGATTACGCAGCACGTTGTGTTCATGGGTGCAGGGACCATTTCCACCGTGACGGCGTTTTTGCTCACCGCCGTGGGCGACAGCGTCTTCATGTGGCTGCTGCCGACGGTTATCGGTACCGTCCTCATCACCGTGTACGCACGGCAGGTTAACGACGGCAAAATCTTCGTTCAGTGATTAGAAACGGCCGCAGCGGCTTGTGCTCCGTAGCGCTGGCCAAGAAAGCAACACACTCGCTCCAACATGGCCACATCAGCGTCTGAAAACGCTGCGAGGTCGTCCGAGTCGACGTCCAAAACGGCCACCACCTCGCCCGATGGCGCCAAAACGGGAACCACCACTTCGCTGTTCGTGGAACTGCTGCAGGCGATGTGCTCGGGACGGGCGTGAACATCGGGCACGTCTTGGGTCGTTTTAGTACGCGCTGCAGCGCCACAGATGCCCCGCTCAAACGGAATGTCAAGGCACCCGTGACCGCCTTGATACGGACCCACCTTGAGGTGCCTTGGACGGACCGTTCGATAGAAGCCGGTCCAGTGAAAGTGGTTGAAACCGTGGTGCAGTTCGCAGGCCACGGTCGACATGGCAGCCACCCAGTCGTCTTCCCCCTCGAGCAGGGCTCGAATGCGTGCTTCGGTTTCCTCGTGCGGTGTGTTCATGGTGTTCACTCATCCCCAAAATCGTCGTGTTCGAGCGTATTCAACTTCAGCATGATGGATGGCCTTCAACAACGCCTGTTCGTTGTTGGGCGGTGTTTTGACCATGATGCGGGTGGCGGTGGCCTCACCGATGCCGCGACCCATCAACGCCATGATTGCGTCAAAGCCGCGGTTGGCAACCAATGCAGCGTTCTTCGCCATGCGATCCTGATCTTTCTGGTCGTCGGACTTCACCCAACCCTCGAGCATGCTCGCCAAGCCCTCACGTGCGCATGCAAGACGGGTGCCACCGCACTTCAAGCAGGTGCCCGGTTTGTCCAGCCCTGCGTATTTGGCGATGCGGAACCGGCGCAGCCCGTGACAACGCAAGCAACACAACACCGCTCGTTCGTTCGTCAAACGCAGTTTAAGACGTTCACGAAGGGCAGCGTTGTCCCAGTTGGGCAGCAGCATGTCGTCTTGCGTTCGGTTCGACATGCCCAACGGGCCCGAAGCCGTGATGTGGATGGCGAGCACGCCGGATTGCAACCCTCGCATGACATCGCTGGCCCCATCCACGTCCATCCGTTCATGGAACAACTTGGACAGCACTTCCTCCATCACCACGGTCCCTCGGTACTTCCGTAGCAGCGCCTGCAGGTTGATCCGTCGCGGGTCAACACCGTGACGCAGCACACCGAACGTCTTCGCCACCTGCGCAAAACGCCAACGCACCTGACGGGAGTTGGGCACGGTGATGCTCAGCAATTGTTCGATGGCTCCGGGTGGGGTGTCGACCAGCCACGAGACGATGTCTTCGGGACGAACACCGGAAGTTTGCAGCGCAATGCGCGTGGGTTCCACCACCAGCCGTCCCCACGAGCCCGACTTGGTGGAGGCCATGGCAAGCAGGAAATGCCCCAACGCCTCGTTGATCTTCGAACCGTGGCAGGAATTGATGACGAAGGCATCGTCGCGCTCTTCCACCGTCATGGTCCGTTCCGTGGGGAGGTGCCCCGTAGCTTCCACGTGCGCACGGATGACATCCGCCACCATGGACCTGGCTTCGGCATCGAGGGGGTATTCAGCCAGAGCAGCGCTGCTTTTGGTGACGAGGCCCAAAGGGTCGAGTTCAACCGGTGGCATCGGCTCCACCAGCCCTAAATCCTCGGCGATGAGCCGACGCAACCGTCCGATGTCGCGAGCGACTTGTGGAGGAACGGGGGGCAATTCGCCCAACCACTGGGGCGCTTTGCCGTGGTCGCTGACGGGGGTGACAAGGAGCTCCGATTGTTCCGGGTCGGCATCGATGATCATCCAGGTCCGACCAGCGATGACAAATCGCCGTCGTGACCCATCTTCGTCCTCGCCGGCGTCGTTGAGGCTCAACACGAACGCTTCGTCCACGTTGCCAAGACTTTGTCGCGTGACGGCGTCGCGCACACGGTAGGATTTCTTGTCGGGGATCATGGAGAGGTGATGGCTGACCCATTCACGGGTGCGCCCTGCGCTTGCCATCCACCCGTTGGTGAACGCTTTGGGGAGGGTGAGCACCAAGGATTTGTAGGCCGCAGGAACATCCTCATCGGGTGTGGAATACAAGGGGAGTTCGTCGGGGAAAGCGCCGCCCTCGGCCCCCATCTGTTGAACGGCTGCTTCGTACAATGCCTTTGGCCAACGGTACCATGGTATCGAGGTTGGGTCGGCGACGGACTTGATGACCCAACGCTCCGCCAGCACGTTGGCCAGGGCCACCGTGTCTTCTCGCGTCCACCCGTCAAATTGAGCCGATGACGCAAGTACAGCGGTGGCGGCGTCCAGCGACACCACCTTGTGAGCGTGCACCATCAACACCAATTGGTTCGCGGCCACCGTTCGAGGAAACGAGCGCCATTCCACAGGTTCAATCTCCCCCGCCATCGCTCGCTGAGCGATGACAGCGGATTCCACCAGGTGGTCGGTGTCCCATGACAGCACGTGCCCGCGACCCAGCCCACCGAGCCGGTGGTCGGCCCGACCCACGCGCTGCAACATGCGGTCCACCGATTTGGGTGAATGAATCTGCACGATGCGACGAACGCTTCCCACATCAATGCCCAACTCAAGGCTTGATGTGCACACCAAACCAGACAGCGTGCCGTCCCGCAATCGGTCCTCCATCGTCTGGCGGGTTTCCGCTGCAAGTGAACCGTGATGCACGCCGATGTTGAGGTCGGGCGCCAAGGACCCAAGACGGGAAGAGAGCGTTTCCGCATCGCTTCGGCTGTTCACAAACACCAAGCAAGGCGCCTGGGTGCGCAAGATGTCGCACAGTTGGCGGTAACAGGCGTGTTGACGTGGACTCAACATCATGTCCACCGAGCCAAGTTCATCATCGGGCGTGGGCACCGTGGATTCAACGGTCAGTTCGGTTTCACGCATGCCCATGGCGATGAGCGGTGTGCCTTTGCCCGGCGAAAGCCAATCGGCCACTTGGTCGGGATTTCCAACGGTCGCGGACAGACCCAACCGCTGAACGGGGTGACCGGTCAACCGATCCAACCGTGCGAGGCCAACGCTGAGCTGCCACCCCCGTTCCGATGCTGCAAGATCGTGGATCTCGTCCACGATGACCGCCTTCACCGTACTCAACATGGCGCGAACGTTTTTGCCGCTGAACAGGAGTTGGAACGTTTCCGGCGTAGTGACCAACAAATTCGGGGGCCTCCGGGTTTGTTTGGTGCGCTGGGATTGAGGGGTGTCGCCGTGTCGCACATCAACCCGAAGGCCAACTGCTTCGGCGAGCTCCGTCAACCGTCGATCGACGTCTCGATTCAGCGCACGAAGCGGCGTGATGTAGAGAATGGACAGGCCAGACCATCCTTCCTCGAGGCATCGATGGAAAAGCGGCAGGATGCCTGCCATGGTTTTTCCCGAGCCGGTTGGAGCGATCACGATGCGATCTTCGCCGTTGACCAAGGCGGGCAACACCAATTCTTGGACCGGCGTCGGTGTCCATCCTTTCTCGTTCAGTGCCGATTCGAGTGACGGATGGAGTTGGGAAAAGACGCGCGGCAACATCCCCTCCTCCAAGGTGTATCCCTTGGTTCACTCAATTTGAGCGTTTGGCTGAGGGCCACGGTCAGTCGTCATCGTCGTCGAGGTTGTCATCGTCGTCGTCCTCGTCGTACGCATCATCGTCGTCGTCCCAATCCTCGTCTTCATCGAATGCACCCTCACCGAAGTCGATGGAGGTGCGGGTGGCGACCACGAACACAATGGACAAGGTCATGATGCTGAGCAGAATGAACATCCACGCCAACGGTTGTTCACGCACGGAATCGAACCAGCCGAGGTACTCGCCGTAGGCGATATCAACGGCGTGTTCGGCGGCGTTGTCGTTGTCGTTGGCCTCTGGGATTTCATCCTCGTAATCCACCACCACGCGAACTCGGTCCACGTTGGTGGATTCCCAAGTGGTGGAGACCGTCAAGCGCTCGCCGGCGCCGATGCCCACGATGGACACCACATCGAACGGTGTGTCGCTGCTGCCAGCAAAGAACGCCACCTTGAATTGGGCCGTCGTTTCACCGCCAAGGTTGAGCACATCGGCATCAATGTTGATGTTGGCGCCCGGTGCGATGTGATCGTCACTCAATTCGATGTTGTCCACACGCAACTCAGGGCCGACGGCACCCAAGCGAACCCATTGCCGCTCGAAATCAAGGTCGTCGACCGCCAATTCGGGGACCGGGCTGGCTTCGGAGTTGGACACGACAGGGAATTGATTGCCGGCAGCGTCGTAACCGCTCACGTAGAAGCCAACGAAATCACCCACGCGTGGCACGATGGTTCCACCAGCCGTGATGTCCACCACCGCGGTCCAGCGGACGTCTTGCCCGTCCTGTTGCATGCCCAACAACGTCGACCCGGAACCGATGGTCATCGTTCGGGTGGCGTCGCGCATCACCCAGTGCACCACTTGTTGGGAGCCGGTCAAATCTGCGTCTTCCGTCCCCTGGAACTCAACGGGCACTTGGGTCAGGTCATTGCTGGCGGAGACATCGATCACGTTGAGCGGTGCCACACGTCGGGTCACGCGCGGCGAGGCATCGTCAACGATCACCTGCAGGGTGGTGGACACCAACGTTCCTGTCATGTCTTCACCGCGACCTGGGATGTTGGTGATGGCGATCAAGCAGGTGCGAGACGGCGAGGATTGCAAGGTCAATGCCGAGGAAAGCGGCACCTCAACGGCGTATTCACCGTCGCTGGTCAAGGAACCGTCGGACCACAACTTTTCACCGTCAAACACCTCGACCAAGATACCAAGGTTGCGGGGAGCGGGCACCTGGCTGCCTTCGTACACGACACGCCCTGTGAACGCCAAACGGTCGTCCTTGCGCACACGGCTTCCGTCGGCCACCGGACCGGTTCGGGGCTGGCTGATGTCGTCCACCGAGAAATCCGTGGGCGAGAGCATGAGGTCGTTTTCCACACGGAAGGTGTGTTCCAACAGGAGCAAGCGTGTGGGCTCATCGGAGCCAAGCTCCTTGTAGAGCAACGCCACATCGCCCATTTCTTCATCGGGCCAATCCCAACCAAAGGTGAAGTGGAAATCCAGGAGGATCCACGGCAGTCCGGACTCGTTGGTGGTTTGCGTCATCAGGCTTGTGGGCAGGATGTGGATGTAGGGCGATTCCGACCAGAAGGTGTTGTTCAAACCCGAATAGGAGATCGTTTGAGCGTCCCGAAGGGGGTTGGGGCCCTCAAAGTCAAACACGAGGGAGATGTACTCGAAATCGATGGCGGTGTTGGCGTCGATGAAACCCAAGCTGATCGTCTGTTCAAGCCCGGCGTAGACGGGTTCGTTGTCCTCGTGACCGAACCACTCCAAACCGGTGAACACGGCCGTGGAATCCTTTCGGGTGCGGAAGGTGGCGTCGTCGTACAAGAAGCCGTCCGAGGCCTCGAACTTCAGCAGTTCGTCGTCGTCGTTCATGGCCGTCCAGTGGAGGGGATTGCCGGCTTGGTCACCACCGTCCCAGAAGTAGGACACACGACCCATGTTCGGGTTTCGTGAGGTGTCGATGGAGGTGATGAACCACTTGGCCTTGGCCTCCGTGTTGTTGCGGACCGTCTTGGTCACGTACTCTTCTTCATCGGCCTCACCGTTGCGGTTGGCGTCGTGGTCGGCTTCCACCCAGTAGTTCAGTTCCAACTCCATGGGATGACCCACATCGTCCTGGACGAGGATCTGCACGGGCTGCTCGATGGAAGCGGCCTCGTAGGCGTCGTCCACCGGATGAACGGCCATGCGTTCGGGTGCAGTGGCATCGACCTTGTAGGTTCGGCGCCATTCGGTGTTGGGCTGTTGAACATGCTCGGGGTTGCGTTCGTTGTACGTCTGAACCTCGTAGTTCAACCCGTCTGGAACGTCGATGTTGGGCAAATCAACCGTGATGAAGAACGAACCGTTGTTGTTGGTGACGTCGCGGGCCGTGCTTTCCACGTAGCCGTTTCGGGACACACGAACGTCAAAGGCGCTGTCCTTGGGCGCATCGTCCGTGTTGAGGAACCACATGGCACCGGTGAAGTGAATCTGTTCACCTGCGGCCACCCAAGCACCGTTGGGAACGTCGTCCGAGGTGAGTTCACCGTCCAGGTCGCGCACGTTCAGCCAACCAAGGCCAAACGAGCGGTTGACCTGAAGGCCCTCTGAGGACGTGAGCGGTAGCGGGGCAAAGCCTGCCGAGCCGCTGTCGTCAAGGCAACCCACTTTGAAACGGACGTTGTCTTGGTCCGGGAATTCACTGGTGACAAAGAACCGCCAATGAATCGTCAGGATGCCGTTGCTTTCCGTGGAATACGATGACGGATCCATCTCGATGTATTGACCCGGATCGTTCGGGTCGGGGAACACGTCGCCATACTGCCACGAAAGGATGGGGTTGTTGGCCAATGAATTGGTCATCAGCGTCAACTCCGCGCTGGCGATGGTGGTGGCCGATTCGCCAATGACGTGACGGCTGATGACTTCGTAGGGCAGCACGCGTTCGTGCAGGATCTCACCCTCTGGAATGGTGAGGTCAAGGTTCACGGTTTGCATGGTGTAGGTGATCGAGAAGGACTCAAGGATCAGGACACCTGAACTTGCTGCAACCAGATCGATTTGAATGTCCTTGATGCCCGAACCCGTGTCCGGAATGGCCAGGTTTAATTTGTCGACCAGCGTGTTCCCTGACTGCGTTGAACGGACGGACATCGGACCGACCAATGCACCGTCTTGCGCCGGCCTACGGTAGGCGTTCTGCTTATCGATGTTGATGCCGGGCTCGCTGGGTGCGTTGGAATGGAACGCGATGCTGAGGTTCGAGACGGTTGGCGTCACGCCGGTGTTGGAGGTGGAGAGATCAACACGAATGCAAGGACGCGTGTTGCTGGGGTTGATGGTTTGCGTGGTGTTGGGTGACAGGAAGGTCTTGACGCCGCTGGCCCCGTTGGAACACGATGTGGAGGTGGAGAAGCCGACCATCACCCGGACGGTGGTGCCCGCTGGACGGTCCTCGTCCCAGTCGGCGGTGATGGCCACCGGTGAACCCCCGCCGCTGTAGGCGTAGGCGTTGTAGTAGCCGCTGCTTGTGTAGGAGGTCACGTAGGACAGCATCACATCGCCGAGGACCGGGGATGCGGAAGCGGTCCCGTTGAGGGTGGCCCGCCACACCAAGCTGTTGCCGGCGCTGGCGAAATTGATGCGTTGTCCGGGCGAGCCAGCTCGCCAATTCAGCCCACCGTCGTTGGACACATCGACCTTGATGCTGGTCCCGGTGGGCATGGTGCCAACGATGGCGTTGAAATCCACGAAGTCGATCGCTTTGGTCAGGGTCGTGGTTGCACCAACCACCGTTGAGGAGGTGGCGGTTGGGGTGCGTGCATCGAAGAGGGACCCGTCGCCGTAGGTCTCAACCTTCCGCACACCTTGGGTGCAATAGCTGGTTGAGGCATAGTGGCAGGCGTACATGATTTGGTTGTCTTCGTTGCCAACAAGGCCGAGATGACCGCCTCCGGGCATCAACAAGGAACCTTGGCTGGTCAGCAAGCCGTTTTGCATGCTGAAGTGGTGGTGAGTGCTGCGGTAGTCCCCGTTGGAGTTGGCGGCGTAGACGTTGTACATCACGGTCGGCAGGTTCACGGAAAGGCCCATGCCGTACTCCCAGTAGTTTGAGGTCGAGGTCATGAACCACGTCCCGTTGACGGTCGTGGGCGAACTGGGGTTCACCTCCCTCATGGAATGCGAATTGGTGTTGCTGTTGTAGTGGCCGATGTACATCTTCCCGGTGGCGTCGTCAATGTCCACACCGGTGATGTAGTTGTTTGAGCCGTATTGGTAGTTGTTCTGGCACTGCCACGTTTGGTTGTTGGACCCGGTCAAGGCCCACTTGGTCACGCGGCCGGAGTACGTGTAGTGGGCGGTGTAAATGTAGCCGTTGTTCACGTCCGCATCCACAATGTACGACCCGATTTGGGAACCGGAGCAGGACCCAAGGCTGAACGATCCCGTGCCGAGGTAAGCACCGGTGGTGGCGTTGTACCGCTGGAGGTAAGCGGTTGATGATGTGGGGCTGGAACTGGTGGATTTGACCACGTGGATTTGGTCGTCGTTGACCGGGACCACCACGCCGTGATACGTCCCGGATCCGCCGGTGCCGAGCGTGAGCTGTGCGTAGTCTTTGGTCGGTGAAACGTAGCCTTGGTCGCCGAGGGAGACGAATTCACCCGTCGTGTTGATGGTCGCCGTGTTGAGCACCGACACCTGGTTCGCATTGTCGAACGTGGCGCCGTACAAGGAAGGGTTGCCCTTCAACTGGAGCGAAGTCCCTTGGGCCTCCAAGTTGTTGCGGGTGAGGTACAGGAACGGGGTCGGCGGTGCGCCGTACACCGAGTTCACGTTGGCGTCACCGACGCCGCCAAGTTGGGCCGCGGTGGTGAAGTTGGTCCACGAGGTCGAACTGGCCTCGCCCCGCAGGTTGAAGGTGGCGGCGGTGACTTCAGCTCCGTACGGAATGGAGACAACGCCTGCGGTACCGTTGCCGGAACCGGAGAAGGTGTGGGTGTAGGACGTGCTGCCGTCCTTGAATTGGGTCTCGGTCGTGGCAGCGCCGGCCAACGGCGACATCACCGAACACAGGAAAATGAGAACAAGTGCGAATGCCTTCTTCATGCGGTACACCTACGGGTTTCGCAGGCGCACCATCCCATTTGAATTGTCCCCTCTCTCGTCGCCGACCACGGGGGCGACAAGCGCAAACCAAGGGAGGGTTCAAGAAGTTGAAAACCATCATGCCCCATGGGGAAGTGCATGGCCGAAGAACCCTCAATGACAGGTCGATGGTGGGCTCAACAACACGGTCGCCAGTACATGCTCACCGCCATCGCATCGGGCGGGAGCGCCGTGCTGTTGACGGTGTTTGGTGTTCAATTGCTGTTTCTTCAGGAGCATGCCACGTACGGCGATGCGACCGGTGCTGCGCTGGTGGGTGCCGTCCTCTCGCTTCTCGTGCTGTTGTTCAGTTTTCCCGAATTTCTGAGGTTCCGTGGCCACGTCTTGACGCTTGAAGAAACCATGGCCATTCAATCCACTGCGGAACTGCGACGGCAGAAAGCCGATGCAACCGCCGCCGCCGAGGCCCTCGGTGCAGGACATCTTGAACGATGGAACGCATTCCTTGAAGAGCGTGGCCTCCGACGATGAGTTGGAGCGACCTGCATGAGCGACCACGACCCGCTGAAGACCTTGGCCTTGGAAATCGCCTTGGCCGTGGGCATGATCGTGTGTCTGGTCGGTGCCATGTACGTTCACACCGGTTCCATGCCCCCGTTGGTCGTGGTCGAATCCAGTTCCATGGTCCACGACATCGACGGCGAGGTGGGCTCCATCGATGCCGGTGATTTGATCCTCGTTCACAACCAACCCGCCAGCACCATCGTCACCTTTGCTGAGGCCACCGACCCGACCCACCCCTCCTACGGATACGAGCAGCACGGGCTCGCGGGTGATGTCATCATCTACGAAAAGAACGGTGAGGCGGGCACACCCATCATTCATCGCGCCATTCTTCGAGCGGTGGCCTCCACCACCTCGTTGCCAGACCGGTCGTCGGAAACGCCTTGCCCCGATAGCGCCGTCTACGACACCGGCCGACTGGCCGAGGACGGCGAGTTGGGATCATGCATCCACACCTGGACGGTCCCCGGAACCAACGCCACCGATGTTGAAAGCATCACGGTGATCTTCGACGGCTTCGCGAACGGGCATTACGACTGTCTACGACCCGCCCATGGCAACGCAGAGGCCCACCTCGTGGTGTGGGATTGGGTGCCTGCTCACGAAGGCATGCTGACCTTGGGTGACAACAACAAGTGTTCAGTTGACCAAGGCGCTTCGGCCACGAACGGTTCCAACGGCGTCCACGGCCAAAGCGGTGTGGTGGGCGCCGTCCGAGACGATTGGATCATCGGCGTCGCAGGCGGCGAAATCCCGTGGTTGGGTGCGGTGAAACTGATGGTTGGCGGGCCTGAGTCCTACGGAACACAGGATGTCCCCACCTCTTCCTTTCTGTACCTGGGCGCCATCATCGGTGCAGTTCTGGTGGCTCCAGTGGCGGTTGAAGCGCTGTTCAAACGTTGGCTCGCTGGAGCGCCTGAAATGCACCTTCAATCCGCCGTCCGCGCCGGTGAGGAAGAATAACCTGAGGCCAACAAGGCTTCGGCCATCGTCATCCTCCCGGTGCACACCTCCGTGGCCAAGGCAGCGCTGATGGTGATGGCACCTTGGGATGCTCGACGGCTTCGTTGCTGTAGGTCGCGAATTTCACCGTCCGTGGGGGAAAGCGTTCGCAGTTCAACGACGGGTTGGCCGGACTTTTGGGCGATTTTCGTGGCTGAGGCTTCATGTTCGTGACGAGACCCCCCTCGGCTGGTTCGCCGCTCATCCACGACCTCCACCCGCCAACGCCGACGCAAGGCGGCGTTGATCAGACGGTCCCGCTGAACGGGGGCCCCGTTGCCGACGCGCACCAGCACATCGACTGGACCGTGGACGTCCACCATAGCACGGACATGTTGAAGGGCAGCATCGCACCCGTCAAACGAGCGTTTGCCAAGCAGAACATCGTCGCCGTACCATGCACAGCCCGGGCGGGGCCCGGGGTCAATGCCCACCAACAACCGCTGAATGGTGGGCCTGAGGCGATAACTTCGCCACCAGGCCTCCACCGATTCGTGGACGGTGTCGACCGTCACAGCCACACCTCGGCCGCCGGAAACTGGAGCGTTGGCGACTTCTTCGGGCGTCCCAAACCACCATCCTTCGTGGTCCGGTAGGGGGTCGTTCACATCGAGGAAACCGGGGGAGACACCTTTGGACTCAAGCGCTTGGAGGAGGCGGTACGCCAATCGAAAATCCGAGGTACGAACGAACACCCCGGCCACGGCGGGAAACCGTTCTGCTCGGTTCTAAACGTTCGCTTCTGAACACCCCGAAGCAAAGCAAGGGCTGCGCTGCCACAACCACCGAAGTCATGAAGAACGATTGACGCGATGTTTTCGCCATGACGGGCGCCTACGAACGCGAGCTCCGGGACGTGCTTGCGGGCGTGGAGCGGGGGGTTGAGAAGGTCATCAAGACCTGCTCACCCGAAGAACAGGAACGCATGCGAAGCATCGTGAACAAACCGTTTCTGGTCGTGAGGGCCGCTGGTTCGGGCATGGAAGGCAGCGGTGATTTGGTCGCCTTGAGGGGCGATTGCTCGTTCCCCATCGAAGTCAAAACTCGAAAAGTGAAGAAATTGTACTTCGCAGGCCGGACCAAGAACCAACTCAACGCCATGATCGTCGAGGCGGAACGGACAGGCTTGATGCCGCTGTACGCCCATCGATTGAAGGGCGTTCGCGGCGATTCATGGCGCATCTTTCGGGTGGAAACCGAAGGGCTTCGCGGCGTGCTCCGAGCGCTTGCACACCGGATTCCAGCCCTCCCACAAACAAGAACGGGCTCACCGTTCATCGACTGGGATCAAGGCATGCCCCTCAACGAATTCATCGGTTTGTTGTGCGCCACTCCCAAGGTGGAACCCAGCGGCATCAAAGCGCTTCAATCCCGAACCGCTTCCTCGACACCTGAGCAACGAACATCGGTTCCTGACCCCATGGGTGATGTGTTGGCGGAACTGAGAGCGCGGCAATCCAAGGATGCGACGCCACCCCCGATGTGACGGGCAGCACGGTGGCTGCCGGTGATGGTGAGGGTTTCGACGATCACAGGTAGGGGATGAACATGGTGAACAGCAGCATCCCCAACAACAACAAGGAGGAGTAACTCGATGCGCGGGACGAAATGTGGTCCACCGTCATCGGGTGGAGGTCCCACAACTTGAGTGAACGTCCAAGTCGTTTCAAACCGCTCAATCCGGCATGAAGCAGGTCCTTCAGCATGTGACCGCCGTCAAACGGCACCATGGGAATGAGGTTGGTGAAGCCCAACAGGATGTTCACCCACATCAACCAGAACAGCAGGTTGGCAAGGAAGAGCAGACCGGAGGTACCGAACACCGATCCAACAATGCCGTCGCCCGCTTGAATCAGGGTTTCCTCGAACGGATGAATGGCCACACCGTTGAGTTCGAAGGGAATGATGAGCACGCTCAGGACATGAAACGGAGCGGCGAGCACACGCTGCCCAATGGAACCCTCCCATCGCGGCGAGAAGGGGCCTGCAAGCCGGTCAATGCCCGAAGTGGACGTTGACAGTCGCTCCACCCCAAGGAACGCATCGCCGGGTTCGACTTCCAACGATTCGAGCATTTCTTCCGACCACCCGAGGTCGGCGTAGTAGGCGTGCTTATCGCCCAACACAGCCGTGAGTGTTTCCCGTTCACCGTCCTGGTGACGAACCACAATCTCCACTGTTTCGTTGGCCCGATGCCGGTCAAGCACCGTTCGAAACTCCTCCATGGACGTCACCGGGCTGGCGTTGATGGAGACGATGGTGTCCCAGGGCTCCATGCCCGCTTCATCGGCCCCACCGCCCTTGACGATGCCTTGGACGTGGAGGCTTTCGTCAACGGCAACAAATTGAGCAGCAACACCGCCCAAGAGCAACAACATCACCACGGCAGCAAAGATGTTGGTCGCAGGACCGGCAGCGAACATGCGAAGCCGTTCCCGTCGAGGTGCCCGCATCAGTTCCTCACCCTGCGGTTCAGCAAAGGCACCCAGCGGCAATGGACCGAGTTGCAACAACCCAAACGACTTGACGCGCATCCCGTGGCCCCGAGCCAGGAGACCGTGCCCGAGCTCGTGAATCACCAAGGAGACAACGAAGGCCAAGGCACCCCAGCCCAACGGAATCACGGGGTTGAGGCCTGGCACAGCGACCAATTCACTGGCAGAAGGTGGGTCGGCCGTCGGTGGGGCCAACACAGAGGTCACAAACGCCAGCACGACCAGCAACCCAACCATGAGCATGGACACCGAACACACCCACAACGACACCTCACCGTAGAACCGCCAAAAACGTCGGGGTTTGGCCATGCGTTCAAGGAGACGCTGGCCGCGTTGGGTTCGGACCATCAACACGATGCCCAGTGCACGCGTGGCGTTCCAGCGATCGAGGGTCCCGTTCCGCTCCCAGGTTTTGATGAGGACGTACCATCCGAGCAGCAGCGCCAGCACCAAGGTCCAGTCCGCTTGGACGGAGCCCCACGAGCCGACCATGTCGGTTCCAGCCATCCCACCGACTTGAAGATGTGTGCAGCGCAGGGCGAACGGGACAAACCTTGATGATGGCTCAACCGGTGTTCAACCCATGCACACCCATCAAATGGCCATTGAAGCATGGTGTGAGGAGAACATGAGCGAACGCCCCGCCAAGGTGTCGGAATGGGCCACGCACGACGACATCGTCCAGGTGTTCATTCGGCTTTCACAAGGCGTGCTCATCGCAGATTTCCGATTGACTGAGCGTGGTGTGTTGGAGATTCATCAACACCTTCACATCCCGTTGGAGACGTGGAACCCCGGCTCCATCCAAGGGTTACGAACACCCGAAGGGAAGACGCGATTTTCCCATCGCCGTCAAACCATCTATCTTTCCAGCGAACTTCGTGTTCCGGAATGGGGGGCTGCGTTGCTTGAGGATTGGCTCATGGGCATCCGCAGCAAGGGCAACCGACCCAAGGACCGGAAGCAGCGAACCGTGGAACTCCAACGCATGGTGCTGTCCATTGAACGCAACCTCGAAAGCGCGTCGTTGAAGCAACTCGCCAGTGAGGTGGCCTTCCTCGAGAAGCGCCTGGATGGCATGAACGAGCGTTTAGCGGACTGATTCTTCCATCGTGGTGTCCACACCAGGGAACTGATCCTCGCCTTCGCGATAAACCGTCCGCATGTTGTTGATGAAATTCTTCTCCTTGACGACAATCGTGTAGGCTTTGACCCCGTAATCCTTCTCACCGTCCAACATATCGAGCAACACCTGGAGCGTGAGGCGAGCCCCTTCCCGGTGGGGGTAGGCGAACACACCCATGGAGAGGGGCGGGGCGACGATGGATGTGACATCGCCGACGGATTCCACGGTGTCGAACAGGTTCTCGTAGGTGGCCTTGAGCAACTCTCGGCGGGATTCGTCTTGATTGGGACGGCGGCAATCGGGTCCAACCGCGTGAATCACACGCTTGAATTTAGGCTCAAGGGCGAAGGGTTCGGTCACAACGTTCTGGGTGACGGCACAGGGTGGGGCGTTGATCTTCCGCATCTCCAAGCAAATGTTGCGGGTGACTTGCGTCAATTCTTTGCCGGCTTTGGCGTGGACCATGGCGTCAATGCCCTCGCGACCCGAAAGTCGGTTGTTGGCCGGTGTGACCAAGACATCAGCGGTGTGATCCCACAGGTCACCGCCCATGACGCGGAGGACGCCCCATTTGCAGGTACGAGCCATGTAAAGTTCCGGCATCAGTTGAGCAGGGGTGGCCACCCTACATATTCTCTGCCCCGTCGGTTCTTGGATTCACCCCGATTTGTTCCGTCCATCATCCACCACCGTACAGTGAAGGATGCAAACCGGTGAACGACACCGCTAAATCATCCCAGTTGGTGGTCAAGGCATGCCCTCAAAGGGAACAAGCATCCTGATGCTGTTCCTGTTGATGGCGTCAGCATGGGCCGGGGCGGTGAAGCCTGCCTCGGTGCCGCCAAGCCATGAACGCGTTCTTGAACACGCTGCGTTTCAAGGCTTCACCGTGAGCAACGAGACGGCCCCGTGGAACACATCCACCGCATGGGGCGCTGCTCGGCCCGGTGGGTTCAGCTACATGGACACCGTGGATTACAGCGATGTGGGCGTGATCATCAACAACCTTTCCGAAGCCTCTCGAACCATCGGATGGGCTTTCGTCGCTGCCCGGAACATTCCACTCGATCGCGTGTTTTTGTTCAACGAAAGCGGCACACCAACCGGTGAAACGATCAACCGAAACCAATTCAATACTTACTTCGCTGAACCGTTTCTAGAAATGCTGCAGAATCGAACGTCCGCATCGGGCATCAATTTCCTCGTCACCACCAAGGGGGTGCCGCTCCGCATCAGCGGTGGCAACGACAAGGCGAGTTTTGACCAGGAATTCGCCCTCCTCGGGGGCAGTTACAACAGTTCAATCGGCAACAACGGCTGGTTCACCCACGGCTACGGCCCACTCGCAGGGCAAGCGATGGAACCGTTTTCCCGAACCAAATACGGGTTCTTTCTTGTCACTCGATTGACCGGTTATACGGTGGACACCGCCCTTCAGCTCATCGAGCGAGCCAACCAAAGTCTCGGTGCTCGTGGCGACTTTGTCTTGGACGTGGCCACCAACCGGAACAGCTCGGGGTACAAGTTTTGGAACGATGCATTGTACGACGCCAACACCACGCTCAACGGCACGATGGGGCTCCCGGTCGTGTTGGACGAGGAAACGTTGTTCTTGACCGGACTCGACAACGTGATGGGTTATGCCTCGTGGGGCAGCAACGACGGGAATTGGAACGCCAACCGCCTGCCCAACGCGGGTTTTGACACCGCCAACACCGGTTGGTCAAGCGGTGCGAGGTACTGGAACGCCACCGCCCCCACCGTCAGCGGCGGCGATGCGGCGGCCTGGCTTCACCAGGGAGAGGTCAAGCGCAACGGCAATCATGCCATGGAACTTGATCTCACCACGACCTGCGATCAAGACGCGGGTGGGAATTTGAACGGCGTGTATGCGGAATACTTCGACAACAATGGGGCTTCGATCACCACATCTCCGATGCCCGACTTGACCGATCGAAGCCCCGATCATGTCCGTATCGAGGCTGCCTTGAACCGCGGTTCGTCCAACTCGGCTTATCCGGGCTTGGACGACCGCTTCAAACAAGATTGGAGCGCTCGGTTCACGGGCTTCATCGATGTGCCATCAACCGGCAACTGGAGTTTTTATCTCAATTCCGACGACGGTTCAGAGCTGTGGATCAACGGTGAAAGCGTGGTGGAAAACCACGGCATGCACGGCATGCGCGAGCGCACGGGATGGGTGAACCTCACCGCCGGCCTGCACGACTTCAGAATCGAGTTTTACCAAGGCGGAGGGCCGCACGGGTTGATCTTTTCATGGTCGGGACCCAACACCACCAAAGCACCCGTCCCATCCTCCGCGTTCCTCGTTGCTGGAGGCGACATGCCCCAACCCGATCGCATGATGCACGAATGGCTGTTCGAGGACGGTTCGGGTTCCACCGCTACGGACACGGGCGGCGATGCCGACCTGACGTTCTCCTCGGGGATGAACAATGGAAATTGGGCCACGTGTGTGGATGGGGGTTGTTTGTCGTTCGACGGTGTGGACGACGTTCTATCGGTGGATGTTGACGATTGGACCGGAGCGTTTTCCGTCAGTCAATGGGTCAGAGCGAACGCCTCCAACCAAACTGCGTATGCCTCCACGTTTGCCGTGGACAACAACGCTGGCTCCAACGGCTCGTTCCAGCACATGATCAGCAGCAGCACCTGGCGCTTCCACACGAACCAATCGTACACCTTTGGGTCCGTGGAGGCTCAACGATGGACCCATTTGGCGTCAACCCACGAAAACGGGACTTTGAAGCTGTACATCGACGGTGTGCTGGTGAACAACCTCACGCTTCCCGCCAACCAAACGCTGACAGTGGACCAAATTAAACTGGGCGTGAACCGTGCAGGGAGTGCCTTCTATGACGGCTACATCGACAACGTCAGGGTCTGGAACACCTCGCTGAGTCCACATGAAATCGGTGTGTTGCGCCGAGAAATCGTGGACAATTGTTCTTCGTTTTCTGGGCACGGCAACGACGTCGCAGCACTCTCAACGGTGTACGATTTCAGTTCGGCGGACCAAAACTTGACCGACCACGCTTGGATTCTGTACGCTCATGGCCAACGTGTAGGCGATGTGTACGGTTCGTTCTCGCTCCAAGTCCAGGCCATGGATGCAGCAGGCAACGTGCTGAGCACCAACGCCTCGGCAGAGGAAGCGTTCGGCCCTTCCTGGACCGCTGAAACGGTACGGTTCCGGCCCGATGCCACCGCCGAGTCCCTCAGGGTGTCCATCCTGCTGGATATCGTGCCCACATCCACCGATGGGAGTCTGTTCCTCGACACGCTGTCGTTGCGACCCATTCGACCCCACATGTCCTGGGTGAACGGGTCCATCGGCGACACCGCAGTGTCAACCGGTGGCCGGTCGTTCAATTGGGGGACAGGGTACGGGCAATCGCTGGTGGCCGACCTGCTTGAAGACGGAATTTCTGGTGTCAAAGGCTACGTCTACGAGCCGTACTTGACCGCTGTCGGCCGTCCCGATGTTCTGCTGCCCACCTACGCCTCAGGGTACAACCTTGCGGAGAGCCACGCCGCTGCCAACCTGCTTTCGGGGTGGATGGGCGTGGTCGTTGGCGATCCCAAAATGAGTGCGTATGCGGACATCTACCACGATGTGGCCTTGCTCGACGTTCACATCCCGCAACCCGTCCACCTCGGCGTGCCAACCACCGTTCAGGTGCTGCTCGAAAACCGGGGCATGTCGGATGCCAACGGGCGCCTTCGTTTGGAAACCTTGGTCGGCAGTCAAACGCTGAACCTCACCGACCTCAACCTCCCAGCGGGTGACGCACTCGGAAGTCGAACGGTGGTGAATCTGACCGCTGTTCTTCCCTCATCCGGCCTGCTCGACCTCCGGCTGAGGTACACCAACACCACACCAGAACGGGTGTTTTCCAACAACTTGCTCACGTTCCAAACCTCGGTCAATGAACCGCCCTCCATCGCTTCCACGGTGTGTCGAGCCAACAGCATCACCCGCGGCACCTACACGATTTGTTCGGTGGAAGCCGAGGACGATGGCAACGTCACCAATGTGACCCTCGCCTGGCAGATCGTCAACGGGACGCTGGAGAACGCCTCCGATGATTGGAACTTGCTCCCGTTGGGCCAGATCAACGACCGTACATGGGAAAGCGCTCTCGTCGTGCCTGCCAATGCATCGCTCGGGACGTTGGTGATCCGTGCGCATGTGCAGGACGACCTCGGATTGGTGGTGCGTTCGGACCCCATTGAATCCTCCACCATCGTGGATTCACCGGCCCGCTGGTTTGGCCCACACGTCTCCGACGTGGACGATCCCTTATGGACGGGCACCACCCTGCTCCCACCTCAACCCTCCACCCCCGTCCCCCGGCATGTAACGCAGCGGGTACGTGCTTGCGTACAGGATGAAGATCGGCGTCCCGATGAAACATGGCCGGTGTTCTCTCCCAACCGAGGCAACCTGACGAACATCACCGAAATCACGGACGGGTCAGCGAATGCTGTGTGTTACGAGACCACATGGTTGCTGGGTGCTGGTTCACCCTTGGACGACGCCCGCATGGAAGTCCGGACCCAGCAAGGTTCCCTTTTGCTGCAAAGGACGTTTGCGGTGTTGGACGTCACCCCGACGTTGTCCATTCATGCAGAACATGCCGACGGACAACGGTTGGACCGGTTGGTGAACAACGGTGAGGAATTCATCGCGGTGGCGTTGAGCGACATCGACGACCCACTGCCCACCTTTGTGGGGGATGCTTACGTCCAATGGCCGGGAGGTGCGCCGTCGCAAACCCCCGTCGACATTGCAGCGAACACCTCGACCACGCGGTGGCGGATGGACCAAATCCCCGACGGTCTGGAAGCCGGTGACGTGAGCGTGCGAGTCACCGGTCGCGGCCCCAACGGGGCCATCACCGAGGCCGAACTGAGCCTTCCTTTCATCCTGACACCTCCAGAAGTGGTTGACGCCCGGGCCTGCGACGGCAACGGCGTGTTGGACACCATGACGTTCGGTGATGTGGGTACGCTTGCCGTGGCCATCACGAGTGATCGTCCGGTCGAACGGGTCACAGCACAACTCGTCCAGGATGGATGGGCCGTGCCCGCACCGGAAGCCGAGGCCCCGGTGTGGAGCGAAGGAGCAACACCACCAGGATGCGACATGCCGATCTCGCTCAACGGTTACGAGGTGGAATGGCATCTGTTCAGGTTGCGCCTCGATCCGTCGTTCCTTGACGGTGAAGGCACGACGATGGTCAATGTCCGCGACGTGGACGGGTTAAGCCGGAGCTTCAGCCTTGACTTGCTGTTCCAACACGCACCCACGCTCCTCGAACCGCTCAACATCAGCGAAGCCATCCCGGAATCCGACCTGCGCATCACCCTCGATGTCAGCGATGACGACGGTCTGGGCAACGTCATTTGTTCGCTTGCCGTCATGGACAACAACGGAACCCGGTTGATGCAGTCGTCCCAAGCGGTTGGTGAAGCTCATCAATTCTCATCGACCGTGCGATGGTTGTACCCCTTGCCCAGAGCCCTTGCCAACCAGACATTGGCGGTGAACGTCACCTGCGTTGACGAATTGATGCAAACCGTGACCGAATCGAACCAAGTGATGGTTGGCCCTGCTGAGCCGTGCACGTCCTGCAACACCACCACCACGCCCGAGGCTGCGTCGACCGACGGGGCCAGTTCCAGCATCGTCATGCAAGCCGCCCTCGCTTTGAGTGTGGTGGTGCTGGTTGCGACGGTCACCCTGGTCGGTGCTCGACTTGCCCGCCGAAGGCACGGTGATCAAGAAAAGGCCCCTGTTTCATGGGGCACTCCTGCAGGATTGGATCTCGATGACCTGTTTGATGCGACTGAGGTGCGTCAGGACGCCGCCGTATCGAACCAACCTTCCTCGCCGGCGCGACCCGAAGTCATTCCCGATGGATGGTCCGGCGCCCAATTCCTCGCCTGGCTGGATGGCCCGTTGCCGAAGGGGTGGACAACTGAACAATGGACGGGGTACGTCGAAACCCACCGCGACGATGTCCAGCGCTGGTTGTCCGAACACGAATCTTGAAGTGCGATATCCCTCAACCCCATCCGAGCGACATGGCGGTGGGTTACGTTTTGATCGATGTTGAGCCGGGTTCAGAACAACACGTGCACGCAGCGTTAGCGCATGTGGCTTGCGTGGTGGACGCCACCGTGTTGTTCGGAGACCACGATCTGATCGCTAAACTGGTGGCGCCCGACCTTGGGGACATCGCCAAGGCCGTTGTGAACGAGGTCCGATCCATACCCGGTGTGAAGCAAACCAAAACCCTCGCCGGGGCCGATTTATGAGCCGTTTCGACCCGCTCAAACCCTCATTTTTTTGCCTCGGACCGTCACACTGCGCACCACATGCGGCGCAGTAAGCGCATTTTTTGGAGAAAACATTATATCCTCACTGTGCAAACGACCCACTGGAGGTAATCCAAATGTCAGACGGAAAGAAATACTTCGTTCTCATGGAGAACGGAAAAGACACGAGCCAGGTTTTTGCGAGCAAACAACCCCGTGGAGCAGCCTTGAAGGCCGCTACCCGCGGACACACGACCATCCGCCTTCGAGAGCGCGGCACCAAGCGTGTCCACGTTTTCACCGGCAGCATCTCGATGGTGGACAAGCCAGCCAACGGCCCTGCTTGGCTCCCTGACAAGATCAAGAAGGCCAACGTCAAGAAGCAAGGCATCGAGCACCTCTGAGGTCTCGAACCGAGCCGACGGCTTTCTCCAACTGATCCAGTTGTACAACAGCGGCATCCGGGGTTACGGCCCCGGTGTCGCCTTTTCCTTCCCTTCAACGATGAATTCATTAAGCAGGCCGCTGAGTACACGATGCCCTTCGGGGCAAGGGATGCACGCCCGCTTCGGCGGGAGGCGGTGACGCCACATGGACGAGAACACGACGCGAACGCCACAACCTCGGGCCCGACGTCCGAGCCAAATGCGACTATCCGAGCCCAACGGCCCGGACCTCCCGGCACGGTTGGCTCACCTTCGCCATCTTCCCTGGCGCACGTGCTACGAACGGCAGTTGCATGCGGAAAACAAGTCAGCCAACACGCAGAAATCTTACTTCTATGGCTTGATGGCCCTGATCGAGACCAGACTGCCCAACGAACGCACGGTGACCGACGTCGTAGACGACATCACCGTGGAACAGATGGCCCAACGCATGGAACCCATGAACGGGCGCCTCGATGTCTGGGCTCACAGCATTGCGGGCCTGCGACCCACCACATTCAACGCCCGCTTGGCCGCAGCCCGCCATTTCATTCGGTGGCTTGGGTTGACTTGGCCCGATCATTTGCAACGGGTTCGAACCGGAAAACGGTTGCCGAGAACCTTGACCAAACGTGAATTGACCGCGGTGCTCGAAGCTGCTGGGTGCAGTGAACATCCCGCCATGGCACTGCTGGTCACGTTGATGCTTGACACGGGTCTTCGTGTGAGCGAGGTCTGCAACTTGAACATGGAAGACATTGACATGGAGGACGGTTCAGCACGGGTGTTGGGTGGAAAGGGCGATAAAGATCGCACGGTGTTGTTCACTGCACGCACCTTGCGTGCACTCGAAGCGTGGGAGCCGGTCCGCCGTTCGATGGTGGGCAAGGACACCGGCCCTGCGTTGCTGAACCAGCAAGGGCGCCCGTTGCAACCCCGAAGTGTTCAGCGCATGATGGACACCTTGGCTGTTGAAGCCGGTCTACCAAAAGGCAAACTCACACCCCACGTCTTGCGCCACAACTTTGCGACTGGATTGCTTGAACGGGGCGCCGATTTGGTGACCATTCAACGTTTGATGGGGCATGCAACGATCGCGACCACTCGCGTGTACCTTGAAATCTCGGACCAAACGCTTCGCGAGGTCTATCACCGTGCCCAGGCCCTTCGCATCGACAACGACGAGCCGACCGTTGCCGTCGAACCCCTTACCCCCTCGACCAGCGGTGCCGGCTTGGACGTATCATGATCGTCGCTTCGATCGCTTGGGGACCTTTTGCGGACCAACCCAGCCTTTGCTTGCCAGCACCTCCCGGCCTTCGTGGCCTTCGATGGGGCAGTGTTTACCCGACCGACAACGTGAACAATTGTCTTTGGACGGTTGTTCGACCGTTTTTCGAAGACGACCGTACTTTCGTCGGGGCATGGGTAAGACTCAACGTCTCGGTCAACAAAGGTATGGGTGAATTCAGCCTTTTTTGAACCAAGGCATGTCCTTGACCGAACGGGGGACCTTGATGTTGGAACCCTTGCGATTGGGGTCCTTCGTGGTGCTCAACGGATCGGCTGTATCGGTGGCTTCCACAACTCGTTCTGCGACATCCTTGCCTTTCGCCACCGCCTTGGCAGCTGCACCCTTACCGGCCTGAGCCGCTTTGGTGCTGGTGGATTTGGCGGTGGAAGCGGCTTTCTTCGTGGCGCTCTTGGCCTTCGCAGCGACACTTTTGGTGGCTTTTTTGGTGGCTGACGTGGCTTTGCCGGCCTTGGCCTTACTGGCAGAACCCACGGCCTTGACCTTGGTTTCAACCGCCGAAGCGGCCTTGGCCGCTTTGAGGACCTTGGTCGCGGTGCTGGGCGACAGCCCTGCTTTCTTCAGGGCGGCTGGACTGGATTTGGCCAGTTGAGCGACCGTCCCCAAGTTGGCAGCAACGAGTTTGGCTGCGGTTGCAGCGCCCACGCCCGGCAGTTTGGTCAGCCCGTCCCCGGTTCCATCGCTCTTCTTCGCCATGTTCTCGCCCGGCCATACATGCGCAAAGCGTTTCTTGAACCTTCCCACACGGATGGAATGTGTGGGTCAACGACGCGCCCGCTGGATGGAGGCGCTTGAGCACGGTTTATGTTGAAGGAGCCGGAGCAGCACAGGGAGCGGCTGGGTCGTGTTGACGGATGAGCCAGCGTTCAACGATCCCAACGCCACGGTGCTGTTCGGACAGGTTCGGCGAGCAACGGCCTCTCACAAGGTTGATTTGGAGCACGGGCTGTTGAGAAACCGGCATTTCAACGGCCACCACAACGTGCTGTACTTGGGGGATCTCGCAGCCGCTGTCCTGGCGCACCTCCCGCACGCAGAAACCCCCGTCGTCAACGAAGTCCCGGGGTTCAACGAGCAGCGGTGGTGCATCAGCACACGGAGCGGCGACCTCAACGTCAGCATCCGCTCCCTGCCGTATTGGGGCTGGGGGTTGATGACCTCAGGCTACCTCAACATGATCCATCTGATTGGCCCTCAGGCGTTGAAACATCGTTTGGCTCTTGACGTCGCCAACGCATTGGGACGTCGACCCTGGGAGTGGGTGCGTCCTTCGAAAGCCGAACGAATGATGCAACGTTGGGCGCCCAAAGCCGATTTGAAGACCAACGAAACAACATGGAAAAGCCTGATTGAGGCCGGTCGAGCCGATCTTGCTGAACAGATACATCGGCACCAAGACCGATGGAGGGCGTTGCAGCCACGCTTGGACGGTGACGATGAAGAAGCCATCGCCGTTGAGATCGACGATGACGTGCACGCTGCTCAATCGGCGTTGGCCGAAGGTCGAGCCTCAGCGGTTGAGCGCGCCCTCGCCCGAGTGGAAGCGAAATTGATGCTCATCGACCCTGAAACGGCACCTGAAAGGTCACGGATTGATTCGGTTTCGCCCAACGAACTGACCCTCACTCCCGATCCGAAGCGTGTGACAAGCGTGGATTACGCAGCCATCCTGGAGGAGGCGTGAACGCGCGTCGCGTTGATAAGGGGGAGAACGGTCGCAGGAATCGGTCCACATGGCATCCAAGAAGAAGGACGACGGCAGCGGCATCCAGCAAGCCGCCGGTTTGATTCGCTATTTTGACGAGGAATCCGAGGAATCCTGGAAGATCACACCGGCCCAAGTCTATCTGGCTTGCATCGGTTTGGGTGGCTTCTTCTACCTCGTCAATCAGGGCGTCGTTCAGGCCATTTGGAACCTGTTCGCCTGAACTCATATCGACTGAATCAACACCACACGGTCATCGGTTTCGGCCATCTTCTGAGCCACGTCCAACGCCGTGTCCAGGGTCAGCGTGACACCAAGGACCTGGTCGCCACTCTCCTTGGTCAACACCAACCGGTGCGAGGCAGCGTCCAACACCGACGCTTCGATGCGCTCAAACACCCAACGGTCGTGTTCAATTCGAATCAATGCAGGGATTTCATCGTGCTGCCCCAATGCCGCTCGGGTGCGCTGAGCGCGGCGTTTCAAGGGGCGAAGAACGGGTTCAACCGTTGGCCATCTCCGCGCTTTCAACGGCATGTTCAGTTTTCGCTTTGCGTCAACGCCACTTCGAAAGGCTCGTGCCATGAGGGTCCCATCCCTTGAAATCTTGCGATTTCAGAAAGAAATTTTCAACATCCAATATAACCATCGCGATGGTGGATGGATTCATCGCTGGGTTTCAGCGTCCAGACCACGCACCGGGAACGCTGCGAACCACCGACCAAGCCACCGCTCCAGCAACAACCGCTTGCATCGCCACCGTGAGCGGCCAATCCAGCCATGTCAGGGCCCCGCTCACCAACACCACGATGAGGCATGCCACGGCACCGTTGCGTTGGGACCGGTGTTGGTGCTCGAGCATCCAAGGCCAGAGCAGGCTCAATGTTCCAGTGATCAACGCTCCCTGAACCAGCAACACCACATCGGAAGTCAAGACCAAACCCACGGGAACACCGGCGCCAATGACCGCACGGAACCACCAGAGCTCTGGACGATGCGCACCGTCCATCCCCACCAGCGGGAGGAGCATGAAGCCGCCCGCCACCAACAACAACACCGTTGTGAGGCGCAGCGCTATCCAGAAAGCATCCAAAGGTGTGGTGTAAGCAAAGGCTTGAGACACCCAGCCCCCGAAAATGGGCATGACCAACAACGCCGTGATCGCGACCGCCACCGTGGTGCGGGTTGGATGTTGGTTGGTGTGAGAACGGCCTTCAACCAGTTGAGCTGGCACGTGAACTGTGGTGACGGCTGTGCCGAACAACACGATCAACAACCCCAACGACGTTCGTTGGTTGGATGACGGGCGCTCCCACCACGATTGAACATCGGCATCAAGTGCCCAGCACCACCACAACAACGGTAACGCCACTGCCATTTTCAACACCGCTCGTTGAAGCAACAACAATGGTTCACGCGTGGTGGCCAGCAACCCTGTGGCACTGATGAGTTCACCCGACATGATGAGCACCAAGGTTGCCAGCACGACAGCGCCCAACCGGGACCATGACCCGATGGTTTGTGTGGGTTCAGGAGGGAGCACGGCCAACGACTCGTACGCCGATTCCGGCAGCAGGGTGGTCATCAGGATGGCACACCATGCACCCGCATGGGCCACCATTCGACGTTGGATGGCTTGCGCCGTTGCGGGCGCAACACGGCGTAAACTTGGCAACCGAGGGCTCAGCACCGAGAACAGCATGAACGACAGCATGGCGCCCTCCACAGCCCCTTGACCGGTGAACATCACCTGAAGTCGAACGGGCCAAGCGTCGACCGAGGTCAACAAGGTGGCCACCTCGGGGTGGTCGACATCATGGAACAGTAAGGAACGACACCGGTCGATGAGTAAGGTCAACAAGAGCAACGGCGGACCGGCATGCATCGCCCAACGTTGCCACCGTTGCTGGGGCTCATGGAGCGGAAGCATGGGCGAAAGCGCCCACAGCAGGCAGCCCAGAAACAACAGGGGCATGATCCACCCCTGCGACTCGGCCAGCATGATGGGAGCATGCGGTGGTGGCTTTTGGTCGTGGCGGAAGACCCAAAGACAAACGAACCGAGGGCGGGCAGTGAGGGGGGCCACCGACCGTGATGAGGAACGGCGACGCTACGCTGAATCCTCGCCGTTGACGAACATGGTGCGCGCCCTGGGACGCGATGTCGAACGCTGGTTGCCCGTCGCGCTTGAGCCGCTCCCCGAAACCTTTCGATTGACCCAGCATCGACCGGACCGTCAGTGGACCGCCGACCAGGTCAAGGCGTTGGGGGCCGTGGCGCTCCCGTGGATGGGGGACGAACAAGCGTTCGTCATGCCGTTCCCCCGCGGTCGTGCTCCGGAAGGTGATGCGCAACGACTGATGGCCATTCTCCACGAAACCGGTCGCATCACCCGCCAAGAAGCGGCCAGCATGCTCCCCGTTCCCTTGCTCGATCCTGAACAACATCATCTGGCGCTTGACATGTGTGCCGCACCCGGTTCCAAAGCCACGCAACTGGCCGAAGTGCTCCATCCCGATGGTGTGGTCATCGCCAACGAGCCCGTGTCCGGGCGGCTCAACATGTTGGTCAGCAACCGAAGCCGGTTGGGGCTGGCCAACATGGTCATCGCCCAACACGACGGGCGGCACTTCGCCAGGGTGCCGCCGCCCGGGTTGGACCTTGTCGTGGCCGATGTGCCGTGCACCGGCACCGCCACCACCCGGAAAAACCGTGATGTTTGGTGGGATTGGACGCCCAAGGAAGGGCGGAAGATGTTCACCACGCAGGTGGAAATCGCTGAGCGTGGCGCCAACCTGCTCGCCCCGGGAGGGCAACTGGTCATTTCCACATGCAGCCTGGACCCGTTGGAGAACGAGGCGGTGGTGGCCGAAGTCCTGCGAAGGTGCCCTCACCTCACACTGGTGCCCATCGACACCGAGCGGTTTCCAGGCCTGACGCTTCACGACGGATTGAGCGATTGGCCACTGCTTGACGAGTCGGGGTTGCCGGTGGATCCAGCGATGTGGGCGGCGTTGCCGTTCTACAAGGAAGCCCACGCCTCACCAACCGCCCGCATTGCACGAGGTGTGGCCGATGATGCGCCACTTGAGCGCACCATTGCCGATGCGCTACCGCATTGCAAGCGGCTTTGGCACGACGACCACGACACCGGCGGATTCTTTCTCGCCCTCCTGGTTCACGACCCCGCCCACGGGCTGACCAAAGCCCCGACCTTTCACTCCCGTCGCGAACGTCAGCGGGACCCCAACGAACCTTTGCACCTCCGCCCAACGCCGAGGGTCACATCAAATTCGGTCGTGGAAGCGGACCCTCAAACCGTTGAGCACATTGAAACGCTGTACGGGTGGCCGCTGGACGGGCAGTCGGTGTGGATGCGCGGCAAACGGTTGAACGTGGCACCGCCAGCCGTGAAGGCCAGGTTGTTTGACCCACCTTGCCCCACCAACAAAGGCGATGCGTGGCCCGGCGGCACCTTCCATCCGGTGCAAACCGTTCACGTTGGCCTCCCCGCGTTCACGCTGAAGAAGGACTCTTGGCGCTCCAGGCAGGAGAGCCTCTACCTCTTCGGTGACCTGATGACGGCCAACATCAGTCACGTCAGCGAGGCGGTCTTCCGTGACCTGCTTCAGGGCTGGGCGCCCCTGGTTGAAGAATTTGCTTCCGCCACAAACGAAGGAAACTTGCAGCCCGGGGCTCGTTTGGTCCGGTGCACGATCGGTGGACGACCTGAAACCATCTCCGTCTGGGTGGGTGCACGGGTCACCTTGATGATCGATCGAAACGAACAGGACGTGCTGCGTCGAAAATTGGGCTTGCCGTGGCGTTCTGAGGAGGAGGCAGCATGAGGGTCCTCCTCGTTTTGGCGCTGTTGACCCTGGCCGCGCCGGCCGCCGTTGCGCAAGAGGTCGTTGTCGAAGCTCAGGCCGCCGTCGTTGAATCCAACCATCAAGGGCTGGATGAGGTCTTCCTCACACCCGACCTTCAACCCCCGCCCGAGCCAGCGACCGGTCATGCCGTCTGGACGTGGTGGACATGGAGCGATGAAACGAACTCCGACTGGCCCGACGATGACGCAACCCACCGACTTCGTCAATTCAACCACAGCACCCCTCACCGAAACGAAACCCTGGTGGTCAGTCACCCGATGGTGGGGGGTGAATTGATCGACGTTTCGGGCACGGTCAAGGTGATGTCCGACGGACTTGAGCTTCGCTGGGTGGCCCTCGACCTTTCCCTGACGCCACAGGATAACCTCACCAACCGAACCATCCTGTACCTCGTGGTGAAGGACGATACCGCAGTGGACGTGCACGGGCGAACCGCCCCCGCTTTGGTTCGCGAACTTCGACCGGAAGTCGGTTTTGCGTTGTCCAACGGCACCACCACCAACGCGACCTTCCAGTTTCCTGCCGATCATCTGTTGGCAGCCGGCATCGACCTCACTCAGGCGTCGCGAGGCTGGACGTACGCCATTGCCGTGTTTGGTGGAAGCCTCGAAAACGACACAAGGACGGGGTTGCTGTACTACACGGAAGGCCGACTGCCCAGCAGCGACACCGTCGCCCCGTCCTCCGAGCGCTGGTTGACGGGCGCCGTTCTGCTGGTGGCGTTGACGGTGGTGGGCACCGTGGTGACGAACGTGCGTTTGCGTGAGCGATCCATGCCCACCGTTCATGCGGCGTGGTTGGAGGACGGCGGCATCGGCATCACGGTGAGCACGGGTGCTGCGGCCACATCCCTCACGGCATGGTCGGTGCAACCACCGTGGCGGTTCAAGAAGCGGCCACCGAACCTGGACATCCAACCCCACAGCACCCGAACGTTGCAGGTCACCTTCGTGAGCCCGTGCGATGAGGACTGCCATCTCGACGTGGCGATGGACGTGGCCGAGATGGGGTCTTGGCAACATCATGTTTGGCTTCAGCCCGCTTCACCGGGTGGAACGGAAGCGTTGAAGGGCAGCGACCACGACCGTGAAGCATGACCTTGGACCCCACCGACCGACGGTTGCTCAAAGCACTGCAATCGGATGCACGTGCGAGTCAACGGCAACTCGCCAAACACCTTGGCGTCGCCCAAGGCACCGTGACGAACCGACTCAAGCGCCTCGAGTCGGACGGCGTGATCACCGGTTATCGCACCGCCATCGCCCCCGAATCGCTGGGTTGGACCATGACCATCATGGCCGGTTTGCGCATCGTCAAAGGACGCATGATGGATGTGCAGCAGCGCATCGCAGCCGACCCTCGCGTGTTCGCTGTCTACGATGTCACGGGCGACTGGGATTCCATTGTGTTGGCCAGGGTCAAGGACCGTCAAGACCTCGACAACCTCACCAAAACGGTGTTTACGCTGGAAGGCGTGGCCAGATCCTACACCCACGTTGTGCTGAACACGGTGAAGGAATCCATGGACCCTCACATCGACGGTTCGGACTGATCGATGGCATCGATGAGTGGGCGCAACGCATCCACCAAGCCAATCATGCCCTCAACCACCTTGGTTTCGGGCTTCAGAGCCACCATCAAACGCCTTCGGAGGGATTCGTCGACACGCACATCAAGCGACTGAAATTTGTCGTGAAGCGTGCGTTGCAGACGGCCTCCCGTCCGGTCCCAGTCCATCAACAACACAACGGCGGGCCCGCCATCCACCGGATGACGGGGCCCGTACTGTTCGAACAAATGGGTCACAAGACGTTCAAGCGACCACCCGCGGTTGACTGTCTCAATGGGCCCGGTGAACCCGAGATGCCGGAGGGCTCGGACGTCGCGCCGTCCTTCGACCAACAACGGAAGGTTCAGCTCCCGGTTGCGTGCACGTTGTTCGGCCAAAGCCTCGGCTGCTGACCACCAGCGTTCGGTGGCGTTGGAACCTCCTGAGGGGGCTGCGTCGTTCACGCCTCGACCGCCTCCAGCAACTTTGCCAACCGATGAACGAGATCCACCATCGGTACCGATTCCAGTCGAACGGTTTTCTGCCGTGAGGTGTGGCCCGTCACGATGGTCGTATCGTTGGCCGTACAACCGAGTTGTGCTTGCAACACCGCCAGAACGGCTCGGTTCGCCCGCCCTTGAACGGCTTGAGCACCCACGGCCACACTGATCCGGTTTCGCCAAGGGTTGAACCCCACAACGCCCTGACGGGAGGCGCCGGGCTGAACTTCGATGTCGACCAAAACGGCGCCGTCCAAGGTCGGACGAACGCACCCCCCGAGGTCCATGTGAAGGCAGCGTAGGGTGGCGGCTGACAAAGCCTGCGGCCGCAGGTGTCACCGAGGTGATTTTTGTGAGGTTCTTTGAGTCGTTCGTACCAATTGTAACGGGGGCGCTGAGCGGCCCCGTGGTTTCGTCTGAAAAGGAAACAGTACGCGATTCTAACCCCCTCCAACAAACGCTTAAGGGGGGCTTATGCGGCCGGTCAAACAGGGTGGTTGCGTGGTCGCTGAAGACACAGTTTTCTCGGTTCTCTATGATAAATTCATGTTCTGGTCCATTATCGTGGGCGTGTTCACCTTCGGTTGGCTCTATTTGGCCGTGTTGCGCTACCGTGATGGTGTCGAACCCGACACCACCCATAAAGACCACATCGAGGTGGGCGCATTCCCCGTCGACCGGCACAACACACGCGTGGAGGTCTTCTTCTACGTTCTGCCCACGCTCATCGTCGTTTGGCTGATCATGATGGCCTTGGCCTCCAACACCGCCGTCTGGAGCATCCCCGATGACGAAGACGCCCACAACATGACCATCATCGGCAAGCAATGGTTCTGGGAGTACCACTACGAAGACGCCTTGACGTGGGAGGACGACCCTGCCTCCACGGGCATTGACGTGGATTGGAACGGTGACACGGTTCTCGTGACCGCAACCGGGACGGGGGCAGCCAACTTCACCGTCTCCATCGATGGCGCTGACCTCGACCCTGTGGCCATCGACAGCACCTCTGGCATCGGCCAGGACCAAAACACCAGCCTCACGTTCAACCAACGCTTGTTCGCCACGGTCGAAGTGACCGACGCCGACGGCGCCCTCCTCCACACGTGGATGCACATACCCGGCATGGACCCCAACGGCAACATGTTCTCGTTCTCCTCAGCACTGGGCGAGGACATGATCATCCCCTGCGACGAAGACATCGTGTTCACGATGCACTCCCGCCCCTCCGACGACTCCAACCCCAACTACATCGGTGTTCAGCACTCGTTCTGGCTGCCCGAATGGGGCGTCAAGGAAGACCTGGTTCCCGGCATCGAAGGCGGTACGGTCATGACCGTCATGGCCGACGATGCCGGCACGTTCCCCATTCGTTGCGCCGAGTACTGCGGTGCTCAGCATTCCGTCATGTACGGCCAAGTCAAGGTGGTTGCCGCAGAAGGCACCACATGCGCGGTGGACACGGGCGTCAAAAAGACACCCGGTAACGCACCGCCAGCAGGGGGTGCCTACTGATGCGCTCCCGAACCACGCTGATGCTTGCGCTTGTGGTGCTGGCCCTGGTGGCCACGCCCCAAATGACGGCTGCACCCGGTGGCATCGG
>JAYOBJ010000016.1:0-52492 GCA_038104845.1 Methanobacteriota archaeon
CGATGCAAATGGTGACCGCCTTCACGCTCGCAGAATTGGAAAAATAGGACGAAAAAGGACAGTGTCTTCATCGGCCGACTGAATCTCCATGGCATTGGGGAAAAGCGCCATTATGACAACCGTTGAAGGATGGCGTCAACAAGCGGCTTGAACGTGTCACCGTGAGGGTGGGGTGAAACCACCGATGCCGCCGCCGCCACTTCGGGGAAGGCACCACCGACGGCCACCGACCAACGGGCGCTCTCGAACATCGAGAGATCGTTGGGTGCATCGCCCACCGCCAACAGTCCATCGAGGGACCATCCGTGTTGTTGAGCCAGCGCTTGCAGCCCAGCTCCCTTGGAAAGGGCCGGTTCCATGAGGTGGATGGCAAAACCGGTCCGAATCACGGTCAACTTGGACCACGGGCTCTCAGCCAAGCACGCTCGAATCGCTTCAAGGTCTTCATCGGGATGAAGGCACCACTCGCTCTCTCGCCACCGGTTGGAAGCGATGCCGCTGGGGTCAAGACCGGGGAGGCGTTCAGCCAACCATTCAGCAGCGGCCTGGGCCTCGTCTTTGCTGGCCCTGAGGACCGCTTCCTGACCGTCAGGCGACCACAGCACACCACCGTTCTCGCAACAAAACGGTGCCGACAAACCGAGGAAACGCCACAATCCATAGGTGACCGGGCGAACGTTACCGGTGGCCAACACCACCGGTATGCCGTGGTCTTCCAGCGCCCGCAATGCCTCCACCGCATCGAGGTTCAGGCGTTTGCGCTGGTCCGTGAGCGTGCCGTCGATGTCCACGGCCACCACGGACGGCACCCAACCTGCTGGCAGCCACTCCATACGCTGAGTGAGGGAGGCGGCGTGAATGAAGATTCGCCCTGAAGCACACGAAAAAACAGCGCACGGGGGAGGGTTCATGAAGCCCCGACCTCACCTTCCATCATGGGAGGTGACGCACATGAGGAGGTCTTCCTGTCCCTCGAGGACGACGATGAGGTCCCCGTTCAATCCCCACCGAAATCCGAACCCCTTGCGCCCATCGTCGCATCGGACGAGCCAAGCGAAGCGACTGAGGTGCTCGAAGCCGAACTCATCGAACCCGCCGTGGTTGAGCAAGCAACCGGCATGTACGACGTGATGTGGCCCCTGTTGGGCATGGATTGCCCGGACTGCGCCTCCAAGGCCATGGGCGCCTTGAGCCACATGAAGCAAGTGAACCGTTCCAAGGTCTCCGCCACCTCGGGCGAGGTGAACGTGAAGGTTGATCTCGAACACGGCCCGCTTTCAGAGGTCGCTTCGGTGCTTCGTTCCCTTGGTCACGCACCTGATGTGGAACACCACGAATTGGTCGGTGCCAAAGCTTCCAACATCGCCAAGCGCAACGGCGTACCGGTCCAAAAATTGGAACGCGTCGTGAAACGACAGCCAGGCGTCCTCGACGCTGAAGTGTCCGATGACGACCGCATCCTCCTGCAACTGGTCAGCACGGCCAACCAACAACTGGTCGACGCCCGTCAACGCGCCCTCGCCTCCATCCTTGGTCACGAGCCAACCTTCGCCAAGGCGCAGTCCAACCGGCTTCGCCCCGACCAGTGGCGGCTCATCGGTGCAGGCATTGCGTTGCCCATCCTGGGCCTCGTGATGCTGACGGAACTGCTGGGCGTGCACGGCCCATGGGTGGGGGCTTTGGCGCTGCCGGGCGTCGTTGTTGGAGGCCTTCAAATGTTCAAAGAGGCGATGGCTTCGCTCCAGAACCGCCAGATGGGCTTCCAGGTCTTGACCAGTTTGGCCGTCATCGGGGCCTGCATCCTCGAGATGTGGGAAGAAGCCCTGATCGTGACGGTTCTCGTTGCGTTCACGGCTCATCTGGAGGGCGACGCCCTGATGAAAGCCCGTGAAGCCATGCAGGGCGGGTTGGATCGCTTGCCGAGGACCGCCCGCAAAGTGACCGCCCCCCCAGCGGTCTGCGTAACGCCCGACACGCCCATTGTGCCGGCCACGGGCATCTCCCTCACGATGGCAACCGGACCTGCCCTGAGCCAACCCGCTGCCACCTCCACCACCGAAACCGTACCGATTGACCTCGTGCGGCCCGGTGACCGCATCGAGATTCGCAGCGGGGAACTGATCCCTGCCGACGGGCGCATCCTCGAAGGCAAGGGGGCCCTCGACAAAGCGCCGCTGACCGGCGAATCCGTGCCTGTGGATGTTGGACCTGGGGACGTGATCGAAGCTGGATTGGTGCTGGCTCGCGGCCCGGTCGTGTGTGAGGTGCTCGCCGTCGGGGACGAGACGCGACTCTCGGGCCTCATCGATGCCGTTCACACCTTCCGAGAGGAGCCTCCACGGCTGCATTCCGGGATCGAAACCTTCACCGCCGTGTGGGTGCCGACCGTGCTGTTCGGGGCGTTCGCTGTCTGGTACTTCGCCTTCCCCGACGACTGGAAGATCATCCTCTTGCTTTGGGTCGTTGCTTGCCCGTGTGCGCTGCTCCTCGCCACGCCCATGCCCCACGCTGCAGCCCTCTCCAACGCAGCCCAAAGCGGCGTGATCGTCCGTGGCGGTGACGCTCTTGAACGGATGGCCCACATCAATCACGTCTTGCTCGATAAAACCGGGACGCTGACATCGGGACGACCGACGGTGGACCGGATTGTCATGGCCAAAGGACGGCGCGAGTCAGCGGCCTTGAAACTCATGATGGGCCTTGAAGCACGGTCCAATCACCCCTATGCACTGGCCGTCATGGATCGGTGCGAAACGATGGACGTGGAGCCCGCCAAGATTTCCGACATGGCCGACATCGATGCCGGTGTGGAAGGCAAACAAGGTTCCACGCGCGTCGCCTTCATTCGCCCGGACAAAGCCGACAGCATGGGTGTGGAGGTCGCACAGGCACTGAGCGATGCCTTCGCCGACGCCAAGCGTGAAGGTCACGGCGCCAGTTTGTTGGTCAAAGGCGACCAAGCCATTGCCCTCGTCACGTTTGTCCACGACGACACGCGGGACGGATCCGGTGAACTCATCGCCTCGCTTCACGAGCGCGGAATCAGCGTGGAGATCTTGTCGGGGGACCATCCAGCAGCCGTGACTGAATTCGCGCGAACCGTCGGTCTGCCCGAGTCGGCTGCGCACGGTGGCCTCAGCCCCGAACAAAAAGTGGCCTGGGTGAAAGGCCGATCCAAGAGCCACATCACGATGATGGTCGGGGACGGGTTCAACGACGCCGCCGCGTTGGCCGTGGCCGATGTGGGGGTCGCTGTCGGTACGGGAGAATCGGTCAACCTCGAGGCGGCCGATATCTTGATTCCCGGCGACGATCCAAGGATGCTGACGCACATGGTGGATCTTGCACGGAGCGCACAGCGAACCTTGATGCAAAACCTGTTCTTCTCGGTCTTCGTCACCGTCACACTCGTCGTGGCCGTGGTGCAACAATGGTACGACCAGCTGTGGGTCGGGGTGTTGATTCACGAGGCTTCGGTCATCCTTGTGATCCTCAACGGCGCACGCCTGGCCAGACAAGGCGAGGTCGGTGCTTTGCTCAAGTCCACGTTCAGGTCCATGCGCGACGACACGATGGAGGCGTTCAAATCCTTCAGGAACCGCTACCTGACCAAGGCCACTTCGGCTTGATTTTCGAAACGCACGGTATCTTCAAACCCTATGAACACGCCCTGTGGTTGGGTGAGGTGATGGGACGAGTTCGAGGCGACCCCATCACGACGGCACTGGCCCACCCCACACGGCGCCAAGCCTACATCGCCTTGTGCACCGTCGATGAGATGAGCACGGTCCAACTGCAAGAAGCGGTGGGTGTGGACCGGTACAACCTCTACCACCACCTCAAGAAATTGGCCTCGCTGAACCTGGTGGAGAACCACAGGGACGAAGGGCGAGCCCGCTGGTGGCGTGCTGCTGACCGGATCGACCTTCCCGAGTTGCTCCAAGTCAACCCCGGTGCAGCGGCCCAATCCAACGTCACCCTCCTCCACAGCGAGGTGGGCGACCGGGCCGCCATCACGCTGCATTTGTCCAACGCACGCGACCAGGTCGGTGCCAAACAATTCATCCAAGAACTGGCACAACTCTACGGACTTGAACTGGAATTGCCGTGGAACTTTATTCCCGACGAATTGGTCCTGTACAGCAAGGAACGGTGATGGATGTGAGCGACGAACTCTCGATTGAATCCAACGTGTCCCCGCCAGCGCTGTCCTGTCCAAAGTGCAACGGCATGCTTCCGCTGGCCCTTGGGGAGGTCACATGCAGCTTGTGCGAGGCAAAGGTCAGGGTGAATCACCCAGCCACGCGGCGAAAGTGGGCCGAGGAGAAGATCAGTTGCCCCGGTTGTTCGAAAGTTTTGGTCGCCGGCGTGGACCAGCGACCTGCTGAACTCCGTTGCGGCATGTGCGAGACCTACTTCACCATCAGGCCGCAAACGCCTCGCGTTGAGATCGATTGCCCCGGATGTGAACGCACCCTCCGAATGAAGCGACGACCCGGACGACGCGACATCAACTGCCCAGCGTGTGAAACGGCTTTTTCCGTCAATTTTTAGGCCGTTCGGCCGTGGTACGAAGCCCCGAAAACGGGCGGCTCAAACCCATGCCTCGTCGCGCACTTTAACTACGAAGAGACGACCTTGAGCGTCAGGATGGGACGTTGATGAGCACCAGCGAAAGCCGTGAAGGGGACGAGTTTGGGGGCAATGGCTCCGAGCGCGTGACCTTGGCTTCGTTGCGGTCACAACTGACCTCGGCGAGTGCCTCCACGCTGGATGAAGCGTTGGGAACACAGGCACGGTTCCGGCAAGAAGAACGCTTGCGAGCGGACCTGAGAAGGGAACGCCGGTTGCGTCAACAAGCCATCACCGAACGAATCCATGCCATGAAAGCCAACGTGGCAAAGGAATTGGCCGTCCAGCACGACATGACGCTGGACGCCCTTGAGCGCGACCTTCGGGCCAACATGGAGGAGGAATTGGCCACACTCGAACGGGATTCACTCGCTCATGAAGAGGCAAAAATTCGACAAGAACTCGACCTCCGCCTCCACCGTGCGGTCAGCACCCTTCGGGAACAAAACGAAACCGAACTGGGGACGCAATTGCTTGAACGCACCTCCGCAATCAAGGCCTCCATCGAAGCCCAACTCCGTGAAGAGTACGATCGACGGCTGGACATCCAGAAAGAACGCATCCGGCTTGAGCACAACCAAGCTCTCCAACATCGTTTGCGAACGATGGAAACTCAACTTGCAGAAGAAATGGAGCAGCAATTTGAACGCATGGAATCCAAGGAGGTTGAACGCCTTGAGGAAGGCCACAAAGCCATGCTTGCCGAGCGTGAAGACCAACTGCGACGCGGCATTCGCAGCCGACTTGAGCAGCAATTGCGTCAGCGCCTCAGGCAACGGGAAGCACGGCTCAAGGTCGAGTTTGACCGAAGGAGCCTGCGGCTTGAGGAAGACATCGCTGCACAACTTCAGCACGAAATTGAAACCAAGCTTCGGGACGAAACCAAGGTCCTCGAAGACAACCTGCGCGAGGACGTTGAACTGGCCCTCGCCAAGCGCAGGGACGAACTGCGGAAAGAGATTGAACAGCAACTCAACGAACAACACGCCGGTCGCATGGCTGAACGCAAGCAGCGGTTGAAGGCCAAGTACGACATGACGTTCTCCAAGGCCATCGATGACATCTCACGCTCCCTTCACAGCGAGATCCAGGCCGAGTTGGACCACCGAAAGGACGTCGAATATCAGGCGTACCGCCACGCACGGGAATCCGAGGTGCAAAACCGATTGTCAAGGTACCGTTACGAGCGAGAGGCGGAGTTGCGCGACGAACTGGAAGCGGTGTACGAAACCGACAAGAAAGATTGGACCGAACGCCTCGATCTCGAATTCAAATCTCGGGAAGCCGCTGCTCGGAAGGCGATCATGTCCGAGCTTGACGCTCAACTGCGCAACGAGCGGCTGACGCACGAAACCGATCTCGACCTGCTCAAGGAAGAAACGACGCTTGAGTTGGAAATCGAGATGGAAGAACGGCTCACCGAATTCAAAACCCGGAAAGAAACCGAGGTGGCCACCCAATTGGAGCGCCAGTTGGACAAGCGTGAGGAGATCATGCGCAACAAGGCCCTCATCGACGTTCGCAAGCGTGAGGCGCAGATTCGAGCCGAAATTGAGGCGCAACTGGGCCTCAAGCGTGCTGAAATCCGTGACCGATTGAGGGGGCTGTCCGAAAAGATGGATTCCTTCAAGGAGATGGCCGAGGAGAAGATGCGCGAGGCCGTCACACAGCAGATTCAAGACGACATCGACGTCGACGAAGTCGAACTCAAAGCACGCGAGCGTGAGTACACCGCCCTTCAAGCCACCGACACACGAGCTGAAAAGCGGCAAAAATGGATGCAATCGATTTCAGGTCAAGCACCGGCCTCCCTCGGTGCCGCCGCCACGGACCCATCGGCGTTGGGTGCTCGCCCCGACGGGCTGGGTGCAGCGGCTGGTCGGCCCCTCCGCGGCTTGATGGGTCAACAGACCACCACTGAGCCTCGCCTTGGCCTCGGAGGCATGCGATCCCCCATGACCAGTGCTAAACCGTTGACAGCACCCGCACCACCGGTCCGAACCGTGCGGCAACCCATTGGCCAAGCAGCGGGGTTGCCGGCCGCACGCACCGTCCGTCAACCCATCGGCGCACCTGCACCGCTGGTCCCTCAAGAGGATCAGGCGGTTCAACCCGATGTCGAAGCCGATGCCGAAGCCACCCTCGAGGACCCCGCATTGCCCGAGCCCGTTCAAGACCACGAGGAGGTCGCCCCGGACGAGGTGGAGGACACGGCTGAGGACATGCCCTCCTCCATCGAAGAAGAGATGGATGAACTGCTTGACGAGGAACCGCTGGACGATGCCTTGGAAGACACTGTGGCTGACCCTGTTGACGTTGTGGAAGCGGAGACGCAACTCGACCAAGCGCCAGAAGCCATGGAGGAGGGCGAAACGGATGCCGTTGAACCGGTCATCCAACTCGACGAGGCACCCGACGCCATGGAGACGCCGCAGGAAGCCGACGGTGCATCGGACGATGCCCTTGACGAAGCGGATGTCCCAAGCGCTGAACCAACGGCTGCACTGAGACCCATTCGCGGCGTGTTGGCGCCCTCCGTTGCACCAGAACCTCCAGCCACGGCTTCGATCACGCCGGTCGGAACCACCCTCGTGCCGGCTGAACCTGCGGACCAAGCGACGCCCGCCACCGCCAAGCTGAGGCCCGTGAAGGGCACCTTGAGGCCTGTTTCCAAAACGCCCGTCAAGACGCTCCAACCGCAAGAAGACGAGGACTGAAACCCGCCGTACAAACAACGCACCGCGTGGTTCTTAATGCTCAAGGGCGTCGGTATAACCATGTTCAAGCGAAAGGCCATTCTCCTCGCCACGCTCATGCTGGCCCATGTTGCGACCCTCCCGTTGGCGACCGCTGAGCTGCCGCCATTGACGGATGCGGGTGAAACTCAGGTCTTGGAGCAATCGATGATCATGTGGGAACCCACCTTCGACGGTGGCGTGCTGACCCTCGACACCACAGGCAACGTCAGCAAGAACGTCATGACCGGTTCGGGCTTGACCGCCATCTGGTCGGTCCATCTCGATGTGGAGGCCAACAACGGTCGCGTCGACCCTGCTCAACAGCAGGTGACGGTGGCGCATCAAACCGGCGTCTATGTGGTTCAAATCGCGACGCAAACCATCACATGGAACGTTTCGTCCGTGGACCCCGTGAACGACGCAGCGTTTGACCCTCAGGGCGACCTTTGGCTCGTTCACTACGCAGGCAAGCGCCGAGCTGAAGAATACACGCAGGATGGGCCCACCGGTGTTGGCAGCAGTGTCGTCAACGCTGGCATTTCCGCCTTCGAAATCTTGGGAGACGGACGCATGGCCTTGGCCTCCTACGACCGCAAGATCTACCTTGAAAACGGTGGGGGGGAACGCGTTCAAACCTTGACCGATCCCACCGACATCGTTTCCGTCCTCAAGGAACTGGACAACAACACCCTCGTGGCAGGGACGACAGGAGGCACGGCCTACAAGTACGCCATGAGCAGTTGGACCGCCACCATGATCGACCTCCCGCACACCAAGGAGACCACTTACGTCGGCACCTACGCTCAAGACAAGATGGCCATCGGCGCCCGTCAGGGCAAGCTCTCCATCCTCAACACCACCAGTTTCACCGAATTGGAAACCTTCACCGGTTCAGGCGATGTGGTCGGCATTCTTCCCGAATTCACCGGCCAATTCCATCTTGTGGGCAGCACGCCTTCCCAAACCAAATTCCGTTACTTTGACCTTGACACCGATCTCGATGGCGTCAGCGATCTCGCCGACGCCTTCCCCAACGATGCGTCCCAAACCACCGACTCAGACGGCGATGGGTACGGTGATGACCCGACGGGGTTCAATCCCGACGCCTTCCCCAACGACGCCACGCAATGGTCGGACATCGATGGCGACGGCTACGGCGATGAGGCCACAGGCGACAACCCCGATCTGTTTCCCAACAACCCCAACCAGTGGGCCGACGCTGATGGCGACGGTTACGGGGACAATGCCAACGGTGACCAGGCCGACCAATTCCCCAACGAGGCCACGCAATGGGCGGATCAAGATGGCGATGGTTACGGTGACAACGCCAACGGTTTCCGTCCGGATGCATGCCCCACCGTGAACGGCTTTTCATCCGAAGATCGCTTTGGCTGCCCCGATGGCGACCTCGATGGTTTTTCAGACCCGGATGAAGCTTGGACGGTCGCTGACGGGGCCGACGCCCTGCCCAACGAAGGAACCCAGTGGGTCGACGCCGATCGGGACGGCTACGGCGACGACAGCACCGGTGAACGGGCGGACGCTTGCCCTTGGGAGTTCGGCACCTCCACCAAGGCCGTCAATGCGAGCAGCGCCTCGCCCGATGGTTACGTGGCAACACCCTCCTACGGGTGTCTGGATGAAGATGGGGACGGGTGGGTGGACCGAACGGAATCGCCGCTGATGGACCGTGACCCCAACGAGCATTTTGACCGAGACGGGGACGGCGTTGGCTCCAACGGCGATTACGACGACACGCAAAGCAACATCCAAACCGAACAGGATCATTGCCTCAACGACCTCAACGACACCCGACCCGCCTGCATGGGTTGGCGGGATCCCGCGTATCAGGCCTACCTCAACACGGTTGAGACCAACCAAACACCCCTCAGTTTCAACGCCTGGAACACCTCGAAGGACCAAAACTCCGATGGCTCCAACACCCTGGGCGGCGTGGACCAGGAGGTCCTCACCCAGGTGGTCATCGTGGGCCTGGTGGCGTTCATTGGATTGAGCGGTGCCATTTTGGGGGTCGCCTACTTGATGAACCAACGCAAGGCCACGGTGGTTCAGAAGGAATACGGAGGCGTCAGCACCGATTTCACACACATGGCTTCCAAAGAAGCGCTTGAGGGCAAGGGCGGCATGTCCGCCGCAGGCGGTATCGTGACCGATGCCGCATGGGACGACGATGTCGCCCAGTTCGATTTCAACCAGGACGAAGACGACAGCGAAGCCGATTTGGTGTTGGACGTCGACCAGCCGATGGCCGTTGCGGGTGCCGTGGCCTACGAGGAAGAGAGCATGGAAGCCATCGCCGGTGTGGGCTCGACCGAACCGGAAACGGCGGCTGAAGCCAGCCCACAACCACCCGCTGAAGGGCCACCTCTTCCAGCGACCGGCTTGCCCGACGGATGGACGATGGATCAGTGGCAGTGGTACGGCCACGAATACCTCGAGAAAATGGGCCTGAATTAGACCCAAACGATGGGCAATGCCGATTTGATGGCACCGAGTTCATGACCGGTGTACATCGGCTGGCCGCCAATTTTGCACGTGTTCATCACGAGCCAAATGAAACCGTTCCATGCCGTGCTGTCTGCGAAAAGTTCCACGCGACCGTACATCGCCGACAAGAGCAATTTGGCCTCATCGGTGTCGTCGGCACACAATGCACGGACGAGGTGTTTGGCCGTGAAGCGGTAGCCTCGAGGGCGCCAAGCCATCATCCCAATCACACCTGGAAGGGAGCGAGGTTCAGGCGTTCGGCAAGGTGGTCCACATCGACGTCCACCGCCTCTTTCATCCGAGCTCGCAGGGTATCAATTTCACCGCGCATTTTCAACATCTTGTGGGTTCGAATCATGTCGGCCAGCAGCTCGTTCACGCTGCGATAATCACCCGTCGTCCTCAATGTGTTGAGTTGCCGACGAATCTCGTAACTCACGCTGACCGATGTCATTCCCTCGCCCGTCATGCTTGCATCCCGGAGGGTGATGCTCGGTTTGAATCCTTAAAGGGTGCGAACAGCGGATTGATTGAACCGGGTGTTTCGCCACCAAGGTCAACGTGCCGAGGAGCCGGTCTGCCGTTCAATCTTCAAACGTGGCTCCTCCACCACGCCAAACTCGCGGCGAACTTCCTTCACGCGCTGATGCACTTCGCGTGCCAGCGTCCAATACTCCAGGCTCCCTGCTCCGGCCCCTGAATTCGTCGGCTTGTTGAGGATGACCGTGGGCGCGCCACTCCAAGGTGCTTCGGCCACCTTGGCGAGACGCCTGACCGTGGTGCTGAACACCTTGTTCGGCATCTTTTTGTTCACCTCATCGCAGACGTAGGTGCTCAATTTCGACCGACCGTCCACCATCGTCATCACAATGCCGAAGATTTTCAGGTTTCGGTTGATTCGACGCTGAATCATCTTGATCGAATTCATCAGCATGCTGAACCCTTCGAGCGCGTAGTATTCCGCTTGAACGGGTACCATGACCCAATTGGCGGCGCACATCGCGTTGATGGACAACAACCCCAACGACGGCGGGGTGTCAATGATGATGTAATCAAACAAGTCAACGATGGGCAACAGCGCTTCCTGCAGACGGGTTTCTCGCCCGATCTTGTGGCTGAGCTCGATCTCAGCACCGGAAAGGTGAATGTCGCTCGGCAGCAAGTGCAGGTGACCTGCATGGATGCTTTCGGGCACCTTCTTGCCGGTGTTTCGGTGACTCCATGCCTCCCTCATCGAGCGGGTGAGTTCGTCGGGATGGATGAGGTAATCCTCCATCAAATCCAATTCATCTCCCGCATCGTTGATGAGCAAATCGTACACGGTTTTCTTGATTTTTTTCTTCTCTAGGCCGAACGATGTTGCGCAGTTACCCTGCGGGTCCAAGTCGATGAGCAGCACTTTGGCCGGTGGAAGTTTCTGCTTTGGCGACCCCTTGGCCAATGCGGCTGCCAAATTGACGGCCGTGGTCGTCTTCGCACACCCACCCTTCTGGTTGGCGACAGCGATGACCATTTTGTACGGGTTCAGCGTTTCACCTCCGGCAATTCAGATGAAGGGAGCCCTCCCCTTTCAATGCAACCTTGCTGAAGCCAGCATCATGCGGGTTGAATCACTGGGACGGGAACTTCGGAAAGGATCTTTCGGACAATGTGCATGCCGGTGATGCCACGAATCTTGGCTTCGGGCTTCATGTTGATGCGGTGAGAGATGATTTGCAAGGCAATGCCCTTGATGTCGTCGGGGATCACGTAGTTGCGTCCGGCCACGGCAGCGGCTGCTCGGCCAGTCTTGAAGAGCGCTTGGCTGGCACGTGGAGAAGCACCGTTGATCACCCGGTGGTCCTCTCGAGTGCGTTGAACGATTTCGACGATGTAGGAAAGAATGGCGGGGTCAACGTGCACCGTTTCCAGTGCCTTTTGCATGGCGACGACTTTTTTGGGTGATGTGACTTGTTCCACCACGTGTTCGTCCTGCCCGCGCAGCTTTCGGCGGGCAAGGATGGCCTTCTCCTCAGCACGGTCGGGGTACCCCATGCTCATTTTCATGAGGAAGCGGTCCATTTGAGCCTCAGGGAGCGGATATGTTCCTTCCTGTTCGATGGGGTTTTGCGTGGCCAACACCACAAACGGTGCGGGTAATTTGTGGGTGATGCCTTCGATGGTGACCTGCTTCTCTTCCATGGCCTCCAACAGCGCCGCTTGGGTCTTGGGTGGGGCACGGTTGATTTCATCCGCGAGGAGGATGTTGGAAAACAACGGGCCTGCACGAAGTTTGAACTCGCCTGATTTTTGGTCGTACATGTAGGTTCCCATGATGTCGGAGGGGAGCAAGTCCGGTGTGAATTGAACGCGCTTGAACTTGCACCCAAGGGCACGAGCGAAGGTGTTGGCCAGCAAGGTCTTGGCCAATCCGGGGAAGTCCTCAAGCAGCATGTTGCCGTTGGACAGGATGCCCACGGTGACGCGGCGCAAGTTCTCGTTTTTCCCGATGATGACCTTGCTGACTTCGTTCATCAGGTTGTTGGAAATGGACGACACCGTAGCAATGAGGTCTTGCGTTCGTGCGCCACCGGCCATGCTTGACTCCATCCCATCAACTCCTACAGGCCAAAACCCGTTCCTTTCTTATTTGAATGTGTGCGCTTTCTTGTTCAAAAATGCTCACGAACAATCGTTCTGAAAAACGCTGCACTGCGGTGCAATTGCTCGCCCTACCGAGCAGCGTGCCTCATCGGCCCCAGAAATGATTGTCCTTGCGATGAAGCGCCACGATCTCGTCCAAAATTTCCTCTTCAACTGGGGACAGGTCGGCCTTCTTCAAGCGCTTCACGTGACGCTCTGGAACGTCGACATAAAATTCGTCCAACTCCTCAATGTGGCGGCCCACGGTGGGCCCCTGGACGGCAACGGCCACTTCGTCGCCTTGCTTGGCTTCCATGACGTCTTCAGAAGCCCGCGTTCGCAAGCTTTTGATTTGACCCACAGGCGTGCCGTCGAGTTTCATCAGGCGTTGACCGACATGCACCCGACCGCCCAAGACACGCATGCCCACAATGGCCGGCCCTTTGGCGCGGAAGGTGTGGTCCTTGAGGTACAGCACCCGTCCGGGGTACACCAACGCCTCACGGAGGCCCTCCTCCAGGATCTTCTTGGTGTCCTCCATCCATGTTTCGAACGCATCCATGATGTGATAGATGATCGGGCCGGCAATGAACTTCACATCGGAATCATCGCCCTCAAGGGCTTGAGCCACATCGCTCGTGTTGGCTTTCGTGGAAAAACCGAGGATGATTTTCTGCAGCGGATCGGCGGCCGATTGCGCCATCAGGATGTCCTTCTTGTTGACCGGCCCCACCGTGGCTTGACGGACGGGGACGCCGCGCTGGTGCAATTCAAACGCCAACGCTTCCAACCCACCGACCGTATCGGCCTTGATGACCACACCGCTGCGCTCTTCTTCAGCACCTCGACACGCCCGTTCACGACGGTGCTCCAGGAACGTCCGACGGGGCATGATGTCGTTGCACTTGGAGCACATCACGGGCATGGCGTCGAAAATGGCACGCCACTCTTCGCGCAGCGCCACCTCCGCTTCCGCTTGTTGCTCCGGCGTGTTGGCGAGATGCAGCGTGGTTCCGGCGATGGTCGCTTCCAGGTTGGGTGCGACGATCTTCACCCCGCACGCAGCGTCCACGTCATCAAAATTGACCCAGCGCTTGCCAGCATCCCGCATCTCCGACATCCCTTGCGGGCGCTTGAGACCCTTGATGTGGGTCTTGAACGGACCGTCTTGACCGGCGAGCATGACCGAGTCCCCCACTGAAAGACGGCCGCGGTACAGGATGACATCCACTGTTTTCCCCATCCCCACCTCGTCCCGCATCTCCAGGACCGTTCCTTGAGCGGGTCCGAGGGTGTCGGTCAAGCGATCTTCGAGGAAGCGCTCAGCGAGGCCGACCGTCACGGCAAGCAAGTCCTGGAGGCCTTCGCCCTCCTTGGCGGACATGGGAACCAGCGCCACGCTTTGTCGGAAATCTTTGATCTTGTCGTAGCGTTCAAGGTTGAACCCGTGCTCTGAAAATTGACCCATCAACTTCCAGTACCGGTCCTCAAACAACGCCTTCACATCGTCGCGCTGTCGGTGAAAGGACTCGATGAACGAGCGCCCACGTTCCACCTGCCAGCCGTGCAGGCGGTCGACTTTGTTGCCGGCGATGACGAACGGTGTTCGGGTTTCTTTGAGAATTTGAATCGACTCAATCGTCTGGGGCTGCAGGCCTTCCATGATGTCGACCACAAGCACGGCGATGTCAGCAACCGACCCACCGCGGTTTCGCAGGGAAGCAAAGGAATGGTGCCCTGGCGTATCGATGAACAACAGGCCGGGGGACTTGAACGCCTTCCCACCCAACATGGCAGAACAGGTGTCGTTGAGCACATCGGCAGGAACCTCCGTCGCACCGATGTGCTGCGTGATGCCTCCCGCTTCTCGGTCCATCACGCTGGCCTGACGCTCGCTGCCGATGGAGCGAACCATGTCGAGCACGCTGGTCTTCCCGTGGTCGACGTGACCCAAGACCGACACGATGGGTTGGCGGTTGTGCCCTTTAGGGGCCTCGTCCTCCACCGGCAGTTCGGCAGGGGAGTCTTCGTCGCTCATGCGATCACCCAAGGTTGGGCATCACTCGTAGACCCATTGGGTCATGGTCTTCTCCCAGTCCATGGTTCCTTCTGGGAACCACAGGCCGAGTTCAAAGGCGGCGGTTTCGGGAGCGTCCGAACCGTGAATCATGTTGAAGCCCATGTCCATCCCGAAGTCACCTCGGATGGTGCCGGGTTCGGCTTGGCGACCGTTGGTGGCGCCGATGAGCTTTCGAGCCACAGCGATGGCTTCAACACCTTGCCAAGCCATGCACACGACCGGCCCGGAGGTCACGAATTGGATGAGACCGGGGAAAAACGGACGCTCCTTGTGAACGTCGTAGTGGGCACGGGCCACCTCTTCGGTGGGCACCATGGCCTTCAAGCCCACGAGCTTGAGGCCTTTTCGTTCAAATCGGCCAACGATTTCACCGATGAGGTTTCGCTGGACGCCGTCAGGTTTGATCATCACGTATGTGGTTTCCATGGTGTTCACCAAACCGAGCCACCGGTGACCCGTTGAAGAGGGTTACGGCGATGAAGCGAGGCTTCACTGAATGCCGCCCTTCACGTAGTGACGGGTCCACTTGACTTTGCGAGCGTTGCGCTGCAATTGGAGGTGGTTCTTGCGGGTCTTGCTGCTCTTGAACCAGAGCACACTGCCATCCTTGCGGACAAACATCATCCCGGTTCCGGGCTCGATCTCCTCACCGGAGAAACTGCAGATTCGTCGTTCTGGCATGGGGCATCACCGTGCGTTGAGCTTGCGGGCTTCTCGACCCGTGTCCTTGAGCATGAGAATGTCGCCAACACGAACAGGGCCCACGACGTTGCGACTGATGATGCGACCGACGTCACGGGGGTTGGGGGCATCGTTCACGCGAACCTTGACCTGCGTGGCTTCACCGGTCATGCCGGTTCGTCCGACAATCTCGACCACTTCTGCTGGCCATCCACCGAGTTCTTCACTCATTGTTGTTCAACTCCGTGATCCTCAAGCCTTGAGGTTCTTGATTTCCTCAACGACTTCGTGGAACTTCTCTTGTGCGCCTTTGGTGATTTCCATGATGGCGACGGATGCGGCGGACGTGTCCTTGGGCATGCCAATGCCCTTGGCCAAGAATTCTTGGCTGGGCACGTAGCCGTAGGGGATGTCTTTCTCTTCACAGATCAACGGGATGTGGGCGAGCAACTCGGGTGGGTTGACGTCCTCAGCCATGATGATGAACTGGGCGGTGCCGCGCTCGGCAGCCTTGGTCACTTCGTTGCTACCTTTCTTCACTCGACCGGCCTTGTTGAGGTCGATCATTTCGTAAATCTTGTTGGCAATGTCTTCTGGGGTTTCAAATCGCACGTGTACACTCATTGGAATCTCTCCTTCCTCGTGATGGGGCAACCTTGCGCACAACCTCGCGGATATAAACACAACGGCAGGCCTCACGAGGCGCCCTGGGAGGGGTAGCACAGCCCTTTTCCGTCGCAGTCAGCCGTTTCGCCTCAATTTCCCTTCAGTTCGGCCATCACTTGGTGGACGCCACGAGCCAGCGCCGGACCGCCTGGAATCACATCCCGAGCGTTTGCCAACGAGCCTGTGGCGTGGACGCCGTCCACGTACCTCAGCAACCGAGCGATGGCGCCGCCGGTGAACAGCCCGTGGCAGCAAGCAGCGTGGACTTCGGTGGCGCCTTGGTTGCGCAACGCTTCCGCCGCTCGACAAATGGTCCCTCCGGTGGCGATCATGTCGTCGACGATGGCCACGCGTTTGCCATCCACGTCGAGGTCCTTCGCTTGGTGGACGATGGTGTGGGCATCAATACGGGTTTTTTCGAGGTAGGAAAATTCGCAACCGATGATTTGAGCAACATGCGAAGCCCGGTCGATGGCGCCTTTGTCGGGCGAGAGAATGAAGTCCGGTTGCACCGTTTGGCCGAGGTGCTTGGCCAACTCGGGCATGGCCGAGGTGAAGGCGGTGGGCAAGGGCATGTCCTCGAGGACGGCGGGTGCATGGAGGTCAAGGAACACCATGCCATCGCAAAGGTGCCCAAACATGTCGGCGATCGCCCGAGCGCTCACAGCTTCCCCCGGCTTGAACCGTTTGTCCTGCCGCGAATACCCAAAGTACGGTATGGCCAAAATCAGACCTTTTCCCACATCAGGCAGGGTCTGAGGACCGATGTTTCTGAAATTCTCAACGTTTCCTTTTCGAAGGTCCTGAAGTGCATGAAGCATCAGGAGCGTTTCAACGATGCCCGAATCAGGAAATGTGTTCGACACGAGCACCACAGGTTCCGCTCGGACCGGGTCGCTCACATCGTCGGGAATGCGAACATACCCTTCCGTGTCGGGGAATCTTCGGGTCTCCAACGGGTGGTGTTCCCAGCCAAGTTCGGAGGCGAGTTGCTGGGCGAGCGAGGACGAATTGCTGCCAGATACAACCACCATGCTGAATCCTCAAACGACCCAGTGGGTGGACCTACATGTTCTTTGTGAACGGGTTTGGTGCGCGAGGCAGGACTTGAACCTGCGACCTCCCGGTTATCAGCCGGGTGCTCTAACCGACTAAGCCACCCGCGCAAGGGCAGACCGCCGACTTGACCCCCCGTCATAAGCATGACGGCTCAACGGAGCCAGCGTCACAGGCCGTGTTCACTCTTCTTCTTCGCCGTTGTTCAAACTCACAAAGGAAGGCAGTTGCATGACCTTGTCAAAGGTCCGGGACATGACCACTTCATCCAACCGCTCTCGGGTACGAACCAGCGCTGAAATCGGAATGCGGATTTCTTCCTCGACGCCAAATTGCATTTGAATGCGGGCGCGCGTTCGGACAACCACGCCTTTGTACGTGCGCTTGATGCGGTGAAGACCGACGATCACACCGATTTCATCGCCCTGGTTGTCGAGCACTGCTCGGTCCAACATCTCGTCGGGGGCATACAGTTTCTCATCAATGCGGACGGTGTTGCGCCAGCGACGCTGCAGTTCGCGCATGGATTTGGACAGTTTGACGGTGCCGTCGCCGCGAATGCTGTGCACCAGTTCCTTTGACAACGGGGCGTATTCGGTTGGTTTTCGCATGAATTCATCGGCCACATCGGGTTCAACTTGCAACCGAACCGACTGCACCCTAGCGTCGTTCGGGTGGTGACGTTCGCCAATGATCGTCCCCACTTTGATGTCGTTCACGTAGACCTCGCGTTGGAGCAATTCTCCAATGTCATAATCGGTGTTTCTCATTTCCCATCTCTCCTGCCATGTTCGGCTTACCCTCCCCTAGTCCAATCCACCTCTTATAGTATTCCTCTCGATAAATATCATTTTCAATTGAGTTTGTCGCATAATATCAAGGATTTCAATTGAACAGACGATTCAAATTCAATTCCAAAGGGTTGTCGCATAATTCAAATTCATCTGAAATTATCCGACATGCCAAAATCGATTCTCTTCAATTTTAATACTCACTTTCTTTAGAACGGGCCAAGACACAAACGTAAATCGCCCGATCCGAAGAAAAACACCTTGCTACGAGTGAAATCAACTGAAAAATCAAATCCAAGAACTGTAATTCCCAATTGAAAACTCAAGATTTGACAGACCAGACGGCAACCGCCGACTTCATCAACCCCCCCGCCAACCCCACTTCATGGACACAACGGTGTGGTACGTCGATGACCTCGACCACCCCTTTGTGCACGCCTTGATGGAACGGGGCATCCCTGCAGGCCATCGGTTTACCATGGCACAGGCCGATGTTGAAACCGCCTCCAGACGCTTCGAACAAACCCTCGCAGCGTTCCCCTACGGGATTGCACCACCCCAACACGATCCACAGGTGAACGTCACCCTCCAGACCCGAGCCACCCCCCCTTCGAACCCAAAGGGCACGCACATCCAGCTTCGTTTGCTCGGGCCTCACGAACCCGAGCAGGCCTCAACCGGGGACGCAGGCACCGTCACCATCGCCATCCATCACCTGTTGTCAGGCCACCTTTCCACCCCCTATGGCAGCATGCTCCGAGCGTGGAGGGACGAAACCGAGCAACGCGAGCAACCACGGGAGCTGGAGATACAGGGAGGCCATTGGGTGACCCTTCACGACGCTGCAAGGGCCGTGCTACGCATTGGAAACAAGGTCAACGTCGGACAGGGAGTCATCCACGTCTGTGGACGTCGCTGGTGGTCTGCGAAAGACACATGGCAGGAATTGTCCATGTTGTCTTCACGGAATGCTGCTGGCTTGTACGGCACCTTCACAACGGATCATTTGGCGAGGGGCGTCACGGTACCCATCGTCGTGACCGAGGTAACGCAACGAGAGCGAACACCACCAAAGCGGCCCGACCTGGGACCCTTGCACCGTTTGTTGATCGAATCAACTGGCGAAGGTTGGCGGCCCAACACACCCCTTCGTCAAGGATTGATGCAAGCGTTGGCCGATATGGTGGAACGCGAACGCTGAGCGATTCAAGCACCGTAGGGGTCGCTGAAGAGGTCCGCCCCCAACAACGGCAACAGGAGGCTCGCATCGCCTTCAACACAAACGTGGGGCGCCTCTGCACGCATCTTGCCCCAGGAAATGGCCTCACGAAGGCGAGCCCCCGACAAACTGCCGTCGTGCTCAGGCGCCGTGGTGATGTACACGGCACTATCCAAGCCGCCTCGGTATTGATTCCACCAGATGACATGGTGTTTGGAGATGCCACCCCCCACCATCAGGGCGTTGGACTCTCCCACATCCCAGGTGAGATCGCTCATGACCTGCTCGTCAGCCAGTGTGTCCAAATGGAAATCGCGATGTTTCTGCCTGAACATGAACAACTGAGCACCGATGGAGCCGTCGGTGATGCCCGGAATGCACACCGGAATGCGGTGTTTTGCCGCCCAATAGATCAATGTGTCCGGTGTGCCAATGCGCTCACCCAATTCCCAGACAAGATGAATGGAGCCAAACCCGAGCCACGCATCCGCTCCCGTTTTACCGGTTGTACGAAGGCGGTCTTGGTAGATGTCCTCGAGAACGGGCATGACCACCGCTTCAATGATTTCACCGTACGAAGCGTTGGGCACGATGACGTTCCCCAGCCGCATCAAGGCATGCTCGCCCAACTCAACGTCGTCCAGGTCAAACGAACCGTGGTAGTAGTGCTTGTAGGCTCGAGCAATGTCGTGGTCGAGTGTCCCACAGGTGGTGGACACGATGTTGAACATCTTCCGCTTGATGGCTTCAACGAAAAATCCGCGCGTGCCCGTCGCACACAGGCAAGCGGGAAACGACAACCAGTTGCTGACCTTTGCAGGGTCACCGTCCACGTCGTTGATGGACGTCTGCATGGCATGGAGGATGTTGCGTGCTTCGGCAAATTTCGTAGCAGTAAAGCCACCTGCTGATGCCATCTGTTCAATCAAGGCCCGGGGTGTGGTGGCTCTCGAAAAGTCGTAGTCCATCACGGGCACATCGAAGTCTTCGGGGTCAACCGCCATGGCCACACCTTCCGTCATGCCTTCATGAAGGTGTCCACGGGTGATTCAGGCGTTGTCCTGCCGCCAACGTTCCAGTTCGTGGATACGGTCACGAAGACGCGCTGCTTGCTCGAAATCGAGGTTTTTTGCGGCCAATTCCATGTCTGAACGAAGTTCCCCGATGAGGGCGGCGATGTCCTTGGATGAGGCATCGTGTGGAACGTCCGTTGGTTCATCGTATGTCAATTGATAATTTGAATCATCAATTGAATTCTTATCGGCCTCGCTGGCAGACCAAGCACCTGCACCCAAATTCAGCCGTTGAGCCCAATCCCCGTCCTTACGACCGCCTTTCCGAGCGATCAGACGCCGGGAGCCATCGGGTGCGGTGGTCGTGCCCGTCACGGTCGCTTCTTCGGTTTGGCCCATCACCGGGAGGGCCTTGACGATGGTTTTCGGCGTGATGCCGAGCGCCTCGTTGTTGGCATGTTGCCGCTGACGGCGTTCCAATGTTTGACGGATGGCGGCCTCCATGGCAGGTGAGAAGCCATCGGCGTAGAGCAACACCTTGCCGTGTTGGTTGCGAGCCGCCCGGCCGATGGTCTGGAGGAGGCTGCGCTCGTTGCGGAGGAACCCTTGTCGGTCGGCATCAAAGATGGCGACCAAGCTGACCTCGGGGATGTCCAAGCCCTCACGAAGCAGGTTGATACCGACGATGACATCGATGTGACCGTGCCGCAGCGCATTGATGATCTCGGTGCGCTCAATCGTATCGATTTCTGAATGCAAGTGATGGGCCTTCACGCCCATCCGGTTGAGGTAGGCCGCCACCTCTTCAGCGAATTTGATGGTCATGACGGTGACCAGACACCGTTCAGAACGTTCGATGCGTTGATTGATTTCCGAGAGAAGATCGTTGACTTGGCCGGCTGTGGGCCTGACCTCGATTTCCGGATCCAGCAAGCCGGTGGGTCGAAGTTCCATTTTGGCAATCCCCTCGATGGCCTGCAGCATGTCGTACATCGACTCCGCCTCAGGGTGTTTCTTGGCCTGGTCGGCCGGACCAGCACCCCCGCCCGAAGCCACATGAAGGAGGCCTTTGGGGAGGGGTTGACCGGTGACTTCGCACAAGTGTCGCAGCTCTCGCTCACCCGGCGTGGCCGACACATACAGCAGTTGAGGAACGAGGGACTGGAATTCGGGCAGCTTCAGCGGGCGGTTGTCAGCTGCCGTCGGCAACCGGAACCCGTGCTCAATCAGGCTCTCTTTGCGGGCACGGTCCCCGTGATACATGCCGCCCACTTGAGGAAGGCTGACGTGTGACTCGTCCATGATCACGAGGAATTTCTTCGGGTCGCCGTGGAATTGGTTGGCGCACGCAGCGAAAAAATCGAGCAAGCAATACGGCCTCTGCCCCCGTTCACGACCGTCGAAATGCAGCGAGTAATTCTCAATCGCCTGGCAGTGGCCGATTTCCCTGAGCATCTCGAGGTCGTATTCCGTTCGCTGCTCCAACCGGTATCGCTCCAGTTCCTTGCCTTCCCGTGCGAAGAATTTTGTTCGCTCGTTCAGCTCCTTTTCGATGGACTCCAAGGCCGCTTCAAAGCGTTCGGGACTGGTCATGAAGAATTCCTTCGGATGAATCCACGCCTCGTCGAGGTCATCCAAACACTCCCAACTGACGGGGTCACAGATTTGAATCGACACGATGCCATCGAAATCAAACACGATGCGAAGCGGATCGTCTCGGCTTGGCATCCAAACATCAACGACTTCGCCCCGCACCCGGCATTCGCCTCGCTGCAAATCGGTGGTGGTTCGTCGGTACTGCAACTCGATGAGTTCACGGAGCAAGTCGCTGGTTTCAATGGCCTGACCAACATGGCAGCGAAGGTGATGCTCCAGAAAGGTCTCGGGCGGATTCAAACCGTAGATGCACGACACCGATGAGACCACCACGCAATCGGGTCGGGTGACCAACGACGCCACGGCCGCAAACCGTTCCTGCTCGATCCGTTCGTTGATGCTCAACTCCTTGTCGATGTACAAATCCCGCTTGGCCAGGTAAGCCTCGGGTTGGTAGTAATCGTAATGTGAAACAAAGTATTCTACGGCGTTGTCCGGGAAATAGCCCACCATTTCCTGATGCAGCTGCCGAGCCAACGTCTTGTTGTGGCTCATGATGAGGGTCGGCACGTTCAGGCGCTCGATGACGTGTGCCATGGCGAAGGTCTTGCCGCTCCCGGTCACGCCGAGCATGACGCACCGTTCTTGCCCTTTTTCCAATTGAGAAATCAATTGTTCAATTGCCTTTGGCTGGTCACCTGCCGGGTTGAACTCCGCATGGAGGTGAAACCGCTTGACGTCGGGATTCAACTCCTCAAGAATCGCCCCCTCCAGCGCCTTGGAAAGGTCGAACGGGTTGCGTTGCGTGAGGTCGACGCTGTCCAGCACGGCATCGGCCTGAGCCTCATAGGAACCTTCGTCGTCCCAATCGTCCACCATGAGCATCACCGTTCCATCGTGACCGTCAGGGGAGATAGAGTCCCCCGTTCACGTGAAGGATGGCTCCCGTGATGTAGGAGGAATCCGGACCCACCAGGAAACTGACGGTGGAGGCGATGTCTTCGGGAGCTCCGACCCGCTGGAGCGGAACTTCGTTGTTCCGTTGCGCTCGCTTGGTCGGGGAATCACCGGCGAGAATGTCCGTATCGACATAACCTGGCGCAAGGATGTTCACGCGTTTTCCCTCCGGACCCACCGCTTGGGCCAGCGAGCGAGCCCAAGCATGCAGCGCTCCCTTGGAGGCGGAGTAATCTGCACCGTGAGGCGACCCCCGAACGCCGAGCTGAGATCCGATCACGACCGTCCTGGCGTCGTCGGTCAAATGCGGTTGCACGGCTTTCCAAACGGCCACTGCGCCTTCAAAATTCGTGGCCATCGTGGCAGCAAGGTCTTCCATGGTCATCCGCTCCCCCGCCACGCGACGGTACACCCCGTGGTTGAGCACCACAACATCGATGCCACGGGCCATCCAAGGGTGGTGGGCAAGCAGTCCAACCTCGCCCCGGTCGCTGCAATCCACCTTGACGGCCAGTGCATCATCGCCCCGCTCTCGGATGGCGTCGACCACCATCTCTGCTGGTTTGGAAGAGGTGTTGTAGGTCAACAACACGTCGTATCCGTCCGCAGCCAACCGGTCGGAAACAGCCGCACCAATGCCCCGGCCTCCACCGGTCACCAACGCAACAGGACGGCTCATGCCCCACCCAGCGCACAGTGCCTCAAGAAACCATGTGAGTGGATTCACGCGTCGTCCGGGAGAAATTGCTTCAGTTGCGGTGGCTGCCAGCCCTCGGGCTTGAGGACCTTCCCGTCCTCACGTCGGATGACACGGCCGTCCACCAACTTGGCCATGTTGGAACGGTGCACTTCGTTGAAGGCATCGTCGTAAATGCCCTGCATGCCGTGGTTGATGATGGTCCCAGCAAGGATGTAACCGATGTCGGCCAGCGCATCCAACACTTCGACCAGATCTCCCGCACGGGCGGCTTCGGCGTATTCCTGAACTTCTTCGGTCAAGAGTTTGATGCGAAGCTCGATGAGTTCGTCAGGCCCAAGGCCGGGTTCATCGAGTTTGGGAATGTCAAATGCCTTGTTGAACTCAAGCAGTGAGGCGACGATGGGGTTCATGGCCAGGGTTCATCGAGTCGGCTCAAGAACCTTCACCACCACAAATTCGAGGTGAAAAACGCATGCATCAATCAAGTGCCATACCTGCAGTTTCAGCCGAGAAGCCGATCACCAGCGAGGCGAGCAACATCCAGCCCGTGAGCATCGACACCCGAAACAGCACCGTTTGGAAATCCGCAAAGCGCTCCATGCGCAGGACGACAACGATGTTGGCCAGTGCCATGACAGCAGCAGCGGCAAGGAACCAGATGCCTTCCATCGGGTCGGCGATGGCAAAGCAGGCAAACCAGAGCAGGGAGAGTTGGACGGTCGTTCGTGTGGTGACACGGTCGCCAAACTTGGAGGGAAAGGAGTGGATCCCTTGTTCTCGGTCGCTTTCCACGTCCATGCGAGCGTAGTTGATGTCAAACGCAGCGATCCACAGTGCCACACCGATGGAGATGGGCAGAACGGTGGGCGCCCAAAGGAATTCGGTTCGGGACGACAGCAGACCCGTGATGGCGCCCCAGCCGTGAACGTCAGCGGCGATCGCCACCCAAGCCCCCGCTGGAGCAAGCCCTAAGCACAAGCCAAGCCAGAAATGGCATCCCCATGTGAAGCGCTTCATGTACGGATAAATCACGAACGTCAACACTGGAAGCCACGCCATCATCAGCGCAACACGGTTCAGCAGACCGGCGCTGATGAGCAACATGGCAAGGAACACGGCAGCAAGGGACCAGGCAGTCTTCATGCTCATGCTCCCCGAGGCGAGGTGACGGCCCTGCGTGCGAGGGTTAGCGGCATCGATGTCCCGGTCGATGATGCGGTTGAGGGCCATCGCCAGGCCGCGAGCGCCAACGGCTGCGATCAGGATCCACAGCAAATCCAAGCCATCGCCAACCCCAAACTGTCGAACGGCGATCATGTAGCCCATGAGCACAAACGGCAGGGAGAACAACGTGTGTTCGATTTTGATGAACGACAACACCTGCTTAACATCCATCACTCAGGGCCCCCAAACGAGAGATGGGGGGGCCAAGCGTATTTCTCCAATTCGGGGTGGCGGGCCACCTTGGCCAGCGTTTCCTCATCGTGAAGGGTGATGGCGGGCCACCGTCGCACGCCGTGTTCTTCCGATGGAATGGGGGTGGTGGCGTCCCAGCACAACCGAGCCCGCTCATCGTCAAAAAACAGCCCCCGACCCACATCGAACCTGGAGGTGAGTTGCCAGAGCAGGCGACGGCGGGCCTTGGGGACCTCCAAATCAACGTCGTCGTTGGTGATGAACAGCCAGCGAAGTGAAGAGGAATGATCCAATTCCCAAATTGAATTTTTCAATTGCGCAACCTTTGTTCTTCGAGCCGTCTCAGCATCATCATCCGGGGTGGAAGACCCGCTGCGTGCCGTGGGCGTGCCGGGGATGTGGGTGGTCACGACGAGCATGCTGTCGCGAAGCATGCGGGCTTGGACCACACCGTCCAGCTCCAAGACCCGTTCCAGCCCGTCAAAGGCAGGGGGTGCCTCGAGCCCTTGTCGCCATGCAGGGGCGTCTTGGGAAAACGACCCTTCGAGCGGGGGAGACGGGTGGCGGGGGTCGGCCGCCGGCAAGGTGGTGGCGTCGATGAGCAGTTTGGCGTGGACGTTTTCGTACGGGCTTGCCGCTTCGAGGGAATCGGCGACCATCCCCGGCAAAACGACCACGTCTTCAGCGATGTCAACCCGATCGTTGAGCGCATCGAGGAACGCCTCCAAATCCTTCGTGTCGTGGTCTTCGTCCATCACCGCCATGATCTTGAGGAACATCATCTGGCCCGCTCCGAGCAAACCCAAACCCGTCTTTCGAGCCTGCCGGGGGTAGCGTTGCTTGGAAGCGGCGATGGCCAAGTTGTGAAAACCCGTCTCGAGCGGCAAGTGCACGGAACGAACGTCGCGGTGTTGGAACCTGAGCACCGGTGAGAATTGACGACCAATGGCCTCACCGAGGTAACCGTCCTCCATCGGCGGCAACCCGACAATGGTGGCAGGCAACACAGCATCCTTGCGGCACGTGATGGCGGTCACGTGCAGCACCGGGTATTGACCGGTCAAGGAGTAGAAGCCGAAGTGGTCACCAAACGGCCCCTCGGTTCGGGTTTCGCCAGGAATGCAATAGCCTTCGATGACGATGTCCGCTTCGGCCGGCACCATGAGGTCCTGCGTCAACGCCTTGGTGATGCGCAACGAACGGCGGCCGAGGATGCCAGCGAACTGGTATTCCGACAGGTTGTCGGGAAGCGGCGAGATGGCCGAGAAGATGAGTTCGGGTGGCCCTCCCATGCACACGGCCACCGGCATCCGAGCGTCGGGGCCCAAGGCTGCGGCGTGGTCGGCGGCGTGCTTGTGAATCTGCCAGTGCAAGCCCAATTCTCTGGGACCGAACACCTGAGCCCGGTACATCCCCAGGTTGTGTTCCCCCGATTGCGGGTCCTTGGTGACCACCAGCGGCAAAGTCACGAAGGGCCCACCGTCCATCGGCCACGTCTTCGGGATGGGAAGGCGGGTGAGGTCGAGGGGCAACTGAACGCGCTGAGATGCCCCCTTTCGCTTCTTTCGTGGTGGCATGGCAAACGCGTCCTGCGCCAAGGGCAAGGCCAACCAGGGGCGCTTCACCATGGCACCGATGTCCGGCTTCATCATGGCAACCATTCGGTCGCCAATGGACGTCTCGTGTTTGGCGCCCAACGCTCGGAGGGTGCGGTCGTGAGAGCCGAACAGATTCATCACGAGTGGAATCGGAGAAACCGTCCCGTCGGCGAGGCGAGGTTGTTCAAAGACCACCGCAGGGCCGTCGTTCTTCACCAAGAGGTCGGCGATGGCACCGGCTTCGTACGTCACATCAACGGGCCTTGGGATGCGAATGAGCTCGTTGCGCTCCTCGAGGTGGTCCATCCACCGCCTCATCGTCTTCCAGGCCACGCTCATGGGTAACGCCGTTCGGTTTTGAACCCCCGTATGGGGACCGCTTCACCCCGTTCAACCTCCACCGTTGCCTTCATGGGCTACCGCATGCCCCTGCAGGCCGTGAGCGACATCAAGCATTGCGATGTGGTGGTCATCGGAGCTGGACCGGGCGGTGGCTCTGCTGCACTTCACGCTGCACGCGCAGGTTTGTCCACGGTCATCCTCGAGGCCGACCCCGAAGTCGGCACGCCCGTTCATTGCGGCGAATGCCTTTCCGAGTTAGCGGTTCAGAACCTGGATCTTGAGCTGCCCGACCACGTCAAGGCCCTTGATGTCAAAGGCATCCGTGTGATTTTCCCCGACGGCACCGAGAAAAAGCTCACCGAGGAAGGCTACGTCCTCGAAAAGCACCTGTTCGAACGGTGGTTGGCCGATGAAGCGGGCGCCAAGGGCGCCGAGTTGCTGCTTCACCATCGCGTCACATCGATGGAGCGAGTTTACAACTCGAAAAATGAATTCACCAATTGGAAAATTGACGGCCGAGGTGACGAATTTCCCATGACCTGTCGCGCCGTCATCGATGCCTCGGGCGTGTCCGGAGCTGCGGCGAAGTTGCTGGGCATGGGCGGCGACGTGGAGGTCATCGCCGGGTTCCAGTACGAAATCCTTGACGTCCCCAACGACGGTTACCTCGACTTTTACCTCTGGCCCAAGTACTCCCCGCACGGGTACGTCTGGATGATTCCGAAGGAGGGGGGCCGGGCCAACGTCGGATTGGTCACCACCGACAAAAAAGGGGCCGTCAAGTACCTCCAGTCCTTCATCGAAGACACCTACCTCAAAGGGAAACCGACCACCAACCCTCCCTGGCGACCCGATGGCATCAAGGTACGACCTTTTGGCGGCACCATCCCCATTTCAGGCCCAAGAACCATCACCGTCGGCGACGGCATCCTGCTCGTCGGGGACGCCGCCGGGTTCACTTCACCGCTCTTTGAGGGCGGAACCCACCTGGCCTTGTGGTCGGGACGGGAAGCTGCGCAAACCTTGGCAGCCGCGCTGAGCGAAAACGACCTGAGCGAGCAGCGCCTCATGGCCTACCAACGTTCGTGGCAGGCCACCTTCCCGCCCTACGGGAAAATTCTGAAAGGAAAAACGGCGTTGTACAACCTCACCGACAAGGAAATGTCGACCATGGCCCGTTGCCTTCCCGAAGAATTGGGCAACATGAGTCCGCTTGACAAACTCTTCATCGGGCTGAAAATCCTCGTTCGCAAACCGATCCTCCTGACCAAACGTGTCATTCCCGTCCTCCTTTCGTTCGGCTACTCCCGGGCGAAGTTCTTCGGATGGTGAAGCGACGTCCACCTGCCTGCAAAGGAAAGGCCTTGAGGGAGGGCGGGCCACGTTCAACCATGTGGGGGGCGACGCTTTGGCTGGCCCTCGCGGCCACCGTGCTGTTGCTGTGGCGCCCGCACCTGCATCAACGGCACAAAGCGGCTTCGTTTGGCCTTCACCTGCTGTTGGCCGTGCCGTTTTTCACCCTGGCTGGATTGTTCCTCACCAACACCACCTCCGTCCTTCATGTTGCGGCCTTTGGTGGGGAAGCTCTGCCGCTCAAGTACCGGTTCGCTGCCACATGGGCCGCTCGAGAGGGCCCCTTGCTGATGTGGCTTGGCTGGATGGCCCTGCTGGCATGGTGGTGGCGAGAAGCCCTCCCGGGTGAAGTCAACGCCGGTCCGGCCCACACCCTCCGGTTGAGAGCCGTGCACTCGATGCATCTGACCTTGGTGCTCGTGGCGTTTTCGCTGGACCCGTTCAAGACCACGCCACCGTTCTTCCAAGGGGCTGGATTGAATCCCTTGCTTCAGACCGACCTCATGGTGATCCATCCGCCGCTGATTTTTCTTGCCTATTCCATGTGCTTGCACATGACCGCCACCGGTTTGGCCGCTTCGGGCTCGATGAACACCGACCACATTGGGCCCCGTCTGCTGAAGCAGGCACGCCCCGCTTTCCTGGTCGCTACCCTTGGCATCGGGTTGGGCGGCTTGTGGGCCTACCTCATCCTCGACTGGGGCGGTTATTGGGCGTGGGACCCGGTTGAAACCGGCTCGTTCCTCCCCTGGCTGGCCCTTGCCATGTTGGTCCACCTGAGGACCCGACCGGGCCGCACACCGGATCACGTGTGGATTGGAGGTGCGGTCCTGACGGGGGTGTTGTCGCTGTTTGCGACCACCGTCACCCGAGCGGGTGGGGTGTGGGCATCGTCCATCCACACCTTCGTGACCGACGACGGGGGCACACCACCCAGCGACGTGTTCGGTCGGCTGATGGAATTGCGCACCAACGCTGCGTCCACCGAGGTGATGACCTATGTTGTTTGGATGTCGGTGTTGTTGGGTTCGTGGTGGGCGCTGGTGCACCGTGCCCGTCGTGGAGGGGAAGCCTCGGCGGGGACCTTGGTTTGGCTGGGGTTCCCTTGGGCGGCAGCCTTGCTGGGGTGGATGTGGTTGGGCAACGACAACATGGCCGGTTCGTGGGCCATGATTCCCGGTGTGGCGTTTTTGCTGCCGTTGCTCGTTCCACTTTTGGTGGATGCACGTTCGCTGAAGACCCAACCCACAGCACGTTCTGAGGAACATCCAGCGTGGTCGTATGCAACCTTGACGCCGCTTCCGTTGCACCTCCTTCTGCCGCTGTTGCTGTTCGCGGTGACGCGGGACCCCATCATCGCCGTGGTGTTCGGTTTGCTTTTCCACCCGTTGTACGTGGCCCCTTCTGCCCTCAACGCCTGGCCCTGGACCGCTGCCGGCGTGATGTTGGGCTTGGCGATGGCCTGGTCCATGCTGCTGACCCTGCCCGTTGCAGGGGGGGTGGTGCTGGCGTTTGTGCTTCCTTGGTTGCTGGCCGGCGACACGGACAGCCCGGCAATGAAGTGGAGTGAACGTCGCACCCACACGCGCATGGCTTTGTGGGGCAGCGTCATCCTCGCCAGCCTCTACCTCGTCCTGACCTGGGTGCTGTTGCTCGCCAGCATCGATGCCGTGAATTTTGAGGCTCACGAGCTGTACGGCGCACCGTTTCTGGCAGCCGTGGCCGTTTGTTTCATCCTCTACACCCGACGCCACGACGATGCCAAACACACCGCTGCGGTGCTGGCCGCTGCCCTGCTGATCACGGTTGTGGGGATGACCCTGTTCGCCACCAACCTCGGCGCCGACAGCGCCACCTTGGTCTCGGGCGGTCCCCTGACCCGCGGCCACCTGGCCTGGGCCTCCTTGCCAACGCTGACCATCGCCTTGCCGCTGATGGTGAGGGAAACAATGGACCAGATCAAGAAAGCGGGCAAAAAAGCGCCGTGGAAACGCATTCCTGTCGGCGCCCACATCGTCCACGTTGGCCTGCTCGTCCTGCTCCTTGGGCACCTGTCCACCACGGTGCTGGTCGACCGCGGCGACGCCAGCCATCGCCTGACGTTGATTCGTGACGAAACCGTGGTCCACCGAGGTTACGGCTTCGAATTCACCGACTTGACGCTCACGGACGATGACCTTGAGGTTGGGGACGGGTTCGTCGGCGTGACCATCGTCGTCCACGAAGTCAAGGACGACGGAACAAAAGAGGAAATCGGCACCGTCCATCCCGGTACCCTCCGATTTGACCGGCAGGGCGTCGCCCGTTCAGAGGTCGACACCTTGAGCGGCCTCACGGGCGATCTGGTGTTCATTTTCGATGGCAGCCAATCCGCTGCGTTGATGCAACGGGTGGTGAGCGAATCCACCGACGCCGTGGACACCGTTCGTATCACGGTGTACGTCCTTCCACATTCCCATGCGGTGTGGCTCGGCTGGGTGACGATGATGTTCGGCATGGCCACCATCACCGTGGCCGGTTTCCAAAACGCTGACAGCCCGGCCTCCAAGCCACCGAACGAGGAGGAATGAACCGGCCAATGTGCTTATCAAGGGGGGGCCGGTCGCCGAATCATTCCCTTGGAGGTAACGAGGATGGAAGAAGGCACAATTGTCCATGTTGATTACGAATTGTACAACGGTGAAAGCGGTGATCTCATCGAAACCACCCGAGAAGCGGTCGCCAAGGAACATGAGATGCACCAAGAAGGCCGATCCTACTCCCCCATGGTCTGTGTCGTCGGCGCTGGCAACCTGATCCCCGGCTTTGAAGCGGCCCTCGCTGAAGCCAAGGTCGACAAGGAGACCGAAGTCACCATCGCACCCGCCGATGCATACGGCGAAAAGGACCCTCAGCAAATCGAAACCATCAGCATCGACAAGCTGATTCGCGCCGTTCAGGACCCCAACGCGCTTTACATTGGTGCCCCGGTCAACATCGGCAACCGACAGGGCTACCTGTCCTACCTTGCTGCTGGGCGAGCACGCATTGACTACAACCACCCCATGGCCGGAAAGACCCTGAAGTACAACTTCAAGGTCGTCAAGGTGGTTGAGGGCAAGGAAGACCAAGTGACGGCCTTGCTGGAATCCAACACCGGCCACAGCGACTTTGGCGTGTCGTTTGACGGCGACGACCTGAACATCGTCCTTCCGCAAACCATGCTGTTTGACACCAACGCTGCCATGATGAAGTTCCGATTGGTGACCATCATCCGTGATGCTGTGGAATGCGGCAAGGTCTCGTTCATCGAGGTTCACGAGCCACGCGGCTTTGGCGTGACCAACGACGATGATCACGACCATGACCATGACCACGACCATGATCACGATCACGACCATCACCACGGTGACGAGGACGGCGCCGATGAAGACCTCAATTCGATGACCGTTGCCGAACTGAAGGAACGCTGCAAGGCTGCCGGTCTGCCCGTTGGCGGCAAGAAGGCCGACCTCATCGCCCGCTTGTCCGAGTGACCGGTCAACAACGGCCACAACACCCGGTGGAAGGTATGGACGACGTCGAGAACCGACCGACGTTCGAACCCTCCCTCCCCTCCGATGTGTATTCTCCCTTGGAGAAGGCGCTGATTTGGGCGGCACTGGGCACGTTGATCGTGGTGTGTGCTTCGCTGGTGCTGGCCTTTGACACGGTTTGGACGGACACCCTCAAGCCCATTGTCTGGGATCCGGTCGTGAAGGACGCCGGCAGTGCTGGCGATGCGGGTTACACTCCTCAGAACACGGCCATTTACACCGGCAGCATGTTGGCGTGCGTGGTGGTGCTTCAGGCGCTGTTTCGAACGTGGAACCTCCCCTCCGATGACCGCATGACCCTGGCGCTCATCGCATGGGTGTGCGTGGCCCCGGTCATGCGAGTGCTGGAGGACGCTGACTTCTTCTCATCCGAAACCGATGTGTTGTTCATTTCCCCCATCATTCACCTCCACCTTGCGGCGTGGCTGGTCGGCGTGGCCGTCCTTGGGCACGTCACCGGACGCAAATGGGACAACAGCCACAGCGACCGGGCCGAGGGCGCTCAGCGCACGATGCTGTTCGCAGCCATGGGCCTGGGGCTCGTCCTCCAATGGTGGTGGCTGTACGCTCCAGCTTACGCTGGACACCCCGATGTGGGCTTTGGTTACGGTCGACTCGCCATGGTGCTTGGTGTGGCCACGGTGTGGGCCACGTTGGTCCAAACACGGAATTGGCCGTCCATCACACGAAGCATGCTTTCCTTTGCGTTGGGTGCCGTGGTGCTCGGCGTCGGGCACTGGGCCCAATTCATGGTGACGCCTTGGGCACAAGAAAGCGGGCGGGTGTCCGGCGACATCACGGTGTGGCCGGCGTTTCTGGTCCTCGGCCTGCCCGCCATGGTCTGCTTTGTGATGTACCGCTACGGGAGGGACGACGCACGCCAGTTGGCGCTCACCGGTCACCTCCCGGGCGTCCTGCCTGCGGGCATCTCGCTCAAGCAATGGGAAGCGGAGCCGGATGCATGGAAGGACCACCCCGTGGAATTTCTATCCAACAAGGCCCTGCTGGCTCACCCCATGGTGTTGGGCATGGTGTACGGTCAATTGTGCGATGGCATCGCCACCATGGTGGGCATCGACCTCTTTGGCTACGGCGAGAAGCACCCCGTCAGCAACCAGGTCATCGTGTACGGTGGTCGGATCAACGACACGCTCGGCGTTGACTTCGGGGAAGGAGCGTGGCTGTTCGCCTTGGTCAAAGCCCTCCTCGTGGGCCTCATCGCCTTCTTGTTCGTTCAGATGCGCGTGGAAGAGCGGCAACAACACTTCCGCGTCCTCATCGTGTTGGCCGTGCTGATCGTTGGCCTTGCACCCGGACTGCGCGACATCGGTCGGCTGATGTTGGGCGTTTGAGTGCGGGCTCGCCCAACCAACCTTTTGGGCTCGCATGGGATTAAATGCGGGGCGTCCTTCGCTGATACGAGGGCTGAAGATGGACCGATTACCCACAGCGGTGAACCGAGCGGACCCCGAATTCGAATCGCGTCGCGCCCACAACCTTGCGCTCATCGACACCCTTCGGCAGCGACTGAGCGACGCCTCACAGGGCGGTGGCGGAAAATACGTGGAACGCCATCGCAGCCGAGGCAAGCACCTGCCAAGGGAGCGCATTGAGCGCATCATTGACCCCGGCACGGCTTTCCTTGAATTGTCGCCCTTAGCTGCTTACGACCTCTACGACGGACGCGCCCATGCCGCAGGTGTGGTGACGGGCATTGGCATGGTCCACGGCCGCGAGTGCTTGTTCGTCGCCAACGACGCCACGGTGAAAGGCGGCTCCTATTACCCCATGACGGTGAAAAAGCACATTCGGGCTCAAACGGTCGCGCATGAGAATCATCTTCCGTGCATCTACCTCGTGGACTCCGGCGGGGCGTTTTTGCCCATGCAGGACGAGGTGTTTCCCGACATCGGCCACTTTGGGCGCATTTTTCGCAACCAAGCCCGCATGTCGGGCGATGGCATCCCTCAGGTCGCCGCCGTGTTGGGCTCCTGCACGGCCGGAGGCGCCTATGTCCCTGCGATGTCCGATGAGTCGATCATCGTCAAGGGCAACGGCACCATTTTCCTCGCCGGCCCGCCACTGGTGAAGGCCGCTACCGGCGAAGAGGTGACCGCTGAAGAGCTCGGGGGAGCTGACGTCCACACCGCCGAGAGCGGCGTCGCCGACCATTTTGCCGAAGACGAGGACGAGGCCTTGCGATTGGTTCGCAACGTCATCGAGAACCTGGGCCCTCGTGAACTGGCCCCAGCTGCCTTCACCGAGGCTGAGGCGCCTGCGCACGACGTGCAGGACCTTCTAGGGCTGATTCCAGCCGACAACCGAACCCCCGTTGACGTGCGGGAGATCATCGCTCGCATCGTTGACGGATCGCGCTTCCATGAATTCAAAGCCCGATACGGCACCACCTTGATCTGCGGTTTTGCTTCGATCCACGGCCACAAAGTCGGTATCGTGGCCAACAACGGGATTTTGTTTTCGGAATCTTCACAGAAAGGCGCCCACTTTGTGGAACTGTGCGGCCAGCGAGGCATTCCTCTGGTGTTCCTGCAGAACATCACCGGGTTCATGGTTGGCAAAGCCTACGAAGCCGGTGGCATCGCCAAGGACGGCGCCAAGCTGGTCACGGCCGTGTCCTGCGTGAACGTTCCCAAGTTCACCATCATCATCGGCGGCTCACACGGCGCCGGCAACTACGGCATGTGCGGACGCGCCTACGACCCCCGCTTCCTGTTCATGTGGCCCAACAGCCGGATCAGCGTGATGGGTGGACCCCAAGCTGCCGATGTGCTGACCACCGTCAAGCAGGACCAGCGGGCACGGGAGGGCCAATCGCCCTTGGAAGGAAAGGAACTGGAAGCGTTCCGAGCGCCCATTCTTGAAAAGTACGAAACCGAGGGAAGCCCGTATTATTCCACGGCCCGGTTGTGGGACGACGGCATCATCGACCCAAGGGACACACGCGACGTCCTCGGTTTGTGCCTGGCTGCGTCGAGGAACGCCCCCTTGCCCGACCATCGGTTCGGCGTCTTCCGCATGTGAAATCTCAATTGCAAATCTATTTTTCCAACTGGAGTTTTGACCATGATGGCCCAACAACCACCCACCGACCTTGTTCAACTGTCGATCGACGGCGCGCACGCCACCGTGTCCCTGTCTCGACCCGAGAAATTCAACGCTCTCAACGTCCAGCTCATCACCGAGCTGATCGAGGTGCTGGAATGGACGGCTGCCCGAAGTGCAGGACGCATGAACGCCCTGCACGACGCCGATGGCCGTCCCTACCTGCGCACGTTGGTGCTCAAGGGCGAGGGGCGCCACTTCTGTGCGGGTGCCGACATCAACATGATGCGGGACGCTGGTGCCAACACCCCCGAGGAAAACCGTCGCGATTCTGAACGGCTCGACCGCTTGTTCCACGGTTTGTGGTCCCACCCGTGCTTCACCATCGGCGCTGTGCAAGGTGTGGCTTTGGGCGGTGGAGCAGGCCTTGTGGCGTGCTGCGATTACGTGGCGGCCACGGCCAACGTGCGCATCGCCCTCTCGGAGGGCAAACTGGGCATCCTGCCCGCGGTCATTGGCCCCTATGTGTACCGACGGCTCGGGTCAGCCACCTTCCGGCGACTCGCCATGCAGGCCAGCCGTGTCGAAGCCGATGAAGCGCTGCGCATCGGATTTGTCGAGTGCGTGGTGGACAACGCCAACGGCCTTGCTGCAGCCGTCGACGACATCGTGTCCGAAGTCATGACCACCGGCCCTTCGGCCGTGACGTTGGCAAAGGAGTTGACCTTGGGCTTCGATTGCTGGACGGGCGACGACCCTGCCTTGCGTACATGGACCCTCGATTTCACCAGCCGAATGCGGGGGTCCGATGAGGGGCAGGAAGGACTCTCCTCGTTCCTTGAAAAGCGACCTCCGAACTGGAAACCGGACCCCGAGGCCTGACCATGATGAAGAAAATCCTCGTCGCCAACCGAGGCGAAATCGCCTGTCGCGTGCTCCGTGCCTGCCGCGAGGCCGGTCTGAAGACCGTGGCGGTCTGCGCCCCCAACGACCGAGGCACCCTCTTCACTGAACTGGCCGATGAAGTCGTGATGCTGGAAGGCGACACCATTGCCACGACTTACCTTGACCAGACCCAAATCATCGAGGCTGCTCGCTCGACCGGCACGGATGGCATTCACCCAGGCTTTGGCTTCCTCTCGGAGCGGGCGGACTTCGCTCAAGCGGTGATGGACGCCGGGTTGGTGTGGATCGGCCCTTCGCCCCACGCCATCGAACAGATGGGCGACAAGATGACCGCTCGCAAGACCATGAAAGCCGCCGGCGTGCCGGTGATTCCCGGCGAAGAAGTGGAAACCGAGGACGAGACTGAAGCGCTCATCGCCCTCAAGGAAGCGGCCGAGCGGGTTGGCTATCCCCTGCTCCTGAAGGCATCGAGCGGTGGCGGCGGCAAAGGCATGCGAGCGGTGACCTCCCCTGAAGCGTTCGAGGAGGCCGCCGTGGGGGCTCGCCGGGAAGCGGTCGCTGCGTTTGGGGACGGCCGCATCTACGTTGAGCGGTTGCTGTCCGGTTCCAAGCACATCGAGATTCAGGTGCTCGCCGACAGGACCGGCACCACCGTTCACCTCGGTGAGCGTGAATGCAGCGTCCAGCGTCGCCATCAGAAGGTGTTTGAAGAGGCCCCGGGACCGACGATGACCGCCGACCTGCGGGAAGCGATGGGGGCGGCAGCCGTCGCTGCAGCGCAAGCGGTTGCCTACGAGGGCGCTGGAACGGTGGAGTTCCTGTTGGCACCGTCGGGCGAGTTCTTCTTCTTGGAAATGAACACCCGCATTCAGGTCGAACATCCCGTGACCGAATTGGTCACGGGTGTTGACATCGTACGCGAGCAACTCCGCATCGCCGACGGCCTACCGATGTCGTGCAGCGACCTTCACCTTCGAGGGCATGCCATTGAAGTTCGACTCTATGCGGAAGACCCCGCCAACGGTTTCCTTCCAGCCATCGGTCCTCTGACGGTGTTCCGACCGCCCGAGGGGCCGGGGATTCGCCTTGACACCGGTGTTCGCGAAGGGGATGAAGTGACCCCCAACTACGACCCCATGCTCGCCAAGCTCATCGTTTGGGCCCCATCTCGGGACGAGGCCTTGGAACGGATGCGACGAGCGTTGGATGAATTTGTGGTGCTCGGCACCACCACCAACGTTCGGTTCTTGCGGGAACTTTGCGACAACGAAGATGTCGTGAGCGGTGCCACCACCACCACCACCATTGAGGACAGGTGGCCCAACGGATGGGCGCCGCAGCGAGATGAGGCGCTCGCCAACGCAGCGTTGGCTTGCGCTGCCGCAGCTGAATCGTTCGGCATGCATCGCACCTCAACCAGCAGCGGTGGAGCCGACCGGGCCGACGGACCGGTGAGCCCCTTCGCCACCCTCTCGAGGAGGTACCCCTGATGCAGCACCGGTTCAACATGAACGGTGACGAAGTTGAGGTGACGCTCAGCAAGACCGATGAAGGATGGGCTTGGGAGGGGGCTACGGTCAACCGGCACGCTCGAGGGCGGTTGAATGTGACGATGGCCGACGGTCGAACGGCCTTGGTGCACGCCGCCAAAGTGGGCGATGTGTGGTGGGTGCATCTCGACGGCCACACGATTGCGCTGGAACGCATGGAACCGGGAGCATCCTCGCAACAACACGGAGGTGGTTTGGTCGCCCCCATGCCCGGCAAAGTGCTCGAAACCCTGGTTAAACCCGGCGAAACCGTCCAAGCCGGTCAGGCGCTCATGGTGTTGGAAGCCATGAAGATGGAACACCGGATCGTCGCAGCGCACGATGGAACGGTGACCGCTGTGCATCATCAAGCCGGTGAACAAGTGTCGCAAGGCGCCGTCCTCCTCGAACTTGAAGAATCCAACTGAATAATTCATTTTCCAATTAGGATATTCGCAGACTTTGGCGGCGCCACAGGACGGTCTATCGCGAGCGACGATGACCGAATCCGCAACGCTCGGTTCGCTTCCACCATCCCGTCGGGCGCCGATGGATGCAGGGCTGCATGAACCCTCACAAGATATGAAAAAACACCCGTTTATATCCTCGTGAACGACCAAACGACCATGCTGAACCCGTTCATGATGCTGACCGACTGGAGCGTGAACAAACCCAAGACTGCGTTCATCAGCCTGTTTCTTGCCGTGATGGTGCTGGCCTCGGGCGCCATGCACCTGCAGTTCGACAACAGCGAGGACGGTTTCTTTCCCGACGACCCCAGTGTGGACCTGCTCAGCGAGGTGGAACAGGAATACCGTTCGAACATTGACTTCATTCGCGTGATCGACCCCTTGACCAACGGCTCCCTCAACGAAGCAGCGACGTGGGAACGGTTGGCAACTGCCGAAGCCTTGTTGCTGGAAAGTGAAGATTTTGCCCCCTACCTCTACCCTCTGTTCGGGACACAGGCCAACAACGGGCCTGCATCCAACGCCATGCAGTGGCTGGCCCTCCAGGACAACCTCACGGCCGAGGCGTGGTTGGGCGGCCTGCAAGGGGCCATCACGGGCGTCATGATGGCACAAGACGACGCCAACCTGAGCGCAGCCCTGAGCGATTTGGCCAACGCAAGCGGTCAGGTTCCAGCGGTGGAACCCGTGACTCCCGAGCGACTTCGTGCTTGGGATGCCGGCGAGCCCAGTGAGTGGTTGTTGCGTCTGGATTCGGGGAACAACCTCAGCGCCGATGTGGGTGCGCTGATGGGGCAGCTCGATGGACTGACCGCCGGCCGAACACCTTCGCAGGTGGGTCAAATCAGCGCCGTGACCGGCCCGCTCATGGGACAACTCGGTCCAATCATGGGATTGCAGTCCGTCGATTTCCGCGCAGCCGTGCTCTCATGCCTGCCCAATGAAGATGCCGACAACCCTTGGAACACGGATGGACCGGTCCTCATCACCCTCGTGGTGTCCAGTGAGGCCGAAGATTACGGGTACGAGGTGTTGGATGAGGTTCAGACCGACCTTGAAGCGTGGGCGCTGGTCGTCGAAGCCAACGTTCGCAACGAAACCGGGGTGGAGGACGTGCGGACCTTCTCCTTCGCTCAGTTCGCCAAAAACTCCCAAGCCACCCTGGGCAAGGAGATCGGCATCCTCACCAGCGCCGCCATGCTGTTGCTCGGCGTGATCTTGTGGTTCAACTTCCGCAGCGTTCGGGAAACCGTGTACGTCTTGTCACTGACGGTGTTGGCCATTCTGGCCACCTACGGTCTGTCGGGATGGCTCCAATTCGCCGGCGTGAACATGACCTTCAACGCCGCCATGAATTCCATTCCCGTGCTCCTGCTGGCCATCGGGGTGGATTACGGCCTGCACGTGGTCATGCGCATACGAGAGGAGTTGACCGAGGAAGAAAAGCGCAACCCGCAGGGCAGGGTGACCCTCCGCGACTTCGACCGTGCCGCCCGTCAGCGCGCCATCCGACAAGGCACTGTCTTGACCTCCATCGCCCTGCTGATCGCCATTTTCACCGACATCGTGGGCTTCCTTTCCTTCCGGCTCTCCACCTTGGTCTTCCTGCAAGTGTTCGGGACGGTCATCGCCATCGGCTTGTTCTTCATCTACTTGCTCAGCATTTCTGCCTTACCGGCGCTGATGCTCATCCTCCCCACGAAGAAACTCCCGCTGGCAAGGGCCAGCAAGGTCGAGGTTGGACCCCTGAGCCACAAGATTGCGGGGTTGTCTCAGCGACCGGCGATGGTCGCAGGGTTGGCCGTCCTCCTCTTGCTGCCCATGCTCTACGGTTTCCAGCAACTCGAAGTGGCGTTTGAGCAACGCGACCAGCTCGACGATACCATCCCCGTGGTGCAAGATTTCTTGATGATCAGCGAGGATTTCGGTGAAAGTCGCTCGCCGCTGTATGTCGTGGTGAACGGCGAAGTCTTCTCCCCTGAGGGAAGGGCGGCATGGGTACTGGCCGTGGACCACCTCACGGAACGGCAGGACATCACGGGGTTGCCCACCGGCTTGTGGGACGTGCTGGAACAAACACGCGTCCGTGACGCAGTCGTGGACGGTTGGATGACCGGCATCGAGGCCAACGACGCTCAAGCCTGGGCCGGCTTGGAAGCGTGGTCGATGAACAACGTCACCGGCGTGGAGACCACCAAGAGCCTGCTCGCTCGCAGCGGCGAACAAACGGTCATCTCCTTCCAAGCCGATACGCTCGACTGGTCGGCGACGGTGGACTTTGCAACGTCGGTTGAAGCGGCGCTTGCCGACCTCAGCGTTGAGGCGGGGGACGACCACGAATTGCTGCTCAGCGGGCGTAGCCTCATCCAAGCGCAAACCACGGCGGATGTGGCGTCGGCTTCGGTCCAATCCACGGGCATCGTGGCCGTCGTCATTCTGATCATGTTGGTGGGGATTCACACCGTACGCAACCAGGACCTGCGCGAGGGCGCTCAGCGTGGGTTCGTTTCGTGGATTCCGCTGATGATGGTCGTGGTGTGGGTGTACGGGTTGATGGGGTACACCGGCTACAACATCAACGCCCAAACCGTGACCATCGGAGCGCTTTCCCTCGGCCTTGGGGTCGACTACGCTGTGCATTTCACCACGCGGCTGGAAGAGGAAGCGGAGCATTTCCCCACCGGCACCCCGCACGAGTGGGTGGCCCGTTCCACCGCCACCACCGGCCGGGCGATGTTCGGTGCCGCCCTCACCACGGCAGGCGGCTTTGCCGTGCTCAACCTCTCGGCGCTGCTCCCCTTGCGGCTGTTCGGCCAGGCGTTCGTGGTCGCCATCGCCTTGGCCCTGCTCTCAAGCTTGCTCATCCTGCCCGCCTTCTACTCACCTTTCCTCAAGCGCACGGCCAACGCCACGCTCAAGCAGCAGGTGCTGAACAGCGTTAACGGTTCAACCCCATCTTCCATCCAGGTCGGAACGGCGGCGGTCGGTGAAAGCGAATGAACCTGAGCACGGTGTTTTGGGTCACCACGTTCCTGGGTCCGCTGGTGCTGCTTTCCTACGTTCGGGGTGTCCAAGCGGTGGAGGACCCCACCGTGTATTGGGGCAGCGTCCCCGAAAGCATGCGAAGCCGCATCGTGCCCTGGATGTTCGTCGCTGCTCTCGGCTACCTGTTGATGTGGCATCGGTTCTACTTCGCATGGGACCAAACGGACGTCGCCTCGCTCCATTGGCCGTGGCAGGTCGCCGACGGGCGGGGCGTGGAACGGTTGTTGGCCGTATCGTGCGTCTTCCTCATCGCCTCCATGCTGTGGATCGATGCCACCCGACTTTACATCGAATCCCCCAGCGCCCTACGGCAAGCGGTGGTCATCACCGTCCTCTGGGCCGCCGGTTTGGCTTCCATCGGGTTTGCGGTGTTGACCTGGTCGCAACGCGGTGTGCTGCCCGGTGCCAACGTGGCCATCGTCGGCTCGGTCATGCTCGCCATTCAATGCCTGTGGTGGGACGCCATCTACTGGGTGGCTCGCTTTGGATGGAACACGGCTTGAAATATCGCTCGGAGGAGTCAACACCATGCGAACCCTGCTGGGGGCCATTCTGGTGACGTTGCTGATGTTGGCAGGCTGCGTGGCCCCGGAGACGGTTGCAGACATCGGCCAGGAGGCAGCCCTGGAATCCACGGTGCCCGAGCGCCTGTCCTTTGTGGCGCCCACCCTTGACCGGGACGTGGACAACGGCAGCGTCCACGATCTGCGTTCCAGCTTCGACGGCCCTGTCCTCATGTTGTGGGTGGCCGCAGGGTGCAGCGGTTGCCACGATTGGACCGAAACGATTCGAGGTGAGTTGGAAGCGGGCAACCTGTCCAACAGCACCAACATCGTGTCCGTTCACCGTTACGCTGAATTCGAGTCGGTGTACAACGTGGCCGAGCGCTACGGCAGCAACGAGAGCGACACCTACACGCCTTGGCCGGTGCTGGTCCCTGACGAGCGAACCACGGTCATCAACGCCTCCTCGGGCCGGATGACCAACGTGAGCATCTACGAAGCGTTCGAGCGTCCCGTGACCCCCACCCTGCAGGTGCTCGACGCTGAAGGCCGGCTCGTGTGGACTTCCAAGACATATTGGGCCGACACCGACGTGCTGGCCGAAGCCTTGACGGTCATGACCAACGGGACGGTTTGACATGGTCGCGCTCATCGACGTGCTGTTTTGGTTCGCCAGCCTCTACATTTTGCCGATTTGGACCCTGATGTGGTTCCTGCCCCGCCATGAACGCACCCAGCAACTGATGAACAACGAGTGGCTGTTTCTGACGCCTTTGCTGGCCTGCTACGGCATCGCTGTTCTGCCCAACCTGCTGGACTTGCTCATCGCCTTCTCCAGCGACATGCCCACGCCCGGGCTGGTGGCGGACCTCTTCTCCGACCGAGAGATCGCCCTGGTCGCTTGGTTGCACTTCCTCGCCTTCGACACGCTGGCAGGGAAGATGACCTGGAAGCGCCTCATGGAAGCCGACAAACCGATTCAGGTGTCGATGCCCATCCTCTTCCTGTCGATGATGGTGGCGCCGCTGGGCTACCTCATCGGGCAGTTGGTGACGAAGGACCTCGTCCCAAACGGCACGAAGGATCACGTCGTCTAAACCCTGCCTCATGCCCACCAGCGTCTTTGACACGGCCAAAAACGGAGCTGGAGGGCGGCCGCGACATGACCCTTTGGAACCCGTCATCCCGTGGTTGCCGTGAAAAAACGCAGCCAAGGCGAACGCGGTTCAATAACTCTATATTCTCACCAAATAATGAACCTATATGTCAATGAACGACCGATGGGCACGGTTCAAGCACAGTCTGCGGTATTCGCTGGGTAACCCTGCCTTCGATCTCATGCTGATTGCCGTGATCGCACAATCCGGTCACACCTTGGAACACTTCGTTCAAGTGTACCAGCATGTCGTGCTCGGTTGGGAAACCTCCGACAGCCACGGTATTCTGGGCCGGGCCGACATCGAACCCGTGCACTTTTGGTGGAATTTTTCGGTGATGTTGACCCTGATTGTGGTCTACTATGCATGGGAATTCAATCGGCCAGAGAGCACATTGCGTCAATTCAAAGACATGCGATGGACGTTTTTCACCGTGCTCGCCGTGCAGGGGTATCACATGATTGAGCACACGATCAAGTATTACCAGCACATCCAAACCGGAAAGCAAGGGACACCCGGTTTCATCGGTCAATTCATCGGCTCCGATCTCATCTTCTTCCACTTTTGGATCAACATGATTGTCTATCCGGGAATGGTGGTCTTGTTGGTCCTTTACATCTGGCACATGCAACTCTACCCGGCGTTCATCGTTGCCCGCACAAAACGGCAAATGAAACAATACATCCAATCCGCAATGGCGGACGGAAGCATGTCGGACGATGAACGGATTTTACTGACACGGATCCGAACCGAGAGCATGATTCAAGCAAAAGAAATTCTTGAACGGATGCAAGCAGGAGCCACGTCGAATGAACTCAAGGAACGGCTTCAACAAATGGAGCAGTCCCTCATTCAAAGCCTCACCACCCAAGCTCTGGTCGATGGTCAAATCACCCACGAAGAGAAACGGGTGATTGAGGAATACAAGCGAAGCAATCCCATCTCGGACACGTTGGATCTTCTTGGAAAACTCCACGACATCGATCACGTACCCGATGCCGTCACCAACGAGGCTGAATGACAAGAACGCTTCCCCAACCCATCAAAGCAGCAGGCCACTCGCGCTGCGTTCTTGGGTGTCATCCTGTTGACCCAATTTCTCGGGTCCTTCTCAGGTACCAACCACAACCAGCGAAAACGAAAGTAAATGCAGAACAAGGAAGGATTCGTTCCTTCAATCGGTGTTGAGGTGATTCAAGCGACGTTCCAAGGTCGCACGAACGAGGTCGTCGTCCTCCAACATCTCATCGGTCAGCACCAACCAGCGACCCATGGGACCGCGTGAAGCATGTGGGCTCCAGCGCTGCGCACCGTCGGCTTGGAGGCCGAGGAAGTGGTCTTCTTCGTTGCACTTGACGACGAATTCACCGTGCTTGGTGACCATCGCAAACACCTTACCGCTGTGCGCACGGCCGTCGGCACCGAACAGGCGCTTGATCTCAACATCGTGTCCTTCCAAGCACCGGTCGAGTTGTTGGATGCGTTGTGTTTTGAGGTCCACGCTTGCCACACCCTCAGGCCTCGGCTTCGCTGTACCAGTTGCCGTAGAAGTTCTCGGCGTTGTCCACCCGCACAAAGAGGTCAAGGGACGACCACACCAAGCTGTTGAACCCGCTCTCCATGCCGGCTTGGCCGCCCGCCTTGGCGGTCATGAACTCCAGCGTATCCGATGGCGAGTGCCATTCCTGCCAGAAGGAGATGTCACCACCTGGCGAGAAGAAGTTGAAGGTGGGGTAGCCTGCAGAAAAGAAGGAACAGTGGTCGGAGGCGCAGGACTCGGCGATTTGCCAGTTGATCGGGTTGCCTTCCGTGGGCGTGTAAGCCAAATCGTCCTCGATGGTTTCGCCCACCCAGTTCATCATCCGTTCCATGTTGGTTTGGTTGGCACCGGCGATGCTGATGTCCCAATCGTACTTCGTGGGTGCAAAGATCTCGCCGCCCGGGCCGATGATGGGTTCCGTGAGCGGCGTGATGGGGTAATTGAGGGACACCATGTCGAAGTTCATGTAGGCCTTCACGGACACGTTCGACGGAAGGTGAGCCACGTAGGCCAGGGAACCCAGCAGACCCTCTTCTTCACAGGCCCAGAGGGCAGCAACCACCGTGTGGTCAAACTCCATTCGGGCGAGGGCTTGGGCCATCTCCAGCGAGACGGTGGAGCCGGAGGTGTCGTCGTTGGCCCCTTCGTTGGTGCCACCGCTGGGGGGCGTGAACGCATACGCGATGTCGAAATGACCCCCGATGACGATGTACTCGTCGGGGTTCGTTCGCCCGTAGTTGTACCCCACCACGTTGAGTTGGTCCGGGTCGTCCTCGTAGCGGGTGACCTCGACGAAATCAAAACCGAACCCGCGCATCTCTTCGGCCATGGCTTCAGCAGCCGCTTCGTAAGCGGCGCCGCCTTCATGGATGGAGGCGGAAGCACACCACCGGTTGTTGTACGACGAGGTGAGCATGTCGATGGTCTGGTAGGCGCGTCGCCCGTCCACGAGCATCAATTCGGTGCTGTCCTCCAGCGGCAGGGTGGCGTTCCACATCTCCTCGCCCGCCGTCACGGTCAACTCGACGTTGTCGCGCTCACTGTCGAGCACCAGCATCGTGACGCCCGTGGCGCTGGCTGGGCGGGTGAAATTGACGTCGTCGCGCAGCACGCCGTGCTCGTCCATGAAAAACAATCCCGGAGAGCGTGACACGGTCCAGTCCACGTTGCTCGACACGTTGAGCGTCATGTACTGGCCCCGCACCGCAGCGGTGGGTGCGTTTTCGTCCACAGACAGCATGGGCGTGACGGCCTCGGTTTCGGATTCACCAAAACAACCGGAGAGGGGGGCCAAGGTGAACATCGTGACGAGGAACAGAGCAGCGAGCGACCGGTTCACGTTTTCATCCCCATTGACACGGTTCCAAGACCGTTTGACCGCCCATGTAGGGCTGCAAGACCTTCGGCACAGCGACCCGCCCGTCCTCAAGCTGGTGCTGTTCCATGATGGCGACCAGCGCTCTCGAGGTGGCCACAGCGGTGGAATTGAGGGTGTGGACGATGGGTTGGTTCGGGTGACCGGGTTGGCCGTAACGGATGCCCAGCCGATTGGCTTGGTAGTCGGTGCAGTTGGAACAGGACACGATCTCCTTGTACTGGCCGGCTCCGGGAATCCACGCTTCCAGATCGTATTTCTTGGCCGCCACCGTCCCCATGTCGCCGGTGCAGATGTTGACCACTTCGTAGTGGATGTCGAGGCTGTCCCACAGGTCGGTGCAGTTCTTCAGCAACTCCTCGTGCAGCGCCCAGGATTCCTCGGGCTTGGCAATGATGATCTGTTCCACCTTTGTGAACTGATGAACCCGCCAAATGCCCAAATCGGATTGGCCGTGGCTGCCCACCTCGCGACGGAAGCACTGGGACACGCCAACAATCCGCAACGGCAACTGGGCCTCAGGCACGGTTTCGTCCATGTACATGGCCGTGAGAGGGTGCTCCGAAGTGGCGATCATGTAGTACTTGTCCGGTTCAATGCCGTACATCACCGTCTCGAAGTCACCAAGGTCGGTGACGCCTTCGTAGGCCTCCCGGTTCATCATCACGGGCGGTTGCACGAAGGTGAATTCGCGTTGGCGCAGGAAATCAACGGCGTAATGCTGGAGCGCAAACTCAAGGCGAGCCAAATCGCCCTTGAGGAAAAAGAAGCGGCTGCCGGTGATTTTGGCGGCGCGCTTGAGGTCCACCCACTTGTTCATCTCGATGAGTTCGTTGTGGGTGCGAGGGTCAAAACCGAACTCAGGCTTCGAGCCGTGAACGGCGTGCACGGTGTTGCCCGATTCGTCGGCACCTTGGGGCACGTCTTCGTGAAGCAGGTTGGGGATGGACATGCGCAAACGGTCGCGAGCCGCCATCGCCTCGTTGGTCTTGGCTTCGAGTTCGGCGATGCGTTGGCCGAGGTCCGCCACCTGCTCAAGGATGCGTTGAGCGCCTTCTTGGTCCCCGGCTTTTTTCGCCGCACCGATGCCGCGGGCTGCTTCGTTCTTCTCACGGCGCAGGGCGTCCGTCTCGTGCAGGTGGTTGCGCCATGCTTGGTCGAGGGCGATCACCTCGTCGATGCGGTCGTGAGGCAGACCGCGCTTGTCGTGGTCGGCCCGAATAGCGTCGGCGTGTTCACGAAACAAGGTAATGTCCAGCATGCGCTCACCACGAGATGTTGAATTGGAACACGTCCCCGTTGAGGAACATGAATCCGCCGATGACGTAACCAAGGATGGCGCCACCGTTGAGCAACGGCAAGCCCGCTTGGGCTTGCCCTCGAGCCACGTAGGTCATGAGGGCCACATACCCGAGCAACCCGCCCACCAGCGTGGACATGGCGACGGCAAAAGCACCGCTGGGGTCCAACCACTGCAGGGCGGAGAGGACGAGCATACCGGGGAAAATCACGTCACCCAGCCCCATGAACATCGCTTCACCCTTGGGTTTCTTTGTACGCTTCGGAGCGGAGGAGGCTGCTGTTTCAGCCATGGGTGTACGGGGCGCATCGCCCTCGGTTTCTTCGATGAGGGAATACGACGAATCCTGTGGAGCGACCAGCAAAATGGGCAGGCGCAGACCGATCATGGTGTCCGCCAGATCGAGCATGTGCTTGGAGCGGTAGACCGCCCAGGCGTCGTACAGGGCGGCGAGGATCATGAACAGAATGGCCAACAACGGCACGAACGTCACACCGAGCATCACGACCACACCCGCACCCAACAGCACGCCCGTGGTGTTGACCACGTACCATTCACTGTGAACGAACAGCAGCACCATCAGAAGGCCGGTGACCACCAAGCCAGCAACGGTGGGCCACAGGAGCAATTGGAGACCGTACAGCGGGAACATGCCTTCGGAGAGGGGCCCCTGACCCACCGTGAGGGTCATGGCGGTCGTGTCGAGAGCCATGGTGACGAGGGTCGCATCATCGCCGTCCACCACGAAGAAGGCGTGGTTCAGGTCCTCAGCCACCTCAAAGGTGGCCCGGTTCACCAGCGAAGCGGTGTACAGCCAGTGGGCTTCACCCTCTCCGGTCACCAACAAGTCGGCGTAGCCGCTGTCGTCCAAATCGGTGATTTTGACCGAATCCACGCTGTTGACCACCCCGCTGAGCCTCATGCGCTCTTCCACCACAAACATGCCCTCCGCTTCGGCTGAGCCGTTCCACGTGACACCGGTGACGTCGCCGTTGGATTCACCCATCAGGATCAACCTTCGGTCGTCGGGCACCTGGCTGGCGTTCACGTCCTCAAACGGCGAAAGCCCCACATCGACGCTGGTGTACAGACTGCCCGCTGCGGGTGCGCGCTCATACAGCACGGTGGCTGGGTCTTCACCCGACGGTTCTCCGGGAGCGATGGGGTCGTTGCTCGACTCCAAGGCCACAACGGCCACCATTTCCTCGGTGGCCATGAACAGTTCCAGTGGCGTGGAACGGTCACTGGAAGCGGTCGGCCAAAGATTTCCGTTGTCCCGAACGTGCGCCTCAAGGAAACTCGAACCGAGGGAGAAATCCGGCAGTTTCCATTCGGCCACTGGCGTCATCGTCTGGGGCGCTTCATCGAACACAGCGTAACGAACGAGTTGGTCAGCGTGGTTGGCGAGGTACAGTGAATGCTGACCGTCTTGGCCGCTCTCGGTGAACAAGGCCAGTGAACAACCGGTGTTGAGGTTGGGCAGCGCCAAGCGCTCGGATTCGTTGTCACCGTACACGAAGCATTCGTGAGAGGTTCGAAGTGAGCCGTCCTCGGCCGAGAGGGTCCAAGCGTACGCACCGCTGGCAAACGACAAGAAGTCACCGTTCACGGACATGCGCACCCGTGAATCCGCCCGTTGGAACGAGTGGTTGTGTTCGGTGGTCCACACCGGTTCGGCGTACAGGTCGTCGGGTGACCAGAGGCTGATGTTGACGTTGAAATCACCAAAGCCACCCGACAACTCAGCGGTGACGATTCGGTCCCCTTCGAGCACACCCAACCAATCGCCGTCGATGGTGTTGGTGGCCGTGGTCTCAAACGGATCGGTTTCAAAATCCAACACCAGCATGTGGGCCAAGGGCACCGTGCTGTACAACAGGGCCAGCGTCAGCACCACGTACATGCCGTACTTGATGAGCCAGGCTTTTCCCCACCTGGCGAGGAAAATGATGAGGGCGGTGAAGGCAAAAATCGCCAGCAGTTCCACGGCGACATAGCGCACCTGCGTGGCGCCCGATGCGCCAAAGGCATGGAGTTCGCCCACGTCGTAGTAGGGGCGGATGTACATGCCAAGCGCAATGGTCAGCACGAACATGCCGGCCATGCTGGTCATGCCGCGCCATTGTTCGGCCATCAACGCACCGAGGGTGTCGGCTTGGCGCAACTCCTCCTCCACCTTCTGAAAGCGAGCGTTGGCTTTGGGCGAGGCCTTCGCAGCGGTGGCATCGCTCATGGTGTTGCCAACCTTCCCTTCCATATCAGCCTCGCGCTTCATGAACGCCCGGACACCGCCTCCCCACGGCTTTAACCGGCCACCTCCACGGTGTTTCATGGCGGAGGCCGACGGCGTGCGAACATGGTTGGCCACCACCAAGACCCGAGGGATGTCCCTTGGGCTGGCGACCACATCGGCTGCCCTCCGCAACCTGGGCGCCCGTGTGAAGGCCTTCACCGTTCACGTGGCCGGCAGCAACGGTAAAGGCACGCTGTGTGCGACGCTGGCTGTCGCACTCCAGCGGGCTGGCGTGAGCACCCTGATGTTCACGTCACCACACCTGGTCCGCCTCGAGGAGCGCATCCGCATCAACGGCGTCCCGGTGTCGCCAGCCACGCTGGATGGAGCCTTGGCCCGGGTCATGGCGGTGGATGAGGCGATGAGCGGGGTGTTGACCTTCTTCGAGAGCACCTTTCTGGCCGCCATGTGCGTGGCTGAAACCACGGGCGTGGAGGTGCTCATCCTTGAGACCGGTTTGGGAGGTCGGTTGGATGCGACCCGCTGCGCGCCCGCCGATCTGAGCGTCATCACATCGCTCTCGTTGGAGCACACCGACATCCTCGGCCCAACGCTGCGCCACATTGCGATGGAAAAAGGCGCCATCGCCCGGCCGGGGCGGCCGCTTGTGGTACAAACGCCCGCCGACATCAAAGCTCGTGATGCCATTGAGGCGTGTGCGGCGAACGCCGGCCGTGCCGATCTCAACGAACCCGTTGGGCCGGCGAAGGTGTTCTGGGTGACGCCTGATGCTGGCGATGGGTACCGGACACAGGCGAAGGCGCTGGTCAAGGCCGTGTGGCCTCACCTTGGCACCGTCACGAAGGCCCCGGTCCCCAAGTTGGACACCGTGCGTTGGCCGGCCCGCATGCAACGCATCAGCAGCGCTCGTCCGGATGAGCCGCACTGGTTGTTGGAGGGCGCACACAACCCCTCCGGCATGGCCAAGGCATGCGAGGAATTGGTCGAACACCCTGCGCTGCAAGGCCCTTGGGTCCTGTTGTTTGGCACCACGCCTCAGACCGACCTCAGGACCATGGTTCAGCCCCTGCTCGACCTCATGAAGCAACATCCGCCGAGATTCATCGTTCTCACCGAGCCACAAGAAGGGCGGTACCCGGGCGTGCCCTGCGCAACCTGGTTGGAGGTGCTCACGCCGGTGGTCAACGCCCCCATCTTGACGCATCCTCTGCCCCACGACGCCGTTGCGCACCTCAACACACACCTCGATGATGGCGTCACGGTGCTCTCCATCGGTTCGCTCTACATGCAGGGCAACGTCCTCATGGCCCTTGGCGCAACGTCGGACGATGCCCTCACCGTCCGGTAGCGAAGCCATGAAGAAGCAGAAGGCGGCGTGCTCAAGTCATGAAGGACAAGCACCTGCACATTCGCATTCAGCAGTGCTTGGCCCTCGCCGAAGCCTCCAATTGCCCTCGAAGGAAATTTGGAGCGCTGCTGGTCGATCCTGCGCGCAACGTGGTGCTGATGGACGGGTACAACGGGGGCCCCCGAGGCGGCGGCAGGTTGTGCGGTGGCGAGGTTTGCTTGCGAGACACGATGAGCATCGCCTCGGGCACCCGAGTGGAAATCGGCTGTCACCATGCAGAGATGAACCTCATCTGCAACGCCGCCGCCAACGGCGTGCCGACCAACAACGCGTGGTTGATTGTCACCGGTGAGCCCTGCATGATGTGTGCGAAATTGATTCACCACGCCGGCATTGAACGCGTGGTCATCGTCGACGGGGGCTTCATGGGAGAAAACGGCGTCAGCTACCTCGAACAACACGGGGTGGTCATTCAGGCCACTGAAGGTCCCCAAGACCCGCGAGCATGAACACCATCGCTCGGTGGCTGCCTTCCCCTCAAGGCGTGTAGTTAACGAACATGAACACGCCGAACACGAACACGGCGCACGGCACGATGAGAATTTCAAACACCGAGCGCTTGGACGAGAGCACATCCAACTCCGTGCCGTAATGCAACACCGAAGCCTCACCGGTGTCCGTGGAAGGCACCATCATGACCAAGGAACTCGCCAGCGTTTCGTCTCTCCCCCACTCCTCCATGTGTTCGTGGGTTCGGGGCACGCAGTCACCCAGCACGTACGCAGGGTCGCCCACCCCCAACACGCTGAGGTCCCATCGCCAGTTGCCCCGCTGCCAACTCTCAATGACAGGGCCGTGGTTCACGGCCTTTGGCCGCTTCGCCCACATCGAAGGGTCGACCATGATCCCACCCGACCCGTCGTGGACGATGAACGGGACGCCGCCCGTGTCCGAGTCACGCGCCTCCCAACTGCAGGAGGTGTTGCCTTCGCTGTCGGTTCGACAAACGTACTCGTACGAAGTCCACGTCCATGCACACAACCCGCCGATGGTTTTGCCGCCAACGCTGAGTTGAGGGGTCCCCGCTTTCGAAGGGCGCACTTGGCCAACGATTTCCGCTTGCCCCACCGCAACGCTTCGAACGGGACTGGTGGGCAGGTCTTGAATCGCTCGGACGAGTTTGAACTGCTTCCAAGCGTGGACGAACCACACCAGGTTCACCACCGTGACGATGGCGGTCAGCGCCCAACCCAAGGCGGTATGGCCTGGTGACCCGTCACGGGCCCGCAAATCCGCCGAGAGCCAGATGAAGGACAAGGCGAAGATGATAGCGCCCAAACTGTACGGTGTCACCGTGGCGGGCACCGGTGAGCCCAAGGAGGCCGGGTGTTCGGGCAGCAAGGTCCCGTCGCCTTCGGGTGCAAACACGTTCTCGTAGGACGCAGGAAGGGCAGGTGCACCGAACAGCCAGTCCTGTTTGACCGCCCGGCTGGGCAGGGTGACAGGATTGCCCTCCTCGCCGCTCAACGGCTGACCGCCCAGGCCCACGTGTTGAAGGATGCGGCCCTCTGAACCCTGCACGCCCACGGCACTCTGGAGATTTTTTGCACGGTCCCAGTTGGCCTTTCGCATTCGACGGAGGTCCTGCATCAGGGAAGGCTCGGAGGCGTACATGAAGATCAAGCCGCCGATGCCCATGGTCAACAGGGACCAGCGGCCGCGGTCCTCGCGCTGCGTGACCTCCTGGGGGGCTGTGAGCGACGTGGCCAGACTCGACACCTCGGCCACCGACAGCGCCTGATACCGCATCGGGTCGGTTTCAACGAGCATGAACACCAAAAAGCGGGGGTTCGAAGGGTTTCCGAGGCCGAATCCACCAATCGTTCGTTCCCATTCGCTGTTGCAGGGGGAGGAAAACACCTCGCCCTCAGGTGCCAACGAACCAGTTCTTGAAAACGGTGCGACGATGCGTTGTCCGTTCTGGTCCATCCAGTCCAACGACAAGCCATCGACCATCTCGTAACCCCATTGCCAGGACCCTCCGCCGTCGTCGTCCTCCACCCATGTGCACCATTCCCTGGCGATGTCCCCGTTCTCAAGTTCCAGGGGCACGATCACAAAGGCTGCAGCATCGGAATATTCATCGGCATCGTAACCGGCTTGAACAGGAACCACCTCGTAATCCGAAGGGTCAGTGGGCAAGGCTGTGAGGCGGGTCGCTTCGTCGGTCCGTGGCACGTCCGGAATGGAAAGGCTGGTGGCGAACAACCCCAGCGACACAAGGAAGAGCAGGCTTGCGAAGCCGTACGCCCCGCCGTGTTTCAAACTGGGTCGCGACATCTGGAAGAAGCCGTGGTCCAAATCCCTTGGTGTGAACCCCTCATCCATGGTCAAGCCATCCACGGCTTGCTATAAATTGCCTTTGAGCGATTTGATGTCACATCGGTTCGCCATCGGGG
>JAYOBJ010000017.1:0-10242 GCA_038104845.1 Methanobacteriota archaeon
TGGTGCTGGCCCTGGTGGCCACGCCCCAAATGACGGCTGCACCCGGTGGCATCGGAGGTGCCGGTGACCAGGGTTGTTCCTGTCACGGAGGCGCCAGCCCCGACACTTCGGTCATCGTCGATGGCCTCCCTGAAACGTACAACGCCAGCGAGACCTACACCTTCACCGTCACCGTCGTCAACGACGTCATGGCCCTGGACGGCGACGGTGTCGTCACGGACGGCGCCCGAACCGTGCCCTACGGCGGGTTCCGCATCCTCGTTTCCGAGGGCGAGGTGAACACCGTGCCCGACAGCTTCAGCCATGTCATGGACGATGGACTCACCCACACCGCTGAGGGCAACATGGTCCGCTCGTGGACCGTTGAATGGACGGCACCAGCAGCCGATGACCTCAACGTGGAGATGACCGTGTACGGCAACGCGGTGAACGGCAACTCCGGTGGCGGCGGCGGCTCGAGCGGCGACTACTGGAACGTCGCCAACATCATGATCCCCGGCGTGAACGCAGGGGCCGTGGCGCCCAGCGCCAGTGCGTTGGTCATCTTCATCACCGCCATTGGTCTGGCGGTGGCGCTCATCTTCACGGGTGTCCTGTGGGTGTTCTACCGCTCTTCACCCGAGACCTTCACCATCGCACGGTTCTGGGGCTCGCTCAAGCCTTGGCTCACCACCACCGACCACAAGCAAGTGGGCATCATGTACTTCCTGTTCGGGTTCTTCTTCTTCCTTGTCGGTGGCCTGCTGGCCCTCCTGTTCCGCATCCAACTCGCCATCCCCGAGAACGATTTCCTCACCTACGACGAGTACAACTCGTTCTTCACCCTGCACGGTACCACGATGATTTTCCTGGCCGCCATGCCCATGATCGCCGGCTTCATGAACTACGTCTTGCCGCTTCAAATCGGCGCCGCAGACCTGGCCTTCCCACGCATCAACGCCATGGGCCTGTGGTTGCTGGTGTTCTCTGCACCCCTCATCTTCACCGGCATTTGGTCCGGCGAAGCCGCCGACATCTCTTGGGTGATGTACCCGCCGTACTCCAGTCTCACCGAGTCCAACCTTGGTTCAACTTTAGCGGATTACGGGTCGAACCCCGGCACCACCGCCTTCATTTCTGGCATGGTCATGCTGGGCGCTTCGTCCACCCTTGGCGGTGTGAACTTCATCACGACCGTGTTCACGATGCGCGCTCCCGGCGTGACCTGGATGAAGATGCCCCTGTTCTCGTGGTCGGTCTTCATCAGCGTCTTCATGCTGTTCATGTCCCTGCCTGCCTTCATCATCGGTGTGGCCTTCCTCCTGTTCGACCACACCATCGGAACGACGTTCTTTGTGGCCGGTGGCGATCCATTGCTCTTCCAGCACCTGTTCTGGTTCTTCGGCCATCCCGAAGTGTACGTCGTGATCGTCCCTGCCTTTGGGATCGTGTCCGAAGTCCTCGCCACCTCGGCTCGACGCTCGATCTTCGGTTACAAATCGATGGTCATCGCCATGGCAGGCATCGGCATCGTCGGGTTCATCGTGTGGGGCCACCACATGCTGACGTCCGGTATGGACCCGTTCTGGCGAGCGCTGTTCATGATCATGACCATGCTCGTCGCCATTCCCACCGGTGCGAAGATCTTCAACTGGCTGGCCACCCTTTGGGGCGGTTCCCTCGTCATGAAGACCCACACCCTGTGGTCGCTTGGCTTCCTTGTGACCTTCACCCTGGGTGGCATTTCGGGGATGTTCTTCCCAGTCGCAGGCCTTGACATCCACTTCCACGACTCGTACTTCGTGGTCGCGCACTTCCACTACGTGTTCATCGGCGGAACCGTCTTTGCCCTGTTCTCAGCCGTGTACTACTGGTTCCCCAAGGCCACCGGTCGCAAACTCAACGAAACCCTCGGTCTCTGGCATTTCCTCATCGGATTTGCCTCGTACAACGCTGCCTTCTGGCCCATGCACGCCTTGGGCATCATGGGCATGCCCCGACGAACCCACTCGTACACGATCGACTCCGGCTTTGCCGAGTACAACATGGCCGTGTCCACCTTTGCGTTCATCTTCGGTCTGAGCCAGCTGCTCCTTGTCTGGAACATCCTTTACTCGGCCCGTCGTGGTGAAAAGGTCGGCAAAGACCCCTGGGGCGGCTGGTCGCTCGAATGGTCCACCACCTCGCCACCACCCACGCCTTCCTTCCACGCCCTCCCTGTGCAGCGTGACATGAACGAGCTCTACGGTCACCACCACGAAAAGAAGGGTGAACCGGGCCTCAAGGAACGGCTTTGGTCGGCTTCGCCTGCAGGAGGTGCAGAAGAATGAGCGGTGGAGAAGCGCATGTTGAGAACAGCATCTGGATGCGCGCCGTCGTTTGGGGCGGTGTGTTCCTGGTCGTTGGTGTGTTGGCGTTCGCCACCATGGGTGTTGGCGTGGCCAACCTCAAGCACCACGACTACGAGGATGCCCTCCACGAATACGACGAAGCCAAGGAGGTCTACTACGACGCCAAGAACGCGTACGAACTGGCCGAGGGCGACAACAACACCACGGCCGCTGAATTGAGCGCACTCAAGACCGCCAAGGACGAGGCAAAAGCCGCCTACGACGAAGCACACCACCACGAGATCGAAGCGCACCTGTCCTACCTCACCTGGCGAACGGCCGGTGTGACCATCCTGTTGATGTGCATCACCTACGCTGCCTTCCTGGCGCTGGGTGGATTTGTGAATTCCATCCAGCCCAGCGACGACCACGGTCACGACGACCACCACTACGGCGGTGACGACCACGAGCACCACGGTTCTGGCTCACCCATCGTCTTCTCGTTGGGTATCATGCTGTTCCTCATGGGTTTCCCGAAGTTCCAAGCCGTGCTGAGCAACATGCTCAGCGGCGAGGAGTTCATGCTTGGCGATTTGGGCGTATCGATGATCGGTTTGACCGTCATCACCCTCGGCATCGCCAACTGGTGGCGAGAGGACCTGCCGTTCATCGGCAACGGCGAGCAGATCGCCACCTCCGCACCCTTTGAGGGCCAGCACATCCGCAAGGCCGGTTTGTGGGTGTTCATCATGTCCGAAATCATGGTCTTCGCCACGTTCTTCTCGTCCTACCTGCGGATGCGCACCGGATGGTGCACCAAGTGGTCCTACGACGAAGGCACGTGCCGTGAGTTCCCGAACATGGTGATCAACAGTCACGAAGAACACCCCGACTTTGTGATGACCGCCTCGGACTACCTCCGTCCCGACGGGGCCGCAGGTACCGGCGACTTTTGGACGATGCTTCCCGGCGCCGTCAACACCTTTGCGCTCATCATCTCCTCCTACACCATCGTCCTCGCCCTCAAGACGGCCAAGGCCAAGAACTGGGAGGCCCCCAAGGGCGCTCTGGGCAAGTTGATGCCCACGCAGAAAGCTGCCGTTCGCAACTACCTGCTCGCCACGTTCCTGCTCGGTTCGATGTTCATCGTGCTGAAGCTCATCGAGTGGAGCCACCTGGTGGCAGAAGGCTTCACCATCGGCACACAGGCCGGCTCCATCTTCTACATCTCCACCGGCGCTCACGGCCTGCACGTGTTCGTGGGGTTGTTGGTGATGCTGTACTTGGTGTTCAAGGCCGACACCGTGGGTTACGACGAGAACAACGGGCAAGGCATCGAGTACTTTGGCCTGTACTGGCACTTTGTTGACTTGGCTTGGGTGGTCATCTTCCCAGCCTTCTATCTGTATTGAGGTGAGATCATGGGAGAACACGAACCGTCTGGAATTTTTGAGAAAACCTTCGATGGCCTGCTTGGGCAGGACATTTACTTCTGGAACTTCATCATCTTGATGATCTTCACCCTTGCCGAGGTGGGCGCCGTCTTCTTTGTCGGCATTCCACTCAACGTGGTGTGGGCCATCTTGATCGGTGTCGGCATCGTCAAGGGCTACGGCATTGCTGCCTATTTCATGCACCTGAAGGGCGACCCCCGCATCTACACACGCACCGCACTGTTCCCGGTGTTGTTCGTTCTTCTGATGCTGTGGGGCATTGGCCTGTCCAACCCGGACGGCGTTGACGCCCTCCCCGGATGGTGCAAGCCCAGTTGGGACTACGCCACCAACCGCTGAGTGATTCGATGAACCTCCGAGCTGCGCTGGCGGTGTTGATCGTTGCGTCCCTCTTGGCGACCCCGGTGTTGGGATACACTGGAAAGCAATTGAATCGAACGGCGGTGGAGCCGTTTGAGCTCACCACGCAGAACGGGTCCAGTTACGACCTGGCCTTCGAATCGCACCCAGTGGTGGTGGTGTCGTTCATGTTCACCCGATGCACGGATGTGTGTCCGGTGATCACGCAACTCCTGAAGAGTGTTGAACTGGAGCTGAACGAGGCAGAGGCTGCCGATGTGCAATTCCTTTCCATCACCGTCGACCCCGCCCACGACACGCCGGACCAACTTGCGGCGTACACTGCCCTGCACGGCGTGGATTGGCCCCATTTGACCGGCGATCGGGCGGCGCTGGAGCCAATATGGGCAAACTTCGGCGTGGTGGTGCAGGAATCGGTGATTGAAGCCCACGTGCTGGGCTACCAGCCCGAGGCGTCCAGCGTGACCGTCGTTGATGCAGATGGCAACGCCAGCACGCACATGTTTGCCTACAACGGATGGACGGCCACTCGCTTGGCAGCTGTCGAAGCGGGGTGGGAGTTGAACGTCACCGACGGTGCATGGGGGAAGTTCCTTCACGGCATCAACGGCATGGAATCACCCTCGGATTGGTCATGGTATTGGGAATTGAACCTGTGGAATGCAAGTGCCATGGTTTGGGAATCGGCTCCGGTGGGCATGGAAGAGGTGAACGCACTCGTGGAAACCCACCTGGCTTGGCGACCCTCCACGACGAACCGGTCGCTGATTCCGGCGCCAACCACGGACCAAGCCTCATCGGTCACCGTGCAATGGAACAACTCCACGAGCGAAACCGTTGCGGTGGAAGCGTTCACCGGGTACCATCTGACGGAAGGGGCGATGGAGGGTGCCAACCGCTCGATCACCGTTGAATCATCCTCCTTTGGCCACTACTTGACCACGATTGACAACGTCACTGCACCCGACGATGGGAGCTGGTGGTGGAACCTCCACCGTTGGAACGCTACCGACCAAGCATGGGTCTCGAGCGATGTGGGGATGGACGGGGTCGTGGAGCCAGACCACCTGGCGTGGGCACCATCCACGGTGAACGCCTCCGACCTACCTGCACCCACCCAACCCACCTCAGAAGGGGCGTGCAACGGGCACGGCTGGGAGATGGGCAGCGGCGCCTCCATGCACTGCATGTGCGACAATGGATACGCCTGGAATGGCGATGACCGCCTGACCTGCATTCCTGAGGTCACTGAAGACTACACCGTTGGGCATTCCACCATCACCTACCTCCTGAACGCACGCCTGCAGCCCGTCGTGGCATGGACCGGTGACCGCTGGCTGGCCGAGGATTTCACCGAAGACGTTCGCGAACTGCTGCGCAAACAGGGAGCAGGTGGCTACGATAACGACAACACACCTTGGGCCTCGCTTGCGTTGAGCGTAGGCGTGGTGGTGATGGCAGCGGCCGTGTCGCGTAGCGGCGACCAAGTGGGCGAATGCCCCCAAAGGAAAGGAGAATAAGAAGAACCTCGCCCCACGAATCAAGCAGTCGTCGCATAGCCTGGTATTGCGCCGGATTTGAAATCCGGTGTCCCCGTGACTCGGGAGTTCAAATCTCTCCGACTGCGCCTTCTCTCTTGAGCAACACCAAGGGAAGGGTTCTCAAACTCATCCCTCCATTCCCACCCATGCGAGGCGGAGCGCTGGCCGTGTGCGTGTTCTTGACCATGGTCACGGCAGGATGCCTTGGGCCCGCCACAGCGTCATGGGGCTCCGGTTCCTCCTCGGTGGAGGTTGACTTTTCCATGGACGACACCACCGTTCAAAGCACCCTCACGGGTGCTTCCACCACCTCATCGGAACTTGTCCCCGTTGGTTGCACACCCGGAACAGATGGCGGTGGCCTCGCCCCAGGCAACGGGACAGAAGTGACGTTTGAGGGCTACCTTGCTGCGAGCCAGATGTACGACGCTCACAGCGAAGTCACCGGCGCCCGTGGTCTCGACTTCGGCGTGACGGCAGCGGTGGGCATCGAAGAGATGACCTTCGCTCAAGCCGCAGGTATCGAAGACGGGGTCGGTTCAAGGGTCGATGTGAAGGATTGGGGCAACCCACTCATGCCTCAAACCGGTGCTGGAACGGCCGACTTAGACGATCTTGATTCCGAATCCAGCACCAGTTGGTTCATCCTCGGCCTGATCCCTGCCTCCGAGAACGTGCTCACCGGCATGACGGCGCTGAACGAGTGGCACCAGCCGGTATCCATCAATGGCTACCTGGTGTCGGCCAACGCCACGAAGGAGGGCCTGTGGTCCAACCTCCGTTCGTACGAAGTGGGCAACGACTGCACGATGGAAGTGGGCTCGACCAACTACGAGAAATTCTATGTGCTCGTGACGAGCATTGACCTCGAAGGCGGAACGGTCAGTTTCGACGGTGACGCCGACGACGAATGGGTCCACGGTGATGTCCCGCTCATCGGTCGCAACCTGTTCGTGCTGCTGTTCCTCGTTGGCGGCGTGGGCGGGTTCGTCGGCGCCTATGTGGTCTCGTCAAGGATGGTGATGAGTTCAGCCACGAAGACCATGGCCACCTTGGTGGGCAGTGAAGGGATGGAAAAGGCTGGAAAGGTGAGCAAAGACGCAGCTGCGGCAAAAGAAGCCGGCATGGAATCCCCCACAGAGCGCAAGGCTCGCATGGACCGTGAACGACGGGAACGTGCCAGCCAAAACGAACCCGCCAAACCGCCGAAAAAGGCCAAGGAAGAGGAGGATTCAACGGACGCTGGCCTCGGCGATTTCGACCTTGACAGCGTGCTCGCCTCCGCTGGCGTGCCCTCCAAATCCAGTGGACCCGCCACCTCCTCGGGACGTTCGTCCTCGGTGGTGGTGACGGACGCTGCCGCCAACATGGATCGGATGCAAGCGAGCGAAGCACCGGTCAGCAGCGCTCCACGAAGCAGCGGACCCCCGCAGCAACGGGGCGGCCCACCCCAACGTTCACCCCCGCCCAGCACCGTTCGAAACGAGCCTGAAGCTGCGACCTCTTCGCCTCCTGTGCGCCGAAAGCGCGTGGCGAAGAAGGCCAAACCCGTTGAATCTGAACCACCCGTTGATGAAACGCCCGCATACGAAGACGAGGACGAATCCTTCTCAGATTTCTCGTTCTGAAGGAACCATCAGGTGAACCGCCTGCGGAAGCACAACGAGCTCGAGAGGGGTTGAGCCAAGGTTTTCCCCGTCCACGTTGATGGCGGAGGGTTTGGGCGTGGTGATGGTCAGCCGTTCAAATCGGTGGTAATCCACGCGGGAATGGTACACATGGCGCCCTTCAGCTTTCAGCATGCTGAACGCTCGGAACACTTGACGGCGCGACATGCTCTTCAAAATACCAATGTCCATCCTGCCGTCGTCAAGGCTTGCGCCTGGCGCCAGCGGCAAGCGTGAACCACCGGTCTGGCTGTTTTGGATCAACAGCAGGGTGAAATCATCTTCAAGCCGCACCCCGTCCATCTCCAGCACAGCCGTTCGTCGTTGATTGGCCATAATGGCCATGACGATCCCAACATCGTAGCGGAGCGGCCCCATCCAGCGCATGCGTTCAGCCTTGATCGTTGAATCCACACCGAGCCCCCACGTCACCAAATTGTGGCTGTAGCGAACGATGCGGCCCTGCTCATGCCCTGGAAGCCCCTCCGTGAGGGTGACTTGACCGACATCAAGGGATTGAACCCGTCCAGCCAGTACCGTGTTGACCGCATCACCGATGGTGTGAATGCCAAGATCGTGCGCTTGGGAGTTGCCTGTACCACCCGGTACGATGGCGAACACATCCTCCTTGGCGGTGCCGCGTTCAAACCGTCCCGTGATGACCTCGGACAAACTCCCATCACCGCCAACCACGAGCAGCACCGTGCCCGATGGAGCATCCGCCTCTCGAGCGAGTTGCACCAAATGACCTGGCGATGTGGACCGGTGCACAGTGGTGGCCACGTTGGCTTGCTCAAACCGCTCACACATTTGCTGGGCGATGCGATCGCCTTTCTTTCGTCCCGAGTAGGGGTTCACGAACATGTGAACGGCAACAGGTCGCGGAATTGAAGCACTGGGCAGGGTCCAAACATCAGCAAATTGAGGGCGAAGGGCCCCTTTTCGCCGCTTCGAGCGTTCGTCCTCTGCAAACTCGAGGGCCTTTGGCCACGCATCGTCGGTAGGCCCGGCCATGATTGACCATGGCCATCGCACCTTAGAATGCTCCTCCTTCCATCTATTATGCGATATGAGAATTGGTTATGCTTTCTGCATGATTGGCAAGAGCCCGTTGCTGCAGATGCAAGAAGTGATGAAGCGCAATCGGTTGGTTCCACCATGGAGGAGCGGTGGGGGGACGACGATCGTCGCTTCATGGAACACGCCTTGCTGGTGGCCGAACGAGGCCGCGGTCGGGTGAGCCCCAACCCCCTGGTTGGTTGTGTGCTCGTCAAGGACGGCGAGATCATCGCTGAAGGCTGGCACGACCATTTGGGTGGTTTGCACGCCGAACAGATGGCCATTCACGATGCGGAAGCGAAAGGACGTTCGGCCAACGGTGCCACCGCATACGTCACGCTTGAACCGTGCAACCATTTTGGTCGGACACCCCCGTGCACCGAGGCCCTGATGTGGGCCGGCGTTCGCAACGTCATCATCGCTCACGAAGACCCCAACCCCACCGTGCGTGGCAAAGGTGGTGATGTCCTGTTGGCCAACGGCATCCCGACCAAATTCGGGTTGATGAAATCCGAAGCTCATGAACAAATGAAGGGATTTCTCCATTGGTGCGAGCATCGCCGACCCATGGTCACGGTCAAGATGGCCGTGGACCGGAACGGCTCGGTGGACGATTTGGCGTCCAACGCCGCCCGGTTCACCTCAGAAGGATGCCTCGAGAAGGTGCACGAACTTCGCAGGGATTGCGATGCGGTGTTGGTGGGCGTCAACACCGTCGTTCGCGACGATCCGGCCCTGACCGTACGTCGTGTACCGCACACCCGTCAGCCACTCCGGCTGGTGCTGGACCCCAACGGACGGACGCCGCCCAATGCTGCATTGCTCAACGATGAGCACCCCACGCGCTTGCTTCAATCCGATTTTATCTCGATCGACCGTTTGTTGAACGAGTTGGGCGACCAGGAGGTCCAGCGCCTGCTGGTGGAAGGCGGGCCAACCACGGTCCAACGTTGGTTGGACGTGCAGGCGGTTGACGAGTTTCTCTTGGTGATGACCGATGTTGAACACGCCGAGCCGGTGCCCTCTGGCATCACGGAAGAACGGCTGGAATCGGCCGGTCTCCGCTTTGTTGAATCGTTGGTCTGGGGCGAAGAATCGGTGCGGCGTTACCTTCGCGTCACTGCACCTTGAGGACCGCATCCCATCGATGCGATGAACCGCGACGGAACAACCCCTCGTGAAACGCCCGCTGTTGCAGGTGAGCGCAGCGAGCCAACCGGCCGCGGTGGTTGTAACAGCCCTGGCGGGTGTGCACCAAGGCCATCACGGCCGACAGGTCGACCGTGGGACCGCTGGGAGCAGGTGTGGGTCGCTCCACCCGCTCCACCGAGCCGTCCCATGCGATGTCATCGGACGATGGTGGGTCGAGCGGGGCATCGCCCTCCAGACGCACAACGCCCTCCCCCAACCGAACGGGGCGCCAAGAGCCAGAAACACCGTTCTCAATCCACGTTCGTATGCGCTTCAGTTGCTCCACCGTGGCCAAGCCGAGATGAACGGTTTCCCACCAACCGGGGGTCCGTGCCAGGGTCACGTGGTGGACACCGGGTTGCATGTCCCTCGAGTCCAATCCGTCGGACCACGTGGTGCACACGCCTTCGAGACGCACACGGAGCACCGGCAAGGGCCCGATGTTGATGTCTTGGAGGCGGTAAGGATTGGCCAATTCACCCAACAGAAGCACCGGTTTTCGCACGTCCAATCCAGGGGCTTGCGCCGCCTGAAGCAACGTTGGAAGGTCACCGGTTGAATGGCCGTAATCGGCTGCGGCCCCTCGAAGTCCATCGATGCTCAGCGGTCCGTCGACCGCAGGCTCAGCGGGTGGTGAAAGCACGAGCACCTTCGAAGGTGT
>JAYOBJ010000017.1:10252-49599 GCA_038104845.1 Methanobacteriota archaeon
GCGCGCCCGCCGAGAGGGAAAAATGCCGCCACCCCGGGCGGCCCCCCCACCAACGACCCCCGGGCGCCTGGGGGGGGCCCCCCCCCGGGGCGGGGGGGGGGCCGCCCCCCCCCGCCGCCGCCCCCCCCCCCCCCCACGACCGGGGGGGGAGCGGTACCGGGGAATTGTTGGGGCTGTATGGCCACAACCGTGGCGCCGTGTCCTCCATGCATTGGGGCCGATGTTCGCCCTCAAGAACGCACCGACTAGTGGGTGTAGGTCGTTTCAAACAAACAGGCCGGGCAGGTGACCTTGATCGGTCGAACATCGGGAATCCCGAGCGCAACACCGCATGCTGAGCAAAGAATGGCTTGGTTGATCGCTTGCCGGCGTTCAGCGGCTTCCCTGCTGGGGTCGTACTCAAACCGAAGTTGATCTTTGTTGATCACGCTCGCTTGCTTGGGAGCCGGTGGTGAAGGAGGCGCCATATGAGCGTGGGGGGATAACCCACCCGCAGGGTCGTGCTGAGCCGTCGAATCCATGGCCGGGGCGGCGTTCAGCATGGCTTGGACCGTGGCTTCGTCCACGTTGTACATGCGTGTGATGCGATCGGTCTCCAGCATCAAATCGTAGCCTTGCAGTGAACGGAGCTTGGCAAGTTCATGCTCTGGAACGGGAGGCACATCTCAACCACGCTTGGGATGTGATTTAGGCGTTGAGGGGGTCTTCCCGTTCAGATGCCCCAGTAGCGCTCACCCTGAGCTTGCTTGGCTTGGAGGGACCGGACCACCGTGGTCACCGTCCAAAGGACCACAATCCAAATGATGGGCGTGGCCAAATCGTTGAGAATGGTTTGGACCCCGAACGTGTACGCCTCGCCCTCGAGCACACGGATGGCGATGTCAAGCGCCGTGTTGAGGAAGGAGTAGACCACCATGCCGAACACACTGAGCACGATGAGGCTGCCCGAAAACGAACCGCGCTTCAAACGGAGGAGCATGAAGCCGGCCGTGGATGTCAGGAAGGCGATGATGGTCCATGCCAAGGACGAGTGAACAACGTTGAGCCACATGACCGATGAGGCCGACGTGGGGCCGACGCCGTAACTGCCGAATTCGCGCCAACCCTCGGCCACTGCAAAAATGGCACTGAACACCGTCGCCGTCCACAGCAACGAAGAAAACATGGCTGCATCGGCGTTTTCACGCATTTCTTGCACCACACGGGCCACCGTGGATTCCAAGCCGGCGCCTTTGCTGAGGAAATACAGCCCAAGCACGAGGGGCAACGCCCCGATCACAACGCCACCGATCTCGTTGGGCAGCATGATGCCAAGCCCGAAGATCGCCATCACCGCACCAAGTGGGACCATGATTTTTGAGCGCCATTTGGGGTCTTCCAACGCCTTCACGATGTAATAGTAGGTGCCTTCGATGCCCTTGGATTGCTTGACAATGATTTTCCTCACGTGGTCAATGCGAACTTGGGACTGAATGATGGGCAGCACGCTTTCGTCTTCGGCTCCGTCGGTGATCAGAACGGCTTGATCGGGTTGGAACGCTGAAACCACCTCTTCCAGTTGAGCAGCGATGGCTCGGTCCGAGCGAACGCCGACCTTTTCATCGCCCGTGAGAATGGCAATTTCCACCTGATCCTCTTCACCTTTGGCTTCGGCCAACAAATCATATTGTTGAAGGGCGCCCAAAATGGCGTTGGTGTCGCTTTCTTCAGGGTCAGCTGTGCCCAATTTCAAGGCGGAGGTCAGGACCTGCCGTCGGCCCACCACGGGGCCGCGAATCGATGTTTTGATCCCGAGGTCGTCGTCTCGGTCAACCGTCAACACCAGCGTTCGTGTCATACCGTCCTCGTCCCTCCCACGCAGGTCCTTTCATTCAAACCCTTGTGCGAAAGACCCGGGGTTGGACCGTCACAGCGCAGGGGTTGAGCGACGTTGGACAACATCGGCGTCGTCCCTGCCGGAGGGTGGGTCCTCCCAGTCGGGGTCGCCGGGCAACACCAAACCCGCCCCCAAGGCCACCAACGCCTCGGCCAAGCTGCGCTGAGTGGTGACCAAACGGTCCCAATCGTTGCTCTCGTCACGCCAAACCAGCCAACGTCGGACAGACCGAGTGGCGCGCACCAACCGGGCATAGAGGCCCATGTGAGCTCGGGCGCTCAACGGCCAGAACACCATCAACACCACTGCAACCCCAAGGGGTGGAAGCACGGTGAGGTACTGAAGCAGTTGATGGGTGGAAAACGCCCTGTACACCGGGCTCGACGTGTCCAAGAGCACCCACGTGATGGCAAGCGAGAGGCTCAGCCACCACAACGGAAACACCACGACTGAAGAAAGCACCTTGATGCTGCCCTGCAGGGTGTCCTCCACACCTGCCCGTCGGGTCAACCGCTCAAGGACGGACTGAAATTTGTACGGGATGTAGTTGCCGAGCATGGCCCCCCACGTCATGAGGCCAAACATCCACACCACGGCCCAGGCCCACGACGCCATCGCCCGTGCTGCACCTGCTGCTGTCACCGTTTCCGGACGAGCATCCACATCGTACGGGGTCAACGAACGAGCATCGAGGTCATCAAAATGCGAGCGGCAACGGGCCGCCAAGGCATCGGCAACCGTTGGATCGTTGCGCCGCATGTATTCCCACCCTGCACGCAATCGGCGGGCAGCCAAGAGGGAGGTGGCATAGTCCCGCCGTTCCATCCGCTGTCCCTGCAGACGGCCCTTTTCAGCCTGAACCAAACTTCGTCCTTTCCAAATCAACGTCCGTTCTTCCCAAGTGGTTTTGGCGAGATTGGCCCGCTGAAGTTCAACACCGATGGCTTGGGTGACCTCGAGCACCCAACGCCGATCGTCGGCTTCGGAGGGCGAAGCCGGAAGCGAAGGCAGGCTCATGGGCCGTTCAAACACGATGGCTGCTCGCTCACGAAAACGGCTGGCGTCGGAGTAGTGCAACCCCACCGGCACCACATGCGGGCGAGGACGCCCCCTTGCCTCAGCCTCACGGCAAGCCGACAACAGCAACCGTGCGGCACCGGACCGAATGTTCTGAACCGATGCACGGCCGTGGGTGGACGCTTCCGGGAACATCAGTGCATGCCCGCCGTTGACGAGGTTGGTGGCCGTTGAAGCCAACACAACCGAGGTGGCCAAGTTGCCGCCGATGTTCGGCCTGTCGCCATCGGCCATCCCGAGCGGAACCACACCGGCGGCCCTGAACAACCACCCAACCGCTGGGAAGGCGAACAAACGGTGGTGAACCAGCGTGGTCAATCGACCCTCCAGGCTGGCGGTCATCAGCATCGGGTCGACCAAACCGTTGGGGTGCCATGTCACGAACAAAACACCCGCGTCGTCCTTGGGATGTTCATCGTCAACGATGTTGACTTCCCGAAACCACACGTTCGTGAGAAAACGAAAGAACAACCGAAACAAGCGATAGAGGATGGGAAGGCGCGGGGTTGTCGTCCCACCCGCATGCGCCAGCGCCATGCGCCGACACCCATGTCATGACCTAAAGGCTCACGGCCGACCACCGCCGGCCTCGGGCGTATCATCGGTTGCCGAATCTTGAACCGATGAGGTCGATTCAGCCGGTTTGGCCTCGATGGAGGGTTGCGGCTGCGTCAGTCGCTTCCACCGCTGCGTGGCTCGGATGTACTTGAGCGGGTGGTCCATCCAAGGCTGGTCGCACGTTCGGTTGTCGCCGGGCAGCACCGGACAGTTGTGGTTGATCTTCAATTTCCCACAACCCGAAGGCGTGTAGCCGTGCTGATACACGTGCTGGACTTGATAGGAGGTGGTGGCTTCGCTGAAATCAGGGGCGCCTCGGAAAAAATTCACACAGGATTCCTGTGGAAGGGCCAACGTCGACGCCATGGATGCCAGAAAGAGGCGCCCAAAGTGGTTGACGTTCACACCGGCTGACAGATCGGCAACGATGCGTTGCATGCACGGCGGCCAATCGTGTTCATCTGCGCCGACCAGAGCGATGGCTTCGCTGGCCTTGCTGGCCATCAGATTGCGGACCATCCCCACCGGTTCGGCCAACCGAACTGCCAAATCGGTGTTGATGTCGGCCATTTTTTCCAAGGCGTCGGCTTCGATGCTGGCCTTGATGCGTTCTCGCAGCAACCTTGCAACTTTGGCCGATGAGGCGTATGAGCGTTCGTTGTGAAGGGTCACCCAACCCCCGCTGACATCGGCGTTGGGCAGACGCCATCGCTGACCGGTGATCTTTGGACAGATTTCGATGAAGTCGGACAGGCCGATTTGCCAAACATCCGATGTGCCTTGCCGTTGTTGACGAAGGGTCATGCCGGGTGCGCCCACAAGCGTTGGTGCCGCCACCTTTTGCGAACGGCGGATTTCGCTGATGTAGGTGTTGGCCAAAATCTCGAGATTGGAATCGTCGAGCATGAGCAATTGCTCGGCCCTTGCCGCCTCCGCTTGCGCCCAACGCGCAATCAAACGTTCGTCCTCGCTGGCGCAGACCACCAAACGTGCATAATAGAACGAAAACGCCTCCACCAGTCGCCCCTCCTCGGTGTGGATGTCGCCGCCGGCCACCTGCACGCCTTCCTTCGATTGCACGGTGTCCACGAGACGAAGGCGAGCTCGCTGTCGCGCTTTGTCCATCCACGACCCCTCCAACAGTTCGTCGAGGTCAATGGCGTGGCGATGCGCCAAGGAACGAATCCACGCAGAGGCTTGGGGCAAAAACGGGTAGCGTGCCAGCGTCACCTCGTCCTCGATGGAGGGGGAGGACGGGGGAACGGGCATGCAGTGGCCACCCGTTCCACCCGTTATCAAGGTCGGCTTCCATCGGTGAGATGATGAGCATCGGTCGCTTCGCCTCACCATGAACGATGACGTGCGTGCTCGATTGGTGAGCATCCAGCACGACGTTCGGGCGTTCTTTGGTTGGTCGTACGAGGACGACGTTCGAAGCGCTGCTCAACTCGCACGAACCATGGATGACGATGCGCCGTTCAGCACGCCGTCATGGTCACCGCACGCCAGAAGGGCTTCGCTGGACGCGTTGAAGCGCATCGCCGGTTCGTCGGTGGTGCTTGTGGTGGGTGCAGCGGCTGAGCCGCAGGCTGTCCGTGCGGCGTTGGAAGAGGGAGCGTGCGTCGTCGCTGCCGATGGAGCCGCAGGCGCTTGTGAGGGCATCGTTCAGCCCCACGCTGTCGTCACGGACCTTGACGGAGCGGAGCATCTCGAACGTGCAGCACAGAACGGCTCAACCCTCGTGGTCCACGCCCACGGTGACAACATGGAGCGATGGCAGGCTTGCTTGGCGCGCTGGTCGAGGCTTCGCCACCCGCCTCCGGTGGTCTTGACCCATCAAACGGACGAAACCCTGCCCGGCATGCACAATCCTGGTGGGTTCACCGACGGCGACCGCGCGGTGTGCTGCTTGCTGAGTTGGGGTGTCCAACCCGAGCGCATCCGGTGCATTGGGTTCGATGCCCATCGCTTGGGGCGGTGGTCGGGCGACACCGACCCCGCACGGAAATTGGAAAAACTGGGTTGGATGGACACCATCCTTCGCTTGGCGCTGCCCGGTCACGAGTGAACCGTGCGACGCTTCGATGTTGTTCCAAACAACGGCCTAAAAACGAACAAGCGGACGCCCGGGACATGCAACGCACGTGGCTCAACCCTGCGTTGTGGGTGACCGCTGTGGTCGTTGTGAACCTCATGTGGGGCAACGTGGTCCAACAAGAAGCCCCCAAGGAGTTGAACAACCCCGAGCAAACCGAACCGTGGCGTTCCTTCACCCTCGAAGGAGCGTTCGGCTCCAGTGCACCCCTCCCCGTCACGCTCGAGGTGAGCTTTGACGCTCGGACCGTGGACCAAGGCAACGCCTCCTACGTGCTCCGGCTCAACAACGAGAGCGAAGTTCACCGTTGGGTGGGGACGACGGAGAACCAACCGCCGGTGTGGGCAGGCGAGCTTCAACCGGGCACCTACGTGTTGGAAACGCAACTTGAGGAAGGCCTCGTGACCGAACAAACGCTGTACGTTGCGCCGTTTGAACCGTTGAGGGTTTGGGGGCACGTGGGGTTGACCTTGGGGTTGGTCGTTGTGTCGCTGATCGACCAAGCGGTGCGGAATTTCGTGCGAAACCGCACCATCCAAACACCCAATGAGGCACCTGAGCGTGCACCGTTCACACCCATCCGACGCGGCATGCCCGACGCCGACACCGTTCACGACCACGATTCTCCGTGGCGGGACCCGGTGCAGTGATCACAAAAAATCGGCCAAGGAGAGTTGCTTGGCTCGGTCGTTGTTGAACAGAGAATCAGCGCTGTTGGCCAACCAGTCTGCATTCTGCCGCGTGTACAGGTCAACGCCGTAATGATCCATCACGTAGCGCATGACATCGATGTATTTCCGCACCGCACCTTGGGACACGGTGAGGGCCAAGTTGCCTCCGCACTGTTCACCCTCGGATTTGGCCACACCCATTGAGGCCAAGCCCCGACCCGTCGCTTTGCGCGGTTGGATGCACTTGCCGGACACCGGCATGCGGCGGTAGGAGTGCGCACACTTGAGGCAACGAACCTTCTGCCGTCCGTAGGCGTTGAGGTTGCCGCGAAGGTCGGGGAGGAAATGGGAGCGAACCACGCTGGACGCCACCGTTCGTACGTTCACACCTCGCAACCGGTGGCCGATGGCCAGCTGCCCGTTCATCTTGTCGATCATCGTTTCGAGGGTTTTGTAGGCTGAAAGGGCCGGTCCCTCGTCCAACGCGCGGCAGTCATGGGTGTAACCGTAGCCGCGAACCGCTGCTACGCTGCCCAGTCGACGCTCAACGAAATCCATCCGCTTGGCCACATCCTTGGGATGGGGTTGTTCGAGGGTCGCTTCGTAGAAATCACGCTCGTAGAACCAGGCAGCATCCACGTTCAGCGCTTCTTTGTCCACCTCCGTTGGGTTGAGGCGGGTGGTCAGAACCAACGGTGCGTCCATTTGACCACCGCGGTTCGCGGGCAAGATGTCACGGCTGAAGTTCAGCAAGCCGTCCATGAGCATCATGATGGCGTCCTCATCACCGTCGCAATTTCGTCGCTTGGCAGCGTGAAACAAGGGGTGAGCGTAGCCACCCGAACAATCCGCCCATCCGATGATTCTGGACAGGACCCCTCCGCTGGTGTGGGGGGCGAGGGCGCAGATGAGGTGGCCCACGAGGTCATCGGGGTCTTGGGCGTTGTAAAACGGGTCCATGCCGTAGTACCTGACCAACAACTCGTCGACGTATTTAGCGGTGCGAAGCAGGAAATCCTGGGCGTTCTTGGCCACGATGAAATCCTGAGGGAAGATCTCCAGCATCTGCTCGTCGTGGGTGAGGGGGTCGCCGCGATGGTCGTGGGTGTAGCCAAGACCGTGGAGTTTTTTCCACGAAACACCAACCTCTCGGGGGGTGAAATGCGTGATGGGGACGTCGCTCATGTCGTAACGAACGGTACCGTCCCTGAACACCGGGAGGTCGTGCTTGGCCCTCAAAATCCCCTTCTCAATGGGCTCCGGCGTTTGGTCACGGCTGGACAATTTTTTCATGCATTTGACCTGTTGAGGCAAGCGATCGATGCCCAATCGAATCCGCGCATCTTCCACCATCTCATCCATTCGAACGCTTTGGACCTCGCCGCGTCGTCGAGCGGTGGATTCAGAGGCCACCGGTTCGGTGGACCCATCGCACACCTCACCTGCTCGGCGCTCCCCAAAGCCATCCACAACACGGTGGTGGCACCGTAAGAACGGTGTTTCCTGACCGCAGGTCGTGCATCGGCGACGGCCGAGTTGGACACGGATGGTCTGCTTGTTCACCGCGTTGGTCAGCAGGCGTTGATTGCCTCCGTTCAATTCGATTGGAAACAAGGCGTGCGTCATCGGGTTCATGATGCGCGGCGCAGCTTTCTCGGGACGACCCATGCGGCATCCCACCCGCACAGGTGCACTGTGTTCCCAGCGAAGCGAGGCGAGTTGGCGAACAAGCACCATGATGCCGTTAACGGCATGGTCGTCTTCGAGCCGTTGTGCTGCGAGGTATGCATTGGGATCGCGGGGCCCAACGTCCACGACTTCATCCGCCGCCCGTTGGCCCACTTGATCGGTTTCAGCGATCCCCAACCCGCGTTGACGGGCGTTCGTTTCCGCTGCAATACGAACCGTTGACCGCTCTTTTTGCAGCGAGCGCAATCGTTCGCGCTCTTCATCGAGCACGGTTTTGCTGTGACGGAGGGCGGCCATGCGATCTTCGGCGGCCTGGCCGAAGTCATTGGTCTGGACGAGGCGGTCCCCGTCCACGGCGAAGCCAAGGGCCTCGCACATGCCCTCCCAACCAGCCGTGACCACCAGATCCTCGCCATCGTGATGGTGGCGAAGCCCCAGCAACATCATGCTCCCTTTGACCAAACCGTGCTGACAGAAGGTCCAGCCCTCCGGCATGGACTCGCTGAACAACGGCTCGGCGAGGTTCACCTGAGGGCCGGGTATGGAGCGCTCGCTGAAATCCGGCAAGCGTTCGGGTTGCAGTTCGTCCATGGTGGCCGAGGTCCATCTCGCCACCCCTCCTTTGAATCGAAGGTAACGCTCACTGGGCAGGGGGCGCTCCCGGTCGTTGACCGGTGACGAAGGGGTTTCAAGGTGAGCTCGCTTCAGTTCCCCGAGCAACGCCGGCACCCACTCAAGCGGTAAGTCCAGCAACCACGGGTTGTGGGGTGGTGGAAGCGATGTCCCAAAGCGCTGCGCAATGCGCTTGGCCTGCGCCCAGGTGGGGTTCAATGTGCGCAAGCGTTCGTGCCACGACCGGCGCACGCGATACTGGTGATGCGGGTCCTCGACCTCGTGCACCGACACACCGGGTGTGCCCGAGGGCCACGGTTCGGTTTCATCGGCAAACACCGATGTGAACACCTCCACGTCCCCGTCCGTCGCCAAGGCTTCGATGAGGTCACTGGCCCACCAATCCATTCCATATCCCGCTGGAACGAGGTTCTTGTTGTTCTCCATGAATTCTCCATAGCCGATCACGAGCTCCCCGTTGTCCCAAATCTGTTTGACATCTTGACGAACACCGGCGAAGGCAGAAGCGTGATCGTAGCGCGAGAAGCGCCCGTCAGCAAGCACCACCCAAGGCCCTTCTGAATCGTCGCAGGGCGTGATGGCGCAGGCTTTTCCAGGCCGCTCAATCTTCATTTGCGTGCCGATGGTGATGAAATCGTCCATGGCCAGCATCGAGGCTGTGTTGCACGAGGCTGCGGCCAAGCCCGAAGGACGGGCGCGTCCGTACCGAAGACGGAAACCCCCCGGTTGAAGCGGCCCCCCAAACACCGGTCGACCGGCGATGATGTCGCGCATGAATTTGGTGATGGGGGGGACGCGCTTGCTCTTGAACGCCGCCTTCTTCTCGCCGGACTCGGCCTTCCCCCTGAGGGCAAATTTGGAGATGAAATCCCAACCGGGGACGTTCAGGCGCTCGGTGTGCTTCTGAATTTTGGGCGCTTTCAAGCACATCCCCTCACCGATGACCAACAGCACGCCGCCCCGGATGCGCGCTTCGTCGATGTTGCGGACGTTGCCGTACCCCGCGCATTCGATGCGTTCGGTGGACTCACCGTTGATCATGACCGGACAGGCACGCACAATTTCATCGATTTCCGGGGGCGATGGTCGGTACTGCAAGTTGCCGCGGTACAGGCCGAACTCTTCCTTCACGCGCTCCACTTCAGGGTCCGTGGGTTGGTAATGGCCGACGTCCAATTCCCGCCGAATCATGTCAGCGATCAGCACGGCAAGGGCTTGGGCCGTCCCACCGGCTGCACGGATGGGCCCGGCAAAATGCACGGAAACGAACTGCGAACCGTCGACGTTGTTGAGGAGGCGGACCTCACTGATGCCCTCCAACGGTGCCACCAACACCGCTTCCGTCAGAATGGCCAAGCCGACGCGAAGACCGACGTCGATGGACCGCTCAAGGTCGTAACCCTTGGTTCGGAAGCCACGGGCAACGGACTGCGCCATCATGATGGAAGTGGTTTCCCGGTCGTGCTCTTCCAACATGGCACGAATGTCATCGGCGACCGGATAACCGTCGAGGTGTTCAATGAGCAATTTCTCGGTACGGCCTGCGAGGTCCGCAGCTCGAGGGATTTCGACGCGGTCTTTGTGGTCGTACCCCTTCTGACGGGCCCGTTCAGCCAGCAAATAGGCATCGTCGGCTCGCTCGTCCAGCCACTGATGGTAGCGTTCCATCTCCGCCTCGAGGCGCCCAAGGTCCACGCCCAACAACGGGTCGTGGTCAAGGCGGGGAGACGAGGTGGGGGCAGGGGGCATGTTGCTCGGTTTTACACGGCGGCGACCCTTTATCATCCGAGCGGTTGAAGGCCATGACCGAAAGTTCATGCGGTTGACCCCGTGCGTTGGGACCATGACGGTTCACGACGACGTGCGCAACCATGAGCGTTGGCCTCGGTTGGTTGAATTGATCCGGGACCTGGCTTTTTTGGACGGCGGTAACGACGAAGCCTTCACACTGGCGAGCGGGCGCCAATCCAGGTGGTTCTTTGACACCAAACCCGTCATGATGCACCCAGAGGCCGGGGCTATCCTCGGTGAATTGCTCAACCTCCGCATCGCAGCCCTCGGGGCCAAGTACGTCGGGGGCCTGGAACTTGGCGCCGTGCCGTTGACCGCCTTGGTGATCGGTTCGCCGAGCGCCGGAACCGACCTCCGGGGGTTCATGGTCCGTAAGCAACCCAAAGGGCGCGGCGGCCGGAAGACCAACAACCCACCCGGCATCGAAGGTTCATCCTTGGCCGAACCCGGCGACGTGGTCATCGTTGAGGACGTCACCACCACGGGCGGTTCGTCGATCCAAGCGGTTCAACGGCTTCACGAGGCGACCGATTGCCGTGTGGTTGCGGTCATCAGCATCCTCGATCGACAAGAAGGTGCTCACGAAGCCTTCCAAGCCGCTGGCATTCCGTTTGAATGCTTGGTCAACCGTTCCGATATCGCTCAGGCATGAGGTGGTCCCATGCATCAACGGTTCACCGCCAACGATGCAGAGGAGGATGGGACCACGCAAACCAGTCCCGATTCAACCGCTCCCGAGGGCACCGTGTTCCACCACGCCAACGATGGACGCCCTTTGGCGACGCCCTGGCAGGTGGCGACCGAACGCTCCATGGCGCTGGCTGACCGGCCCCTGGCTGAGGGATACATCGTCGACCCTGCCTGCGGCAGCGGGTTGCAGGTTTGGGCGCACGCCCTCACGCTGGCCCGTCCGGCCATCGGCATCGAACTCGACCCGGCTCGCGCGCTGGCGAGTGCGCTCAACCTTCGAACCGTGGGCGAGATGTCGGGCGGTGTGGGGTTGCCATGGTGCGAGGGTTCAGCGGTGCTGGCTGGGAACGGCTTGGAAGCTGAACAAGCCCTCGCGACCGCCTTGGGTCAACCCAGCCCGTGTGTGGCGATGCTCCAGTTGGACCCGGCACGTCCACGCAACAGCCGCCACCATGACCTCAGCGAAATGCGTCCTGCGCTCGACGACGTCCTCGACGCATGGCGGCCATGGTTTGCGCCCCACGACCTCGGCCCGGCCATGCTGCTCGATCTCTCACCACGACTCAGCGCCGACCAGCGTGCTCAAGTTGAAACGATGGTCGAGGAGCGCTGGCCAGGTCTTCGTCGCACCTGGGTGTGGACGTCGCGTGGGCGAGGGCGAGTGGACCGACTGGCGTTGTGGACCGGACCGCTGGCCGACGATGGTGCCCTCCGGCGCTTTGTTCGCATTCCACCCAAGCTGGGTGAACGCCCGTTCACGGTGGCCACACATCACCCGATTGAGCCGTTGGCGATCACCGTCCATCCACCGCAACGCGGCGAACACGTCAGCCTGTTGGACGCCGCACTGGTGGAGAGCGGTCTCGTTGCCCAGTGGTTGACCGATGTGACCAAGGACACGGACCTTCGATGGGGCGTGGTGGAGGGTCGCCGCCCTCAACTGCACCACCCCCACCCGTTGCGATTGAGGCCGATGGACCGAGGGCTCGTTCAAGCGTCCGGGCGTGTGGTGGCGCTGTTTCAAGGCCCGTTGAGCGACGGCACCGTGCAGGATGTGGTGGAACTGGCCATCGAGCACCGCTTTTCATCCCTCAAACTCCGCCTCGCGACCCCCCCTGAACGGCAACCCGCTTGGCAAGGTGCGCTCGACAGACAGCTAAGTGGCCGATCAGGCGACCGGGAAGGTTTCCTCGCACAGCACCCCAACGGTCACACCTTGTTGCTCTGTGTCGATGCCGTCAACAACGCATGAAGGGCCCGCGGCTCGCGCCTTGGGCCTCAATTTCGCCATCGCGGTCTTGATATATGGGAGGTTGGTCGGAGGGATGCTTGACACTGTGTGTTAACATTGAGGTGAAACCATGGCACGACCGAAGGATGAGGACCTTGGCGACGACTTTTCGTACATTCTGCGAATGGCAGACACCGACATGGACGGGCTGAAGCCTTTGGCAACCGCCCTGACCTCCGTCAAGGGCGTTGGTGCCCGAACCGCCATTCAAATCTGCAAGAACACCGGCTTTGACCCGTACAAGCTCGCTGGCTTCCTCAACATGGACGAGCAGGAACAACTTCGTGTGGCCATTGAATCCTACGCTGATGCGGTCCCCAGCTGGATGCTCAACCGTGAATGGGACCTTGAGAGTGGCCGTGACCTCCACATCACCGGCCAACAAGTCCGCTTCACAACCCAGGACGACATCAGTCGCCTGCGCACCATCAAGGCTTACCGCGGTGTCCGCCACGCCTCGGGCAACAAGGTTCGTGGCCAACGTGGTCGATCCAACGGCCGTGGCGGCCTCACATTGGGTGTGAGCCGAAAGAAGTGATGAGGAGGGAAGAATATGGGAGAGCCAAAGTTTTCACGACCAAAATTCGACACGCCTTCGCATCCTTGGAAGGCTGACCGTATCGAAGAAGAGCACGCCATCAAGGCCAATCATGGCCTCAAGAACATGAAGGAAATTTGGAAGGCCAAGTCCCAACTTCGACGCTATCGACGCCAAGCCATGCGCCTCATCGGCATGGTGGACACCTCCGAGGGTCACGGCAAGCGAGAGATGGACGACCTGCTCCACTCCCTCTACAACAAAGGCCTCATCGAGAGCAACGCTGAGCTCGGCGACATTTTGTCGCTGGGCACCGAAGACATGCTCAGCCGACGTTTGCAAGCCCAAGTTTACTACAAGGGACTGGCCTGCTCCATGAAGCAAGCCCGCCAGTTGGTGACGCATGGACAGATCTGCATTGGCGACCAAAAGGTTACGATTCCTTCCTACCCGGTCACCCGGGACGAAGAAGGCGATTTGCGCTACCACCCCTCCTCGGCCCTCAACGACCCCAACCACGCCATTCGTCAGGCCATCGAAGGTCGCCGCGAAATGGCGGAATACGCTGAGGAAGGCGTTGACCCCGAGGCGACCCCCGAATTCGCAGAGGAAGTTCGTGTGGCGGCCGAAACCTCCAACGAAGCCATCAAGCAAGGAGGCGATGAGTGATGACGCGCAAAGCCATTGTCAACATCTTCAGTTCGTACAACAACATCCTGATGACGGCAACCGACCTGACAGGCGCCGAGACCATCACCACCTGCAACGGCGGTGAAGTTGTCAAGGCCGGCAAGGACAAGGGCGGCCAGTTCGCTGCCACCCGTTCCGCCGAACGCATGGCCGATGCCCTGCGCGACAAGGAGTTCACCGAGCTCATTGTCAAGTACCGTGCACCCGGCGGCAACCTCTCCAACAACACGGGCCCCGGCGCCCAAGCCGCCATCCGCGCCTTGACCCGTGCTGGCATGACCATCACTCGCATCGAAGACGTCACCCCCATCGCCCACGACGGGACCAAAAAGAAGGGCGGCCGACGGGGCCGACGCGTCTGAGAACGGAGCGTGAGCAACATGAAGACCGAAATCGTCGAAGGCTGGCCCCAAGGCCACGAAATCCGCATTCTTATCACGGACACCGATACCGCTCAGGTGAACGCCATTCGCCGAGCTCTCATCGCCGATGTCCCCAAGCTTGCCATCACCCGCGTGGACTTCTCGCAAGGCGTGACGCAAGACAACAAAGGCGAAGTTGTGGAATCGGTGAACGTGCTTCCTGACGAAGTGCTGGCCCACCGCTTGGCCATGATCCCCATCCCCACCAACATGGACGAAGGCCTTGTGTTCCCCGATGCGTGCGAGAACTGCAAGGACGTTGTTGAGAAGGACAAGGGTTGCCCCATGTGCCAGGTCCTCTACACCCTCTCCGCTCGTGGGCCGTCAGCCGACTCGGACGACGAGCTTCGAACGGTGTACGCCGGTGACATCACCACCATTTCCGACCCTGTGTTTGACATCCGAGACGAGCACAAAACCATCCCTCTGACCGTGCTTTCCAAAGGTCAGTTCCTCGAATTCTATGCGTTCGCTGTTCTGGGCCGAGGTCGAGACCACGCCAAGTGGTCCCCCGTCGCCGCTGTGGGCTTCCGACCGCAACAGGTGGCCGTGCTCAAGAACGCCAAAGCAGCCGAGACCTTGTTTGGCTTGGGCCTGACCACCACGGACGGTACACCCATCGATGCCAAACTCTTCGGCAAAGACAAGAAGGTCACCAACATCAACCACGTGATGGATCTCGAGAAGGCCCTCCACCAAGTGGGCCACGGAACCGGCCGTGAAGCCGATTTCGCCGATGGCATCGTGATGGAATCCGTTGACAACGCCTACGTCTTTTCCTACGAAACCGATGGCAGTTTGGACCCCGTGACGGCGTTCAACATGGCTCTGGACGAACTGGCCGGTCGCTTCGACACCATCAAGCAACAACTTGACGGTGCACTCGCTTGATGGCGCTTCCCATCCTTGATGGGCTCAACCGGTCGTGACACGGCATGGCCGATGACTTGACCGTGCGGCAAGGCGGCCATGTGACCTTGGTTTTCACGGTGGAGAGCGACAACCGTCTGCCCCGAGATCAGGGAAGTTGTGGCGCAGGGTTTTCCATTCACCATGGGGTTCTAGCCACTGGGCGCTTGGTCGTCCAACCCAACGACCTGTCGCCCTCAGAAGGGGAGGCTCCCGATGAGCGAACCGACCCACCGATGCCAAAAGCCTCGGTCATTTCCATTCTCGACCGGCACGGCCAACCCATTGCCACCGATGCCATCTACCGATCCTACCTCGAGGCGTGCCGTCACGCCAAACTCCTTCGTCCGAACGAATCCTTGCACCTTGAATTGCAACTCGAGTGCCCACTCAGCCAGGGCTTCGGCATGTCCGCTGCTGGACTCATGGCCTTGGGTAACTTACTGCACCGTTTGACGGGACGCGGTGCACGCCGTCAATACCTCAAAATCGCACATCAAATCGAACGCCGCCACAGTGGCGGGTTGGGCGATGTCTTGGGGGCTTCGGTGGGCGGTGTGGAACTGCGAACGCATCCCGGTGCACCGGGTTGGCCCGGTCAGGCGCAATCGTTTGATGCAGACATGCCGGTGTTGCTGGCCTGGACGCCAAGCGAACACCGTCACACCTCGTCCTACATCGACGACCCGGAGTGGAAGCAGGCCATCACCGAAGCCGGACGGAGCAGCGTTCAGCGGCTCAAAGCACACCCCTGGGAGGCCGATGTTTGGCCGATGTTGCTCGATGAAGCGAAGGCGTTCGCCGCCAGCTCTGGCATGGTGAACGAATCCATGCGTGCAGCGTTGCTCACCACCGTCGAAGCGGCCGTGGACGCTCTGGGAATGCACGATGATGTGGTCGTCCGCCTGTGTATGCTGGGGACGTCCGTAGCGGTGGTCCCGCGCGCGCTCCCCTGTGGTGTGAGTCCGTCCAAATTGAAGGACCTCGCTGAGCGATGTGAGGCAGTTGGTGTCGCCACCCTCCTCACGCATCTTGGTTCGACTCACTCAACCGACTGAGGTCGAGGGGATTGGCGTCGAGCATCAACACACCCGGCAGGTAGAGGTTCTCGCAAAATCCATGGCGGAACACGATGGCTCCCGAGCCCCATTCATCGATGTAGCGTTGCATTTGCTTCTTCATTTTCTTCCGTTGAAAGTCCACATCTGCACCGTAAAAGTGCTTGGCATCGATCCAAGCCACCGGTTGACCGTTGATCGTGACGTCGTCCAAAAAAAGAAGATCCGGGGTCCTCACGGGTCGCCCGTGTTCCTCTTGCTGCTCTTTGACCATCTCGGGTTGGCGACGCAACCTCACGCCTTGCGATTCAAACCAATCCGAGAGAATGTCCTCGAAGAGGTCGGCACGAAGTTGGGTTTCGGACTGGTCCACGTTTGACACACGGTCGGCCGCCTCAGCTGCTTCAAATTCGGCTTGCTCCCTGGCCTTCATCGATGAAGGGTCACGAAAACTTTCCTTGATTTTGTTTTTTGACCATCCGTTGGCCTCCAACACGACCCGGAACACGTTCATCGGTGGGAAATCGTATTTTTTGGAAAGGTCGAGGATGCTGGTCCCGTTCCGGTACAACTTGCCCAATTCCTTCCCTTTGCTCTTGAGACGTCCATGAGAGTACACGGTCTTCTGTTGCAGAAGCGCGGAACGCAGGGAAAGCGCTTGATCGGTGTTCATGGGCTCGGGCTCAACGAAACGGGCAATCTCGTCCACGCGTTCGTCGCTCACCCAACCAAATTCACCGCGCCGGACCACTTTGCCTGCGACCTTTTCCTCGCAGGCAAGTGGGACCGGTTCAACCGCCCAATCAAAGGAAAACGAGGTCGGTTCAACCGGCTCCTCGGGAAAACCCATGGGAGGCGGCGATCGCTTGAACCGGTCGCGTGCACGGCTGTCCATCACCTTGACACGAAACGCTTCTCGCTCCTCAAGGCCGGCACGCTTGGGGCCACCGTACCGTTGACGCCGTCCACCTGCGGACCGCCGTTGCCTGGGTTGACGCCGTTGGTCACGTTGACTCATGCGGCTCCCTTCGACCGACGCCACATGAAGCCTTGGATGCGTAGTTCGGGTCATGTTGACGATTGGTTCAAATGCAACATCGGGGATGTAACACCATGCCATTGGGACGGCGCATGGTGACGGCCCTTGTCCTGCTGTTGCTTGTGTCGCAGATGCCACCATCACCTGCATCCCTCGCCGACGCCCAGGAGACACGAACGTTCGGAACAAGCACCGATGAAGTGCTGGCTGGGTGGCTGGTGGCCGGCGATGGTCAAAACAGTGAACGCATTAACGATATGGCGGCATTGGACAACGGCCAAATGGTGATGGTTGGCTCCTTTGAGAATAACATCGCCTTCCATGGCGATGTTGAAGGTTTCTCCACCAACGACACTGGCCTTGGTTCCTACGGTGAAGACATGTTCATTGCATGGGTGGCGGAAAACGGTACGTGGGACCGAAGCCTTTCGCTCAGCTCCGGATACTTCGATGGACTCCATGAAGTTGAACGCCTGACCGACGGCACGCTCGTTGTTGCAGGACGGTTCTGCGAATTCTCGTTTGATGAAGCCTGCAACCTCACCCTTGATGGATGGGGCACGATCAACAAAACCGACGATGATGACCCGAGCGCACTGATGATCGCCGCCATGTCGCCCGACGGCACCTGGTTGTGGGCTCGGGCCTTCAGCAATGCGTTTGACATGACGGTTCTCGACCTTGAAGCGACGACCACCAACACGTTCCATGTGGCGGTGTCGCATCGCGATGAACTCCAGTTCAACAACGAGACCTCCCCTGGCGAAGTCGATATTGAGACCGTTGCGCTGTTGGGGATGGACCACAACGGCGAGGACTTGTTCCTCCACACCGTGACCTCAACCGATTCGCTCGAGAACGGTGGTGTCTTGTGCGAGGATCGACTGGGTCGCACCTATTTTGGAACCACATTTCTTGGCGCAATCGCGTTTGACGACGTCCATGAACACACCAGCCAAGGCGCTGCTGACAGCGTGATGGCTCAATACGACGAAGACGGATGGGCTTGGTCGACAGCGGTCTCGGGTGCAGGTGACCAAACTCTGGCCGATTGCGCACCTTCTCACGATGACGGCGTGACCGTGATTGGGGATTACCAATTGGCCGCCAATTTCTCAGGAACCGTCATCGCCCAGGCAAATTGGGTGGACATCTTCGAAGCCTCGCTTTCTTCGGGTGGAACCTGGACCTCGGCTATGGGGTACGGCAACAGCGGCGCAGATCACGCCGTCGGCGTTCATGTCACGCCGCAAGGCGAAACGATGGTGCTGGGTCGGACATCGTCCACGCTGACGCTGGGCAACACCACGTTGACCGATTTGGACGGCATCAACGATAGATCACACCACGACATCTTCCTCGCTCAACACCGTTCCGACGGCGCATGGGATTGGGCGGTTCATGGAGGGGGTATGGGCAACGATTTGCCGCTCGGGCTGACCGTCAGTGCGTCCGGTTCACCCGTGATATCGTTCATCGCCAACGACGACGGGGCCTACGGCATCCATGCATTTGAGCAACGGTACGGCTACGATTTCGGGGCTTGGATGTACGTTACAGACATCGATGCCGACGGCGTGCTGGACGGGGAGGACAACTGCCCCAACATCGTCAATCCCGACCAATTGAACCGGGACGGCGATGCATTCGGCGACGTGTGCGACGACGACGACGACAACGATTTGTTGCCTGACGACCTTGACGAGTGCCCTCGGGGCAACGTGGGCTGGGACAGTCGATTGGTGAGCAACGATCACGACGGTGATGGATGCATCGACGACAACGAAGATTTTGATGACGATGAAGACGGGATCTTTGACGTGAACGACCTGTGCCCCAAAGGACCGGTCGGCTGGGTGTCCACACCAGAAAACGATGTTGAGGGCGACGGTTGTTCCGACACCGATCTTGACGAAGATGGTTTCATTGACCAACAGGACAACTGCCCCAACGTCAACAATCCGACGCAAGCCGACCTGGACGGAGATGGTAGCGGGGACCCCTGCGACGAGGACATGGACGGGGACGGGGTCAACAACCTCGGTGACCGTTGCCCGTCCGATGCGGACCTTTGGTCATCCAACCCAACAATCGATTACGACGGCGACGGATGCTTGGACGACGGAGGCGACAACGACGATGACGGCGACGGGGTTGACGACGACGACGACCGCTGCCCCTACGGTGCTCGCAACTGGGAGGACAACGCCAGCGAGGTTGACAACGACGGCGATGGATGCGCTGATGGTCTGGAAGACGACGATGACGACAACGACGGGTTGCTCGACCCGGTGGATGGGTGCCCCCAAGGCATGCTCGGTCCAGCGGCAGCGGGGCAGGACCGCGACGGGGACGGGTGCATCGATGCGGTGGAGGACGACGATGACGACGGGGACGGTGTCCTCGACCCGGTGGATGCGTGCCCCCTCACCGCTTTGGGCGCCGGGGTCTCGAGCACGGGTTGCAGCCAAGTGCAGCTTGATGACGACAACGACGGTGTGTCCAATGCTGCCGATTTCTGCTTGAACAGCCCAGAGGGGGCGGTCGTCGACGTTCGGGGGTGCACGCAAACACTGGCTGTCGAAGGCCAAAGCGACGAAGGTGGCCTGGGCATTGCGGGCTGGCTGTTCGTGTTGGCCGGCACCGTGTTGGCCGTGGCATTCATCATCAGCCAGCGGCGGCCGGGACCACCCCTTCCTCGCCCCACGCCTCCGCCACGACCGCTTGGTCTGGACGATGCCACGGCCGAGTCGGAGTGAATCAGGCGTACACGATGGCCGGTGAGAGGGGCATGGCCGATCCTGCTCGTGACGTGGTGTCGGCTTCGCTTTCGCCCAACACCACGGTCACCGATTCAAGGTTCAATTCTTGAGCGATGAAGTCGGCAGCGGCGCTCAGCACCGCAGCTTCGTCGAGAGGTGAGCGGACCACCAGCCGGGAGGCGTCGTCCCACTTGAACACTTGAGGCAACATCTTCTTGCCCCAGAAGCCCATGATTTCTCCCTTCCGTTCACCTTGTGTGAGCGGGTGCTCGGCGAGGACGGGCATGAACTCCTTGGGGTGACCGCCTTCGTGAACGAAGTCGAGCGCCGATCGAGCCAACACGCGTTTCCATTCGGGCGACGTCACCACGGTGGCGGAGGTCGCAGGCCCACCGAGGTGGCGCTCGGCCACACCTTGCACGCGCCGTGCTTGGTCAAGGAAGTCGCGCATGTACTGCTCAGCAGCGATGCGCCCACGGTCTTCATCCGTCATGGGTTCGGGCAAAGCGAGTTCGCTCCCTGCAACGTACGTTGCGGACGGGTCGTCAACCGTGGCCCACCACGCCTCGGCCAAGTGGGGCGTTGAAACGGACAACATCTGTGCCCAGACCGGCAGCATGGCTTCAGCCAGTTCGGGATTGCCACCCCCTCGGCGAACGTACCAGTTGATGTCCTTGATGAGGTCGTAGTGGGAAATCTCCACCGCACGGCGCAAGTCGTAAGCATCCATGGCCGCCACGAACTCATGCAGCCGTTGCTTGAACCGAGCGTGCATCCAATTGTCCATCGACGTGGCTCCTACCGTCCAGGACCGCAATGATTCGGGAAGATGTTGGAGTTGAACCATCACCCGATGGTTGGCCTCCAGGGCTGCGTCCGACCAGTCCATCCCTGCAGTGGGGTTGGCTGCGAAGAGAATGAACAAACGCACCGTGTCGGCACCGTACTGTTCGATCATGGCCTCGGGTGACACCGTGTTGCCCACCGATTTACTCATTTTGGCCGAACGACTGCCGAGCGCTTTCCCGCAGTGAGGGCACGGTGAACCTTCGTGATCAACCGAAAGGGTCACACCGCAATCGGCACAGAACGGAGCTGCCTTGTTCACCATGCCCTGACACAGCAATTCATTGAACGGCTCGTCCACCGTGGTGAGGCCCAAATCGCGCAAGGCTTTGGTCATGAACCGGGCGTAAATGAGGTGCATTTGAGCGTGCTCAATGCCACCGCAGTAGAAGTCCACCTGCATCCAGTGGTCGGCCACGGCTTGAGCAAACGCCTCGTCGTCGTTCAGCGCATCGGTGTAACGCAGGAAGTACCACGAGGAATCGATGAACGTGTCCATCGTGTCGGTTTCGCGACGAGCCGATTGGCCACAAGTCGGGCAGTCGGCGTTGACAAAGGACGGTGAGGTTTCCAGCGGGTTGCCTTGGCCGAACACCACGTCCCTCGGCAACTCGACCGGCAGGTCCGCTGCGGGCACAGGAACCGCACCGCATGCGTCGCAATGAATGATGGGAATGGGGGTGCCCCAGTACCGTTGGCGGGAGATCAACCACGGGCGAATCTTCCAGTTGACCGTCTTTTCACCGTGGTCGGCCTTCACCAGCGCCTGACAGACAGCATCCTTGGCCAACTCACCATAGAGCCCATCGAAGCCCTCAAACGGCGAATTCACCATGTAGCCCAACTCGGTTTCAGCGGCCTCAACGGGGCCGTCCGCAGGGTCGTCTTCGTCCATGACCAACACCCTCTTGATGGGAATGCCGTACATCTTGGCGAAGTCAAAATCGCGCTCATCGTGTGCCGGGACGGCCATGACTGCTCCGGTTCCGTAGGTGGCGATGACAAAGTTACCGAACCAGATGGGCAGGTGTTCACCCGTCAGCGGATGAGCGGCGTACCGCCCTGAAAACACACCGTTCTTCTTGTTCATGTTCTTGATGCGGTCGAATTCCGACATGCTCGCCACCTCGTCGTGCAGCGCCTTCCATTCGGCTTCGTGCTCCGTCCCCTCGACCAGCGATTGAGCCAAAGGATGCTCGGGAGCCAAGGTCACGAAGGTGGAACCGAACAACGTGTCAGGCCGGGTGGTGTACACCTCAAAGGACACGTCACTGTCGACCACGTCAAACGTGATGTTGGCGCCTTCGGACCGACCCAGCCAGTCCCTTTGAAGCGATTTCACATGTTCTGGGAACTTGATGGTGTCCAAGCCGTCGTGAAGTTGCTGGCAGTACTCCGGCAAATCGAGGAACCATTGGCTCATGCCTTTCTGTTCAACCGGGCCGTTGCAGCGCCAACACCGCCCAGCCTTGACCTGTTCATTGGCGAGCACGGTCGTGCAGGATTCGCACCAGTTCACCGGAGCGAATTCGCGACGGGCGAGGCCTTTTTCGTAAAATTTGGTGAAAAACCACTGATTCCAACGGTAGTACCGTGGATCGTGGCTCTTCAATGTTCGACGCCAGTCGTAGGAGAACCCCATCCGCTTGATCTGCTGGGTGATGGACGCCATGTTGCGCTCGGTGATGTCGTGAGGGTGCCCGCCCTCGGAGATGGCGGCGTTTTCGGCGGGCATGCCGAAGGAATCGAAACCCATCGGGTAAAGGACATCAAAGCCTCTCATGCGCTTGTAACGAGCCACAGCGTCGCCGATGGAGTAATTTCGGACGTGCCCCATGTGCATCTTACCCGAGGGGTACGGGTACATCTCCAAACAATAGAAGGATGGGCGCCCCTCGCGAATCTCGGCGTCGAAGAGCCCGGCATCGGCCCATTTCTTCTGCCATCCAACCTCGTCAATGCTGGCTTGCTCTGCGGCCATGCGGTGGTCCTCCTTCTGGATGGTCGACCCAGCAAAACGGCGCTAATGAAGACCGCGCATGCACCGACTCCTGCCCCAAGCGCCAAACGAGCCCTGTGGTTCAGCGGAAATCGTCGCTGGTTTCGAGAAGGAAGACGGCTTCACGGGTCAATTTGTAGCGCTGCTTGACGCCCATTTTTCGCCGCTCCACCAGACCGTACTTCTCAAGCGTCCGGAGGTGATGCGAAACGAGTTGTTGACTCTTCTCAAGCCGCTTCGCCAGCTCTGCCTGGGTGGGGAATTCACCGAGACCGCCGTCGTGATCGAGCAAGGTCAGAATTTTCCCTTGGAGGCTGTTGGGGTCGGGCGACAGCGGTGGGACGGGGAGGTCCTCATCGCGCATGTTGGGATGGAGTTGGGAGGTCAGGGGATAGTACCGAACCAATCGACCGTCCTTCTTACGCCACACGTTTTCTTCGTTTTCGAGGATGCGCAGATGATGCGAAATCTGGCCGTTGCTCATCTCCAAGGCACTCATCAACGCCCGGAAGTGGCACCCGGGGTTGGCGGTCAGGTAGCCCATCAAGCGCCCCCGTTGGTAGCGGCCGTCGGTGGTCTCGTGGGTTTTACCGATCAAGCCAAGGAACCACAACCCCGCCAGCGTGGAGGGGATGCGCAATCCTTCGTTGCTGGCGACCACGACTCCCAGCATGGACAGCAGCGAAACGGTCACAACGGCACCGACCACGGCCACGGGCTCAACCGCGACGGAGGCCGTAGGCACGTCCTGCATGACGCCGTTGCTCTGTTCGACGGATTCATCGGCATTCGCTGCCAGAGGGGTTTCCATCACGACCTCATCCACGTTCAGCGACATGGCCGCATAGGATGCGCACGCTGGGGCGGGCTCGGTCGAGCGGACGGTGTAGATGCCCTGCACGGTTGGCGAGGGCGTCCACTGGCCTGCGCCGATTGCGGTGGAGAGCAGGTACATGGTGCCGCCTTCTTCCAACACCCAGCAGGTGCCTTGCTCCGTCAGCAAGCCAGACCATTGGCCTGCCACCGTGAACGTGGCGGCGACCGTGGTTTCCTCCGCGGTGGATGCCTCAATGGAAGCAGGTCCCACGTGGAGGAAGTCCACGGCGGCATCGATGCGACCGGAGGTCACCAGGGTGGCTTCCATGGTGTACTGGCCGGGGTTGAGCAGGGTCAAGCCGCCTTGTTTCGTGCTGAACGTGACCGGTGGGAAGGTCAAGGTGCTGTTGGCGGAGAGGACCAGCAAACGGCCGCCGTAATCGTTGCACATCGTGTCGTAGCGGTGTTGAACCTCGCCATCGCCGTCCGTGAAGGTCAGCACCAGCGAACAGGCTTCCACCATACGTAGGGTAACGTCTTGACCGCTGTTGGTCAACTCGATGCCGACGAGGTACGTACTCTCGTTGACGGTTTGAATCGAGGGGACGAGCCTCATGGCATCAACACTGGCACAGACATCGTACCCTGCGTTGTCGTGATGCATCGACGTCGATGCCATCAATCCCAGTTCAGGGAGGGCCGCCACGACCAACAAACGACCGGATGGAAGGCTGCACCCGTCGCTGTCGCGGAAATCCCACTGCGTCATCGAGAAGATCTCACTGCTGGTTGCATCGAGCGTGGACTCCAGGTTGATGCTGTTGCAAGCGGTGTTTTGACCTGCATCGTGGACCAAGGCTCCCGAATCGTCGAAGACCCAATAGGTGGATTTGCAACTCTGTGTGAAACGCAGGGTTTGTTCCTCATTGAAAGTGGAGGTCAGCACCAACTGAGGAGAAAACACCTCCCCGGCTGCGTAGGGTTGGTCGACGCCTTGAACGCCCGTCACCGACAAGTCAGCATGTGGGGGCACCACGTTCAGTTGAGGGGCAACCGTCGCAGAAATGCTGCGCTCTTTGCCCTGAACGCCGATGTCAAAACGGACAGCTTCGGCACCCCAAACGGCTTGATGTCCCAGGTACAACACCTCACCGGGCATCATGGTGGCCACGCCAGCAAAACATGAAGGCCCAGGCCCGAGGATGCCGTTGATTTCGAGTTCAAGCACGCACGGGGGCAATCCACCCACGGACACTTCCGTGCTGGTGGGGTTCGTCATGGACATGACCACAAGGGATGGCATATCGGCGGTCGAAGTTGGATGAACCGTCATCCTAAGCTCCAAACCTGCGGGAACGGTGACGGGAGTGTGAACCTCTGCATCCACGAACCGTGAGAGGCCGGTCGAGGAATGATGCGCCTCAACGCGGTACCTCCCGCTGGGCAACCACTCGCCATCTGAATCCTGCATCGACCAGGTCAGCGGGTCCATCGATCGGGTTTCACCCGGGAACAGGTCAAACCCACGAGCACGGTCCAAACATGCCGAGGTCCCGTCAAACACCGTAACGCCACTGGCGTTGTGAACGCGAAGCACCACGTCGCAGGACGGGTCGTTGGGAATGGACTCGGTGGCATCGCCCGTGTTGACAAATGCCACATCAAGGACCAATGGGTGATCCACATCGTACCACCCACCGGCGGAGGGGGACGAAGCCACCACGTCCAGCGTCACGGGTGCGGATTGAGCGGTTGATGGAACGGCACTCACCATCGAAGCAAACAACACCAGCAGGACCAACCACGTTGGCGTACGCTGGAGCGTCATGGATGTTTCAGAGATGCTCTCCTTTGAAAGCCCAGCGGTGCAAAGCGTGTGTAACCCTTCACAGCTCATCAAGCGACACCATGGTGGGGATGGCCGCTTCCTGCGCCGCTTGCTGCTGCAATTCGTGCTGCTTCCATTGAGGAAGGCCCTCCTGGCCTTCCCAACCCAAGGCTCGAGCCTCAGCGTAGTTCCCCTCAGCCACATAATGTTGAATCCATGCCTGACGGCGCTCCTCTTCTTCCTCGAAGGAGGCCTGCACCAGTTGCTCTTCCCGCTTGGACGCCACCGCCTTGCGGCGACCGGCGGCCTTGGACAACTGAGCCACAAAAATGAGGGCCAGCATGAAAACAATGGCACCGCCCATGTAGACCAGCGTGTTGTCGCCCGAAGCCAGCAAGGAACCCGTTTCCTCTCCGTTGGGGGCGGCGTTGGGGTCGGAGGTGATGGCACACGTCACGGCGCTTCGAGCGCCTTCGAAGATCTCAGGGTCCCACACACACGGGTCGTTGAGGTCGGACACACCGTCGCCATCGGAATCGACGCAACCAAACACGTCCACGTACGAGGTGCCGGCTTCACGCTGGCACTCATCGGGCTGGTAGGCGGGCAGAGGCGTGTCCGTGTCGTTGGCACCCACGGGCAGGTAGAACACGTTGTCGCCGTAGCCGTCACCGTCGAAGTCGTTCCATTGCGACACGCGGAGCGGGAAGTTATCGACGCGGTTGAAGCTGCTCAGGTTGTCGCCCCAACCGTCGCCATCAACGTCGGACCACTGGCTGGCGATGCTGGGGAAGGCGTCGCCGCGCTGGTCGCGCAGCACGATGACCTCACCGACGTTTTCCTCGTCAGCCACCGTTCGGTTGGTGAAGAAGTAGTTGTCACCCCATCCGTCGCCATCGGTGTCGGCCCACTGTTCGCCGTCTTCAGGGAAGGCATCGTCCTCGTCGGCCCAACCATCGCCGTCGCTGTCGGGACAGCCCTGGCGGGCGTTCTCGTAGGAGGATCCAGCGACGTCGACGCAGTCGTCGCCGCTGGGCACGCGCTGGTTGTCGCCGTAACCGTCACCGTCGCTGTCGACCCACTGGAAGGGGTCATCGGGGAAAGCGTCGACCGGGTCAGAGTACCCATCGAGGTCCGAATCGGGGCAACCGCGGGATTCTGGGTTCTGAGATTCGCCGTAATCCATCGGACACAAATCACCGTTGGTACCGGTGAGGTTGTCCCCGTAGCCGTCGCCGTCTTCATCGCTCCATTGCGTCGCATCGGAGGGGAAGGCGTCACCGTTGACACCACCGGGGTTGTCACCGTAACCGTCCTGGTCGGTGTCAGCCCACTGGCTGCTTTCGTCGGGGAACAGATCGGGGTTGTTACCGCTGGCGTTGTCGCCGCGGTTATCGCCGTCTCGGTCCGACCATTGCGTGGCGTCGTCGGGGAAGGGATCGCCTGCGTTGGAGTACCCGTCCCCGTCCCGGTCAGCGCAGCCAAGCCGGTCGATGGTGGAGGTGCCGGCCGAAGACGGGCAAGCGTCGGCGTTGTTGCCCGTGGCGTTGCTGCCGAACCCGTCGTTGTCTTCATCGCACCACTGGGTGGCATCGTCAGGGAAGGCATCGGCGCCGAAGCAGTCGGTCGTTGGACCCCAGCCTGGCGTTGGGTCGGAATAGCCGTCACCGTCGGTGTCGATGCACCCCAAACGGTCGTACTGCGAAGTGCCCGGGTCGTCGGGGCACCCATCGGCCCGATCGCTGTTTTCATTGTCGCCGTAACCGTCACCGTCGGAGTCCATGTGCTGGGTTCGGTCCAATGGGAAAGCGTCGGGCATCCCGGCATCGGCCACCAATGCACCGGGCCATTCTGCTGGCCGGCCGGCCGTCCAGGAAGCGTTGGCGTAATTGTCACCCCAGCCGTCGCCGTCGGTGTCGTTCCACTGGGTGGCGTCGTCGGGGAAAGCATCGCCGGTCTGATTGATGTGAAGTTGGTAGGCGTTGACGTCATACAGGTAATTGTCGCCCCAGCCGTCGCCGTCGCTGTCGGCCCATTGCTCGGCGTCGTTGGGGAAGGCATCGGCGCCGTCCGTGGTCTCCCAAACGCCCGAAACGGGGTCGGAATACCCGTCGCCATCGGTGTCCAGACACCCGAAGCGATCGTTGGAGGAGTTGCCGGCCAGGGCAACGCAAGCATCGGGTTGGTTGGCAGGAGCGGGGTTGTCGCCGTAGCCGTCACCGTCGGTGTCGTTCCACTGCGTCCCGTCGTCGGGGAAGGCATCGCTGATGCCATCGCCTTGGTCGGTCGAATTGTACCCGTCGTTGTCCGGGTCGAGGTCGGCGTGCCAGAAGTAGACGCCCTCATCGTTTCGGCCCACCGAGAGCACGAGGTCGTAGCCGCCGGGGTGCCACGAAAGACCGTTGTGTTGGCCGCAGTTGTTGCCTTGGAAGGAACTGCATCCCCCGGGGCGGGGGGTGGAAACCGAGTCAACGGTGGTCCCCGTGGTGACCTCGTAAATCATGGTCGTGGCGCCTTCTGCACCGTACCAACCAAGCGCAAAGGCCACCTGTGTTCCGTCGGGAGAGAATTCGGTGTCGTAACATGACGTCGAGCCGGTTGTGGAGAGGATGCTGGCGCCGTCATCGAGGCGCCAGACGCGCAACTGTGAACCGGAGCCCCAGGCAGCTGAGCACGCCGCCACGAGGTTACCGTCCGGGGAAACATCAACTGCGTTGTAGTTCTGACTTCCTGCGGAGAGGGTGCGTATCGTGAGTTGATTGCTCATGTTCACCACATACACCTCCCCATCGCCTCCGACCACCATACGACGGCCGTCGGGTGAAACCGCCACCGAAGAGAACGTGTTGGCGTTGCCGGGCGTGAATTCGTCGTAGATGGTGCCTGTTGCCGTGTCAACCAACATCACGGCACAGCCGGTGCACCCGCCACCGCCACCGCCGCTTTGTTCGTCCACCACAGCGAACGCCGTGCTGTTGGGGAAGAAGGCGACATCCGAATAGGTGCGGCTGCTCCCGGTTTGGGTGATGCCTGAGTGAACGACGGTCAAGTTAGCGGCGTGGAGCAACGCAGCGGTGTCGTCCGACAGCGTGACCGCGATGAACGCGCCGTCGGGGGACCATGTCACGCTGTTGACCGCAGCGTTTTGACCGGACACGAGGACCGTGGAGGACACGACGTTGGTGTGCGTCGTCGTGTTCCAGATGCGCACACGGTCGTCCGAGGCGGTGGCGACCAGTTCACCATCGGGACTGTGGTCGGCTGCGAAATGTGCGTAGGAGGTGGTGATGGCCATTTGTTCGACAAAATTTGGGTTCGTGGTGGTCCAAGGATCCGCCACGTCCGAAGTGCCGTCGCCGTCGGCGTCAGGGCAACCGACCCGGTCCACGGTCGAGGTCCCGGCCGCATACGGACAGTCATCGAGGGTGTCGTCCACGCCGTCCCCGTCGGCATCGGCTGCTGAAGCGCCCAGTGGCAGAAGCGAGGCCACCATCAAGAACCCCAACAAGAGGCCAAGGCGACGATGTTGCTGCAAGGTTGGTTTGCCCATAAACCCCCATCCTTGTGTGAATTAAAGGATATCGGTCAGATTGTGCCGTCGTGCATCACGGGCGAAAGGACACCACGGGTGACGGAAGGCTTCAACCATGGCGAAGCCCTCGCAAGGCCATGGCTGGCGACCTGCCCAAGGTGAACGTCGCCGCCTCCGACCGGGTGCTGTTGCATCTGTTGGATTGCGACGGGTGGGCCGACCGCTTCATCGTGCCCCCGAGCATGACCCGCCCCGGCATCGCCGAAGCCTGCGCCCAGCACCCCCCCAACGTCAGCCGAACCATGCGCAACCTGCTGCGCGATGAATTGGTGGAGGAACACACGCGAAGCGTTGAGGGGGATGAACGCCGCCAAAAGACCTGGCAGCTCACCTCGGCCGGACGAAAAGAAGCCAAACACCGGAAAAAACACCTTTCTTCAACCAAAATCCTGCTGCGCAGCAAAGAAGGCGACCTGTTGGAGGTCAAAGCCGACGAAGTCCCGGGACTGCTCAAGACGAACATGACGCTGTTGCAAATCCTGCTGCACGCCCAGCACGAGGGCGTCTTGACGTTTGGCGACATTCGTTTTGGTGCCATCACGTCCGATGACGGCGATGCCAAGCCGCCCGGTCGCTTGCTCCCGCTGGTCGGGGTTCATGCGACCTACGCCAACGTCCCACCCACCACGCGACCGGTGTACGGACGCGACGACGAGCTGGATGCAATGCGCACCTGGCACAGCGACCGGCGACCGGCCATGTTGATCCACGGCATCGCCGGCATTGGCAAGTCCACCCTTGTGGCCCGATGGCTGCAGGACCACCTCGAGGCGGACGCCAACCTCTCGGTGTGCTGGTACACCTGCCAGCCGTGGGACCGGTCGTTGGGGCTGGCGACGAGTTTGCTCCACCGCTTCGGCATCGACGAATCGCACGACCCGTACGGACTCATCGACACCCTCCCCCTTTCACCGGGCGCCTCGATGGACATCGATGCGTGGCGGCGGCGTTTGCTCGCCTACCTCACCGACGCCAACACCATTCGGGAACGGTTCGGGGAGCGGTCCGGCGGACCACCGCCCTATTGGCTCATCGTGCTGGACGACGTCCACTACATCAGCGAGCACGCCAAGCATCTGTTGTCCTCGCTGATTCAACTGGCCCAGCAAGCACCGCTGCGGATCGTCTTCATCTCGCGGACCACCCTCAACTTCTACGACCGGCGGGACGTGCACATTCGGGACAACGTTCGTGAGTTGGCGTTGAGCGGTTTGAGCGTGGAGGCCATCGCCAATTGGATGGCCACGCTGGAGGCTTCGAACACCACGGCCGAGGACGTTCATACGGCCACCGGAGGCCACCCGCTCGCGTTGGAGCTGCTCGAACTCTATGGCCAACCCACGCACGAAGACTGGTTGAGGTTCCTCGATGAGGAAATCCTCACGCGTCTGCCCGACCAGGACAAGGAACTCCTCGCCACCCTGGCCGTTGCTGAAGCCCCCGTGCCGTGGGAAACACTTGCCGACGCCGTCGGGTGGGACGGTGCACCCCCGGCGTCGCTGCTGAAGCACGGGCTGTTGCTGGAGTTGGAGGAAGGCATGTGGTTGCACGAGGCCCTTCGAGAGCGGTTGCTGCGCGAAGTGGGTTCAACCAAATCGGAGCGAATAGCTCGGTTGACCTGAATCAGAAATCGTCTGCGGACATGACTTCGTCGATCCACGCCATCAAGGCAGGTTTCTTCATGCCGCCCGATTTGTTGCTCACCATCGTTCCGTTGTGGTAGATGAACAGCGACGGGATGCTGCGAACGCCGAGCGAAGCTGCGGTGGCAGGGTTGGCGTCCGTGTCGACCTTGGCGACGAGCAATTCGCGCTCGGCAGCAACGGCCTCCAAGACGGGCGCAATCGCTTTGCAAGGGCTGCACCAAGGCGCCCAGAAATCCACGATGACCCACTCGTTGTTACTGACCGTGTCTTGGTATTCTGCGTCGGTAATGTTCCTCACTTCGCCCATGGTTTCACCGGAACTGCGTCAAGCAGGCGTGTTAAGATGGTTTGCGCCCAAAACCATGGACGCCGGCCACGGCAACCCTCATCAAACACCGAACCTTGGGTGGTGCATGGACACGATGGTGATCGCTCCAAGCGTGCTGACGGCCAACCTTGCAGCGTTGGCTGAAGATTGTCAGGAAGCCATCGACGCCGGCCTGCATTGGATGCATCTGGACGTCATGGACGGAAATTTCGTCCCCAACCTCACGTTTGGACCTCCGGTGATTCGGCAGTTGCGCAAAGCGTTGGGCCCCGAACCGGTGTTCGATGCCCACCTCATGATCGAGAACGCTGAGGCTTGCTTCCAGGACTACATCGACGCCGGTTGCAACCACCTCACGGTGCATGTTGAGGCGGTGAAACACCTTCACCGCTTGGTCAATGCCATTCGGGAAGGCGGCGCCAGCGTGGGCGTCGTGCTCAACCCCGGCACCCCCGTCGAAGCTGCACTCGAAGTGCTCACCGAGGTGGACCTTGTGCTCATCATGAGCGTGAACCCTGGTTTCGGTGGCCAATCGTTCATCCCCACCGTGGAACAGAAGATCAAGCGGCTGCGAGCTGCCATCGACGAGCAGGTGGCCGCCGGTGGCCGCCCCGTCCAGATTCAGGTGGACGGTGGCGTGAAAGCCCACAACATCGCCATGCTGAGGTCATGGGGCGTCACGAATTGCGTCGTGGGTTCCGGGTTGTTCAACGACCGGGCGTCGGTGAAAACCAACCTTGAAGCCATCCACGACGCCTTGGCATGATGGAAGTGGGCGCATCAAGGTCCTCGTGGTGTCGCTGCTCTACCCGCTGCCGCTGAACCCGGCGCGAGGCGTGTTCGTTCACGACCACGTACGCCTCCTGCAAGATGCCGGCCACGAGGTCAAGGTCGTCAACCCGTTGCCCCGCATGCCCACCTACGCTGAAGCACGCCGCTCAACGCTGTACGGCGTGGCCAAAGCACCCAAGCGATGGATGCACGACGGCGTGGAGGTGCACTGCCCCAAATTTTTCGCTTTGCCCGACCATCCTTATCCGTCGTTGACGGCGTTCAGCCTGCGCCGTCGTGTGAAGCGATTGGAAGCAGCCCTCGATGGTTGGCGACCCGAGGTCATTGTGTGCCACACCCTGTGGCCCGTCGCTGCCTTCGCACAACGGCTCGCCCAACGCTGGTCCGTACCTTGGGTGGGCGTGGTTCACGGCCACGATTTCGACGTGGGGCTTGATTCACCGTTGCGCAATCGCATCGCTCGTTTGGCCAGCGATTGCGATGCCCTGGTCACCGTTACCCCTCGCTTAACGGCCGTGGCAGAAGGGCTGCCTTCATCGCCGAAGACCGTCCTGACCATCCCTTGCCGAACGGCGGTTGGTCGAGACTGGGCGCGTCCCATGAAGCCATGGCGTGGCAGGTGGCGCAAGGCCAACCTCGACCTGCTGTTTCCCGCCGACCCCCGTCGCCCCGAAAAGCGACACTTGTTGGCCCTGCAGGCCGGTGAAGTGCTCGAGCAACGCGGCTGGATCGTCGGCATCACCTCACTCAAGCACCAGCCTCGCCAGGTCGTGCTTGACCGCATGCTGGTGGCGGACGTGACGGTCATCACCTCAGAACGGGAAGCCGGTCCATTGGTGGCCCGCGAATCGCTGCTGTGCGGAACGCCCGTCGTTAGCGTGGACGTGGGCGAGGTCCGGCGGTACCTCCCTGAATCCTGGATCGTGGACGCCACACCCGATGCCATCGCCGATGGCGTTGAGGAAGCACTCCAAACCGGTTGGCCAGAGGGCGATGACCCTGCCACCGTTCTCGCCTTTGCAGCGACTGAAGCCGTTACACAAGCGTGGAACGAAGTGCTCGCCAACCTGACGGCGTGAACGCCACCAAGGGCAACCCCAGCACCCACCACCATGTTGAGGTGGCCAGGCCAACCACGATGAACACCGTGCACATCAACGCCAACGCCCAATCATCGGCGCGACCCTTGACCCACGAGAGCGAGCCGCTCAACCACCAAGAACACACGAGCAGGGCACCGGCCGACACCGAACTGGCTAAGCCGCCTGCCATCAACCAGCCCCTCGGTGTCGACGACCACGCCACGATGAACACGTAACCGATGAGTGTGGCGAGGGCCAGCACACCGAAGATGAACACCGTGAAGCGCCAAGGGTTCTCGGCCGTCATGATGGCCGTGTAACTTGGTGTGGCCAACAACGTGAACCCCCACCCCAGCAGCATCAAGGTGAACACCTCGACGGCAGAAGCCCCGTGCGTGCCGTCCACGTACTCGAGGGGGAAGGCCACGGGCGCCAACACCGCCACCACCGCATAACCACCGAACAGACCAAACGGCAGGAGACCAAAACACAGGTCCAGCGAGGTGTTCATCGCTTGCTGCGTGGGCACCGGCGAGCGGCGGGCATCGCCCAACACCGGAAGCAACGCTGACCGAAGGGCGGAAGGGACGACCAAGCCCGCAAGCCACGCGAGTTGTGCCACGTGAAACACGGCACCAAGGGTGGCGCCGCCTTCAGCCGTCACCAAGAACTTCTCGATGCGCACCACGTAGGGCAAGACGCCCAAGGTCACAGCAAAGGGCAACGCGGCGACGATGAGCGAACGGTGCGTGAGCCACGCAGCGTCCATTCGACGCCAGGCGGGCCGGTCATCCAACGCCGGCGGCGCCACACGACGGACCAACAGGTATGCGGCCAGCCACCCAACGACCGCCCCGATGCAAAACGCCCAGAGGTAAGCCGATGGTGAGGTCGCCCCCGACACCGCTAAACCGCCGTACAGCGCCACCGTGACGCCGCGTTCGACCAGCTTGGTCAGCGCCTCAAGACGGGCTTCCCCGAGCACGCGCAGACCCGAACGCGGAGCGTACGAAGCCACGTGAGCCACTGCGGTCAACATCGCCGCCACCGCCAGGGCATCGGGAACGTCATCGATGAGCCACGTTTCTGGGCGTATCACGCCCGCCAGCAACAGAAACGGGACGGCAGCAGCCAACTGGTAACGGTACATGCGGTGCACCGCTGCCGGTACCAAATCGGGTGCTCGGGCGCCGTCCCGTGCCAGCAAGGTGGGCAAGCCAAGGTCCACGACCAACATCATCGAGGCATACACATCGATCGCGATGACCATCCAACCGTAGTGCTCGGCCAGCAGCATTCTGGCCAAGATGATCTGCCCGAGAAACGCCAACACGACGGCGCCAAGATCCGCGCCCACCAGCCACGAGGAATCCCGACCGACCGAAGGCGAGCGGTGACGTGACCCCTTCGCCATGAACGGGGAACACGAGGCCGTTTTCAATACCCTCCGCCTTCAAAGGGGTCCTCCACGGCAAACATCCAACGGCTCACCGGGCCACGAGGGCCTTCTTCGCTGCCCACTTTGTGAACGAACGGTGAACGGCGCAGGGCCCGCTGAAGGATGTGGGCGTGAACGCCTCGCCCCGCCTGTTCCAGAGCTTCGATGATCTGCACCGTCGTGGCTGGACCGTTCATGCGAAGCCACTTCACAACCCAGTCCGCTTGCTCGCGGTTGGCTTTGCGCTCGTCGCTCCAACGGGAAGGACGAGCCATGCCGGACTGAGGGCAGCCGTCCACATCAAGCCTTGTTTGACCAACTTCGGCCTCAGGGGTGGAACAAAGAACGAGGCGTTCAAGCCGAACGGCCGGCGTCGTACATCTCGCGGAGGCTCCCGTCCTGCAGCATCTCCAAAGCGATGTCCGACCCACCGATGAGTTCGCCGTGAATGTACACTTGCGGCATGGTGGGGAAGTCCGACCAAGCACAGATGGAAGGGATGGCACGAGCATCGCTGAGCACGTTCACGGAGGCGAATTCTTCGCCAAGTTGCTGCAGCACCTGGGCCGCTCGGTTGGAGAAACCGCACTGGGGTTGATTCGGACTGCCCTTCATGAAAAGAACAATCGGGTGGTCGTCGACGAGGGTCTGCAGTTCTTCGGGGGTCCAGTTCATGGGGTTCACTCCTTGTTTCGTTGGATGCGGCGAATGTGGACGCCTTGACCCCCACCGTGAGGGTCAAACGCCGTATCGCCGGCCGTGGCCGCTTGGGCCGGCGTCATGCACTTGAGGTCCAGTGCGTGAACAGGGTGCGGGATGTGGGCCTTCATGACCGCAAGCACTTGCTTTTGCCGTTGCAGGGGTCGAACACCCTCGAAGGATTCAGCGATCACGCGCACGTGAAAATGGTCCCCCGAACCGTGGAGGTCGATGACTTCCACCACCGCTTCAGGCACGGCTTTGAGGACCTCGGCTTCCACCCACGCTGCATCCACCACGGTTGTCCCTCGCCGTTTGGTGGAGGACGCGCCCTTTGAACCTGCGCATTCAGCGACGAACGTGCTCGGTGTCGAGCGTGGCAAGAATGCGCTCAGCGCCGTCGGTTTTGCTGACCTTCAGCCATGGTGTGACCGTTCGGGTGGCGTGGTCTCGACGCAAACGCTCCACGCCGCCGCCGCTGATGTTGAGCACGACGCAATCCGTAGGCTGAACTTCGCCGGTTTCCACCGCTTGCTGGAGACTGGCGATGGCCACCGCACCGGGTGTCATGATGTCGATGCCTTCGATGCGCTCGAAAAGCGCTCGTGCCGCCACGGCGTCCGCTCGGTCGACCACGTAGGTTTGGCCACTGGAGGCTTTCAGGATGTCGTGAAGGGCGCCCGTTTGGCCGTACGCCGGTCCTTTGTTGAGCAGGTAATCGGAGTACACCTCCACCTCGGCGTCCGGGTAGTCGTCGGGGATGAGGTGGTCGCGCCCCGCCTGCCAAGCGTTGTGAATCGGGGAATGCTCGGCGTTCTGCGACAGGTGCTGACGCGGAACCGGGCCGTCGAATTCACCCGATTCGATGAGCCGCTCGGCCATTTCGTGGACTCCGATGGGGCCCGGGCCGCCCCCGACGCCCTGGAAGTAATGGTCGGGAAGGCGACCGATGGCGTAGGCGGCGTCGATGATCAGGGAACCGATGCCGTCGCGTCGTGCAACGTTGTGCACACCGCCCTCCATCTGCCAGCCGGGGAGTTCAGCGGCGATGGCGCGCGCCACGGCCTTGGCGTCGGCGTAATCGCCGTCCTCCACCACCACCACGCGCACGCTGTCGGTGGGATGATGCTCACGGACCCAGATGCGCTCGGCGTGGTCCTTGCCCACGACGACGATGAGCGGGGTGTTGGAAGCACCGCAAAAGTGGGTGAACGCCCGAGCGGTGTTGCCGGCGCTCGCACAGATGAGCCCTTGGCCGTCGTGGTCCCTCAGCCGTTGGATGGTGGGGACCGCTTCCATGTCCTTGAAACTCCCCGTGGGGCACAGGCCTCCGCGTTCGGGCCAATGACCGTGGAACGTCACCCAGAGGTTGGTCAACCCCAACGCATCGCCAAGGGCTTCAGCTTCGTAAGTGAAGGTGCCTGCGGTGTACCGGTTGGGTTGGGTCACGGGCAACCAGTCTTCGAACTGCCACACGCCTTTGGCGTCCTCGTTGACCGTGATGTCCGGTGCGTACTGCGCTTGAAGCAGCGCATTGTCCGTGTGGTGGAGGGTGTAGTCATCGGTGATTCGTTCGTTGGTTTCCAGACACATCAGTTCGTACTTCATTCATTCACTACCTAAAGGGACACTCGCTGATTGGAGCGACTTAGGGGTGTATCATAAGATTTGGGCATGGTGCCCGAGTGCCTTGGCCTCAAAGTGGACGGCCGACGGCGTGGACCTGCCACCCTTCAGCAGCCCGTGCTTCGAGGTCAAGCACACGGCGACCGTCGTAGAGAATGGGGTGCTTCATGTTGGATTTCAGCGCCGCCCAGTCCAGGGTCACGCACGCTTCGTGCGCCGTCACCAACACGGCCAGGTCGTAGCCCGAGGCTGAGGTCACGTCCGTTTCCACCTTGACGTCCTCGGGGTAGCCGTCCGCTTCGAGGTGCGGGTCGTACACACCCACGCTAATGCCCTTGCCGACCAACGACTCATGGAGGGGTTCGGCTGGGGTTTCGCGCGGGTCACCGACCTCGGGCTTGTAGGACCAGCCGAGGAACAACACGCGCCCTTCGCCGGCTGGGACGCCCGCCCGGTAGAGCAGTTCGTGCAGCACACCGGCGACGTGGTGCGGCATGTTGCGGTTGACGGCTCGTGCGGCGGTGATCAGCCCAGCAGGGACACCCACATCGGCGGCTCGCTGAATCATGTAGTAGGGATCAACGGGGATGCAGTGGCCGCCCACGCCCACACCGGGGGTGTAGCGGTGGAAGTTCCATTTGGTGGCGGCCGCACTGAGCACGTCCTCCACGTCCACGTCGAGGGCGGGAAAGATGCGGGCCAGTTCGTTGACCAGGGCGATGTTGATGTCGCGCTGCACGTTTTCGATGACCTTGGCGGCTTCCGCCACCTCAAGCTTGCCGACGTAGCGCACGTCCTCGCTGGTCAAGCAGCTGTACAACTCCACCAGGGCGTGCCCCACCGCAGCGTCCGAACAACCGACGACGCGGGCAACCGAGCGCACACCGTGGGCGGGGTCACCGGGGTTGAACCGCTCGGGGCAGTAGGCGATGCTCACGTCCTTGCCCTGCTCCAAACCGAGCTCTTCGAGGATGGGCAACCACGTTTGCGCGGTGACCCCCGGGTACACGGTGGATTCGAGGACCACGACGGTGTTCTTGCCCTTCGGCACGGCTTCGAACACGGCCCGACCTGCTGCTTCCACGTAGGAGAGGTCGGGCTTCAAATCGTGGGTGATCGGGGTGGGCACCGTCACGAGGACAACGTCGCAATGGGGGACTGCTTCAGCGGTGGAGGTGGTGATGTGCCAGCGCTCAGCGCCGGGTTGAGGGACGATGTCGTCCACGTCCGGGTCGCCGGTGGGGTTCTTGCCTGCCAGTACGGTGTCCACGGTGCGCTGCGAAACGTCCACACCCCACACGTCGAAACCGGCGTCGTGGAAGCCGATGGCGGTGGGCAGGCCCACGTAACCAAGCCCGATGATGCCGACGGTGTTGTACGACCCCTGTCCCATGGTTTTTGGCCGTTCCTTTTTGTTCATCAACTCATTGCTTCAACTCCCATCGATGAGTTGAGTTCATTAACGAATCACCGTCAAGCGAAGGCATGGACCCAAATGAACGCAAACCACGTTTGCGTCCGATGTGGTCCGAACCGAGTCTGCTGCTTTCCCCTCTCGCAGTCATTCGTGAAAACCTGCAACACCGAGAACTGATCCGTCGGTTGATTCAGCGCGACCTCGACGCAAGGTTTCGAGGTCCTGTGCTGGGTTACGCTTGGTCCATCCTCGAACCGCTGCTCTTGGCCCTCGTCTATTCCTTTGTCTTCGGCATCATCGTTGGCCGGTCCGATCCAACCTATCCAGCCGTCGTGATGATCGGCGTCATCGGTTGGTCTTTGTTCGCCAAATGCCTCACGGGAACGACCAAGACGTTGAGCACCAACGCAAGCCTGTTCCAATTCACCAAGATCCCCAAGTCCGTGTTTGCTGCGAGCAACGTGGCCACCAACTTGGTGCTGAGTTTCATTTCGTTGTTTGCCTTGGTGCCGCTGGTCTGGTATTACGGCATCGATGTAGGACCCAATGTGGCCCTCACGCCGCTGTTCTTGGTGGCCCTCGCCCTCTGCGGGAGTTCGTTTGGCTTGGCGCTCGCTCCGTTCGCTGTTCGACTGCCCGATCTCGTGAACGTCATCCAATTCGTTGCTCGCGTCGGCTTCTTTCTGTCACCGGTGATGTGGACCTACCCCATGCTGTCTTCGAAATTCGGTGATGGCATCTACCTCACCCTGGCACATCTGAATCCGGTCATTGTTCCCATCACAATGATGCGGGACATCGTTTTGGGCACGTCCTCCGGTATACCAACCTACGGCTGGGTGATGTTCGCCAGCATCACGGTTTCCGCATTTGTCATTGGCACCATGGTGTTCCGAAAACTCGCACACAAAATGGTGGTGGGCCTTTGACGGTGTTGAAACTCGAGGACGTGCGGTTGACCTACCCGCAGTCCCGATACGAACGGAAGAAAGGCATGGCGCCGTCAAGCATCGGCCCCATCAACGTTGATTTTTACGACAGCGAAGTGGTGGGCATCATCGGGCGAAACGGTTCAGGAAAAAGCACCCTGCTTCGCCTTGCGGGAGGGGTGTACCCTCCAGACAGCGGGGAGATCTCCATCGCCGGAACGGTTTCCATGCTCGCTGGGGTGGGCGTTGGATTCAACAAAAACCTCACCGGCCTTGAGAACACGTACTTGTATGCCTCCTTAATGGGGTGGCCGAAGAAAACCGTGGATCAACACATTGACGACATCATTTCTTTTTCCGAGTTGGGACATCATTTCCACCGACCCATCCGCACCTACTCTTCTGGAATGAAAGCAAGACTGGGTATTTCTGTTGCCACAGCATTCCAACCTGACATCTTACTCGTGGACGAGGTGCTGGGCGTGGGCGATGCTTCGTTCCGGAAAAAAAGCGAGCAGCG
>JAYOBJ010000018.1:0-47105 GCA_038104845.1 Methanobacteriota archaeon
TGGCCCCAGGTAGGGCTGCTCCGTTCCCGGCCTGACCTAGTCCCCCGGTTATCCATTTCCTGTTTCCTTCCGGAGACAGTTCATGACACCCGAGTCATGTGGGGGCGAGACATCAACGTCCGCCAACGGGAACCCCATGGCCGCTCTCGCCGCCCCAAGGCGTTCAGCCCACCATCACGACGATTTGTGGTTCAGGGTACGCCGAGCTCCCCACCTATCCCACCGTGAGCCCAGCGTTGATGGTATTTGAAATCAACGAACCAACGGTTCAGGCCGTTGTGGCCTCTTCTTCATATTTGGAAGGGCATGAGGTTTTGATGACCGAGGCTTCCAAGACGTACTCGCCCTCCACGAACTTCAACACGCCTTCAGCGTAGACCGTCCGGTTGTCGTCCAATCCGTTGGACACCGCTGCATCAATGAACGACACAGCCAACGAGAGGGTTTCACCTTCCAAAATGAAGCGAGCAGTGCCGTTGTCAATGGTCCCGTCCTGGACCTCCCCGCGAACCGCCACGTCTTGACCGACGAATTCATCGGGGCGCTCCATCAGGGCGTCCACGGTTTGCGTGGGTGCAGGCGCTTGGATCAGCACGGTGGCCAACATGCCAACGGTGAGCACGGCACCGATGACAAGGATCCTGTTCCGTCTCGTGAGCATCATGCCACCTCATCGCCACGATGTTCACTGCCGACGACTGCTTCAAGGGTTGAGAAACCCGCTTTGCGTATACGTCGATCGAGGCCTTTGGCGATGGATTTCGCAAGGCTTGGACCTTCAAAAACAAATCCACTGTAGGCTTGAACGAGGGATGCACCGGCACGGATTTTCTCCCAAGCATCATCGGCGCTTGACACACCTCCCACGCCCACCAGTGGCCATGTTCCCTCCGTGTGTCGATGAACCAGCCGAATCATGTCGGTGGCGCGCTCCTTCACCGGTCGCCCGCTCATGCCACCCTGCTCATCAAACACCGTTTGGTCGGAAGGGTGTTGGTGAACCGGGCGAGCAAGACTGGTGTTGGCCAGAACCATACCATCGGCGCCGTTGTTGCGGGCCGTGTCCACCACGTGAATCAGTTGTTCGTCCGTCAAATCGGGTGCCACCTTCACGAGGATGGGTTTCGTCGACGCATCGTGTTGCTTGGCGCGTGTGTTGTTCACGTCCATGCAGGCTTTGAGAATTCGAATCAAACCGTCGTCGTTCTGCAGTTCCCGAAGGTTTGGGGTGTTGGGGGACGACACATTGACCACGAACACCGTCGCATAAGGCCACAGAGCACGCATGGTTGTGGCGTAATCCTGCTCTGCCTCCTCCAATGGCGTGATTTTGGACTTTCCAAGGTTGACCCACAACGGAATGGGAAGCGGACCGTGTTGATCCCAGTGCGATTTCAGTCTGGCTGCGATTTTTTCAGACCCTTGATTGTTGAACCCCATCCGATTGACCAGGGCTTGCGCGTGACTGGCTCGGAACATGCGAGGTTTGGGGTTCCCTTGCTGTTCATGTTGTGTCACACCCCCAATTTCGACGAACGACAAACCCAACGCTGGCCAGCCCCGCAGGGCTTCGGCATTTTTGTCCATGCCAGCTGCCAATCCGAAAGGATGGTCGTAAGTCGTACCGCAAAACGTAACCGAAGCGCTCGACCTACGCCCGTACAACCCTCGGAGCACCCAGCGTGCAGGCGCAACGGCCCCCATTGCCCTGAGGCCCAACAAGGCTCGTCGATGGGCGCGTTCTGAGTCTTGAACCCGAAGCCATGGGCGAACCAACCATCGGTAGAGAGCGCCCATGGAAGAAACTCCGGACCCTCAGCCTTCAATACTTACGCTCGTTGAGGGCTGCCCATGCGCATCACACACCCGTTGTGGCCAGCGGTGCGTGAATTCAGTCGGCGCCTCTTGAGGGAGGATGGTTTGGTGTTGACTGTGGGCGTTCACCAAACCGAAAGGGTGAACCAACTTCTGTTGGCCATGGGAGATCGGCAACCGGAACGCTTGACGTTTCCAGAGGTGGTCGCTCACCCAACGAAGACCCTCAGCCTACAGCTCCGCCACCATGGGAAACTCACCTTATGGGCCACGTGCAGCGATGTTGAACCAGTACCAAGCGTGTTGTGGTTGCCGATGGATGCCGATGACGCCTTGGACAGCGTGATTCATGCGTCCCATGATTTGTTGCAGGCCGGTTATCCCGGTTGTATTGGATGCGTTGGGTCCGTGGATGAAGCTGCTTGGGATGAAGGCACACACCGCCAGCGCTGGATGGACCTCATCATGAAGGGAGATTCATCGCCTGTATCGTAGATACAGTCATCGACGGGCCCGGAAGGAGGGTTCAAGTACGGTCATCGGTGGCCTCCAATCGCATGTCCATCGTCATCATCGCTGAGAAACCGAGCGTGGCTGAGGACTTGGCCAACATCCTTGGTGTTCGTGCAAAACAGGAAACGCACTGGGCAAGCGACGACATCACCATCACATGGGCCATCGGCCATTTGCTTGAACTCAAGTACATGGACGATTACGACGAGGCGTTCAAAAATTGGCGAGGAACGGTCGACCGCCTCCCGTTCATTCCTGCGAATTTTCAATACAAACCGAAATCCGGACGCGGAAAAAAACAACTCTCTGCCGTCCTCAAACTGATCAAAGCCAAAGGCGTGACGGAAATCGTGAACGCTTGCGACGCTGCTCGCGAGGGTGAACTGATCTTCCGGACCATTGTTCAACACGCCAAGACCAAAGTGCCAACATCGCGCATGTGGATGCAATCCATGACCGCAGATGCCATGCTCAGGGCCTTTGAGGAGCGGCAATCGGGGGAAACCTACCAAGCGCTGAGCGATGCAGCGTATTCCCGATCCCAAGCCGATTGGATCATCGGCATGAACGGTTCACGCATCGCCACACGCCTCCCGCAAAATCGCGACCGCTCAGCCAATTCGCTTGGGCGGGTTCAAACCGCCACGTTGGCCATGGTGGTCGATCACGAATTGGAAGTGCTCTCGCATGTCCCCGTTCCGTATTGGCAACTCAACGCGACGTTCAACGCTGGAGATGCGATCTGGACAGCACGATGGGAACGAAGCGGGCACAAAGACGACCCTGAACGACCCGAGTACAAGGCACACCGAATCATGGATGCCACCGAGAAAGATGCCATTGAGCACATGCTTGGGAGCGAGGGGTCGTTTCAAACCGAAGAACAACACCGGACCAAAAAAGAACAGCCACCGCTGAATTTTGATTTGACCTCGCTCCAAAAGCGGGCGAACAGCCTATGGTCGTGGTCGGCAAAGCGGACGTTGGGTGTCGCTCAGGACCTTTACGACAAATTCAAACTCACCACGTATCCCCGAACCGATTCGAAGCACCTCCCCGAGGACATGCACGAAACGGTGGCAAAAACCCTTGACCAACTCGGTGCCCAACCCGCCTACACTGACCACGTCAAACGATTGCAATCGGACGGGCTTTCCAACGCCAAACGGAATTTCAACAACGCCAAAGTCTCCGATCACTTTGCCATCGTGCCCACAGGTCAAACACCGCCCACGAATTTTGGCGGCGACCATGCCAAACTGTACGACTTGATTGCGCGCAACTTCTTGGCATCTTGGCACCCCGTCGCTGAGTGGACGGTCACCAAGCGCATTACGTCGAAAAACGGTCATCAATTCCTCAAAGAAGCCGAAGCCATAGCCACTCCAGGTTGGCGTGCGGTTGTCCAAAAGAAGGACAAAGTGCCCGAGGGTTGGGGTCAACTCCCATCGAACCCTTGCGATTCAACGCTTGATTCTCATGAATTTTCAGAAGAGATGAGCAAGCCCAAAAATCGGCTCAAGGAAGCCAGCCTTCTCCAACTCATGGAACATGCAGGTAAGCATGTCGATGACGACGAACTTGCCGATGCGATGAAAGACAAAGGCTTGGGAACGCCCGCCACCCGGGCCGACACCATTGAAAAGCTCCTCAACAGGAATTACATCCGTCGGTCGCGCAACGGCACCATCAGCGCAGCGCCCCATGGCATACGAATGATCGATGTGCTGCGCCGAATACCCGTTGAATGGATCACGTCACCTCAACTCACGGGTGACATGGAGGCATCCCTTCTCGCCGTTCAGCGAGGCGAGGCCCCCATGCAGACCTACATGGACAAAATCATCGAGCAAACCAAGACCATGGTGGACCGCATCCGGGACCACGATCGCAACACTCTTTACCTAGACGAGCCAAGTTTGGGACCATGCCCGTTGTGCAACGGTGCCGTGTTGGAACAAACGCTGGCCTATCAGTGTGAACACAACGAGGGCAGGGACAAGGGCTGCTCGTTTGTGTTCTGGAAGGACACCGCAGGTCGTTGGTTCGACCGGACCACGGCGACTCGGTTGCTCGAGAAGGGGTCGTTGGATGATCTGCACGGCTTTTTTTCTCAGGCGGGTGAGGGCTACGAAACCTCGGTGGAACTCAGCAAAGACGGCAAAGTCATCAGCAAAGGTTCCAGTTCGGGAGAAGCCACAGAGGACGATGAGGTCTTGTGCGCTTGCCCCGTCTGCGACCACGGTTCCATTCGTGTGACAACATCAGCGTACCTGTGCGACAACCCCGATTGTTCCTTCCGAGGCATGCAGAATGTCATGTGCAAGCGGACCGTCACTCCCGAAGAGGCTCGCCCCATCTTCACCAAAGGGAAATCGGACCTGCTGGAAGCGTTCACGTCACGTCGAAATCGACCCTTCAACGCCTTTCTTGTGCTGGACAAAAACCGAGTTTCGTTTGATTTCCCGCCGCGTGGTGCTCCGGCCGATGCCAAAACCTTCCCCGTTGAACCCGGCACCGTGGCCGTTTGTCCGACGCACAAGGCGAACGTCATTGAGACACCCACACACTACACGGCGAGTGAATCGGGCACTGCATGCAAAATTCACGTGTTGAGAAGCATGTCAAACCACGATTTATCCCGTGAAGAAGCCAAGGAACTCATCGAAAAGCGATCCGTTGGTCCGTTCGATGATTTTGTATCAAAAAAGACAGGAAACGGATTTGCGGCATCGCTGTACCTCAGAAAAAACGAAGTCGCAGCCTACAAATTTGCCAAGAAACCGTAAGTGCACCGTGCGGGCAAAGCAAACTTCAAACAACGCCCGTTGTGACCTCTGTTCATGGCGGTGAACGTCGACGTTGTCATCGTGGGCGCAGGTCCGGTGGGCGGCCGTGCAGCAAAACTCCTGGCCGATCGGGGTGTATCCGTCCTGATGCTCGAAGAGCATGAAGAGGTCGGCCGACCGTTCCAATGCGCCGGGCTGGTCACGCCCTCGGCCATGGATGCCGTGAATGGCCACCACACCGTCTTACAAGAGGTGGATGGGGCGCTGATCCATGGACCAAGCGGCACCTTGGTTCCGGTGGGCACCGAAGGCACGCTACGGACGTACGTGGTCTGCCGAAAGCGGTTCGACCAATTTGTGGTTCAGGAAGGGTTAGCAGCTGGTGCCACCCTTTGGCTGAACGCCTCACCTGCTTCGGCAACCGTGTCGGAGAACGGCGTGACCATGAGCATCGTTCGAGATGGGGCCACCGTCGAGGTTCGCGCCAAGTTGCTGATCGGGGCAGACGGCGCCCACAGTTGGACTCGACGCTCTTTCCGCATGGGCCGGCCAAAGGAATTGATGGTGGGCTACCAAGTTGAGGTCACGGGTTATGAGGGCAGAGATCGTTGGTTGGAGATGTACAGCGGCTCCGAAATCGCACCTGGATTTTTTGCGTGGGTGATTCCTTCCGGTTTTGGGACGCACCGGATCGGCCTTTGGTCAACCGCAGAACGGTTGAAAGGTCGAAGCATACAATCGTGTTATCACGACTTGGTGAACCATCCGCTTTGGAAGGAGCGATTCGACAACGTGGCCACCGTTGCGGAATTTTGTGGCCCCATACCCTCCGGGATGGTCAAAAACCCCACCAAAAACCGTGTGATGTTGCTCGGAGATGCTGCTGGCATGGCAAAACCCACGACGGGAGGTGGTTTGGGACCGGGATTCCACCAAATCCAGTGCATCATCGAACCGTTGGTGGAGGCCATCAACAGCGATGTTTTGGACGAACGCCGGTTGAGAGCCATCACAAAAAAGCCATGGGAAGCGATGCGCAAGGAACAAGATCGAGCGCGAGCGCTTCGAAACCTCTTGGTCAGCGATTGTTCAGATGAAAAACTCGACAGTCATTTCAGAAATTTTGCTCATCCCGATACCCTGAGTCTCATCAACCGCATCGGCGACATTGAGAAACCCGTCCCGCTCGGCATGGCCCTGCTGAAAAATGTCCCAGCTTTCCGAGGTTTGGCCGTGCGCGCGGGTGTCCGGTTGTTGCTGTCATAGGTGAGGCCATGCCCGAACTCAAAGAGTGTTTGCGCATCAGATACCCACCTTTCGAAGCCCATCGCTGGTATCCTGCCAATCTGCCACTTGCGTCACATGAAACCGTGCTCGGTGAATTCAAAGATGTTGATCAAGCCATGGAAGTCTTGGCCACACGCCCCCCCTCGTTTTCATTGGGAGACAGCAACGGATGGTGCGCCCAGCGAACCTACCTGTTTGACGAACAATCGGTGAACTACGCCACGGATGAACCGCACCTGGAAACAACACAGTATGCGCTCCCTGCCAAGCGGCAACGTCGCGGCTGGTACCTTGTACCCAACCCCATTCATCTGCTGGTCCGCCGTTTCATCAACGGTGCCGTGATCGTCTTGTTGGCAGCGCTTGCCTACTTGTTTGTCTCACCCGTGCTCGTGTACCTGGGCATTCCAACCTACGGGTTGGCCACAGTTCGATGGGGGCTGTTGGATTACCCTGCACTCGCCGTGTATGTGGTGCCCTTGATCTTCGCTCCGCTGGCCATCCGAGTGATGGCCAATTTAGCCGAGCTTCGTCGACAAAACATCTTCTTGCAACGAACCATTGACCCCCCCACCTTCACCTTCAACCAACCATCGGTGGCCGACCGACCGTTGGAGGTTCGCATTGCGTTCCCCACATGGGAACCCGATTGGGAGAAAGTGGATGTCATGTGGCGCGTCGGTTTGTTGCCGCCTTCACGTGAAACCCTGCTCAGCGCCCTGAATCGGTCACCAGAACGGCAACCTCCACCCGGTTTGAGCACGGAGTTGCCCCACCATTGGGAGGCTGGCCTCGATGACGGGACGGCCGGAGGCGAGGATGCCCCGATGGAACGTCGGGAATTGAAAGGAGGGTTTTACCTCCGGCCCATGCGCATCATGTCTGCCAGCGCCTTCGTCCCGTGGGAACGCGACACCGACACTCACCTCCCTGCCATTGACCAGCAGTGGCCCGGGAGCGTGACCGGTGACCTGATTCGGGTGCATTGGGAATGTGTGGTGCGCATTCATCGGCAACAAGGGGGGGCGCTGCTTTGGGTTCAGCCCCTTAGGGTCGCCCACGGTACGAAACCGGTTGAACATCACCAATTCGATCTTCACGATGGCCGGTCTGAATTGGATTCGTGGTGAGCAACACCTTCATGGGCATCATCTCCATGGAGAAACGATGGTCGCTCAACGCACGCTCGCGCTGATGTTGGTATCCTTGATGACATTGGCAGGCTGCTTAGGGGCGGCTGAACCAGAGCCTGTGGAGACGACGCCAGAGGCCACAACGTACACCGTCACCCTCGCGTGGGTGAATGCGCCTCCCAGCACGGTTGTGGGCGATCAGGTTGTTGTTTCCTATGCCGTTGACCAAGACGGTGAAGGCGACTTCATTCTCACACCCAGGCTTGTGCTCCCATCCTTTGAAGATGGCGATGTTCTCTGGGATCCGGACACCAACACGCTGCGATTCACCCCCATGACCACCGGTGACCACATCGTGACCCTGCGGTTAACCAACAACGGCGACACGATCCTTGAGGGGGATGACATGGAGTTGATTCACGTGGTTGATGTCCAAGAACCTCTGGAAGCGGCGCCCGTGCTTAGCATGCCCAACCGATTGGTGCTGGATGGACCCAACATTGTCTGGTTTGAAGGTGCTGTTGAGCACACCAACCCAAGCACATGCACCGTGGCGTACACCGTTACGAACGGCAACACCGGGAACATCGCCCTCAACGCCGAGCAGGGATGGCGGATTCTCATGGATTTCACTGAATCGAGCGACGTTGAAACGATCAGCGTCACTGCCACATGCGGTGAATACACATCCCTCAGCGACAGCGCAACCACCACTGTCCTGATTGAAGGTGCTTCCGACGACACCGATGGGGATGGTGTTGTGGATGCAGCAGACCGATGCCCCGAAGGTGTTGGCGCCAACGAAGGTTGGGCCTCCACCGAAATCACCGATGGCGATGGCGATGGCTGCCGCGATGTCGACGAGGACGATGACGACGACAACGACGGTGTCTACGATGTGCACGACGGGTGTCCGGAATCCTTCGGGTGGCAAAGCACGCCCAGTGCCGATTACGACGTGGACGGTTGCCGTGATGCCGACATCGACACGGACGATGATGGAGATGGCGTGAGCGATGGAGATGATCGGTGTCAACTTGGTCGGAAAGGATGGTCATCGAACCTCTACAGCGATTGGGACGGTGACGGATGCTCCGATTTGGACGAGGACGACAACGATGACAACGATGACCTTGAGGACACGTACGATGCTTGTCCGAAAGGGGAGGTTGGATGGTCGGCAACCAACGCCACCGATTTTGACGATGATGGCTGCTTGGATGCGACAGAGGACGATGACGACGACAACGACACGGTTCCCGATGTCAACGCAACCGGGGCAACGCTTGATGTGTGCCCCAAGACGCCAACCAACGCCACCGATGTGGATGATCGCGGTTGTGCAGCCGTCGAACGAGATACTGACGGCGATGGCGTGAACGATTTGGACGATGTTTGCGAAGGCACACCAACCGGCCTCGCCGTGAACGCTGCCGGTTGTGCGGATTTGGACGACGATGGAGTGTTTGCCAATGTGGACCTTTGCGGTGATTCACCTGCACGATGGAGCGTGAATGCAACCGGATGCGCCGTTGTTCAGCAGCCCGTTGCTTGGACGGAGCCAGGTGCACTGACGGGTCCGATGCAAGCCGTTCCAACATTCAATGTCCCGACGCTGGATGGAACCTACAATTTCAAATCACGGTGGACCGGTGAGGACGTGTATTTCTTCATGTTCAAATTCACCGACTCCGGTGGGAACTCCAACACAGCAACCTGGGGCCAAAATCCCGGACGATTCATCCGCAACCTGCCGTTGAACACCCAGCTGTTTTACGGCTCTTTTGACAGCAGTTACCACACGGATGTCACACAGCGTCAATCCGCTGTGCTCGCTGGCCTCACGGCGCAAGAGGAATCCCATTGGAACGACCGAATCCACTACATCGACATGGATGCGAGCAACATTGGCGGAGGTTTGGGTGCCATGATCGGCTCGTTCAACAATCCATTTTTCATGGGCATTGACCGATTCCAACTCGCTCGTGAAACCGGTTCCCTCTACGCATGGACTTCACAATCCAACGACCCATACCATCTGTCGCACGAGCCCAATCAATGGGTGGCAGAACACCCAACCAAGGTTCGTGCCCTCGACCCGCAGGTCCATGCAGTTGACATCATGTCGTTTCAACGGCACACGGGTGGATGGGGCGCTGGCTACAACTCTCAAAGCAACGCAACGTTTGATCTTCCAAACGACCTGTCCACCTACGACACGCTTGAAGTGTATCACGAGCATGCTTGTTATGATCGTACCAATCGATATCAAAAGAGCGACGGTACGTACGGAGGGTGCCATGAGTGGGACTACCTGGCCCATCTCTACATCTGCGAAGCCACCAATTCATCTTCCTGCGGCACGGAGATCATGCGATGGATCACTACATACGGTCGAGAGGGCATGTGGCTGACGGACATCTCACCCTATATGTTCATGCTGAACAACGACGAGCAGCGATTTTTCAAATACAGCGGCGCCAACAAAGGCGACCTCACCGTGACGTTCCTGTTCAGCAATTGGGGTTCTGGAGAACAGGCGCAAGACGCCACGTACGCCTTCAGCGGCGGGCAATTCGATGGCACGTACAACAACGAATCGAGGTACAACCGCCAACTGAACTTCTCGGTCCCAGCGTGGGCCACCACCGTCGAGATCGTGGCCACCATCACGGGCCACGGCTTCAACAAGGACACGGCCAACTGCGCTGAATTCTGTGACCACCAGCATCACTACACCATGGGGTCCTACCAAGCGTACGAATGGCACCCGATCGTCTACAGCAGCGAAGGATGCGAGGAAGAGGTGGCGAACGGTGTAGTGGCCAACCAATTCGGTTCATGGCCGTTTGGTCGAGCCGGTTGGTGTGCCGGCCAAGATGTCAAACAGTGGACCTACAACATCACGGATTGGGTGGACCAGGGGGCCAACAACACGAACCATCTCGTGTATCGCGGGTATTACAACGGCCAGGAATACGTTCCCTCGGACGGCATCGGCAACGGTGGTCGTAACATCCGTGCGGCGATTTGGGTGGTGTTTTACGGGCCAACCACCGCTTGATGCCCCGGTGGCGGGGCCGCAAGACTGGAGCGGCCGCCAACCAAACGGACGGTTTCAAGCCATTCGTAATCGCTGTTTCGACGAACGGGCGTGAACCCTGCTCGAACGATGGCATCCTGAAGTTCCCGTTCCGTGGCTTCCACCTTGGTCGTCCCAGATGCCGAAACAACGTTTTCTTCCATCATGGTTGAACCAGCGTCATCGGCTCCTGACAGCAGGGCCATTTGGGCCACGCCCATGCCCATGGTGGGCCATGATGCTTGGATGTGGGGCACATTGTCAAGGAAAAGACGAGCAACAGCAACGTGCCTCAAGTATTCTGAGGCGCCGGCGCCAAGCGTGTGCTTGTTTTGACCGCGGTTGCGTCGACCAAACGAGTTGTTCTGCAATTGAACCGGCCAAGCGATGAACGAGGTGAAACCGTGGCCGTGTTCGCTCAAACTCCTTTCCTGAAGGTCGCGAATCGCCTTCATGTGCTGAACCCGTTGCAGGTTGGTCTCACCAAAACCGATCACGTTGGTGGCACTCGTGGTCAAGCCGAGCGATTGCGCCTCCCCCATCACCCGAAGCCAGTTCACCGGACTGCCCTTTTTGGGTGATACATCCTTTCGAACATCCTCCACAAGCATCTCAGCACCACCGCCGGGAAGTCCGTGGAGACCTGCCGCTTGAAACGCTTTGAGAACATCGAACGTGGGCATGCCGCAGACTTCAGCAATCCCTTCGATTTCAATTGGGCTGAAGCAATCCAAATCCACCGTTGGATGATGAGTTCTCAGGTGCTGAATGAGTTCCACGTACCACGCAAACGGCAAGGATGGATTCACGCCGCCTTGCATCAAAATCCTCGCACCGCCAACGGCTTCGAGTTCTCGGATGCGTTCGGAAATTTGCTCAAAGGTCTGTGTGTACTCCTCATCATGACCTGGTGGACGGTAAAATGAACAGAATTGACAGTTGATGGTGCACGTGTTCGTGTAGTTGATGTTGCGATCGACCAAGTACGTGATGTGTCCGTGGGGGTGCATCTCAAGTCGTCGTTGGTGGGCTGCACCCATCAGTGCGTGAAGCGGTGCGTCCTCGTACAGTGTCACCGCTTCCTCAACGGACATTCGGGGTCGGTGGTCAGGGTCGGGCGTTGAAGTGTGAACCTTCAGCACGTCGCTCCAGTGCATGCATCCACCTCAGTTCCACTCGGAGCCTACAATGGATTCTATTTCAGCAATTGTCTTTGGGCAATCCGCGGTGAGAACGACGGGGCCTTCATCCGTGACCAAAACGTCATCTTCAATGCGGATTCCAATGTTGGCGTACCGGTCGGGGCATGTCACATCCGGTCGCCAAGCACCAAAGTACAAACCGGGTTCCACCGTCAAGCACATACCGGATTCCAATGCCCTCGGCTCGCCGTTGGGTTTGTAGACGCCGACATCGTGAACGTCCAATCCAATCCAGTGGCTGGTGTTGTGCATGTACCATTTTCGAAGTTCACCCGTTTCAGGGTGCAAGGCCTCCTCGAGACTCTGTTTGATGACCCCGAGTTGAATCAATCCTTCCGCGAGCACCTGCCTTGCTGCTTCGTGGGGTGCCGTGTAGGGTTCACCCACCCGGCATTTGTCTATGGCGGCTTCTTGTGCTTTCAAAACAAGCTCGTACAGTTCCCGTTGAGCTTCACTGAAGGAACCGCTGATGGGCCACGACCGCGTGATGTCGCTTGCGTATCCCCTGAATTCAGAACCAGCATCGATGAGGACCACCTCATCGTCGCCGCACGTATCGTTGTTGACCGTGTAGTGGAGGATGGTGGCGTTTTCACCGCATCCAACGATGGAAGGGTAGGACCAGCCTTCTCCGCCTGCGTACGAAAAGAACCCCTCAATGATGGATTGGAGATGGTTTTCACGGACACCGGGGTGGCTGTGACGCATGGCAAGTTCATGTGCAATGCTGGCAACTTGTCCCGACCAGCGCATGTGTTCGATTTCGGTTGCGGACTTGCGCAAACGCAGTTCGGCCAGCATTGGCGACGGGTCCTCGAGCGTGACCGGGCCGTGCCCAAAGTGCTGACGTTTGCGATCTCGCCGCTCAATGGCATCCAGGATTAGGCGATCCAAGCCGGCATGTGCACCGCTGCGATGAAACACACGTTTGGCGCTTGCCAACCAATCGCTCAGCAGTTGATCTCGCTCGTTCGCAGTGTACGCTTCATCCACAGCATGGAGTTCAAGCGCGCCTTCTGTGCCGAGTCGGCGTCCTTCCCAGATTTCCATCAACGTGTCCTTGGGTTGGACAAAAAGAATGGAGCGCCACGATGTTCCGTCATGGCGAAGCACGTACGTGGCCTCAGGGTCTTGCCAGCCCGTCAAGTAGAGAAGATCGCTTGAAGAACGGTATCGGTAGTGGACGTCGTTGGAATGCACCGCTTCCTCAGGAGCGGTGAGAATGAACAGATCATCGGTCCTGAACTGCTGGGTGAGACGCATCTGCCGTTCACGGTATTCGTCGACCGCAACGGGTTGAGGGGCGGGGGGCAATCGCTTCAGTGCTTCAGCGAACATGATTGGTGCTGGCGTTCACTTCTTCTTCAACCGTTGGATGATTCGTCTTCATCCTGCGATGTTTGGGGCGGTGTAGACCTCCACTTCGGCAGGTCACTGACCGTTTGTTCCCGTTGAACCATGATGAGGAACCCGCCCATCAACACGATGATGATCATGACACCTCCCCAAAGGACGGTTGTGTTGGTTGAGGTGGGCTCCAAAGCAGGATCCAAGATCAGGAGATTCACAACAATGCTGTTCGTTGAACCGTCGTCATCGAACACGATCAATTCGACTTGGTGCATCCCTGAGCGCTCAAATGAACTGGCGTTCAGGACAGCAACGCTTCGGACCGAGGTGGTGTTGTCGATCACCCAAAGAAAATCCACCGGTTCGTTGTCGGTGATTTCATCTGCACTGATGTTCCATGTGGGCTCAGGACCAACGCGAATCTGTTGCCCGTCCGTCAACACCAAACCATCCACCGTCAACACCGGTTCCGGGCGAATGTTCTCCACAACGAAGACGTGGGCGGCCGTCGTGACCAAACCGGCCCGATCCACGACAGTCGTGAGGAGTTCATAGGTTCCTGAGCCGTTCAACTCGAGGGAAACGTGGTGCTCGTTGATGCGCTCATCGGCCGTCAATCCACGAACCGATGTATCCGGTTGGCGAAGTGTCCACGTGGACGTGGTGGTCGACCCAACATATCCATCATCCACCGTTGCTTGGATAAGAATCGTCTCCCGCTCATTCACCACGGTGGGGCCTGTGAGGTCAACCAACGGTTCTGTGCTGTCAAGGACGAACGTGATGTCCATCGGATTGGATGAGCGGAGCAGCGGGTCCACTGCACGCACCGACATCCGCCATACGCCGTCGTTCAATCCGGCGCCTTCTGCATCAAATTTGAACGATACCTGCGAATCGTTGGCGCTGGAACTGACCGATACACCTTGGGGTTCGGCTAAACACACCTGCTCTGGCGCCTCACAAACGGTGGCAGTGATGTACGAACCGTTCCATGAATCGCTGAACGTGACCAATTGATAGGTGAAGTTGAACCAGCGATTGGTGATGGGTATGCCGTCGCTGTTTCCAGCGAGGGGCGTGCCTGGGGATTCACTGAAGAGAACCGGATGTCGGTCCGGCATGTCGCCAAGGTAGGCCACCAAGCGGAACGGGCGGTCGGTATCCACACTGTCGCCCGGAAGAACCTCGATGTAACACACACAGTTGAGACCCGTGACGTTGATCTCCAACGACCATGTGAAGTGCCCATCGCTGATCGGTGTGGCCAACGTGAGGTGGGGGCCAGTCAACACCTCAACGGGCGTTGCGCCACCGATGTCGACGATGGACCATGATGCAGTGCGAAGACTGAACGTGGCGGTTCCGTTGAGGGTCATGGGGCCTTCGAAACTCAAACCGTGAGCCTGATTGAAGGTAAGGTTGGGCTCGGCCTCAGCGGTTGAGGCAGTGACGGGATGAAGCACCAGACCGGTCACCAACAACACCAAGGCCACGTGGCCGGCAATGTGTCGTAAGGGTCGCATCGTTTTCAACCGACTTCAATCACTGAACGGATCGCACAATTCACCTTGCCCAGGATACGAGACAGGGTTTCGGGGGTTGGTGTCCCACTTGTACTCGCAGAAATTGACGTGTCCATCGCCATCGGTGTCCACCATGCGATCAGCACTGTCAAAGGGGTCAAATTGGAAGTGGTACTCCCAACCGGTCGCCATCCCGTCGTCATCATGGTCTTGGTAATACACCTCTGGTCCGTCGTTCCAATCGTCGCCGTCGGTGTCGTTGGTGATGGGGTTGGTCATGTTCTGCATTTCCTCAAAGTTTGTGTAGTTCTCGAGGTTGTCGTAGAACCGTTGCCCATCGGGTGAGTCAGGGTCAATGTTGCACTCCGAGTTGGTCGTGTCATTGTAACCGGGGCAATAGCGCTTGATCAAACCGGTTCGATTCAGACCGTCGTGGTCCGGATCTTCCAGACCGTCCTCAATGCCGTCGAGATCGCTGTCGGGCATGGCAGGGTCCATCACGCCGCGAGCGCCGTACACTCCGAGTGTGGCGTTGTCAACCAGACCGTATTCAAAGGCCAATTGAGAATAGTACACTTCCCAACCGTCTGGAAGCATGTCGCCGTCGGAATCATCGTCCACAGGGTTGGTGTCCCAACGGTCGGGTGCCTCGAGCCCGTTGGCCAAGGTGTCGTTGTCAATGTCGAAAGTGTCGTCTTTGAGTGACTCGAGCGATGGGTCAAGGGCCCACCGACCGTTGCAGCCACCGCACATGTCGTTGCCGGGCATTTGGAAGCCGGTCAGATTCATCTCACTCACTGCGAATTTGGGTTCAATGGCAAAGCCACCGAGCCAGTTTTGCCATTCGTACCCGCCGGGTTGCATGGTGCACGAGTTGGTTTGGGATTCCTCACATCCAGGACGGACCCAGGTGGAGGTGGCCACCCACAAGCTGTGCGAGCGCGTGTTGTCCTCAGCCGATTTCACCTGCATTTCCCATCCGTCCAACATACCATCTGAATCCGTATCGTTGAGCAACGGGTTTGTTGCGTGTTGGAACGGGCGCGGGACGAAGAGGACTTCATGACCGTCGATCAAACCGTCGCCGTCCGTGTCGGAGTTGTTGGCGTGGGTGAGGAAATTGTCCTCCCCGGGGATGACCTCCTCCCCATCCTCCAGGCCATCGTTGTCGGTATCAAACATACAAGGACTGGTCGAGTAGGCTTCCCCTTCCCACGTGAAACTGGCGCCAGCTTCTTGTAAATCGCTCAAGCCGTCCGAATCCGTGTCAGGGTTCGAAGCGTTCGAGCCACCGCTGCTGCACACGGAAGAGAATTCCTCGTAGTCCGAGAGTCCGTCCGCATCGGTGTCGTAGAGGCCGGGGTCAGACGTCACCCAGGTGGCTTGGACGCCGCGGTTGACCACCAAAATTTCCCAACCCATCACCTCAATGCCATCAAGCAAGCCGTCACCGTCGGTGTCGGGGTTGAGCGGGTTGGTGCTGCGACCGTCCAATACACCGTCTTGATTACGATCGTTGGCTTTGTATTCCATGACGTTCGTAAAGCGTTCTTCGACTTCGACGATGGTGACCCACGACAACAGACGCGATTCAACGGTCTGACCGACCGCCACGTCGATGTTGTACACATAGCCGGCCACCGGCGCAAGGAGTGGAATGATCTGCTGATTGCCGCCCGCGAGCGTGACACGCGCACGGGCAACCGTCTGGTTGGCCTCCACCTGCTGATCGAGTTGAACATCGATGGCGTGAACCACTGCGGTGTTTTCCAAATCAGCGTACATCACGGCACCATCGCCGTCCAAATCCCAACCGTCCCGGTCAGGGTCCAAGTCGCGGTTGGAGGCAGAACGTGGGTGAAGGCCGTTGCTGGCCTCCCATTGATCGGGCATTTCATCCTGGTCCGTATCGCTCAGCCATGGCGACGTGAAGTTGCCTTCTCCGAACACCTGTGCCACCTGGTATTCCTCGAGGTTGTTGAGGCCGTCTTCATCCCAATCCCCGTAGCCGTCCGATGCGTTGGAAGGGTTGAGGGCCCAAGCCGCGTTGGAGGGGTTGCCGGCGGTGGAGTAGCAGTACTCGAAACCGTCGGGCATGCCGTCACCGTCGGTGTCCCAATCGGAGGGTCCGTTCAGCAAGCCGTCGTTGTCCATGTCCTGCAGGAACCATGAACGCTCCATCGTTGCAAAGGGACCCGTTTGAGTGACAGGGTCCAACAGGTCGATGTTGCATTCCTCACCCGTCCCCTTGAACAGAGGGAACGAACCGTTGGCCACTTCGACGATGTCATCGATGAGGTCCATATCGGAGTCGCGAGCCGTTGGGTTGGTGCCAAAAGCCTCCTCCTCAAAGTTGGCCAAGCCATCGTCGTCGGAGTCGAGCACGTTGTCGCAGGAGTGGCGACCGTTCACGGCCAAATCGTCCCAATCAGCAACACCATCTTGGCCGTTGAATCGGGTCTCAAGGGCGTCAACCATGGCTTGGTCGAGCAACAGACAGTCCCAGTTCCCATCAAGCGGGTTGAACAGCGTGACTTCACCACCCGGGGTCTGCACTTGCATCGTGAACAGGGACTCCCAACGGTCGTTCAGCCCGTCGTTGTCCGTGTCGGAGCGTTGGGGGTCGGTGCCGAGTTCCTGTTCGGCCTGGTTCGTCAAGCCGTCGTTATCAGGATCACCGGTTGGACCTTGATTGGGGTCTGGCCATGAATCGGTTTCGTTCTCAATGGTGGCGTCTTGTGGGTCTTCGTTGGAGGATGGATCCACCAAGCCGTCCTCGGATTCGCCGTTGTCGAGTGGGTTGAGGCCGTGCGCAACTTCCCAACCGTCGCTCATACCGTCGTTGTCGGTGTCAGCGTCGTTGATGTCCGTCCCGTATTGGGTTTCCTCAAGCCGGTCGGACAAACCGTCGCCATCGGTGTCCGTGGCCGGGTCCGTGGCTTCCGATGTGCCCAACAGATCTTCTTCGACCGCACTGTCGAAACTGCCAATGTTTTCGCTGGTTTGGAACACGCCTGCAACGCCGACGAAAAGGGAGCCAAACATCAACGTCGAAACAATTGCGACATAGGCCATTTGATTGTGACTGAGACTCATGAGGCATACCCTGCACATCTGTGCGAGTCCGACGAGTCGTTGAGTCGGTTATGAACCTTGACCTCTTTTGCGTGTCCATCATGGCTGGGGTGATGCGTTTTCGGCCCCAACATATGATATCTTTTCAGGGTTGATTTCCAACCGCCACTCGTTTGGTTTCAACACCAAATGCGCTTGGAGGCGATGGCCGGAACCCATGGTCAGCAAGCCCATCAACCAGCCCATCGAAATGGGCGTGTGCTCTCCACACCCGACCAGGACGAAGGTGGCGGCATCAATGAATTCATCCACCTTGACCGAACCCAATCCTAACCGACGATGTTGAGTGTTCAGCACGCTGTCCAGCTCATCCGAGGTGTGAAAGAACACCATACGATCGGAGTTGATGCAAGCTTGGAAAGCAGACCAACACAACGATGAAAACACTCGCTCTTCCGCGCTCGAAAGACCCTCAACCGCCAATCCAATCGCACTCAGCATTGGCGGGGAAAACTCCACCGTTTGCAACGAAGCTGCCAGGTACGAGAACACCGATGCGGGCATGAAAAAACAACGTTGCTCGTTGATGAACCACCCAACGGTGCGTCGGTCAACGTCGATGCTGTGGCCCCACGTTTCGTTTGAGGGTGTAGTGTGAGAGGACCATTCGAACACCGTTGGCAACGGTGCTGCAACCATCTCCCCGTTGCGTTGTGTCAGGGCATAACGAAGCGTGCTCGCAGTGGGTTGGTTCCACTCCAAGTTGAAACGCCGGCCTGAGAGGTGCTCTTCATGCGCCAACACCGTCCCCATTTCAATAAACGGGAGAACACCCTGCGACACTGTCCTGGCGTCACGGTCCAACTCACCCCATCCCATCCGTTGACGCCGTACTCGCAATGCCTGCTGAAGTCGTGTGCGTTTTCGGAACCATCCCACCGATGGAGCATGAGCGTGAATGCGTTCTTCGGCATCTGCCATAGCGTAGATCAATTTTCGGCCCAACGGTGCATCCACCGCCCGTTCCAAGGCGTTCCAGAAACGTTGGAAATCGTCCAAAGCCCACAACGTCAATCTGTGGCCTTGGTCGCACCGCCATCCGTCTGAGCCCCATGAGAACGGCTCAAACGGCATGCCTCCCACCTCACAGATGTTGCAGAGGGTAGGCCTCGTTCCCTGCGTCTTCGAAGCAGTAGTGCACCTGCTGATGCATTGCCTTGAGCGCCGCCACATCGCGCTTTACAGCGGAGGTGTCCTCGCCGTCAAGGAGCGCACGTGCATACAACCGAGCGACATCGGTCATCTCATCGGGCGAAAAACCGACCCGAGTCAACTCCTGCACACCCAAGCGAAGCCCCGAAGGAGAAAGCGCTTTGGTGTCTCCGGGGAGCATGTTCATGTTGGTGATGATGCCTGCCTCTTCAAGTGTTTGAGCCGCTTTGGCACCCGCACCCGAGTCCAACGGACCGTGCCGGGTGAGCACTTGATGGGAAGCCGTGTACCCTCGTTCTTCTGCCAGCACATCAAAGCCCTCAGCCGCCAGTGCTGCTGCGAACGATTGTGCGTTGCGGACGGTGTCCCGGGCGTAAGCTTGTCCAAAGGCCTTGAATTCTGCCAATGCGACGGCTTTTCCAGCCACGTGATGCAGGTGGTACGAAGAACACACACCAGGAAACACGGCGGTGTTGAGCCGACGATGAACGGTGGGGTCCTCAGAAGAGGCGATGACAAAGCCCCCTTGTGGCCCAGGGAAGGTTTTGTGACTGGATCCCGTCATCACGTCCGCACCCTCGCGCAACGGATCCTGGAAGACACCACCGGCGATCAGGCCAAGCACGTGTGCGCCATCATACATCACGGTCGCACCCACTTCGTGTGCAGCATCAGCGATTTCCTGCAACGGTGTTGGGAACAGAAATACAGACTGACCGATCAGCGCAACCTTAGGCTCCACCTCGCGAATCAGTTTGACAGAAGCATCCACGTCCGGTTCCATGCGTCCTTCGTCCCATGGGTACGTCACCAAATTGAGATCCCTTACGCCCACAGCACCCATCCGAGCATGCGAAATGTGACCCCCGTCAGCCGTAGAGACCGCCGTAATTTGGTCACCCGGCGATGCCAATGCTTTCAGTGCTGCCATGTTGCTGACCGTTCCGGAGGTCGACTGAATGTTGACGAAAGGTGCATTGAACACCTCCTGAGCGAGCGCAATGCCCTCGGCCTCAATCGTGTCAAAATCAAGGCAACCCTGATAGTAGCGTTTACCCGGTAGCCCTTCGGCGTAACGACCGTGCAAATCGCTGTTCACGGCTCGGCGAACCAAGGGTGAGATGATGTTCTCGCTGGCAATCATTCCCAGGCCGTGTTGGTAGACACGGTGGCTTGCATCGACGGCGGAAAGCACCCGCTCGGCTGAGGACCGATGGATTGACTCATGCTGTTCCATGGGGGGAGGTTGACTCGGCGGTAATTGAACATAGCCGGCAAGAACGTCAGTACGGTCGGGCAGGACCGCCCCTCGGTGCAGGTTTTCGCTCGCTCCGAATGGTGTTTCTCGGAATGAACTTGCTCACCGGTTGCAACCCATCACCACGAGCGATGGCGTCGAGTTGATGTGGCTCTTTCTTGTTCAAGTGGTTGTTGCGACCTCGGTAAGCAACCGGGCCGATGGCGCGTTCGAGCACAGGACCCGTTTCGTTGTGTTCCCTTGGACGCTTCAGCCACCATGCTTTGCCCAAACGGTCCGTGCGTGGCTTCTTTCCCTTTCGTATGCTGACAGCCCGCTTGGCGAGCCGTTGTCGCACCTGCTTATCCGATTCGGGTTCGAGGCGTTCGGTCATCCATGCCGGGAGGCCGACATCCAGAACCACACCGTTGACGGTGACGAGAATACCGGAAAGCAAAAGGTGAGTGCCCATGGGGAGGTTGCTGAGGTCCGAATTCGCTTTGAAACGGCGAAGTCGTTTGGCGTAGTTGATCATGCCTCGTTGGTCCCGATGACGAATGAGTTGTTCCTGTTGGTGTGCCATCCGAACGTAACTACCGTGGAAAAAGAGGAGGATGACCGTCAGCAACACGCCTTCCTGATGCCCGATTTCTTGGTACGCCAAAATTCCTGCAACGAACCACATCGGAATGAGAACAAAATAGCGGATCACCATCGACAACACACCTTGAGAATACCTTGGCGGCATGGTGTTCAGGGCAGCTTCGTGGGCGACCACGAGCACATTGGCCGTCACCGCCTCGTCCATGCCACCTTTTTGGGAGATCGCTGCGACGGCATTCACGGGCACGCGGTCCAGCAATTCCTTGGGCGCATCACTCCCTTGAACGGCGATGGCCACTTCGGGGTGCTCAATGCCTTTGGTGGAACCATACCCCATAATGGCGCTCAATGCCATTACCCTCGGGTCGTGACCATCACTCGTCATCAGTTCATCCAGCACGCTTCGAGCGTCGTGCCATTGACCCAAATCGATCAGGCACAACGCCACAGCGATCCTGGGCCGGCATCCATTCGGATCCTTTTTGACCAAAGCGTATGCAAAGTCGAGGGCCCGATCGTATTGACGTTGCGCTCGCAAGAGGGCAATCTTTGACAACTCGGCCACCTGCATGAGGCGATCGTTGTGTGCGTGCATCACATCCGGCGCAGGGTCCCACGATTTGAGCGTCTTCTGCAGGGTTTGAAGATGGTCGATGGCCGAATTGTTTTCCCAATCCCACAAATCGTCTTCAGATACGCTCCCGTGCCACGGGTCCAGCCACTCACAGATGAATGAAAGGATCTCAGGTTCATCGTACCCCTCGGGCTGTTGCAGACCGTGCAAGGCTTCACGAGCAGCATCCAAACGTCGCATGGCAATGTACCCCGTGGCGATGAGCATCCTGGCCTCGTCGTTGTCACCACCCGATTGGGCCAACAATTTACGGGCGGCCTCAACGGCTTCAGGCCACAACCCTCGCAAGGCCTTTTCCCACATCGAAGCCCTCGCTTTTTCCTGGCGGATGATGGCCTGATCTCCTTCGAATTCGTGTTCTTGAATCCGAATCAAAAGGTCCACATCGTCGGCGAAAGCTGAATTCTCAACCAAGGTCTGGAGTTTGTCACCGCCTTCCAGTTTCACTGCACCTTCGCGGCGCTCATCTGGATTCAGGTCAAAGGAGAGGGATACAAGCGAGCTAAATTTGCTGATTGAGAGCAACCACGTGAACAAAAACACGACCTGACCCGCACCGATAAACAACCACACGGTCAGCAAGCGCATGCCCTCATCAAATCCATTGGCTTCGAGCGTAGCGGTGAACGGCATCAAATCACCGAATTCCTTGTAGCAGACCAAAATGAGAAGCAGCACGGTGTACCCTGAAAAGCCAGCAAAGGCAAAGGTCAACTGCCGTGCTTGAGCACTTTTTTCAGTCCGGATCTCCCTGGGCGAATCGAGGGTGACCCCAAAGATGCCGCCAAACGTTTGTCCCCCAAGGATCAGGTTGCGCGTCAATTCAAAGATGAACGCTAAGCCTACGATGGCGATGTTCATCGAAAGGTAGACCGAGAGGAAAATCGGCAAGGATTTGATGAATTCCCAATGGAACAGGAATTCAGAGATGGCATCAATGTTGATGTAAATGCTGTATCCGATGATACCGCCGAAATTCAGAATGTCCTCGGCTAAGCCGGCCTGCTCGGGTGGCATTGACATCACCTGCAGCACGGTGAGAATACCGTTCACGGCCGTGATGGGCATGGTGAACAAAAACAGAACCAAGAGCAAGGAAAACAGCCTGCCTGTGAACCCGTTGCGTTCAGGGTCGATCGGGTTGGGGCGGCCGCGTGCGGTGCGCCATTTGTTGATCATCAGCATGTTCCAAGAAGCGCCCATGATGCGACCGTATGCCAGGATCGTTGGCGCCATGAAGGTTAACATGGCGTAGGCCAACCAACTGGGTGTCAGTTCACCATCGTTGCGTTGAACGCCGTACAGCAGCACAAGCACCGTGAGACCCACCAACACCGTGAGGGTGACCAAACGCCGAATGAGGCTCAGTGAGCGCGACTTTGAGATGCCCGCTTTCTTGCTTCGAAGCAGTTGACCGTTGAGGGTCTCCCACGGTGAGACGAAGACCGGTACGAGGATCAGAACGGAGATGATGTAGATGTTGAGCAGGGCGTAGTTGTCGGCATCGAAGAGCAATTCGGTGATGAGCATCAGCACACCGGTCAAGCCCATCATGTAGAGGAAAACACCGTACCTGACAAGGCCTGTTTTCATGAGTTTTCGGGCGTCGCGCATCGTCCGAGTGATGCGATGCACTTCGTAGAGGTCATCGTCGATTTCAAAGGCCACTTGGAGGTTTTTGAGTTGTTGGGGAACAAACCAGCGACGGACAAAATAGGCCACCACCAACGAAATTCCTAGCGGTGCTAGCAGGGTGGTGGTGATCTCGGTGGTTGCTTGCACCTCGCTGGCAGCCACCGTCGGCAACAGCATCGCAGCGAAAGCCATCACGGAGAGGATGACCCGTGGTCGCATGGATGTGTTTCGCTGAAATCATCGTATAGAGCCTTCGCCTTCACGCAGTCGTGCGGTGGCGAGTCAGGAAGCGGTCCATACGGTCGAACGCATCCTTCAGCACCTCCACATCGGCCAAAAACACCAACCGAACGTGACCGCTACCAAACTCTGGAGAAAAGCCACTTCCGTGAACAAGAAGCACGTGTTCTTCCTGCAGCAATTGAAGCACGAAGGCTTTGTCGTCCTTGGCCCACCGTTCGTCCGTGAGGCGAACGAACATGTAGAAGGCACCGCCAGGGGCCTCAAGCTCGAGCCCCTCCATTTCAGCGATGCGCTGCAGACAATAGTCCCGTTGGTCCTGTACACGCCGTGCGTAACGTGCCATCCACGACCGGTCACCGGTCAGACCGGCAAGGTACCCCCATTGTGCTGGCGTTGAGGGGCACAAGCGGGAGCGCAGCAAGCGCTCAAGTGCGTCCTGAACATTCGCCAATTGGGCCATGGGGTCATGCAATGCCATGTAGCCCAAACGCCAGCCGGGCGCATAGTACACTTTGGAAACACCATTGAGCGTCACCACCGGCACGGTTGTTGAACAACTCGCAGCGGACACATGTGTTCCGGTGTAATCCAGTCCGTCGTAGATCTCGTCTGCGACAAGGATGCATTTTGGGTACCGTTCGAGGATGGTCAACAAGCGGTCCACGTCGGCCCGTCCCACAACCGATCCACAGGGGTTGTTGGGGTTAATGAGCACAAACAACCGAACATCATCGTTCATCTTTTCCTCAATGTCATCGAAATCCAAGCACCAACCGTCGTTGCCGTTCAACCGATATTCCACGGTGGTTGACCCGTACATTTGCGGGTAGGCCATGTATGGAGGGTAATGCGGTCCTGGTGCGAGAATGGAACTGCCCTCCTCGAGAACGGCAGCAAACAGGATTTGCAACGCTTCCGTGACACCGTGGCAGACGTAGACCGTATTGGCTTGAGCCGGCCATCCTTTACGACGCTCATCTTCTGCAATGGCCTCTCTGAGTGCTGGAATGCCGTAGGACGGTGAGTATCCGTTGCGGCCGCTTTGGAGAGCATCAATGTATGCATTAACCATGTGCGGTGGGGTTGGCAATCCAGGGTAAGCCAACGGATCACCGATGTTCAATTTGATGACTTCATGACCCTCGGCCTCGAGTTGGGTCGCTGGAACAACAACATCGCGAATGGCGTATTCAATGCTGGCGGCACGCTTCGAGGCTGGAATCGGTTGCATTGGCTCACCTCAAGACAGGGCGACATCGTCGAGGGTCATCCCGGCCATCGCGAGCACTGCCTCAAAATGCGCTTGTTCAACTGGCTGAACAGATAAGCGTTGACCCTTACGAAGCAAGAGCATGCCCTCCAACGCAGGGTTGGCTCGCATCTCCGGTAGGGTGACCGGTGTCATTGCCGTCACCGGGTCCAAGTCCACCATGAACCACCGAGGATTGTCGGGGGTGGATTTGGGGTCATGGTACTTGCTGGAAGCATCCCATGAAGTGTGATCGGGGTAGCCCTCGCGCTTGATGCGTGCGACGCCCCCGACATGCGGAGGTTTGCAATTTGAGTGGTAATACAGGATCAAGTCTCCGGTCTTCATGTCGTCCCGCATCATGTTTCGAGCCTGGTAGTTGCGTACTCCGTCCCAATGGGTGCCGCCATCGCGGACCAACCGTTCGTAGGGGTAAACATCGAGTTCAGACTTCATCAGCCAGAAGTTCATGGTTGGTGACGCTACGAAGCGGTCTATTGAATGCTCGCTCACCAAGCGTCCACAACGTCGTCCAGCACGGCATCCATCACGTCAACATTGTAAGCGACTTGATCAACCAATCCGAGTTGTTTGGCCATCCCGCTTCCACCGGATACGGCCCCTATGCCCATTTTTTCCAGTGTAATGAAAATGGCAGGCAACAAAATCAGCGCGCTGGCAGCCGCCACCCAGAGGAGAATCAGGATGACCGTGACGAAGGGTTTGATCTCCGGAATCGGGATGCTGTACGCTGTGAACATGCCGAGGGACGTGACGGTCGCGGCTTCAAACAGGGACATGCCTGTCCCGACCGCAGCACTCCGAATCGCCGGGATGCCTCCGCCAAGTTCCTTGATGCGGTTCGCGATGTGAATCGAAAAGTCAACACCAACGCCGACCAAAATCGATCCGATCATGACCGTCACGAGCGACAGCGGAACATCCATCCGCCACATCACCAACCACTGCATTGCAACGGTGGCAATCACTGGGGATGTGGTCCAAATGGAGTAGCGAATGTCCCCAAACACCACGGCCAGTACGATGAGCGTGAAGATAATGGCAAAGCCCAGAGAGGTCCACTGAGAGCCAACAATCAATTTGTTGACTTCAATGGCCGTCGCTGCGACACCCGTCAAATCCTCTGCTGTTTCACCGAACGGACCTTGGAACAGGGCTGCCCGCTCGTTGACGGCATCCACACTCTTGGACGTGTCGGCAACCGGGATGAAGGGCATGTCGACGTAGATGAGGGTGCGGTCGAAATCCTCGTTGACGAAAATTTCACGCGTTTCTTTGGTCAGCGAGGCGTAGAACACATCCAAGAGGAAAATTTGGCTTTGTTGAGACCCGGGCAAGCCGAAGGCATCCGGGTCGTTGAGGGCGTCCCAAAAGGAGCCGTCCACCGAAGCGCTCCGGTTCAAGAGCACCTCGGCCGTCGCTTTGCTGTCCTCGCACAATTCAGAGCCACCGCACGGTATGGCCTGCATCAATTCGTTGATCTGTTCACCCGACGCCGTCACTTGTATGCCGGATGCCTTCATGAGGAACACCACCGAAACGGCTGTGGTGTTCTCGATTTCGTTGAGACCGCTTTCCATGTCATCGATCATGTTGAGGATCAGTGCAGGGTCGTCGTTGTCCGATTCCCCGTCGTTAAGGTCCCCGCTCACGTTGGCGTTGACCAAGACCATGCCCACTTGACCTGCTTCAAACTCGCTGCTGTACTGCTTCATTTTGATGACAGGCGACTCCCCCTCGGGCGCCATTCCCAGGAGGTCGATGTTTTCTTGAACGTTCACTCGACCGATGGTGCCTGAAACGAGGATCAGCAAAATGAAACCAACGATGACAGCACGGTTGCGCTTCACTGGAACGTCAACCAACGTGTCGAAAGCTTTCAAGGGTGGATGTTTCGGTTTCTTGAGGTCGAGCAACAAGGTCAGATTGGGAACCATGAACATCGTCAAAATGTACACGATCACAATGCCCACGGACAACGCAATGCCGACGGTTTGAATGGGCGCCATCGGCGTCAACACCAACGAGATGAAACCAATCACCGTGGTGACCGCCGATAGGAATACGGCCCGCCCTGTGCTCGACAGTGATGCCTTCATTTTCTCGCTTTTGGAGCCGGTTTCTTCGGCGTAGCGGTTTGTGATGTGTAAACCGTAGGACACACCAAGGGCGAGCAAAATCGGTCCAACGATGATGACGGTCATCGTCACCTCGTAATTCGTCGCCCCGATGAGACCCAGGGTCCAAAAGACAGCACACAGCGTTGGTAATCCCGCGATGATGACCACTTTGATGCCCTGGACGGGCCGAATTCCGGTCACGCCAGCTTGCATCAAGTCCGAGTGGAACACGAACAAACCGATGGCCACCAGGACCACGGCGTTGGGGAATATGTCCCAGAACAATCGGAAGGAAAATTCCGTCACAGCGTTGGTGATGGGCACCGGCCCGGTCAAGGTCATGGACAGTCCCAAATCCTCCCAATCGCACAATCGGTTGTCCGCAGGACCGCCGTCTTGGTTGAATTGACACGGGCGCTTCGATTGTGCGATGTTGTCCAAAATCTCTTGCGTTTCGGAAATGATGTCCTTGGCTGGCCGGTTTTCGGTCACGGCTACGGCCATGATGGCCCGGTCAAGCAAACCGTCCGGACCGCCGTCCTCTGCCCCGCTGATGTCGCGTGCCAGTTTGTTCAATCCGGCGGTTGGTGACCCGTCGTTTTCGTACATTTCACCAACGACCAAGTCGATGGTTTGCTGGGAAGGAATTTCATAGGTTCCGCCCAATTCTTCGTCCGTGATGGCCAGTGCGTCGTTCGTTTGTTCGGCAAGGGTACGGGTCAAGCAATCTTCGGTGGGGTCGTCCGACACGCAACCGAGTTCGCCCAATTCCGTGACGATGGCCTCACGAATCCGCGGCGCACTGGAGTTGACCTCCTTCAGCACGGTCGAAAGCGACAGAATGTAAATCACGTCGTCCGAATCATCGGACAGGTAGGGGTTCAGCAAGTTTTCAACGTAGCTGATTTCCTGGAGAATCCGAACATTGGTGATGTTTTCGTTGTCGGATTCAATGTACACCACCATCACGTTGGTGGACCAATCCTCCTCGACCTTACCGATCAATTCAGCCACCTGGCTTCCATCGGGCAGATAGACCTCGAGATCACCGTTCACGTTCAGTGCGGGGTTGTTGGGATCGTCGTCGAACGCCGTGTCATCAAGGAAGCCAGACTGCGTGACAAAGTACACCGTGAGCAAAAGGAAGACAAGCACGGTGGGGAGTGGAAATTTGGTGATGGCACCGGTCGCACCGGACTTCTGCCACTCTCGTTTGAGGCGAGTCGGGGCATCCAACACGGCGTCAATGGCTTTCTTTGAGTTCAACGTCTTGATTTGATTCACCATTTGATTGCGAGCGGATTTGGTGGCGTTGTTCAGCGTCTTGAGGCGGTCTTTGCCACCATCCACACGGTTGGAGGCAGGTTTCGGTGGGTCATCGCTCATCGGCACAGCATGACCTCCGAGCCGACGACGAGGACCGGTCTTGAAAGACTTACCCAACCATGGACCCCGGGACCCATATCTCAGGGGTTGATGCGACGGTTTGAAAGGCCGCACCATCTGGGGTGGGCTGGACCACCCCAGTGACCGGGGTCGGGCCAGGTGAGGCCAATGCCAGCCCCGAAAATTCCAGAAAAGCGATGGTCCATCGACCTTGAAAAAAACATCCAAGCCGCCCATTACGCTGACCCCGAAGCGTACCAGGGGCGCTACGGTTTCAATCCGCAATCCGGCAAGGAAATTTTTGTCATCGACACGCCGCCACCCTACCCTTCAGGCACATGGCACATCGGTGCCGTGGCTCAGTATTCGATGATCGACGTCATAGCACGAAGTCAGCGGTTGCTGGGCAAAGAGGTGTATTTTCCTTGGGGGGTGGACCGAAACGGCATCAACATTGAGTTCACCGTTGAAAAAAACACCAAACGGAAGATGAAAACGTACGACCGTGAAGAGTTTCTGAACCTTTGTGAAACCACGATCGAAACCTTCACCCAAGCCATGCGGGTCACCGCCAAGCGGGTTGGGTTGTCCTGCGACTTTGACCGAGAATACCTCACGGACGCCCCCGATTACCGAAGTGTCACGCAGGCCATTTTTGTTGAGTTGTTCAAACAAGGCACCATCGTAGAAGACCTGCGACCCAACATTTACGATCCGGTTGAAGGCACCACCATCGCCGATGCTGAAGTGGAACGGTTGACCCGTCGGACCAAACTGGTTGACGTCAAGTGGACTTGCGATGACGGAACGGAATTGGTGATTTCAACCACACGCCCTGAATTGATCTGCGCATGTGGCGTGGTGGTGGTCCATCCCGACGATGAACGGTACCAGCATTTGGTTGGCAAGCGGGTGACATTGCCTTTGCCAACCAACGGCCGGCCCACCACCGTCAACATCCAAACCCATCCATCGGTCAAGTCTGAATTCGGATCCGGTGTGCTGATGGTGTGTTCGTTTGGGGACCAAAACGACGTGGCCGTGTTCCGCGAACTGGGTCTCACGCCTTTCCAGGCCATCGGTTTGGACGGATGCATGACCGATGTGGCTGGGCCGTTGGCAGGATTGTCGGTGCTCGATGCTCGCACAGCCGCAATTGAGATGCTGGAAGCATCCGGTGTCTTGGTCCAGGCGGTCGAGCGAGAACAAGAAGTCCCGGTCTCCGAGCGCGGAAAAAACCCGGTCGAAATCATCCTTCTGAAGGAATGGTACGTTCGTCAAACCCACATTCAGGACCGAATGCGGGAACACATCGAGTCCATCGAGTTCCATCCAAAGCGCAATCGGCAATTTTTGCTCGATTGGATGGACAACATCAGCATTGATTGGCCCATCAGCCGTCGTCGTTGGTACCACACCGAGATACCCATTTGGTACAGCGAAGACGAACGCCGAATTGTGATTCCACCCTCTGGCACCTACGTCCAACCTTGGAAGGACCACCCCCCGGCAGGAAGTCGTGTCCTTGACCGGACCACCCGCAAGGACCTCGGCGCCTACGACGACCTCAAGGACGAATTGGGACACCTCACCGGCGAGGAGAAGGTGTTTGACACGTGGATGGATTCCTCCAACTCCAACCTGTTCGTGAGCGGGTACCTCAATGAACCTGCCACCTTTGAGCGAGCGTTCCCAACCGCATTGCGACCTCAGGGCAAAGAAATCGTGCGCACTTGGTTGTACTACACTCTCCTCAAGTCCACGTTGTTGCTTGACCAGCCCGGCTTCCAACACGTGTGGATCGACGGACTTGGCATGGATCCTTGGGGCCGAAAGATGTCAAAATCACTTGGCAACGGCATCGACGCTGATTCAGTCCTTGAATGTGGAGCCGGTGGGCGGACCGGATCGTGGACCGTGAAGGGTCCGGACGGGTCTGTGAAACTCAAGGCCAACAAAATCGGGAGCGAGTGTTTCCGTTTGTGGAAGGCCTGCGACGCTCAGGTGGGTGATGATTTTCACATCAACCCCGAAGCCATCGAGAAGAAGTACTTTGGCGTGTTGACAAAACTGTTCAATGTGGCAAGGTTCGCTTCCCAATTCGACGTACCTGACGACCTTGAATCGGTTCCAGAAGACCTCGCTGTTGAAGACGAGTGGATCTTGTCCGAATTCGCCAGCATCATGGCCGACGTCGAGGAAGCCTGGACCAACATTGACATTTACACCGCCACTCAAGCGCTCAAGACGTTCGGAACCGGTGTGCTGCCGAGTCACTACCTCGAAATGGTGAAATCGCGACTTTACGATGGCGATGGAGCCGCTGCTTGGACCCTCCATCGTGTGGTTCGTGACCTGCTGACGGCGCTCAGCCCGGTCTGCCCCTTTTTCACGCACCACATCACGGACACCGTCTACGGTGCCTCGGCCGTGGATGCGGATGCGTTTCCAACGACGCCTGTGCCCGACCTCGGACCCGGTGAATCGCGTGGCAATGCCTTGCGATCGCTTTCGCACCACCTCCAGGAATTCAACAGCCAAACATGGGCCATGAAAAAGGAATTGGGGCGTTCATTGAACCAACCCATCGAGGACCAACCCGTCCCCGATGCACTTCATGAGTTCACAGCGACGTTGACTCGGATGCATCAACTTCAGTGATGCCCTCCGCAAAGAGGGTGGCTTGACGGAGTTCGTGCATTTCCAAATGACCCAAGCGAAAGCCAATGAGGCGAACGGGCGCCTCAGCGTCCACCGATTGAGCAAACAACCGTTGGGCCAGCCGCCAAAACACGTCGGTGTCGTCCATGGCTACGGGGATGCTCCGCCCCGTGGTGTGGGTTTCGAACCCTGTGTAACGGATTTTGACCTCACCTAAGCGCCCCGACAAGCCGAGGCTTCGCGCTTTCTTCATCACCGAATCCACCAGCACGCTCAACCGTTCGAGCACCGCCTCATGATCGGTTTGGTCCGTGGAAAACGTGTGTTCCTTTCCAATGGACTTGCGGCTTCGCAACGGGCTCACCTCGGTGCTGCTCTCCCCTTCAACCACCCGCATGAACCACGATGCGAACCGTGGTCCCGACAAGCGTTCGAGGCCCAACTCGCCCAAACCTTGCACTTCATCGGCCGTTTGGTAGCCCCACTCCGCCAGTTGTGTGGCCCGTTTGGGTCCAATGCCAGGAATGGCACGGAGCGAGCGACCGCGGAAAAAATCAGCAATTTCATCCGGCATCACACGATGAATGCCGTGGGGCTTGTCCTCCTCGCTTGCCATCTTGGCCAAAATCCGTGTCGGTCCGATGCCAAACGATGCAGAGAGCTTCAATTCGTCCATGATGCGATGTTGCAACTGTTTCGCCAACGCTAAGGCAGCATCCCAATCACCGTCCACACCGTCGGTGATGTCCATGTACGCCTCATCGATGCTGGCCACTTCGAAAGCTTGCGCATGGGGACTGAGGACCTCCATGACCTTCCGACTCGCTCGGCGGTACAGGCCTCGCGTCCCCGAGATGTACCGAGCTGGGCCAAAAGGGGCGGCAGGGCATCGACGCCAGGCTTCGGAGATGGGCATGGCGGAACGAACGCCAAAGACCCGCGCCGCATAGTTGCACGTGGAGACAATGCCGCGGCCCCGTCCTTGTTGCGGGTCGGAACCGATGATCAGAGGAACCGCTGGATCAAAACCGTGATGCAGGGTTTCCACGGCTGCAAAAAACGCATCAAGGTCGCAATGCATCAGGATGCGATGGCGTCCGTCCAGCGGCGCTCTCGCTTGATCCATGCGTCCACACCACGGCAACGGCGCTTCAACCTACTGGTTCAGTTCAAGCCCCGGGTGTCCGTAACGATGGAAGTGGTCCTTGAACCGATGCCAATGATTCGCATGAAGACCCCCTCGGCTACCGAACTGCACCCCATGCTTCGCACCGTCGAAGCAGGATTGAATCCGCACGACATCGGCCCTCAACAAGGGCAGTTGTACCATCTTGCAGGACCCGGTCGAAGCGGCGCATCCATGCGTCCGGTGGTGGAGCATTGGGTGGTGCAGGCCCTGTCCATCGGTCAAACCGTGCATTGGATTGACGGTGCCTGCCGCATCGACCCCGGCCGTTTCATCCCGTTGCTTCGCCAGCAAGGAGCACCGATCGAGCCCGCTCTGTCACGGTTGTTTCTGAGCCGGGGATTCACGTTGCACCAACTCGATCACCAAATCGAACGGTTGAGCGCTGAAATCGCCATCACCCAATCCCGTTTGATCGTGGTGGACGGTCTGCTGACGATGCATCAGGACGACGCCGTGCGGCGTCGTGAATCGCGTGTACTGCTCCGACGGCACCTCACGCTTCTGACGCAACTCGCACACGAACGGCACCTTGCTGTCGTCGTGATCACCGCTTCGCATCATGACGGCCGACATCTGCAGGATCGTCTGGTCGACGTTCATCGGGCGTCGCACAATCACCTCATCGGGCGACGAGCAGGACGCACGCGACGGTCAACGCTCGTGTTGCATCACCCAAGAAGCGGCCGTTCTGGACCGTGGAAGCCACCCCGTAACGCTCAGACGATGTTTCGGGTCCTGCCGCGCGACCGAAGCACGGGTCGCCAGGGGATTCAATACCCAGTGCTGGCCGACGAAGCGGCGAACTCCGACAAGCGACGCTGAAGCCCCGTCGTGCGCATCGACGATTCGGTCCACCCAAACGGTCCCAGAACGGCCCAAACAGCGCGTTCCGCTGCAACGGTGTAGTGAGCGACGCACGGGGTGACGTCCTCCAACGGCAGTTCCTCTCGGAGTCGGATGCGTTCATGGTGCTCTGGATGTTCAAGATCCACGACCACGAAACGGATTTTTCCACCCGGTGGCACGCGATGCCCGGTCCGCTGAGCCCGAAGGAGGGCCGACCAAGCCAAGCTTCGACTCCGGTACTGATGGATTTCTTTGGTCACGCGTCGAGCGATGACGGCCACTTCCAACGGGACATCGCCGGATTGGAGACGCTTCAGTTCCGAACGGTAGAGGCGCAGCACGGCGTGTTGGGCGTCGAAGGAAGGCACGCCGTCCTTGCGTGGGAAGGTGGCCAGGAGATCAAGCGCTTGCTGCTGAAGTTCAGCGACCCATCGCGAGGTTGAGTGTTGGCGCATTTCGATGCCCCGGACTTTGTATCCATCACCGGTGAAGCCCCAGTATTTGGTCAACGAACCACCACCGTGGAGTCGACTGGGCAGGAAGGCGATGTAGGGGTAATGGTGTTCAAACTCCAAAGGAATCCCGATGCGTGCACTCACCCGCTCGGCCAGTGCCAAGGCGTCCGTTCGACGCTCGGCGGGGTTTCGCTGCCGGCGGTCCTGAATCCAAACGCAATCGACGATGGCGTGAAGCACCTCCCATCCGTCATCGTTGGCCATTTCGATGGTGGTGAGCAAGATGTCGCGGGCCCACGCACAGATCGCTTCGTGAGCCTCAATGCGCCCGAACCGAGCGTTTCGGTATCCCGTGTAGCCGAAACAGGTCACCAAGAGCCATTTCAGGGCGTTTTGACGCTGATCGTACGCATCGCCTGCCCGATGCCGCAGTGCCTTGAGTTCGCGACGACGCTCGATCAGCGGTGCGACCACCCGCCCCAAAAACCCCTGCTGACGCGCGCAGGTGTGCATGTGAAGTCCGGGAACGGCCAGTGCCTTACGGTGAGTGAGCGGGAACAAACCGTGACCGAAGCGCGCTTCCACGTGACGTTGCTGGAATTCCCGCCGAGCCTGTTCAGGATGGAGGGGGACGTACACGGGGTGCGATGGTTCGGACGGCGGTTGGCAACAGGAACAGTTGAGGGTTTCCGGGGAGATGTTGCGCGTGGCGATGATGCTCGGGAAAAGGCTTGCAAAATCTAGTTCCGTCACATCACCGTGGACGCCGGCTTGACTGTCAAGGTACAAGCCGCCGCGATCGGCGTGCAGCAGTTCCCACGCCGATTTGGTGTCCTCTGAACGGTTTTTTTTCCACGGAACCAACACCCCATCGTCCATGGCCACACGCATTTGGATGGCGCTGATCACCGAACCGGGTGACAAACGGGAAATCGTTTGAGCGGACTGGTATGAATGCTGGGCCAGTTCAAACAGCCCCACCAAGCCCCCCTCACGGACGATGAAACTGTTGCCGAGGTCAACATGGAGGCGGCCTTCGAAGAAGAACGAACCGTGCCTGTGCAGCGTTTGTCCATAGGAATGAACCGTCCGCTCACCCGTTGATTGGGTGAGCCGCTGCTGGGTTCGCCCCAACCGCAACGTCACCCCGGCCTGTTCGGACCAATGCACCAGCGATGGGAACAAGCGATCGTCGCCGCCCACCGTGACGATCACGTCGGGATCAAGCCGGTTTACAGCGGCTTGGACGGCGTCCAGAAAGGTGGAAAGGGACGGGTGATCATGGCGCTGAACTTCGTACGAGCCTTGGCGCGTGGAAGGGGCCAAACCCGGCACCTGACGGGTTGCCAACGTCACCCCCGAAACGGCGTCCGACACCGAGGCGAACCCGTGCGGTTCGGCGTAGGTCCATCGCAGGTCAACGACGTGAAACGGTGGAAAACCGTGTTCACCATCGCTCCAACATTCAACCGCTCGCAGGCGTTCACCGTCCCAAACGACGCGGGTGAACGGGGGGCATCCAGCGTCGGTGAGGAAACGCTGCGCGAGGTGTGCGTCCACGGAATGGAGCGTGAAACGGTGGTAGTCGCCTCGGGCTTCCACATGTTCTGCCAAGGAGCGCAACGCACGATGGCGGCCGAGCATGACCTCCAACACCCGCTGCCGGTCGTGCTGGTCCAGGTGAAGACGCGCTTGAATGAACCGAGTGCATTGGATCGAAAACCGTTGAACAAGTTCGGGTTGCAACAACCAGTGTTCCAGCGCCTGAAGGTGGTCGATGTCACCTGCCACGTGAAGCGCAACCGACCATGTGGATGTGCAGGCGTGCGCTCGCCCCGAATCGTCCACCACCCAAGCCGTCATGGACGAACCGTCTGCGTGCTCATGGACGTCCAACAACCACCCTTCAACGATCACCCACGACACCTTCCAGCGCCTCAATGCGTTGCTGCAAATCGCTGCAATGGCGCATCAGACCAACGCACATGCTGAGGGTGAACGAGGGCCAAACGTCGTGGGCGGGGAGCATGCCACCCGCCGTGCGACGTTGACGAATCGCATCCAGCAAGGCATCAAAATGCGGCCGTTCATCCTTTGGCAACGCCCGTCGAAACGGCGCCAACGCTTGCAATTCACCTTCCGCTCGTGTACGCCATGTTGGTACGCTTCGACCCATAGTCACGCATCCGTCAAGGCGGACAGGAAGGCTTGTGGAGACCCCCTTGCTGAAACTGAATGCGGTGAGCGAGGATGCACCGGCTTCAGAGGTGTGGCCGGTTGACGATGTAATCGCAGTTGTCGCCGTTCAACACAGCATGCACGTTGGCGGCGATGTCCATTCCAACACGGGTCTGCGCTTCCACTGTGGAAGCACCGATGTGGGGGGTGCCGTGGAAGCCATCCATCTGGAGCAAGGGGTGGTCGGGGTTCACGGGTTCGTGTTCAAACACATCCAGCGCCACCGACGTCAAGACGCCGTTCTCCAATGCGTCGAGAACGGCGGTTTCGTCCACGATGCCGCCACGAGCGCAGTTCACCAGGTGCCGCCCGCACAGCGTGCCGTCCGCACCGACATGGGGCATGGAGGCGATCCGCTCGGCGTTGACCAAGTGATGGGTTTCCTCGGTTAAGTTGCAATGAATGGAGAGGTGGGTGCATCGCCGAAACAGATCGTCCACCTCCGCATGGAGGAACGTCCCGTGGGCTTTCGCAACCTGTGGTGGCAGGTAAGGATCGTAGGCATGCACCTCCATGCCGAGGGCCTGTGCCACCTGACCAACCGACTGCGCAATGCGTCCATAACCGATCAGCCCCAGCCGCTTCCCGGACAATTCCGTTCCTTTCAGGGATTTTTTGGCCCACTCACCACGACGAAGGGTGCGGTCCGCTCGAGCGACGTGGCGAACGCAGGCGAGGAGATGGGCCACCGTCAATTCAACCACGGACTGCGTGCTGGCACGGGGTGCGTTGACCACTGGGATGCCAAGTTCACCGGCCACCACCAGGTCGATGTTGTCAACGCCAACACCAGCACGACCGATCGCTCGTAGACCGGGGGAGGCACGAAGCACCTCGGCCGTCAGTTTCGTCGCGCTTCGAACCACGATGGCATCCATGCCGGCGAGTGCACCATCGAGCAGGGCACTTGAATCGATGGAGGCCACCTTGACCTCATGACCTTGCGATTCCAGCCAACGAACGGCTCCTTCGTCGATTCCATCGGTGACAGCGATTTTTGCCATGCGGTGGGCAGCGCGACAAGGCGTTAGAAGATTGGTGTCGGTGAGCCTCACCACCGTTGCGTTGAACAACCCGAAGGAGGTGGACGGGGCGGGACACATGTCGGGAACCAATCTCGAAGGCTTGATTTGGGGAGCGGGCATCCTCGCCATTCCATTGCTGCTTGCCGTGCCGTTGCGTTTGGCGTGGCAGATTTGGGTCGGCGTGGGTCACGAAGCCGCTGAATACCGGACCGTCGTTCGCCAAATCGTGGATTCCGGCAACCAAGTGGCGTCCTTCAGACAAACCTTGGATGACATCGCACGAAACCTTCGCCTGACACCTGCCAAGCAACGGTTGATCGAGGCCGAAATGCTCCATCCGTTGACGCTCTCCCATTTCCTCCTTCTGCCCTCCTTGTTGATCCTCCCCTTGTCCGCCGTCATGGCCCTTCCCATTGTGCTGCTGGGCTTCCCCATGCTGTTGTTCATGGAATACCTCATCATCCGTCGCAAGGTGCTCGTGTGGTCCTTGAAGTCGGTGGAACGTGTCATGCATTGGCAGGTGATTCACATTCCCAAACCACATCGCGGGAAAGAGGAACGGAAACGGTCACTCACCGAATTCGCCCAGCACATTGAACACTTCAATTACGTCCCGCAAGCAGCGTTCCTCGGGTTGTTTGCGTGGTTAATCGTTCACTGGGTGCTCGATTTGGACTCTTGGTCCATCGAGCTGATTTACTCCTCCCTGTTGTACATGGTGCTGCTGTCCGTTTTGTCGGTGTTGAACACCGCGTTTGAATCGGATCTGGTCTTCGTTGATCCCGCCAAAGGGCGTTTGGTTCCCGTGAACCAGTGGCTTGAGGGGGTCCTGAATCCCATTGTGGGGTTGGGTCTTCTGTTCTTGCTCGGTCGCAACCTCCTTGAGGAAGCGCGAGCCACCGACGGAAACCCGGTGCTCTTCGCCACCTTTGTGCTCATGTTGCTCTACGGTGCTGCCGTCGTGGGCATCTCATTCCGATGGGGGTACGCCAGCTGGCGAGGTGGACGCGTCCGCAGCACGTTTGAGGGTCAGGCCATCGACGAATTGAGCCCACTGTCCTACGATTTGACCCGGACCAAGGGCCGCATCGATTTCAACGTTCGAATGGCCATGGACGAACGCTTGGTGGCCTTCGACAAGGTGAATCCACAACAGTTGACGTTTGACGACTTGCAGAGTCTGCCTGCGGCGGGCAATCGCCCCAAGGCACCGAAAAACCCGTTGGATGATGCGTGATCAGCTCAACCATGGAATGTGGTCGGGGACCTCGCCAAAGATGTTGGCAGGCACAGCGGTCTTGATTTTGGAAACCGCTCCCAAACGCTCGCTCACGGCCGTCTGCCACGCCACGAATTCATCGAAGGTGCTCATCTTCAAGATGGGGTTGTGTTCCCGATTCCAATCCAACGACTGCATGACCGTTCCCGGAGGATCGTGCCCTGAGCAGACCACCGTGTGCCCTTCAAATCGATCCAACACATCCAGTGCATCCCAATGGACCTGCAACCGACCGCTGGGCAGGTCGTCGCGTCCCACCCCGCCTTCCCCGTTGAACAGGAAATCACCGGTCATCATGTAGCCAGGTACGTGGACAATCATGGAGTCGTTGGTGTGGCCTGGGGCGAAATGGAATTGAATGGGGACCGAACCCAGCATGATTTTTTCCTCATCGTCCACGTACATCGTGACACCAAGGCTGGCCGTTTGATTGGACATCACGTACTCGCAACCCAGTTCATCGCGCAGTGAGAAACAGGCGGTGATGTGGTCAGCGTGCGTGTGGGTTGCGATGGCGTACACCAACTCAAGGTCTTGGTCCGTGATGAGCTTCACGTATCGGTCAAGGTCGTCGTACACTGGGTCAACGATGGCCGCCTGTTTGGCCTCCTCGTCAACGATGAGGTAAGTCATGGCCCAAACACCTTCGTTCAGTTGTTCAAAACGCATGTTGGGGCCTGTGGGCCGCGACATTTGAAGGTTGACACAACCGTATTCATCAAAAACCCTTGACAACGATGCAATGTCATGGCGACGTTGCTTGAAGCAGGGTTGCTGGTCGTGGGGCTTGCGTTGGGTTGGCTCGCCGGGAGTCGGACGACGCGGAACGCGATCAACACCGAATTGCTGTTGGCGCAGGAACGGTTGCGTGCATCGCAGAGCCATGCTGCCCAATTTGAAGAACGGCTGCGGTTGGAACTGGAGGCCCTTGCTGCACGAATCGCTACAGACAACACAGAGCATGTCCTTCAACGGGCACAGGAACGGTGGCTGAACGAGCAACAACGCATGGATCAGACATTGGCCATGAAAGCCTCGGAGATGCACGTCATGATTCAACCCCTCAAAACCGAACTGGAAAAACTCGTCACGTTAAACCACGACCTTGAACGGCACCGTTCGGGTGCGTACGAGGGCATCAAGCGTCACCTCAAACAACTCGAAGCGTCCACCGCCACCCTGTCGGGACAAACCACGGCGCTGTCCACTGCATTGACGGGTTCGGCCCAGGCCCGAGGCAATTGGGGCGAAGTCACGTTGCGCCGTTTGTTTGAATTGGCAGGCCTCACAGAACACGTGGATTATCAAGAACAGGTGAAGTTGGAAGACGGCACTCGACCGGACGCCCTTGTCCGTCTACCCCGATTGGGCACCATCCCCATCGATGCCAAAGCGGTTGGTGCACATTTTATGCACGCCATGCAAATGGAGGAAGGTCCGGCTCGGGCAGCAAGTCTGCGGGAGCACGCACGAGCGGCTCGGCAACGCATCACCTCGCTGAGTTCCAAGGCCTACCAGGAACATGTGGACGGTGATTTTGACCACGTGGTCATGTTCATTCCCAGCGAAGCCATGGCGGCGGCGGCCTTCGCCGAGGATCCGGATTTAATGGAACATGCGCTTGCCAAGCGGGTCCTCGTTGCGACGCCCGTCACGCTGTTGGGATTGCTGCGGACCGTAGCACTTTACTGGCAACAACACGATTTGGCTGAGGGCGCCCGCGACATTTACGACGTTTCACGGGAGTTGTACAAGCGAATGACCACAATGATGGATCACTTCAACGATGTTGGACAGCACCTTGGCGGGGCTGTGCGGGCGTTCAACGCCACCAAGGCATCGTACACCACCCGTGTGCTTCCGCAAGCCCGCCGGCTCGATGAATTGAAACTCTCCGAAACATTGCAAACGGCACTCCCAACAGGCGTGGACATCGAAGAGTTCCCAACATCATGAAGCCACACAAGAGGGTTCTTGACGGTGCACCAAACCCAACCACCATGGAGCCGCTCCCCACCTTCGTTTACCTCGAACACGACGGTAAGGTTCTGCTGGTGAACCAGAAAGGTGCCGGACCGCAACAACCGGAACCCGGGCGCACCTCTGGCAAGACTCGATTGCGGTTGCCCAGCAGCAAGGAAGCGCAACTGCTCAACGTACCCTTCCGTTCAAAACGCATCATCACGATCGTCTTGGACGGGCACGAGCACCACATCAACATCGGCTACCCAACCATTGAATGGCCAAGCGATTGGGCATGGAAGGACGCTTGCATCGCCGATAACGGCGTTGACCCCTTGGCCCGTGAATGCATCTACCGTTCCCTGCATCGGTTGGTCTCCAAAGTCATCGTCCACAACGACCGGGGCCAGGTCCTGATGGCCAAAGTGGAACGTGGTCACTTCAAGGGCGAATGGACGTTGCCTGGCGGGTACATGGACACCGATGAACACCCCATGGAGGCGTGCATGCGTGAGGCACTGGAAGAAGTGGGCCTGAAGGTTGACCCCAGCGATGATGCACCGGTGATCACCCAGCGCATTTTCAACAACGAAGGCATTTCCTTTGTATCGTTCACTTACGACGCACCTTGGAACGGTGATGTTCAGACGCTGACCCCCTTGGAAGGGGAGATATCGGACGTTGAAATGGTCGACATCGATGAGGCCATTCAACGGTCCGTATCGATGTTTGACCGGGAAGCCTTGATGGCGTTCAGTCAGCGTTGAACAACCGCTGCTTCGCTGCGTCCAGGGCCTCGGGCAACCCATCGGCATGGGATCCACCGCCCTGAGCCATGGTCGGTCGGCCACCTCCGCCGCCCTTGATGTGCACGGATATGGCTCGAAGGATCTCCACGGCGTTGTACCGTTCCGCTGCGATGGAGCCCTCGGTCAGGGCGACCATCAATTTGCCACCCCCCTCACGGGACCCGAGAACAGCCACGGTGGGTTGCGCACCATCCTTCGTGAGCGCCTTGAGCATCTTGGTCATGGCCTTGAGATCACCGTCCACCTCCATCACCACCATGCGAACCCCATCGACCTCGTGGTTGCCGTCACCGCCCCCGGAAGTCCGTGCTTTGACCAAATCTTGTTCCAATCGCTCGATGTGCTTGCGCTGTTCATTCCACTCACGGAAGAACCGTTCGGCCGTGCGAGGGAGGTCATCCGGATTCACCCCGAACACTTCACTGGTTTGACGAACGAGTTCGTCCTGTTGGCGCGCGTGTTCAAGGGCCGCTTGACCGGCAACGATGTGGAGGCGTTCGACACCGTCCTGAACCGCCGTGGAACGAACCACACGAATCGTGCCGATGTGACCCGGGTGGTCGTGATGCGTACCGCCACAAGCCTGGGTGTCGTGGTCACCGATTTGCAACACGCGGATCGTGTCGCCTTTGGGCGCACCCCCCTGGTACAAATCAAACCCATACTGGAGGTCTGCATCCTTGCGGTTCAGTTCCAACTTCTCAGTGGTGCTGACTTCCACCAACACTTCGTTGGCTCGCTGTTCGATGGCATCGAGTTCTTCCCTCGACAAACGCTCGTAGTGTGTGATGTCCAACCGTCCGCTGTGAATGCTCAAATGCGAACCGGCTTGAAAAATGTGGGGGCCAAGGAGGGTGCGGGCCGCTCCACCAACGATGTGCACAGCGGTGTGGTGGTCCATAAGCTGCTTGCGACGAGCGGCGTCCAAGCGTCCTTCAACGGTGGTCCCGACGGCAACGGGACCGTCGGTCATGTGAACGACAACACCAGCCTGTTTTTGCACATCGTTGACCAGTAGCGTCGCTTTATCCACCTCCAACGTGCCGTGGTCAGCTTCTTGACCGCCGCCTTCGGGATAGAAGCAGGTTGCATCGAGCACCACGCCATGCGTCGCACCACCCCCGTGTTCGCTCAAGGTGAAGCAGGCCAGAACGGTGGCGGAGAAGTCGGTTTGGTGAACGTCGTCGTAGTACAACGCCTCGGTTGGTTCAAGTCCATCGACAGGCCACACAGAAGATTTGCTGGCGGTGGATTGCGCGTTGGCTTTGGCCACCCTCGCATGGCGTTCGGCCATTTCAGCCATGAAACCGGTTCGCAATGCAGCATTGACCCATCCTTGTCGACGAGCGAGGACCACCGACATGTCGGGTGCAAGACCGTGCGAGTCGTTCAGTGTGAACAACACCTCATCGGGCAATTCCGCTGCATCTTTGTCCACGCCTTTCAAGTGGGTGACGATGACATGTTCGCCCTTGCGAAGCATCTCAGCATAACGTTCCTCCTCCAGCCCAAGAATGGTCATCAAACCCTTACGATGTTGTTTGTTCAACTGACCGCCGAGGTTGACGTCAAGGTGGTGCTCGGCCAGCTCAACAAGCGATACGGTGAGGCCGAGTTCATCCCGCATGCGCAACACCCGACGTGCGAGCATTCGAGCAAGGTAGCCGGCTTTTGCATTGGATGGGACGAGACCGTCTCCCAACATGTTGCACAGGGCATGAAGATGATCGGGAATGGCGTAAACACGAGCCAGCGGATCGGTGATGCCTTGGAATTCTTCGGCTGTCACCTTCACGTTGCGCTCGGCCAATTTGGCAAGAAACAACGCAACCAATTCATCCCCATCCACCCCAGCTTCGATGTTCATGATGCCGTTGAGTCGGCTCATTTCCGACAGTAGGGAGGGGACATCGACATCGGGCCATGATGCCATGATGTCGTCAAAGCCAGCCAGCGATTTCAGCCAAGCCACCGATTCGGGGTAAATCGCCTCGTAGATCGTCGGAGTACCGGCAGCAGCCCAGCAAAACCGCTCAAGGCCGTAGCCGGTGTCGATGATTTGCAAGGGCATCGTTCGGTACCGGTCGCCCTTCAACTCCACGTCCCCATTCGGATGCTCCTCCATGTCCATGAAGACGAGCGTTGCGAGTTCCAAGCCACCGACGATCACTTCCACGGCAGCACCGGCGTTGCCGCCGCCGCACCATGGGTTCTCAACGTAGGTGATTTCACGGGGATCAATGCCGAGCGTGTCGGTCATCAGTTCATGGCACTGAGCAACGCAGGCTTCCATCCAATAGATCTCAACGCCGTCATCGGGGCGATTGAACACGTGATGGGCCATCATCTCAAACGTGGTGAGGTGCCGACCCGAGCGTCCCACAGCGTCGACGTCCGTCAATCGAATGCAGGGTTGCGAAATGGTGAGCGGGTTCGCAGGGGGTTCAACCAGACCCGAGGTCACATGAGGCTGGAAGTCGGCGATGGAGGCGATGGTCAAGTGGATGTCGTCGCGCCACCTCGCCAAAACAGGGTATGGGTCGACTCGGTGGTGGCCGCTGGCTTCGAAAAACGAGAGGAAAGTTTCTCGCATGGCGTCTTTCAGGGCTTTCCCCCGCTGTGGGTAACCGTCGATGAGCGGTGAGCCGATGAACGTGTATTCATCTTCGTTTGAGTCGCCGCACGTGGTTCGGTTTTCATCGGCCGTCCAAAACCACAACGAGGTCACCGTGCATTGCTTCCGCTGATAGCCTGCTGAACGGAACACCTTGAGGTCAATGGCGGGAAGTGTCATGGGTCATCGCCTCCGAGGGACATCAATTCCACCCGAGCACCCCTGTTTGAAGCCTCCCGTTGCACAGGCTGATGTGAGGTGGAAAAAGCCTCTTAATGCGCGCACCGAAACCCGCACCATGGGAGGCGATTGGCGAAACCACCTCGTCGAAGAACGCCCCGGTCTTTTGCGCATCAAAGCTCACAACGAAATGTTGGTGGACGCCATGATGGTCACAACACCTGCCCATTTGAGCCAACACGCCGATGATCGAGGGCCGGAACAACTCGTCAACACGGCTGCCCTCCCAGGCATCGTCGGGGAAGCTTGGGCCATGGCTGATTGGCATTATGGATACGGCTTTCCCATCGGTGGCGTGGTGGCCACGGACATCAACGCTGGCGAACAAGGTGGAGCCGTGTCGCCGGGCGGTGTGGGCTTCGACATCAACTGCGGTGTGCGTTGTTTGGCGCTGGATGCCACGCTTGAGGATGTTCCAAATTTGAAACGGCTTGCTGGAAGGCTGGGTGGCCGGATTCCTGCAGGAGGTTCGGGGAAAGGCGGTGTTGATTTGTCAACGCAACAGCTTCAACGCTTGCTGGAGGGTGGAGCTGAAGCGGCTGCTGACCTGGGATGGGGTTTGCATGAAGACCTCGCCCACCTCGAGTCCAACGGACAACTCGGGACCGTCGAAGCAAACGTGTCGATGCGAGCACGTGAGCGCGGGTTGCGAGCGCTTGGCACCCTGGGAAGCGGTAATCATTTTCTCGAAATCCAGACCGTCGATGGCGTTGTGGATCAAGACACAGCCCGCGCTTGGGGTCTCTACGAGGGGCAACTCATGGTCATGATTCACTCCGGAAGTCGAGGCTTGGGCCACCAGGTCTGCACCGACCACGTTCGAGCCCTCGAAGCATCCTACAAGCGTCATGGAAACGGGTGGTACCACGAGGGTTACGGCTACCACCTTCCCGACCGTCAACTGGCGGCTGCACCGTTCCACTCCAACGAGGGCCAGGCCTACCTCGATGCGATGAACGCTGCAGCGAACTATGCGTTCGCCAATCGCGCTGCGCTCACCCACCGGCTCCGCGAAGTCCTGCGCTTGGAACTTGGCGTGGACGGGGAGGCACGCACCTTGTACGACGTGGCCCACAACATCGCTAAAGTGGAACAACACACGGTCAACGGGGCATCGTGCGTCTGCTGCGTTCACCGCAAAGGAGCCACGAGGGCGTTTCCTGGTCAGCACCAAGACATTGCGAGCGCCTTCGCAACCACAGGACAACCGGTGGTGGTGCCGGGCGACATGGGCACCGGTTCTTGGCTGATGGCAGCTGACCCTCACAACATGAACATCGCCTTTGGATCCTCATGTCACGGAGCAGGGCGGGCCATGTCACGGTCCGCTGCCAAGCGGCACGTGGACGGTCAAGCGCTCAAGCGTTCCCTTGAAGAGCGGGGCATCCGCATCCACGCCTCAACCCCCAATGTTCTGGCCGAAGAGGCTCCGGAAGCCTACAAGGACGTGGATGAGGTGATCGGCGTCACCGCCCAAGCCGGTTTGACGCGACCGGTGACCCGTTTGTCACCGGTGGCTGTGGTCAAAGGGTGATCACATGCAGATGTTGGCCATACCACCCGAAGGGGTTGGCGCAGCACCGGTGTGAACACCATCGGGTTCCTCGACGATGACGCTCAACAGGGTGTTCACGAGGTCTTTCAACTCGTTCACCTGTTCCTGCAATTCTCTGACCTTTCGGTTGACATCCCGTTTTGTTTCTTGCTCACGCTCCATGTGCATCCCATCTGAGAAGTTGCCTTCTCAGGCTGAAGTTGTGAAATTCGCCTCTTATACATTGAGGTTCGGGGGAGCGCCTGCGAAGGGTTTCACTGCGCTTGCTCTAACCACGAGTGGAGCCACCGGCGAGATTTGAACTCGCGACCTCCTCATTACCAATGAGGTGCTATACCCCTAAGCCACGGTGGCAGTGAGGCGACCCACCGGCCAAACGGATATAATCGCTTCGCGGCCGATTCCATCTCACGCTTTTGTGTAAAGCCGCCACGCCCCAGTTTGAATGATGGGGACCGAGAACGGCACCGGCTCAACGGCACGTTCGACCCAGGATGAATCGGGCGTAAAGTCGGTGTTTGGACCAACGACGAGCGCGTCGGTTTGTTGCAGATTCAACCCGGAGGAAACGACGGCGTTTGGACTGGCCCAAGCACCGGTGATGTTGCGACCTTCCACCCCCTCGATGTGGGTGCGCATCACGTAGAGATGATGCATGGCGAGCGTGGGTTCTGCCACCAAAAGAAACGTACCGTTGTCGTGCAATTCACCGTTCAACGCCCGACCTGCATCGTCCGACCAAACTTGATGACCCCAAGCGGCCGTCACGACCGTGAAGGGCATCACAAGCAGCAATGCCACCACCAGTGTGCGGGATGATGGGATGCCTGCGGCTGAGGACAAGCGTCCATCAGCAGCTAAAGCGCCCCAAATCAACGGAATCAGCAACGTCATGTAACGTCCGTTGTTGCCCAAACGAACGACCGTTGACCACCATGCTGCCTCCCAAAGGCCGCTTTCGTACGTCCAAAGAACGGCCGTGTAACAGACGATGGCACCCCCCAGCGCCCCAACGGTGCACCAAAGGTACGCCGACCGTTCGTTCATGGGCACGGTTGGGTTGTTTGAACCGATCATGATGGGCCACAACATGCAACCCACCCCAAGATAAAGCCCTCCACCGAGAAGGGCAGCGACGACGAGGGAGGCGAGGTACACCAATGGCCGTTCCCCCACCGATGCGAAGGAACCCGGCCCTGCGAGATAGGCTCCGACCGAGATGACCAACACCGTCAACCCTGCACTCACGGTCACAAAACGAACCCTGCTGGACGGTTGATGTTCATGGACGTCGACGCTTCGATTCCACCAAGCACGCCATGCCAACGTGCTCACCAACGCAGCGAGCCCTGCACCCATCGAAACGGGTCCATCGAGGCCTTTGAGGGCCAGCACAAGACCCAGCGCGACGCCGAGCGATGCACCTCGCAAACCAGTGGATTTGGAGGCACGGGAGCCTGAAGGCACCCACCACAGACTGGCCAGCATGAGCAGGGCGAGCAGGGCTTCGTCGTACCCCCGACCGGTTGAAAACATCCACACGGGCGACATGACCACGCTGATCGCCACGAGCGGGTACCACGCTGCGTGTGCACCCGATTGCCTGATGAGATGAACCATGCCCCCCACCAGGACAACCGTGGCCATGAACGACACCGCCTTCATCTGAGCCGGTGAAGTGAGCCAGGGCATCCAAAGCATCGAAACAAGGTGTGGCGCCGCCCCCCATGACGATCCGTCGGCGTGCCGCAACCCACCCCAGGGCAAAACGTACCTCCCAGCCTCGGTGATCGTGATGTTCAAGCGAACGTGAGCGTCGAGACCCAAGTCATTGGTGAACACCGCCAGAACATGAAGACAACACCCCAACAACAGCACCGCAGCGACCGGCCGGTCGTTGCTCGTCCACCATCGCTTCACACCCCCCCCTCCATGGCGTGGGTTTGATGGTTTTCCATTGGAGGTGGGTGAGCATGGCGATTCATGACAAACATCGGCTGGGTCAAAGAAACTGGTGCAGAACTCCGATTTGCCCGCTCAACCGTGGGGTATGACCGCATTTAGGTACCCAACGCTTCGTTGAATTCGATGTTTGGCGCCGAGAGAGAGATTTGAACTCC
>JAYOBJ010000019.1:0-43863 GCA_038104845.1 Methanobacteriota archaeon
GGATCTTCGGCCATCCACACCCCCGGAGAAAACAGGTACGATGATTGCGCCAAGAAGCCACCAACCGTGACGGAACGGTTGTTTTGTGGGTTGGATATGTCAATTAACAAAATTGAATCGCCAATTGAAAATTGAAGCGGCACCAAGCCTCCACCCTCGACCGAGTTTTCCAGCCCAAACGAAGCGTCAAGGAACACCACATCCGGGAACCGTTGGATGGACATCCACGCCTCCTCCGATGTGGTGCCCAGCACCTCATCCCACGCATGCAACGGCAATCCACCGTGTCGAACGAAGCCATCGTCCACGCCCCGAAGGATGTAGGGCATGCGTTCCCCATCGGCGTCCTCCATCCATGCCGTCGCTCGAGCGACGCGTCCTGTGCCGTCCACTTGTTCGCTCAAGGATGAATCGATGCCCCACGAATCCGGATCATCGCTCACGTCGATGGGGCGAGCGCGGCTGGAGGCGATCATCAACTCAAACTCACCTTCCGCCTCCTCAACAAACCCGGTCGAGTACGTGTCGAATTGAGCGGTGTACCCCGAGAGGACGACCACGGAAAACATCGTGATGGAAAACATCGCCATCACGACGGCCGAACGCCACGGTGCCGCAAGGGGGTGGGCCAAGGCGACGCTGCCGACCGGCCCTGTTCGGCGCATCAACCAACCTTGCTTGCTGAGCCGCTGCACCAACAAGGGAGCGAAGCTGGTCAAGACCATCACCCCAGCCACCACTTGCGTCAGCCCGAGGACGATGAAGGCGAGTTCATTGGGCTCCATGCGAGCACGAATGGGGTCGACCGGGGCGAGCACCATCGTCCACACAAGGAAGCCAAGGCCCAGCGCGCCGAGGGTGGTTCGCGGGGCATGCCGAACCGACCGATGAAGGGTGGTGGAGCGCCTGTGCCGCCAGGTCGGGAGCATCCACGTGAACAGCGGCAACAAGGCCAGCAACAGCAACGCTCCACTCCCGATGTACAGGGCGTACGCAGCGCTGCTGCCCAACCCCAAAACAAACAGGATGGCCACACCAAGAACGGCTCCTCCCAACCCCACCACTTGCAACAGCATAAGCCACCATGGGACGGTTCGGACGAAGCGGAGCGGTGCCCCACGCAAGGCTTGAACGATGTTCAGTTGGGCGTTGAAGCCCGCTGAGGCCACCAACATGACCCATGCGATCAGCGTACCCCACACCCATCCGGCCACCACTGAATCCAGCGTGAAATCGAAGACAAAGCGCTGTGCGCCCACCGACGCGAAGATGGAAGCAAAGCCCGTCGCGACCAACCACGCCAAGCCGAGGCCGAGCAGGGCGCCGATTCCGCCCGCCAGCAGCGCCAGCAACAGCCCTTCCTGCACGAACAAGGCCCGCGCTTCACTGCGTTGCAAACCAATGGCTCGAACGACAGCCGTTTCCTTTCGGCGCACGTCCGCCAAGAGCATGATGATGGTCAGCGAGAGCAACACACCCGCAGCGATGGTGAAGGAGCCAAACACCAGGAACATGGCTGAAAGCACGCCCGAGGATGCTTCGGCCTGAAGGGCAGCGTCCCGTTTGACGGCGGTCAAGGAAAGGGACATGTCGTCCGCACCGCTCAGGTCATCGAACCAAGCGGACCATTGCGCCAGTGCATCTTCGGGTGACACCACCGATGCGTTGCTCAACCGGAGGACGATGAGCGACCGTTCATCGTCATCCGCCAACGCCAGTTGTTCGGCATCGTCCAAAGCGACGACGCCCAGCACAAGCCCTTCGAGTTCGCTCAGCGCCTCAAAACCGGGCAATGCAGCGTAGGTGCCGGCCGCATGGAGCAGCGAGGAGGCATCGTCGCCGTAGGCGTACGGGATCAAACCGGTGAAGCGGAGGGCATCCCCGGTGGACAGGTTGAGCGAATCCAGCCTCGGCGAGAGGCGCACATCACCGGTCGTTGCATTGCCGGAGGTTTCGTTTGTGCCGAAGGCCAGCAACATCTGTGGGAAGGTGCCAAAACCTGGGGCATCGGATTGCAACGGCAACCGCAAACCCACCGTCGTGTTCGTGGAATTCAGAACCGCAAGACCCCCATCCACGGTGCACCAACGTTCACCCGTCGCGGCCATCACGCCCACCGCACCGTTGCAGGGTGCAGGAAGGGACATCGGTGGTTCAGAACTGCGAGGGTCGTCCGTGGCGCTCGCAACCGCACCGGTTGGGGCGAAGTCAAGTGTGTACCATTCCGTTCCAAACAACCCCTCAATCCCCAACATCAACGTCGCACCGCTCGTGAGAAGTTCGACATTGAGCACGGTGGACGGCAGGTCAACGGGCAGAGCATGGACATACCGTTCCGTCAAGTTGGGCGCGAGGACCTGGACCGTCCAGGCGTCATCGCCGGCAACGACGGCCACCCATCCGTCCGTGTGCCAAGCCGCAGCCCGGTAGGTCGATGCATCAATGACTGCGGCCGCCTCTTCGTCGAGCTGTCCAGTATCGGCGAGCACCAAGCCGTCGGTGTGGACCGCCAAAGCCCGTTCACCGCTGGCATCCCAAGCCACGTCCAGCAAACGTCCACCCGTTGGAACTTGCCACGCCCATGTGGATGCGTTGTTCAACACCTCCACGCCGAAGCCTCCGGGGCCAACGTGCCACATGGAGGTGTTGGTGGCGTGGAGTTCCGTCACTGATCCGTCCGCCAACGTCAGCAGCGGTTGACCGTCGATCGTGACCTTCACCAACGGAACTTGAAGCACTTCAACGGCGACGCCGCCTGGAGCCAGCGCCGACATGTTGCCACGAAGCGCCCGAACATCATCGGCGGTGATCCGTCCCAAACCTTGAGCGCTCGTCACGGTGATGGACGAAGATGGGCGGTCGAGCGTGAGGTTGAGCCCAGCATCAACGGCGCTGACCGAGCGGTTCACTTCATCGAGCATTGCGGCCATGATGTCGTCGTACCGGTCCACACCCAACCCGTCGTCAAGCGCAAAGGACAATCGATTGATGCCGACATCCTCACCAAGCAAACGATGGGCGGTGGCCAAGTCGCTGAACATGGCTGGCGAACGGGTGCCGCCAAGGGCCCCTTGGCCGGTCGTCGCCACCACGGCGGTCACTTCAACAGTCACGGTTTCACGCACTCGCTCACCGCTCTCGCTCGTTCGGTGGTACCCCATTCGCAAGGAATCACCCACGTCAGCACCCAATGATTCGCTGGCAACGGTGTTCAAGGCGACTTGGAGCACGGATGCCCCGTCGTTGGCGCGGCGAAGGTCGTCGAAACGGTAGGCTCCGTCGCCAAGGGCCGACCACGGGCCCGATGCATCGATGGAAGCGTTGCGAGCAAACCAAGCCACGGTGGGTTCACTGGGCCCTTCAACCGGCGTGAGGCTTACGGTGTCCACCCAGCCGTGCTGACGTCCAGCCACCTGCTTGGAAAGGTCGGGATGAGATTGGATGCCCTCCCAAATGCGGTCTGCCATCGCCTCGGCGTATGCAACCCGCAATCCCGTCCGTTGATCAAAACCGCTCAGGACGACATCCGTGGCGCCCCAGGTGGCCTCCACCTCTTGCTGGACGGTGGCATCGAGGGCATCGCCGACCACCATGGAGGAGGTGATGATGGACGAAGCGACGACAAGACCCGCCACGAGCAAGGCCGCTTGGCGAGGGCGACGAAGCACGTGCTCCTTCGCCAACCGCCACACCACCAAACGCTGGGGCAAGAGCATCGGTTGCAAGTACGTGTACGAGACGATGCCCATCAACACGCCACCGGCCCACGCATGCAACGGGCTGATCGCCAACATCGACAAGAACGCCCACACAATCACGCCGTCCACCGCCGGACCGAGCACCAGCACCAGCGACCGCCAACCTCTGGCCTGACGCCACAGGCCCGACACGGCCATGGCGATGGCACACGTCGCCGCCAGGACCAAACCGAGCACAAGGGCGCTCACGAACAGGTTCATTCCTCCTCGCTTGAATGGGCGGTGTCGTTCACGACGGCCCCGTCGTGCATGGTCACCACCCGCTGGCACTGTTCAGCGATGTGAGGGTCGTGGGTGACGATGAGAAAGGCGGTTCGCTGATGTTCATTCAACGACTTCAACAAACGCATCACGCTCTTTGACGTGGTTGAGTCAAGGTTCCCCGTGGGTTCGTCGCACAGGATCACCGCCGGTTGGTGAACGATGGCCCTGGCCACGGCCACTCGCTGTTGCTGACCACCGGAAAGTTCAGCAGGCCGATGCTCGGCTCGGTCCGAGAGCCCCACGCGCTCAAGAGCTCCCATCGCCCGTTGTTTGGCCTCAACGGGGTCCACGCCGCCCAACAACAACGGCAATTCCACGTTTTCACGAGCGGACAACACCGGAAGGAGGTTGAAGTCTTGGAAAATGAAACCGAAATGCTTGGCCCTGAGGGCGGTGCGTTGCCGGTCCGTGACCCCGAACAGCGAATGGCCTTGAACATGGACTGAACCGGCGGACGGCTCATCGATGCCGGAAAGCATGTTCAAGAGCGTGGTTTTCCCGCATCCAGAAGCCCCCATGATGGCGACCATATCGCCTTCGTCAAGGGACAGGGAAACGCCCCTCACGGCTTCAACGGTCCCCTCGCCGGTGGGGTAAACCTTCCAGAGGCCGTTGGCCAGCAACGTTGGACCCATGAAGGCGGACAGAGAAGTGCGTTGATAAATCCCTGCACCGTGAGGAAACCATGGACAAGGACCCCTCATTGACCGTCCAGGTGCTGGCGTTTGGACCGCTGGCGGCCACCCTGGGCGGCCGCTCGACCGACCACCAATTGCCCGCTGGGAGCACCGTGGAAGCCCTGGTGATTCAGCTCGACCTCTTGGGTTGGCTCAACATGGGGCTGAGCGTGGCCGTCAACGGCACCCGTTGCACACCCGACCGCCTCCTGATGGACGGTGATGAAGTGGCCTTGCTCCCCCCAGTCAGCGGCGGATGATGGGCGGTTGTCGCTGCCAACGCATGAAAGCCTTCAACAACGGGTGAGCCCACCAAGCACCGGGGACGACGCATGGTTGGAGGACTCGGGCCGCTTGAATTGACCATCCTGTTGGGGCTGTTTTTCATTCTGTTCGGTGCCAACCGACTTCCCGAACTCGCCAATGCCTTGGGTCGCTCCAAAGGTGAGTTCCAGAAGGGGTTGAACGAAACCACCCGCATGGCGACGGCGGCATCGACCGTGGCCGATCTTGAAGCCGGCGGCAAAACGCCCGATCAGGTGCTCATTGACCGAGCCAAGGCGGTGGGGCTCGACCCCACCGGCGTGGACATTGCTGAACTCGAAAAGAAGGTTGAGGCGCTGGAAGCGCTCAACAGCGATGAGTGACCCATCAACGACGCGAGCGTTTCAGCGCCAGCGGTGAACCGCACGTTCGGCATTCACCGACCGGGTCGCGTTTGGACCGGTGGGCGTCTTCTGGCACCGATGATGTCGCTCCGCAGCCCGTGCAGCGCAAGGTCCACGACCACACGTTGGTTCGTTTCTTGACCCCTGCTGCTTCCACGATCCCGTCCACCGAGGCAAAGGCGTTTCGAAGTCGGAAATCATCGGTCACGAGCACCGCATCAAGTCCCAAGGCCAACGCCAGCACATCGAGGTCAACGTCGGACAAGCGAGGCAAATCCCCCGATGCTGCGGCCACGCTGCGCGCCTCTGCGATCCACGCCGTAGGAACATCCTGCCACGTCAGGTCGACCGTCTCCGCCAACATCGCTCGTGAGGCGTCGACCCGCTCAAGTTCGGCGCGTTGGGATGCCGCGCACACACCACCGGCCAGTTTTTCGGGAGGCCACATCAGCAACGCTGCCGTGTCCAACACCCGGGCCATGGGCCAAGCAGGCAGGGTCAACAAAAGAACGCACCGACGACCCTCACCTTCTTGACAACCGCCGCATTCGTCGGGGCATGGCGTGGAAGGAGGCCGTTTTGGACGCCTTCGACGTGTTTGGACCGATGAGCTTGTTCGTCCTGTCCTTCACCGAAGCCATCGTTCAACCCGTGCCGCCCGATCTGCTCTACATTCCCATGCTCGCCGATGCCATGGGCGACACCCCACAGGTGGTGCTCCTGTGGGCCGTCGTCACGATCGCTTCGGTCTTGGGCGCTGTCGTCGGTTACTGGCTTGGGCAGCATTGGGGCAGCGCGTTGATGAAGCGGTTCGGCCAAGATCGCCACCTCGAGAAGCTCGGCGTGCTGACCGAGCGCTACGGCACGTGGGGCATTTTCATCGCCGCCTTCTCCCCGATCCCGTACAAGGTGCTGGGCTGGATGGCCGGCATGGGCGAGATGGACAAGCGCGCCTTCATCCTCGCAGGACTGGCTGGACGAGGACTCCGTTTCGGCGCAGAGGCCGTGCTCATCGGGCTGTACGGCGACCGTGCCCTGGAGGCCATCGTTTGGGTGCTTGACAACGAACTCCTCCTGGCCCTGGTGCTGATGGTGACGGGCGGGTTGGCTTGGTTGGCATGGCGGTGGTGGTCCCAACTGGACGGCGCTGCGCAACCGCCAACGGCATGACCACGCCATGGCTCAACGTGCGTGATGCCGGACAAAGGCAACGGTTATGAAGCGGACGACGGTGGGCGAATCACCGCTCGCGTGGTGTAGTCAGGTCCATCATTACGGGTTTTCATCCCGTCGACCCGGGTTCGAATCCCGGCGCGAGCATCCTTATTCAAACAAGGCACTGCAAGACTTTTTGCCCAAAAAAGGGTCAACGTCATTTCAACGTGGTTCGGGTTCGCACTGATGTTGCCCTTCGAACCATTCCCCTCAGGAGGGAGCACCCCCCAGCCAAACACCCTCTCTCAGCCGTGGCGTGGTTGCAGGGCGGTGCATTGGGTTCAAGGGAGTCCGATCAACGTTCAATCGTCAAGCCCGTTAATTCAGCACTCAACGCCCACAACCGCTCGACATCGTCGTCACGGCGCGCCCTGCGAGCGTGACGCCGGGGCTTTGGGGGACCAGCCAGTTGGGTCAGCCCCCGTGCACCGAAGTACGCTGCAGGCTCCACGTTGGGCTCCATCGCTGCACGAAGCGTGGGCCATGCGCCTTTGGTGGCGCTCATGTTGAACGGTCGAAACAACAGGTTGCCCACGGTCGCACCGAACGAATGACGTTGCAGATGGGTGCGGGACCAGCCCGGGTGGGCCAGGGTCGCGTCGTAGTCCACCCTTGCGGCCAAGCCGCGAATGAAGAGCTGGTTGGCCAATTTGCTTTGACCGTACGCTTGCCAAGCCTTGTACCGGCGTTGGTGCCAGTTCACGTCGTCCCAGTGCATCCTCCCCATGTCGCCTGCGACGCTGGTGACCGCCACCACCCGAGCCCCGGTCGTGCTGTTCAGCAACGGGTGGAGGTGGCAGGTGAGGGCAAAGTGACCGAGGTGGTTCACGCCGAACTGTTGTTCGAAGCCCTGAACCGTGCGTCCCAGTGGGGGAACCATGACGCCAGCGTTGAGCACCAGGCGGTCTAGACGGTCGTGGCGTTGCAGGAAGGCCTCGGCGAAGGCTCGGACGCTGTCGAGGTCGGCCAAATCCAATGTCATGGCTTCCGCGTTCCCGTTCGGCACCGACACCCTCAGGTCGTTGAGTGCCGCCTCTGCTTTGGCGGGGTTTCGGCACGCGAGGGTCACGTGAGCCCCGCGTTCCAACCATTGACGAGCCGCCTCGTAACCGATGCCGGCGTTCGCGCCCGTGATGACGATGCGAAGACCTTCTGGAGAAGGCATCCGGTCGGGGGTCCATCGAGCCATGGACCACCGTGCTGCCGTTGGGATTTAAACCGCCGTGAGGGCCCAACCCGAACCAAAGTCAAGGTTAAATCCAATCGTCACGGGAATCGATTCATGGTAACCGTTGGAGACACCGCACCCGCCTTTACACTGACCGCCACCGACAAGACCACGGTGAGTCTGAGCGACTTCGCCGGCCAGCGTGTGGTGTTGGCCTTCTACCCCGCCGCCTTCACCGGCGTGTGCACCGCTGAACTCTGTTCGTTCCAAGACGCCATGGCCTCGTTCAACGACATCGGCGCATCCGTCCTCGGCATCTCGGTGGACGCACCGTTTTCGAACGGTGCCTTCGCCGAAGCCAACAACATCGCCTTCCCGTTGCTGAGCGACGTCCACCGGACGACGGTCAACGATTACGGTCTGGCGTTCGAGAACTTCGTCATCGAAGGCTACACCGTGGCCAACCGTGCCGTGGTGGTCGTCGAAGCCGACGGCACCGTGGGGTACGTTTGGGTGTGCGATTCCCTGGGCGATGAGCCCAATTACGAGGACATCGTGGCCCACTGCAGCCAATGATGCCGCTCAAGCCAGCGTGCCGTTGTTGTAGTCCTGAATGGCCTGGATGATTTCGTCGCGGGTGTTCATCACAAACGGTCCGTAACGAGCGATCGGTTCATCCAACGGTGGCCCGCCCAGCAGCAAGCACGTCGCGCCTTCCTCTGCCGCCGTGATGGTGAGGGATTCGCCGGCGGAGAGGATGCCCAGTTGCCCGTCCTCGAGCGTGCGACCCTCCACCTCCATGGCACCTTCGAAGGCGTAGATCATCAAGTTGTGAACGGGATCGCATGCATGGGTGAACACCGCCCCTGGTTGCAGCACGACGTGAATGAAGGTGATGGGAATGACGGTGTCAATGACGCTCGTGACCCCCATCGTGCTGCCTGCAATGACCTTCGCCCACACCGTGCCGTCGGTGTTGGTGGCGACCGGGAGATCACCAGAGGGGATGTCTTGGTATCGGGGTGCCATCATTTTGTGCTCCGCCGGAAGGTTCACCCATATCTGGAACCCGTGCATTCGCCCCCCTCGCTCCAGCATGGCGTCTTGAGGCAATTCGGAATGAATCACACCGCGTCCAGCGGTCATCCACTGCACATCGCCCGGGTTGAGCACACCGCTGTTGCCGGCTGAATCTTCGTGGACCACGCCGCCGTCGAGCAGGTAGGTGACCGTCTCGAAACCCCGATGGGGGTGGGACGGTGCACCGATGGCTTCGCCCGGCCCGTAGACCACGGGGCCCATCTCATCCAGCAGCAAAAATGGGCTCATCAAGCGCCCCATGGCCACCGGTCGGCGAACCATGAACCCGCCACCCTCGCGCACGACGTGGGTCGGGACGATGGACGACAAGCCTCGATTCATGCGCCCAACCCCAACATCAGACTGCTGAGCACATCACGAATGGAATCTGGGTTGACCGGCTTGTGTTTGTTGACCACAAGGGAACGGCCGATGACGTTGCACCCCAAGTAAGCGAATTGCATCCGCATCGCCATCACCACGTGGGGTCCGCCCCCTCCTGAATGGGTGCCCAGCGCGACCGGACGGTTGCGGAACAACGCTCGGAAGTCATCCCCGTCACGGCTGAGCCATGCAATGGCATTGTTCAGTGTGGGCGGCATGGAACCGTTGTACTCGGGAGCCAAGACCACCCATGCGTCGCCTTCGCCCAAGGCCTGCTTCAACCCGTGAAGCCCGGTTGGCGACGAACCGGCGTCGCGTTGGAGGGTGAACAACGGGAGGTCAAACGCGTTGAGTTGGACGGTGCTGCCCGAGTGCCCCATGGCCTCGGCTTCAGCGACAACGTGCTGAGCAAGTTGGACGTTGTTGCCATCGGATGCGACAACCACGGTGAGGTGAGGCATGACGGTGGCTCCCTCCCGACCCTTTTAGGATTGACAGTCGAGGGAGAACCCGGAGGGCGTGGTGTGAACGGGCAGGGTCAGCCGCCAACCAACGTGCTGTTGCACGATGTCCGTGAACCGATGGCCGCTGCCATCGCTTCCACCCCCGGCATCCAAGCGGTGAACGGACTCGACGAAGCCAGTGCGGTGGTTCATCACCTCCAGCACAGCGATGCGGGCGGGCTTGAAGGGCTCCACGCATCGCTCGAGTCGCTTCACGGTCTGGTCGACACCCTGAGAACGGCACTCCATGTGAAACGCGTGATCTTGGTCGGCGACATGGAAGGGGTTCGCGGTCGCCGTCTTGGACACCCCGTCTGGCGCTCCCATCACGGCGCATCCCTGGTTGACCAGCACGGCCTGGAGAGCCTGATTGCTGAAGTGCTGGTCAAAAGCCTCGCCAAGGACCATCGGGAGGTGGTGCTGATTCGCACGGTGCGACCCATGGACGCCGATGGCCACCAAGCGATTGCGAGAGCGGTGTCCATGCCGAGCGAAGACTTGTTGAGCCATCAGGACCGAAACGTGCCCGACCTCGACGGGTGGGTGGCCGTGTGCATTGACCCGGACGGTGTCGTTCTAGGCGACCTGACGTTGAGGGAATGGCTTGGTGACACACGGGGTTAAATCACCCGACGGCGAGGGAAATCCATGTCCGAAGAACTCATTGTGGGCCACGCTGAACAAGCCGACACCGACTTCCTGATTTACACGGGCAACTTTTGCGGCTACTGCAACGCCCTCAAGCGACTCTTGACGGGGAAGGGCCTCACGTTCACCGAGCTGAACTTTGACGAGCATCCCGATTACCGAACACCCGTTGTCCAAGCCACCGGGCATCGAACCGTGCCCGTTGTGTTTGACATTCGCGGCGGCCAAACCATGTTCATCGGCGGGTTTGACGAGACCAACCGCTACCTTAGGAAAACGTCGTGAGCCACTCACACAGCGCATCGTGGTGCTCCAAGGGAATCATGTGACCTTTGGGGTGTTCGATCAACTCCACCGCCCATCCTGCCGATTCAAACAGGTGAGCCACCGCCCAACCGTCTTCAATGGGCACGCGGAGATCGCGTTCACCGTGCATCCAGAACAGACGTTTGGTGTCCATTTCGGCCAACCGCATTCGCAATTCCATCGGCCGAACCAAGCGGGTGCCCATGCACACCAGGCCCACGATTCGGTCGGCAACGGGGAGGTGCAGCAATTCCTGTGCCATGGCACCGCCTTGAGAGAACCCCCCCACCACCAAGGGACCAAGGGGCGCCTGTTCGGCGATGAGTTGCTCCAGTTGCGACAAACTGGCGTCGACGTCCATCAGTTCGCGGCGCGAGAGCGTGCGCCGACGCGTGACGTCGGCGTCTTCGTCCTCGTAGCGCCACCAGGTGCGCCCTCGGTTCGGATGTGGAAACCGTGCTTCGGGAACCAGGAGGGTCCAGCCTTTCGGCAGCACCTTTTCCGCAAAGGGACGCATCATGCTGGCGTCACCGGTCATCCCGTGCATCATGATGAGGGTGGGCACGCATTCACCTCAAAGCGTCCAGACGGTGGTGATGGCGCCCGCCACCCGGAAATGGAGTTGCGAGTCCGCACCTCGCAGGTTGACTGTCAAGCCGTAATCGCCTGCGTTCGAAGGAATGGTCCCGATAGCGCCCTTTTCGGTGGCGCCCGACCCCCACGCTCGCGTGAGCGGCGATGCGCTTTGGTGGTCGTTCATCGCCAGCGTCCCGGAGCCACCGTTGGCGATGTTGACGTCGATGTACCACACCAACACATCCCAAGCCGACCCGTCCGGATGGCCGCTGTCGAGGAAGGAGTCGTAGACATCGTTGTCCGTGCTCTCGTAAACGCTGTTGAGGAGGTCGCGAGCGCGGTAGAAATGGACGTCCCCTTCGTAGCCGGTTTTGGTTTGCGTCAGTTCCATGCGAAGCTGCTCCACACCCTCGGCGTCGGTCCAGACAAGGGAGTCGATGAAACCTGCTCGACCGCTGAAGGCGTAAATGAGGCTGTGACCGTCGTCTGAGCGGGCGACGACATCCACGACGCCGTCGTAAATCGCCACGGTTGAGGCCGACCATGCCTGACCCAACAGCGTGAACGACCAGGCATCGCCCTTGTTCCAAGGGAAGTTGAACACGGGTTGAGCCTCGCCCTGTTCGAACACGGAAAGCCCGTCGTGCGTGACCCGTCCGAGAAACGGATTGTGGTTGATGACCGCATGACGTTGGGCTTCCCGCTCACTGGAGATACCGAGCCAGTACAGACCTTCATCCTCGTCGGTCTCGGCCACCACCAAGCGAGCGCTGTCCTCACCGAATTGTGGGGTGATGAAGGTGTAGAGCCACTGATCGCCCACCGACCACATCGGCAGGGCCAATTCCGCTTCCGAGGTGTTGCCGTAGCCGTCGGAATCCACCGTGGGCCCCTCAAGGCACCCCGCAAGACCCATGCTGCACATGAGCAGTGTAAGGAACACGGCTCGGTGCATGGTTGGCGGTCACGGGGGGTGCTTGAAAGGCTAACGCTCAGCGAAGCCCCAACCAACGGTTGAGAGGCCAAGCCACGTGCTCAATCAAAGCAAGCCGGTTTCGCTGAGACGACCCGTGCCAGCAAGCACAACAGCCACGATGGACATGAGCTTGATCAGGATGTTGAGCGAAGGACCGGAGGTGTCCTTGAACGGGTCACCGATGGTGTCGCCGATGACGGCGGCGTCGTGAGCTGCGTCGCCCTTCTTGGCACCGGGGATGTGGTTCTGTTCGATGGCTTTCTTAGCGTTGTCCCATGCACCACCGGCGTTGGCCATGAAGAGGGCCATCAGCACACCGGTCACGAGGGAGCCGGCGAGCATGCCACCAAGGGCGCTGGTGCCCAGACCGAACCCGACCACGATCGGGGCGAGAATAGCAACGACGCCGGGACCGACCATCTCACGGATGGCAGCCTTGGTGGAGATGTCAACGCAGGTTTGCGAGTCGGGCTTGACGCCTTCCTTGCCCTCGAGCAGACCGGGGATTTCCTTGAATTGGCGTCGGATCTCGACCACCATGGCCCCGGCAGCCTTGCCCACCGAGGTCATCGTCATGGCGGCCACGACGAAGGGCAGACCGCCACCGATGAGGAGGCCGATGACGACACGAGGGGCCGTCAAGTCAAGCGTCACATCGCCCACTGCGGTCGTGTAAGCAGCGAAGAGGGCCAAGGCCGTCAGGGCGGCCGAACCGATGGCGAAGCCCTTGCCGACGGCGGCGGTGGTGTTGCCAATGGAGTCGAGTTCGTCGGTGATGGCACGAACGTCGTCGCCCAAGCCGGACATCTCGGCGATGCCGCCGGCGTTGTCGGCAACGGGGCCGTAGGCGTCGACCGTCATGGTCACACCAACCGTGGCGAGCATGCCCATGGCGGCCATGGCGATGCAGTAGAGACCGAAGGCGTCGTCGCCATCGATGGAACTGCCAAATTGGTCAGCGCCCAGGATGCCCAAGGCGATGAGGAGGATGGGGATGAAGGTGGACATCATGCCGACCGAAAGACCGGCGATGGCGTTGGTGGCAGGACCGGTCTTGGACATTTCACCGATGTGGGGAATGGCCTTGGTCTTGATGCCAAACACGGGCTCGATGCCGGTGTAGTATTCGGTGACCAGACCGATGAGGATCCCGATGATGCTGCCGAGAACCACGGCGTGCATGACGGCAAAATCAACGTCAATGATACCAAACTGAATGGCACCGTAGCCACCGAGCCAGAACAAGCCGGCTCCGATGAAGGTGGTGTTGCGAAGGGCCGCAGCAGGGTCGCTGCCGTTCTTCAGGAAGCTCATGGAGAAGACACCGGCCACCGAAGCGAGGTAGCCGATGAGGCCGAGGAGAATGGGCATCATCACGTAGTCGGGGGCGATGGTGATGTCGAACTCGTTGGCGATGACCATGGCGGCAATGATGGAACCGACGAACGATTCGAAGATGTCCGCACCCATACCGGCCACGTCACCGACGTTGTCGCCCACGTTGTCGGCGATGACACCGGGGTTGCGGGGGTCGTCCTCAGGGATGCCGGCTTCGACCTTGCCGACGAGGTCAGCGCCCACGTCAGCAGCCTTGGTGTAAATGCCGCCGCCAACACGAGCGAAGAGGGCGATGGAGGAGGCACCCATACCGAACCCGGCTGCGGCGCTGATGACGTTCATGCCGCCGTCAGCGTCCGTTTCACCGGCTCCGAGCCAGAACGCCACAAGGGAAATACCGAGCAGGCCAAGACCGCCCACGGACAACCCCATCACGGCGCCACCGTTGTAGGACACGGCGAGGGCGCCGGCTTGACCGTCGGCCTTGGCAGCCATGGCGGTTCGGCCGTTGGCGGCCGTGGCGGCGTTCATGCCGGAGAATCCGGCAGCGACCGAAGCCAGCGCACCGAGGAAGAAGGCGATGGCCGTCTCGAGGTCGTTGAGGACGAAGAGCAAGGCACCCACTGCCACACAGAAGATGGCGAGCACACGGTACTCGGCGAACAAGAACGCCATGGCGCCCTTTCGGATTTCTGACGTGATGTCGGCCACCACGTCGTTGTCGATCTTCACTTTGTTCACTTGCTGGTACAGCACGAACGCAATCACCAAACCGGCCACAGCGGCACCGGCTGAAATCAGTGCAATGTTTTCCATCATCGTCATCACCTATGCCCCGGCCACCTGAGAGGGATTGATAAGCCGTTCCCCCGTAAAAACGGGACAGAGTGCGGTTTCGAGCGGTGTTCATGCGTTGGCCGCAATGCATGTTGGTGCAATCGTTGAAAGAGGGTGGCCCCGTGGACGGGTCATGAGCATCAGCGCCGAGGAAATCTTGGCGGAGATCGGCCCGGTGCAGGAAGTGCTGGACGCTCACGACGGTGTGGTCAACGTGCTCGACACGAGCGACGGCAACATCATGCTCTCGCTCGACGGTGGGTGCAACGGTTGTTCCTCCACACCCATGACCGCCATGCAAATTTACTACTCACTCAAGAAGTTGGAAGCGGTCAACGACGTGATTTTTGTCAACGGTGAATTGCCCGACTACATGCGCACCTTCATCGACCAAAAAATGGCCAAGGAAGCGGAGGAAGCAGACTCCGGCGACGAACCGCAGGGCGAAATCGTCTGAACCTGCCGGTCGCATCGGTCGTGGCACGGCCGTGAACAAACGATGCACTGGTGTACGCACTGCGGCGATGTTCGCACATGGTGCAGAGAGTTGCGTTCATTCCTCTTCTCGCCGACCGATGCTGTGGGGGTTGGCGCCGAACGAGATGTTCTCACCCTTGATGTTCATGCGCGCAGAGATGGCGAGCACCACGCACACCACCGACAAGGGCAGCGGGAGGTAGTTCGACCCCCACATCGTGCCACCGGCAAGGGAAAGCCACCAAAGCACCACGGCAGCAAGCATCAACGTGGCGAAAATGACGTTTTGTGCGACCAATTCAGCGCGCGGCGAGCGTGAAAATGTGGCGATGAAGGTGAACAGGACCGCTGAAATCCCGCAGAGGGTTTCGGCCAGCTGTTCGATGACCGCCGGGTCCACCATGGAAATCCATCGGCGTCGCCCATTTGAACATGAGGGCGGGAGCGAACCTTTGTGAAGGGACGGGCTTTGTTTTTGCCATGGCCGGCGGCTCGTTCACCCTCCCGAAACCACGACCCAACGGGCCTCCCTATTATTCCCGCAACCAAGTGGCCAACGCCTTGCATCAGGTGGCCGTTTTGCTTGAACTTCAGGGCGCCAACGTGTTCCGGGTTCGCTCCTATCAGAACGCATCCCGGATGCTGGGTTCCATCACCGAAGATTTCGGCGAACTGGTCATGAGCGGGGCCATTTTTGACATGAAGGGCATCGGGAAAGGTCTCGGCACGGCCTTGACGCAAGCCATGACCGAGGGTCGCTGGCCCCAAGACTGGCACGACCTCCACGACAACACGCCTCCCGGCCTCATCGACATGTTGGGCATACCCGGACTCGGACCGAAGCGCATCAAACTGATGGCCGAAGAACTGGGTGTGACCACCGTGGCCGAACTGAAGGAGGCGGCCACGGAAGATCGAATTGCACCCATGAAGGGCTTCGGCAAGAAATCACAACAACGCATCTTGGACGGTATCGAATTGCTCTCGCGGTTCCGAGCCCGCCGGCGCCTCGACATCGGTCTGCGTTACGGCGAGGCGTTCCAGCGCAAAATCGCCGCCATCGACGGCGTGCACCGGGCCACGCTGGCGGGTTCCGCTCGCCGACGCAAGGAAACCATCGGCGACCTCGATGTGGTGGTGTCGGTGGACGATGCCAACCACGATGCGGTCGCGGCAGCAATCCTCAACCTCAACGGCATCGCCGATGTGAAGGGTGCAGGCGACTCCAAGATCAGCCTCATCCTCGACACGACCATCTTCGACGAATCGTTTGCCGTGGGTCACATCGACCCCAACGTGCTTGACGCCATCGGTGGAGACGACTACGAGCAGATGGAGGCGGGTGGAACCATCGACGCCCAAGTCCGCCTTGTCCCCCCGCACGTTGAACCGTTCACCCTGGCGTACTTCACGGGCAGCAAGGAGCACAACATCGTGATGCGCCAACGGGCCATCGACCGAGGGTTGAAACTCAACGAATTCGGCCTCATCCCTGAAGCTGAGGCTGGCGAACTGAAGGGCATGGCGGCGGCCGCCTATTCCCTCAAGGCCAGCGAAGAAGCCGACATCTACGCCCATTTGGATTTGGCGTACGTGCCGCCCGAACTCCGTGAGGACACGGGGGAAATCGATGCGGCGGCCGCCCATGCCCTTCCCGAACTCATCGAAGTGGCCAACGTCAAGGGTTCCCTTCACAACCACACGACGCTCTCGGATGGCGAAGCCAGTCTTGAGCAAATGGCCGACACCGCTCGAAGGATGGGGTGGTCATGGCTGGGCATCGCCGATCATTCGCCCACGTTGAAGATCGCCAACGGTGCCAGCGCCGAAGACCTGCTCGCTCAGGGGCGCACCATCGCCACCTACAACCAGCAGTGGGCCGACGAAGGCTTGGATTTCCGGTTGTTCCACGGGGTGGAATCCGACATCCTCCCGGGCGGTCGACTCGACCACCCCGATGATGTGCTCGCTGAACTGGACTACGTCGTGGCCAGCGTTCACGCCATGACCAAGTGGCGCGGGCGCGACGAGGTCGAAAACACAGAAGAATTGCTGAAGGTCATCGACCACCCCTCCACCACCGTGCTCGGCCACCCCACCGGCCGCATCCTCCAGGGCCGTGAAGGCTACGAAGTGGACCTCTTTGCCGTGCTTGAGCACATGGCCGACCACAACGAAGCCGGGCGGCTGAAAGCGATTGAACTCAACGCCAGCCCCTACCGACTCGACCTCGATTGGCGCTTGTGCAAGCACGCCAAAGGGCTCGGCGTTCCCGTCGCCATCAACCCCGATGCCCACTCCGTTCGCGGCCTCAGCGACATCGCTTACGGCGTGATGGCGGCACGAAAGGGATGGATTGAACCGGCCGACACCCTCAACACGCTCTCGGGAGCGGAGTTGGCCGCACGGCTGGTGGCTTGAGGAAGCACACCTTCATGGCGGCCGGAGGGTTCAGCCCACCATGCGCACCCTGCGGACGTTCATCATGGGCGCCTCCATGGCGCTACCGGGCCTCTTTCTCGGCCTTCTCATTTGGATCCTCGCTGGCCAGCCCGCCGACGGGGCCTCGCCGGTGATCGAGGTCGTGGCCTGCAACCTCGTGCCGCTGACCTCCATTTTCCTGGGCCTCTTCTTCGGTTGGAAAACCGGTGAGGAATACAGCGCCAACTACGAACCTCAAGGGTGAGGGCCATGAAGCGAGCGGAAAAAGCCGTCATCATCGCCCAGCAACTCGAGGAACTGTATCCAGAAATCCCCGTCCCGTTGGACCACAGCAACCCGTTTGAACTGCTTGTGGCGGTCCTCATGTCAGCGCAAACCACCGACTTGAAGGTCAACGAGGTGACCCCCGCCCTCTTCGCCAAGGCGAGCGACGCCGCCACGATGGCCACCCTTCCCGTGGAAACCATCCTCGCCGACATTCGTCAGGTGGGACTGGCGCCCACCAAGGCGAAGAACATCCGTCGCCTGTCGGAAATGCTGGTCGAACGTCACGGCGGCGAGGTCCCTGCCTCCTTTGAGGCCCTGGAAGCGCTGCCGGGCGTGGGCCACAAAACCGCCGGCGTGGTGATGGCTCAGGCGTTCGGTGTGCCGGCTTTTCCCATCGACACCCACATCCATCGGCTGGCAGCGCGTTGGGGCCTCTCCAACGGCACCACGGTCGAAAAAACCGAACGGGACCTCAAGGCGGTGTTTCCCAAGGAAAAATGGAACGACCTCCACCTGCAGATCATCTTCTTCGGACGGGAACACTGCCCGGCCCGCTACCACGACTTGACCACTTGCCCCATCTGTTCGTGGGCGGCGACCAAGAAGCGCATCCGAGAAGAGGCCAAGCGCTGATGCTCACAGCAGCGAAAAGTTGCGCCCGACCAGGCTCGTGACGAGGATGATCGAGGCGAGCACCATCGTGATGCGCAAGGCCACGTGGTGGGACGTGTCCTCGTGCGCCTCACGCGCAAAGGCGTAGGCGAGGAAGGCGATGGAACCGGTTTGCAACACCACGCTGAGTGCCGCAAAGAGGTCGACTTGGGTGGCATACGCGTCCAGGTCGTCGACGAACTGCTCCGCCTCGGCTTCGTCGGTGAGGTCGTAATCGGCCGCCACCGGCACCGACGAATCCAACGGAAATTGCCCGAACAACGAGGCGACCACCAACAGACCCAGACCGAACATGAGCCAGCGTTGGAAGCCGTACACGGCACCTTTGGTGGCCATCTTCGCTGGCGGTTGGTAAGGCGATGCGGCGGGTGCGGGCGGCAACGGGGGTTGCATGGCGTGTGTTCGGAAACCTGCGGTAAGAAGTTTCCTTCATCAGGTGCTGAAGACCGAGCGAGCGTTGTCCAAAATCACGGCGCTGAGGAGTGAGGCGAGGCCAGCGATCCACGTCAGCAGGACCATTTGACCCACGGCGCTCGTTCGTGTCCCGCCCCTCAAACGCGTGGCGATGGACGACACCGCCACCACTTGCATTAGAATCAACAGCGAAACGATGATTTTGAAGTAGCGAATGTTGTCCTCCACCGAGGAAGCATCTTCCATCACCGGCAGTGCAACACCGGCACCAAACTCCGAAAGAGCGCCAACATCGGTCCCCACCAAACCCTCGGCCACCCCTGCGACAGCTTCACCGAGCTGAACAACGATGGCGGTGGTGACGTTCAGCGTGGCGACGCTGGAGATCAGCAACCCCAGGGCGACGCCCCACATGGTGTTGGCCGAGAGGGCCCGGCGGTTGCGCAACGAGAGCAGGTTTCCAACGGAGCGGGATACCATTTCGGCGGTTTCAGCCGGTTGCCCCGACGATTGGGAGCCCTCGATGTAGATGCGCGTGTAGCGTGAAATGACGGCTGAATTGGTGTCGGCGGTGAAGTAATCCCACGCCCGGTCCGAATCAATGCGGGTGCTCAGCCGCTTTTCCAAGCGGTCGATGGAATTGTCCAATGGACCGAAATCAATGCCACGCAGGGCCTTGATGGTCGCCGAAGGTTCGGCCGATCGCGCCTGAGCCGTTCCCCCCAAGGCACGGATGAAATCCGGGTAGGTTTCATCGCGTCGCTGGATGTTGTGCTCTTCTCGTCGAACAAGCGTGGAAGGAATCAAAAACGCCGTGAACGGTACGACGATGTACAGCAGACCCCATTTATCCCATTCGGAGGTGATCACGCTCCAAATCAGCAGGAGGGTGAAGATGCTGATGACCAACAGACCGGCACTGACACCGGCGGAAATCAGCAACGAGCGACGGAAATTGATGCGAAACGGTGTGTCCATTTCGTCCCGAGCGAAGGTGAGGTCGTTGGGGATGGTGGCCCTGAACGCAAAAACGGCACCGATTTGAATGAACACGAACATCAAGGACGCCAACAAGATGTAACGCAGTCTTGAAGCGATTTCAATGGGCGTGTCATCGGGCGTGCCGACCTCAAACAGCACCAGGTGAATACCGGCGATGACCAAGCCAAACAAACCGGCGGTGACCAAGGAGACGTAGATTTCCTGAAGCGTGTCCACCGATTCAAGCCGGGTATCGTAGAGGGTGTTGTACTGCTCGGCGATGGTCTCCTGCTCGGAGCGCATGAATTCGTCGATGGGTTGACCCGCTTCGATGGAGAACGCCATGCGGTCGAGGAAATCGGACCACAGCGGGCTTGGGCTTTGATGGGCAACGATGCGGGCTGCCTCGGGCAATGAGGTGTTCCACTTGTCCACAAGCGTTTCAATGCGTTTCACCTCGGCAGCCAGTTCACCGTAATCGCGCATCTGCTTCAGGATGTCGAAGATGGATTGAGCGCCCACTTCACCGATGGATAAAATCCCCATGCGGGTGATGAACATGTGCATCTCCGCTTCGATCATGTTCGCAGAACGCTGCACTTCGAGCACCGGGTACCCGCAGGCGGCCGCTGTGGCCATGGCCGTCAGCAGAACCGGGAGCAGCACGCCGGTCACACCGGAGAACAGGGCACCCTCCGCAAGACCACCGGTGATGAACACCACGATGACGCCGACGAGGAAGGACACGATGGCGACGGGCAGCACGTAGAACAGGCCGAAGCGTGCAGGTGGCATTTCGAGCCGACGGAGGGCGATTTGCCAGGTCGGCATTCTCTCCATCTTGCTTCATCCCCTCACGAGTGGTTGACCCCGACCCAGGTGTCAATGGCCCGGTCGAAGTGCTCCCAACCGTTGGAATAGTACAGCCCGAGCAGGTCAAACACGTCGTCGTAGTGGGTCAGATCGCGGTCGGCCATGCGCTGAATCGCAGCGGCGCGACGAAGCATTTCGTCGTAGATGTCGCGTTTGTTGGCGAACCCGGCCATGGCAGCGATCTTGTTCTCCAGCAGGTGGGATTGGAACATACCTCGGAAGTAGTGCTTGTCCTTCACCGGGTCCCACTCGAACATACCACGGGTCAGCACACCGTCGCTGTGCTTGTTGTACCCGATGACTTCGTCAATCCCGGTGACACGTCGGGCGATGCCGCCGCCCGGGGCTTCAACCACTTCTTGGAAAATAGCGAAATTGAGGTTGTCAAAGAAACGGATGGGGACGTTGATCGGGTCACCGGTGAAACGCTGAATCATCTTGACGATCGACGAAGCGTGGAACGTGGCAATGACAGGGTGACCGGTCTGCATGGCTTGGAAGGCCGTTGCACCTTCGACACCTCGAATCTCACCGATGATGATGTAGCGGGGACGGCTTCGCAGGGCCGCCTTCAACAGGTCGAACATTTCGACACGCGAGTCCTCATTCTTGGCGTCACGGGTCACCAGACGCTGCCAGATCTTGTGACGCACCTTGACTTCAGGCGTGTCTTCTGCGGAGTAAATCTTGACGTTGTGATCAATGAACGGTAGAATGGCGTTGAGCGTCGTGGTTTTGCCGGATGCGGTTTCCCCCGACACCAGAACAGACATACCGTATTCCAAACAAATCCAGATGTAGGCGGCTTGCTGGGCTGACATGGTGCCCCACTTGATCAGTTGAACCACCGAGATGGTCTCTTCAGCGAACTTACGAATGGTGAACGAGGGCCCCAGCATGGAGACGTCGTCCGAGAAAATGATGTTGATACGGGAGCCATCGAGCAGCACACCGTCAATGATCGGTTTGTTATCGGAGACCGGACGTCCGATGCGCTCGGACATGGCGCGCAGGTAGCGAGCGAGCAATTGTCGTTCACGGAACCGAATGTTTGAGGTGACCATACCGAACACCTTGTGGTCCATGTGAATGTGCTTCAGACCGACGGAGTGAATGTCTTCCAACATCTCGTCGGAGAGCAGCGGTTCGAGTGGACCGTTGCGAATGAGGTCACGGATGATAACATAGGTCAGCCGTTCACGTTGCGGTTGCGTGACCGTGATGCGTTTGTCGTCCATACCGACCAACTCCCAGAGTCGACCTTGCCGACGCACGAGGTTGTTGGCTTCGGTGTCGAGAATGGTGTAGCGCTCGATCATTTGCTCAAGGATGGACTCGAACTCCGTGTCGGTGGTGAACGAGGGCGCTGAAGGCGCTTCCTGCAACAACGTTTCCACCAGTTCACGGCGAATGTTCTCTTCTTCCTCGGTCAATTGCGGTTCCAAACCGAACCAGAGGATGGTCCCGCCGCCCTCATCGTCGGCCGGTGGCTCGTAGATGTGAACGAAAATGGGTTCGCGGGTGACGTAAATGAGGTTGAAGGGTCGTTCCTTCTTGGCGTCACGGTCCAAGGGACCGTAGTAGGTTGGCCGTGAGCCGTACTGCATTTCGAAGTCCCGCACCCATTCGGCTACGTGCGGATAGGCGGCCATGACGCCGTTGAGGTCGCCTTTTGCGAAGCGGGATTCTTCAGCCATGGTTCAAACCTCCGAAATCAGCTCACCGCCGTGATGTCAACGATGAAGCCCATGCCGGGCTCAACGCGCCAGCCCACCGACGTTTGGATGGGGCCTGCGGCTCGCAAAAAGCGTGTAATGATGATGTTGCGCTTGAGTTCACCACCAATCATGGCGTTTTCCAAATCCAGCACCACCTCGGCCGAAGCACGAAGCGTGTGCAGCAACCCGTGATCCATCTCTTCGGGGTCCGCACAGAGCATGAAGGAGCGTCCTTCGGAGGCGACCTTTCGGAGTTGCTGGATGAGGGCGTATTGCTCGCTCTTGCTGATGCCTTCGGGCATCAACGAGCTGGCGGAGTCCAGAAGGATGACGTCGGCAGCGGGGACAGCAGGGCTGTTGAGGATCTCTTCAAGGGTCACGTCTTGGCGAGAATCGGCGACGGTCCCGTACCGACTCAAGACCATGACTTGGCCCTTTCGAATGAAGTCCGTCATGCCGTATCCGATGCTCTCCATCTGTTCTATCCAACCGCGTGTGGTCAACTCGGTCGTGATGACCAGGATCTTGACGCCGTTGTGCGCCATGCCGTGAACCAGGCGTTGAGCGATGAGCGATTTGCCCGCACCCACCTTGCCCTGAAGCAGGTACAACGAACGGTTGGGCAACCTCAGCCCCATGGAGTCGGCCAAGGAGTCGGTTTCCACCTCAAAGGGGAAGCCGTCTTCCACCGGTTTGTGAGCGATCAGGAACGGATTTTCCTCAAACGACATTCAGCCTCACCTCCGCTTGTGCAGTGACCGGTTCAACCACGCCGTCGATGGCCACGGATTGGCCGACAAAGTAAATCGAGGCGTCGTCGCCATCGGTGAAACCCGCTGCGGTCACCAGTTCAACCTCCAACAGCAAACCTGGCTCCCAATCCGCACCTGCGGGTAGGATGGTTTCTGTTTTTGAGGTGGGCGTGACGCCGTTCACAACGACTTCGTAGTCGGTGGTGCTTAAGTCGTGTTCGCCGGTGTTGATGAAGTACAAGGTCATGGTGTTGGTGGCGCTGTCAAAGTTGACCATTGCCAAATCGCCAGCAATGTTCACGTCCACCTCACTTGACAAACCCGCCACCCGCTCTTGCTGTTGCAAGACTCGGACGGTTTCGCCCCATTGACCGATCAGGATGGCACTGGCGCTCCCAGATATCAGAAGCGCCGTGACCAGCATGATCATCGAAGAGGCACCACCGTCAGCCATGGAGCATCACACCAATTCAATGGACGAGCTTCGTGCACCCGCCGTCAAACTCAACCGTTCGAAGCCGGTCACCGAAGCATCCAGCCACACCAAACTCAGGCTTTCTCCTGAGTACCAGTTCTCGGATGAGATGGTCGAGGTGTAGACCGATGAAAACTCGGTGGCGTCAAGCCCGTCCACGAACAACCACATGTCGTCGTGGGACACAGTGACGGAACCGGTATTGGTCATGTTGGCGTATATGACGTCGCCCAAGGCAGCAGTGATGTCGCCAAGACCGTCGTTGCTGGCACAGGCTGTGCTGCACACGATGTCGATGCTCGGTGCGGCGCTGTAGTTTCCGTGGCTGGTGATCACCACGGATACAATGGCCCCTGAGCCGTCAACGGTGTACGTTCCTGTGAATCCACCGGTGTTGGTGGTGGATTTCAGCGTTCCATCGGTGTACCCCGAACCTGCGGTCGTGATCGTCAACGAGACCACCGCACCTTCCCAAATCTCGGCGTTGTTGAGCACAAAGGTGGGCATCGGTTGGTCCGCCTGTTCAATCCGATCCAAGCCTGAATCGATCTGAAGCGTGATGGCTTGGTACGCCATCGAAAAAACCACCAGCATCGAAATGCCGACGATCAATCCTCCAACACCCACCGAGGCACCCATGTCACTCTTCACCCCGTGCTCCGCTCAGTTGTCGCCACGACGAAATCAGCGCCGAGAAGACCAAGAGTTGCCGATGCGGCAGGTGGTCATCGAGCGCCGTGTCGGCGTCGCCGGGTTCAGCCAGCTGAACGATGGCCAGCACGGCTTCGCCCTCGTGTTGGCTCAACATGCCCGATTCCATCGCTTTCTGCGTGAAGCTCACGGCAGCGAGGCCTGACATGTGGTCGAGCAACAAGGCCGCCACCGTCGGGGCGCCGGTGCTGTTTTGACCGGTGGAGCCGCTGGATCGTGGGGCGACCAAGAAGGGGTTTGCTGCCAAAGCCTGAGCTTCGTACAGTTCGACCAGTTGACCTTGATCGTCTTCCATCAATCGGTTGGTTCCACCGACTTCAACCACCTCACCGCTTGCGGTGATGATGCGGTCACCGGACCCACCTTCTGGGGCTTCGCCATCGACCGGGTCGTCTTCGCTTGCGTGTTCGCCGTCACCTGTTGGGGCTGCTCTTGCGCTCTCCTCAAGGCGGACTTCGACCATCCGCAGCACGTCTTCAACCATGTCGAGGCGACTGCTGATCAAGCGCTCGATGCCCGAGGTGTCGACCGTGGCGGTTTGCGGGACAGCGGGGGCCTGGGGGGCCATCGTTGCTGCAACGCCCGGGACGCTTTGCTGGCTGTTGATACGGGCCCGAGTTGGGCCGGGTGAAATCGTCCACGCATCCTCTTCCGTCAGCATTCCCTGTTCAGGGAACGGCACCTGTTCAATGGCCACGTTGGCCAAGATCTTCAAGCGTTCTTCGCTGAGGTGTTGTTCTGCGCTTTTGTTTCCACCGGAGTTTCCACTGAATGGCCATGCCATCCGAACATCCTCCTTGATGCCTGCACCCGAGGGTGCAAACACCACGGGTCAGACCAGGGATTCTCCAGCGTTTCCTGGAACCTCAAACACTTCGTAGGTCGTGCCCATGCCCTTCACGTGAAGGTGCATGGTGATCTCACCTGTGGTGCAGGCCGTTGGGTTAAGGCTGAGCAAGAAGCCCTCAGCTGCCGTGATCTCAGAAGCAGCACCGCCATCGAGAGCCGTCAAGCCAACGTCTACAGTTCCTCCGAGGAGTGTGTCAGAGTTTGCACCGCAGTGAAGCGTGATGATGATCTCCCCTTCGTCGATATCCGAACTTCCAGGGGAAGCAACCACCACAATGTTGTAGTCGCCACCCGTTTCAAGGTAGCCGCCAAGGATCTTGATTTTCCCTCGCATGCTGTTTTGCGTGTCGTCACCGGTGTCTTGAGCGTTCTGCTGCAGTTTTTCACCCGTTTGGATGATCACAGCCGATGCCACGGCTGCTACAAGAATCAGTGCGATGAACACGATCATGGCACCAATACCGATGGCTGCAAAGTTGTCTTCTTTCATGTTTTGATTTTCTTTCATGTTGTTCACCTCAAACCACCAATTCACCTTGACTGGAGCCTTCCAAGTTCAGCACTTCGTAGGTGGTCCCAGATCCGCCGGCTTGAATGTAAAGCGTCGTGTCCAGGGCCCCACAGTTCGTGAGCGTCAGGTCAATTGAGTAAATTTCATTTGGCTCAAAGCCAGCATCACCACTTCCGTCCAGGTTGACAACAGCAGCCATATCGCCTTGATCAACCGCAGCAGCGGTGCACGTAGCAAGCCAAGCAACGTTCGCTTCGGCAACCGAATCGCTACCCGGTGCCAGTTCAAGGGTCAGTGTGGTAACTGCTCCTGCGCCCTTGATAGCGTTGATGATGATGACCTTCGACGCAATGGCGTCCTTGGTGCCTTCACCGGCTTCTTGGGCGTTCTGTTGCAACTTCTCAGCCGTCTGAATGATGACGGCAGAGGCCACCGCAGCAACCAGGATCAGCGCAATGAAGACGATCATTGCCCCGATACCGATGGCCGCGAGGTCATCGCGGTTTTCGTTTTTCGTTTCGTTTTTCATGTTTTTCACCATTTTTTTTGTTATCCCCCGCCTCTGCGGGTGGAAAGGGACGGTCAGAGAGCACCTCCCAGACCGAGGTTGATGCGAAGTGGGAACCGAACAACGGCCACTTCGTCGGGAGCAAGGTTGCGAATCACGGGCACCTCTTCGGCCACAAAGCCGGCGGGCACCCAAGGCGTGAGCAGCACATCGGTGTGCGGCTCCATGGAGCGGTTTTGGACGCGCATGGTGACGGTGATTTCGCCCGACCGCATCTCGTAGGACGTCGCTACGGACAGTTTACGGGTCAGCGGCACGTCCTCGGACGACAGTTGGAAATCGGGTTGAATTTCAAACCGCAACGGGATGTTACCGCCCGGAGCGATGATGGGAAGGTCGACGTTGGGCGGATTGACCGTCCATCCCTCTGGGACGGGCGGCTTCATACGCAGCATGGGCAGTGGGATCGGTCCGTCGTTGATGATGCGGACGATGAGCACGCCGCGTTCACCGCCGGCCGGCCAACGGGTGTCCACGCCCAACCAGAAATGGCGGAACAGGAACGGGTTGAGGGTGGAAGTGTTGCCCCCGATGAGGTCTTCAAGCAGGTCTTCCACCTCAGCGGTGGCCACGCGAATGTCGCCGATCTCGGCGGCAGCCGTCGACTCGCGCAATTTGAAGAGGATGCGCTCGGCCTCCTCGAGCCCGATGTGCTTGTGCACCAAGAGACGGTGCAGCATGGCGATGCTGCGACGGAGGTGAAGCACGTCCTCCTCGAGTTCCTCGAGGGTGATTTCAGCGCGCTTGATGTTCTTCCTGGCTTTGGCGAGTTGGTGCATGCCCATGTACACCTTGGCCTCGCCGATGTCCAGTTCGGATTCGGTCAGCGTGGGGTTCTCTTTGCGTGCGGCCTTTCGAGCCAAACGCTCCAGCGTTTGCGAGGCTTCGATGATGTCCTGACCTCGGGCCGCCCGCTCGGCATCCATCACGTCCTCGGGAAGGTCCTCAGGCATCGCCGCTCACCTCCGCTTGTTCCATGAAGGTGGAATCGTCGAGTTGCGCTTTGGCGACCTGACCTTTTTCGGGGGTCGAGGGGAGTTCCGAGGCGCTGGATGGCGCTCGCTGGCCAAGCACGGCCGTCAAATCCAGGCCTTCATCGGCCAGATCGTTCAGCAGGCGGGCAGGATCGCCGAGGTCGCGCTCAATGCGAATGGCCTTGATTTCGGCGTCCGTCATGCGGCCGTACAGGTTGCCGTAGGTCGAATCGGCGCGGCGAAGCAGCGCCCACACACCCACGCTGGTCACGAGGAAATACGCCAGCAACAGCACGAGGTTGTCGGTGTCCGTGGTCAGCTGTGGGGGCAGTCCGAGCACCACGGCCATCATGCCGAGCAAGGGCATCGAGAGAATGATCGTCAACTGGCGACGGCCGTCCTTGAGGGCGTCAAAGTGGTCGGAGTAGACGGTGGAGATGCCTTTGCGGGCGCGCTGGTAGTCTTCGTGGATCAGGCGGAATTCTTCGCTGCTCTTCCACGTCATGCGCCAGACCCACAGCACGGCCAACACCAGCACGGCAGGGCCCCAGTACTGAACGGTGAACAGGTGGAAGGCGAAGCCGAAGCCAAGGATGCCAGCGTACACCCCGCTCAAGCGCCACTTCTCGGATTGACCTGCCAGGCGGCCGAACACAAAGGAGAGGAGGAACGCAACCACACACGCCACAAAGGCGACCGAGATGTCGGGCGACAATGAGCGCACCATCAACGGTTCTTCGAGGTCGTCGGTGATGAGCACGTCGTTGGCTTCCAGGTTGCCGTCATCACCGGTTGAGACATAGGTGACGGAGGCCTCGCACGAGACCTGATCGGCTTCCAACCACCAGTCGATGATGGTTGGCTGAACGGTGAACTCAAACGTGTGCTCGTCGCTGGACTGCATCAAGGGGACGGGGTCGGGGTTGGAGAGAATGTTCACGGAATCGCCACAATCCAAGTTGACGTCCACCATCAGCGCAATGGCCGTCCCCAAATTCTGAACGTGAACTTCGTAGATGGACTCCACCCCTTCGTACAGCTCACCGGACTGGGGGCCGCTTTCCTCGGCGATGATGGCCGGGTCCGAGAAAACGGCCAGACGATAAGTGAACGTCTCCTCGTCGTACACGGTGTATCCGTTGTGCTCGTCGGGATGGTACAAGCGCAGGGTCAGGTCCCAACCATCGCCAGCCAGCACATTGGGCGGGTCGGGCGAATCGATGAGCAGTTGGATGGGTTGGTCGGTCACCCATGGTTGACGGCTGGGGAGGGTCACACGTGACTCAGCACCCAGGGAGGTGGCGCCGCAGTATTGGTCCAAATCCAAGGGGTAGTCCGTGTCGCCAACACGCAGGGTGAACGTCCACTCGTACAGCGAAGCGTTCTGCTGGAGAGCGTTGAAATCGAGGAGCCGTTGAGCAGCGCACAACTCAACTTCGTAAGCGACGGCCTCGATGGTGCCGGAGGGGATGTGGGAGTAGGTGATCTGGTAGGGCGCTGCTCCTCCGCCTTGTGGGGGTTGAACGTCGGTGTCGCCGATCTCAAAGAAGCGGTCCATCCCGAGGTCGGTGTAATAGGCGGCGCTGCCGATGACATCGGGATCGGTGGGCTCCAGGGAGAGGACAAGGTTGGCGGCCAACGTCAAGGCCGGCTGAGTGGCGGTGCCTTGGACCGTGAACGACACGTCGACGGGCACGCCCATCGGCAACGAAACCCGACTGGGTGCGTTGGGCATGATTTGCCAATCGGTGCTGGGAATCGAAAGGCCGCCTTGAAGCAGGGAATAGTTGAGGTTGACGTCAACATCCTTGTTGCCGGTGTTGGTCAGCGTGAAGTCCCAGGTCCTCGAGAACCCACGATGGAATTCCATCTCCGTGGGCCAGTCCTCCACCTCAACCATGAACACGGGGGCCACGATCAAATCCATCTGGTGAATCTTGAGCACTTCATCGGTGGTGGAGTTCAGCACCCGAATCGTCACGGGATAGATGGAGCCGTCCAGCAGGTCGTTCGAACCGCCGAGGGCAGGCACCGTCACCACGAACGAGTTGGTGTATTCCTCGCCGACCCCGATAAGGGCCGGTCGGAGTTGCGGCGTGACCGACCAGTTGTCCCGAACCGTGGTTTCGATGACCACGTCCTCGATGAGGTTGCCGTTGTTGAGGAGCGTGAAATTCACTTCTTTGGTCGTTCCGGGCACCACACCCACCTGGTCGAGCGTGTTGATGTTGATGCCATGCTGCTCGCTGATGTTGGCGACGATGTTCGCCGAGAGGTTGAGTCCTGAATCGGCGTTGCTCACCCACACGGTGGCCACGTAATTCTCAGCCGCAAGAGCATCGGAAGTGGGTTGCGCTCGAACACGAACGGTGGATTCGTAACCTGCACCGATTTGAACCAGCGTGGGGCTTTCAAGCGTGAAATCGACCTCGCCAGCGTTGCTTTCGTCCAGCCAGACGCTGAAGGTGGCCGGTGTGTTGCCAACGTTGCTGATGACCATGCTGGTGGTGATCGTGTCACCAAGGGACATGTTCACGAGTTGACTGCTGGGTGACAGTGTGGCGTTGACCAGTTCGCCGACGAGGATGGGGATCTCAAATTCGCCGATGTACACACCGGTGTCCATGTCCTCAACGACCACCGTCACATGCTCGATGCTGTTGGCGGGCGCATCGGGAGCAGTGGTCACGGACAGATCAAATTGCCTCACGTGCGTGGCAGCACTGGAAGGGTAATCGGCCACATCGGCTGGAACGCTGGTCACCGTGGTGCTCGGCATCAGCGAGGTGTTGGAGAACGACGCCACCCAGTTGGGAGGCAGCGTTTCTGCGAACGAGAGACGGTACGATGCCATGTCGTTGCCGGTGTTGGAGATGTTCACTTCGAACAGCGTGGTTTCACCCACCATGGCATCCAGTGTTCCACCGTCGTAAGGACCGACGCCCATCACGGGCGGTACGTTGAGGGTTAGGGTTTGGCTCACTTCAGCAGCGATCACGTTGGAACTTTGGTGAACGCTGCCCAAGGTCACGTTGGCCACGAGGGGAACCGTGAGCGAGCCGGCCACCGGGTAATCGTCGGCGGGCCCCTGAATGGTCATGACGGCATCGCCCGAATCGCCCAACGACATGTCGGGGAACAGTGTGGGGCTCAGCCCAATGGCCCATCGGCTGGCTTCGTCGAAACCACCGGAGGAGTCGGACGTGAACACAGCATCACCAAGAGAAAGGGCGACGTCCACGGTTTCGGACAGGTCACTGGCAAGGTTGTGGCGAACCTCCAGGTCGAGGTCAAGCACTTCCTGAAGGGCGATGCCTTGTTTGGCCATCATGACCTGCTGAGGCGTCATGTCCACCGTGTTGGACGGCAAACCGGGATCGACCACGATGACGGGTCGGATCTCGAGGGGTTGAGCTGCCACGTCGGGGACGCCGCCGCCCATGGCCATGGCCTGAACCCACACCGACATCGTGTCGCCGGCGCGGTTGTACTCGGCCGGGTCGAGTGGGCTCTTGATGATGGGCGGCGTCAAACTCACGCTGACGGTGACGTTCTCACCGGCAGAAAGCGTACCCGTGCTCGTCGAAGAGAGGCTCGTCACCCAGTTGGCAGGGTTGGTGGAAATGCCGGAGGAGAGGGTGAAACTGGCCGGCACGTTGCCGGTGTTGTTCACGGTCACTTGAACGGATTCCGACTGACCGGGAACCAGACGCTGCACGGCCGTGTCCATGGTGACCTCGACGGCGTAGTTGGGGCCGGTCAAGACCGTCGTGGTGACAACTTTCGAGAAGCTGCCGCCGTTGGACGTCACGGTCAGTGTCACGGTTTCGCTTTCTGTTCGCAGGGCGTCAGCGGGGACGGTCACCTGGACCAGAACGGAACTGGTGATGTTGGGGGAAATGGTAGCGGTGGAGCCCCCCGAGGTGGGCGTCATCGAGGCCACCCAGGTGCTGACGTTGCTCTGCGTCACGGTGTAGTCGTCCGAGCTGGCCCCCGTGTTGCGTAGCAAGTACGTCAAGGTCGAGGTTTGGCCGGGCTCAACGGTCCTGTCGTGAGCTGCGACGAGTTGGAAATCGTAGTTGGAGAACACCACGGTCGTCGAGAGGAACTCCACGTCCTCGGACCAACCCACCCCGGTCGCCGTCAACGTGCCGACCACCGTCCACGTCCCCGTCCGGGTCGTGGCGTCGAAGGACATGGTCACCGTTTGTGGCGTGGCTCCCCCGGCGTAGAGGGAACCGGGGTTGACAACCGGAACGGTGCCCGATGAAGCGGTGAAGGTATCGGTGGCATCAGCGCTGTTCACAAAGGCGAGCGAGAAGGTGGCGGAGAAGTTCTTCACACCATCGTTGCGGACACCGACGGAGAAGTCGTGCACCGACTGGGACCAGACAACGCTGGTGTCGCTGCCGGAGGGTTGCGGAATGTTCACAACAGGAACACTGGCGTCCTGATACTGCTCAACATCGACGAGGATTTGCTCTTCGTTGTTGGCAGCGTTGCTGTCCCCGACAGCGGAAACGCGGGCCTTGAGAATCTGGCCGGCCCCGAGGGTGGCGTCCCAGGAGAACACGGCCACGGAACTGCTCGCACCGCTGCCGATCACACCCAAGTCGGCCGTGTCCAGAACCACGTCACCGGACGAGGCGGACCCTTGGAGAAGGAGAGCAACCGAAGCCTGGCCGGACGCCAAACCGATGTTCTGCACCTGAATGCGGACGATGTGGGTCGCGTCTTCCGCCTTCACCGTGCCGTTGACGGACACCGAGCCGGCGTCAGCCAGCGTGAAGGAGGACACGAGGAAATCCGGGGTTGAGCGGGATTGGGCCTGTGAGGCAAGGGCCGGCGCAGCGCTCGTCACGAGCAGCAGCCCTACGAGCACCAGCGGAATCAGGGTTCGCTTCATCAAGCTCCCTCCGGTTGGTCGAATCGATCGATGGTGACGCTGCGGCCTTGGCGCTTCCACTGAGCGAGGAGTTGGGCCAGCAAGTTGTCGTGTTCTTGTTGGCTGATACCAAGTCTTCGGCGCTCCTCCCAAAGCAGCAGCTGTTCGGTGCGGGTCAAGAGGGCGTCGCGCAGGTACAATTCCAGCGTTCGACGGTAGGCATCACGGTCGGAAATGGCGTAGACGATGTTGTCACCGGGGACCTCATCGGCCCGGTTTTGGATGAGGTTGCCGAGCATCAGCGCTTCATCGTAGGTGATGTGCCGCTTGTCAAGGTCGGTTTGGATGCTGCTGGCGATTTCTTGAAGCTCGTATTTGTTAGCAGCCCGCTGAATGTTCTTGAAATGCTTGCGGGCCCGACGTGACATCCTGGACCCGACCATGATGCCGGTGGTGTCTTGCCAGTTATTGAAAGAATCGGTAAACATTGGATATTCAAATCACCATGCATAATTGGTCATGCGAATTCAATAAAACGCCATTTACAGAACAATTTCACATCATTCGCCCCGGTTGACGGCAACGGAAGGGAGCAACATCTTTTGACGGAACGGTGAGTGGTCGACGCATGGAACCCGCACAATGGTCGCCCGGCGACAACGCACCCCGCTTCACAGCGCTCGACCAAAACGGTCACGAGCACCGACTTGAGGACTACATGAACCGCGGCGAAACGGTGATCGTGTACTTTTACCCCAAAGACTCCACCCCGGGCTGCACCACGCAAGCCTGCGATTTCCGCGACAACATGAGCCGACTGCAAGCCGCTGGCTACGCCGTCCTTGGCGTTTCCAAAGACAGCGAAGCCTCCCACCAAAAATTCGTCACGAAACAGGACCTCAACTTCCCCTTGCTGATGGACGAAGACCTCAGCCTCCACCACGCCTTTGGCACCTGGCGGCTCAAGAAGAACTACGGGAAGGAGTACATGGGTTGCGCCCGGTCAACCTTCGTGATTCAACCCGACGGAACCATTGGTTGGTGCCGCTACAACGTCAAGGCCAAAGGCCACGTGGACATGTTGTTGCGTGAACTTTCGGTGGCGTGAACGCATGACGCAACGACCGCTCGCCGGTGAACGCATCGACCTCGAAGGCGGTGCAACGGCGTGGTGGCCTTGTCACATCGGCCACCGCAGCACCCTCGGCAAGGGCTGCTCCATCGGGGCGCTCGCCCATGTTGGCCAACACGTCACCATGGGCGAAGCATGCAGGGTGCAGGGCGGCGCCTACATCGCCGATGCGACCGTGATGGGCGACCGTGTGTTCGTTGGACCCAGCGCCGTCATTCTCAACGATAAATTTCCACCGTCGGGCGACCGCACCAAATGGCAGCCCGTGACCGTGGGTGACGACGCCGTCATCGGGGGCGGGTCAACGGTGATCCCTGGCAACAACGTGGGCGCTCGGGCTGTTCTGGCAGCAGGTGCTGTGCTGACCCATCCACTGCCCGAGGGTGAAGTGTGGGGTGGCAACCCTGCTCGGTTCATGATGACGCGAGACGCCTACGACGCACGAAGGGGGGCCGACCTTGACGGATGAACGTCAGGCCGTTGTGGCGTTTCTACAGCGCTGCAATGCTTACGCACGGGCTTCCATTGAGCGAAAAGAAGCCCGAGGCGACATCGACGACGTCCCCAAATGGGCCGCTTACATCGAGTTCAACGAGCATGCCATCGGTGAGATCAACGACGGGACGCTTGACGCATGGTTTCCCACCGCTTCGCCACGTTCACCCCCCACACAACGCCTCAGCACAGCCTCCATGGAGCACGTGGAACGGAGCACGTGGCTCAACGCCACCTTGACGCCGCGCCCTGTGGTCATCGCCGTCACCAAGGACGGCCAAGGCGTGCGCAACGCCGCCCCCATCTCGTCGTTGATGAGTGTCTCCACTGCGCCGCCTTACCTCACGGCCTCCTTTTCCATCCATCGCGACGGTCGCCATCGCGACACGTTGGTCAACGCTCGGGCCACCTCCAAGGTCGTGTTCAACGTCCTCCCTTCCACGCACCGTGCCGTGCACATGGTGGACGAATGCGCCACGCCGTTGCCCGCCGGTCACGACGAAAGTCCGCTCGCTGGCATCGACTTCTTGGACGAAGACCAGATGGTCATGCGGGAGGCCGTGGCGGCCATCGAAGCGACCTACATCGACGAGCATGCTCTGCCGGATGCGATGGCGAAACTTGCGGTGTTCAAGGCCGAGGCAATCTGGGCGGGTTCGGAGGAAGCACCCGAGTTCGGCCTGAACGTGTTGTGCCAGCACGGCCGGGACCTCATGACGCCCTCACCCGATGGATGGACCGAACGGGTCACCAAGCACTACGGAGCCCCGGACAAGGACGCCCACATCGATTGAAGTCCCGCTTGCAAGGCGGTGGTTGGACGCCAACCCAAATGGTGCTCAGCGTTGGCGATGTCCCCCACGCGACGTGATGAATCACCGTGGTAACCGCCGCCCAACACAATGTCCACCGCCCTGGAACCGACGATGCCGTTGATGGCCGTGGCCAAATCGAGGATGGACACCTCCTCCCGTGCGGCGAGGTTGAAGGCCATGCCCGCCAATGGCTCACCCGTGGAAACGCTGCGATCCTGAAGGCCCGCCCGGATGAACCCGTCGACGAGGTCATCCACGGCCGTCAAACTGCGGGTTTGCTGACCGTCGCCGTGCACCGCCATGGGAACGTGATCCAGCACGGCCCGAAACAGCATGGCGACCACCTGCCCGTCAGCGTCGCCCACCAATCGAGGACCGTAGCCGTTGAACGGCCGCACAATCCGCCCGTCGAGACCGTTCGCCACGGCGTGGTGTACGGCGATTTCATCGAGGTGTTTGCTGGCGCCGTAGGCGAAGCGCTGGTGCGATGAAGCGGGTGGGAAGGTGCTGGCGTGCCTGTCCATCAGCGGCAGATCGGGCGATTCGCCAAAGGCCTCTGGTGAGGAAGCCAGCACGAAGCGAGCCCCCCAAGCTTCAGCGGCCTCGAGGGCGACCAGCGTGGCGTTCACGTTGATGCGGATGACATGGCGGGCGCGCTCATGAAACCACTTCGTTCCGTTCACTGCTGCGAGATGGAACACGAGGTCCACACCGCCCAACACCGCTCCTGCCCGCTCGTAGGCGTCCGGATCGCAGGCATCCGCCACCAAGGCGTGGAACCGCTCGTGAGCGTCAAGGGCTTCGAGGTTGGCCGCTGTCCCACGGGACAAATCGTCCACGGACACGACGCGATGACCGTCGTTGACCAACCGCTCGCACAAGGATGAACCGAGGAATCCGGCTCCGCCGGTCACGAGGATGCGCTTCAAGGTGAAGCACGCTCCAACACGGTCAAGGCGACGGTGCCGTTTTCACGCTTCAATTCGACCAGATCACCGGAATTCACAGCCATGCAGGGGTCCTCGTCAAAATCGTGGGCGTACGGCACGTTCAGCAGCGAGCAGGCGGGCAACGTGAGTGCACACACGTCCCGATTGACCACCGCCTTCGGACCTTTGCCGGTGTAGAGCAAGCCCATCAACACGTAAGGGGCCACGGTTGACCCCGACCCTTTGGGATAGATGAGCACCGTGTCCTCCACGGCCTGGCCGTCGAGTGGGTGCCCGGTTTCTTCCACCACACCGGTGTCACGGTTGACATACCCGAGGTAGGTGATGGGAACGTCGGTGACCATCGCCCGTCCGGTCAAACAAAAGTCGTCTTGCGACGCCAGCCCTCGTCCGTTCAGTTTCGCCTCACCCGTGCGGTGAACCTTGCTGGTGGCGTGCTGGGGTTGGGCTTTGGCGCCGAGCACGGGGCGAGGACCGCTGCTCAATTCTGGATGGAACGCATGGAGCACGCAGCCCTCCACCGGCATGACGCTGGTGGGAAGGCGATTCAAGCCACTGGTGAGGTAGTGTTCGGCTTTCAGCGAGTTGGTCAACAAGTGGTTGTACTTCGACCGGTTGTACGGCGTGACTTCGGGGCACGTGTCTTTCAACACCAAGGCTCCGGCGTCTTCCAACAGGGCCAATGAACCGTCAGCAGCGGCGAGGGCGTGGTTTTCTCGACTGGTGAACACCCAGAGACGCTGATCGGGAAGACGCTTGCCCATTTCCATGTGGGAGCGAACCGCCGCGGCTGTAAGGCGAATTTCTTCCAAACTGGCTTGCGGACACCCAATGACCACAAGATCGACCTGCCCTTCGGGCGCTAACTCGGCATACCGTCCTTCCAAGTCCTCCGCCGTGAAGGTCAGGACGCCCTGCCAACCGCCCTCCGGCGGTGACCAAACGCCGCCCTCCTTCGTCAGTGGGGGCGCCGCTGTGTGGCCGTCCACCCAGAGCATCGCGCACCCGTAATTGGCCGATGCGGCCGTCAAGGCCTTCTTACTGGCGAAACTCATGCGGTCGGGCATGCCCACGAGCAGCGGCATGGGGCCAAACGGCAGCACCCAGTCCGGCCGGACCTGCTTGCCGATCCAATCACCCAAAATGGAATAATCCGCCAGACAGGTGAGATCACACGCCACGTTCACAAGCATGTTGGGCACGCGATGCTGCTCAAGATGGAGCCCCCAAGCGGGGGCGAATCCGGTCAGCGCTGTCGCCAACGCCGACAAGCCCGACTCACGGTTGGTGATGAGCGACGTCCACGTGTTTGAGAAACACACGGCGTTGGATTCTGCCCAAGACGCCAAGCCGTCCTCAAGATCGACCCCACGGTCGTAGGGGGTGCACGAAAGGGTGGCATCCAACCCCAGTCGCTCATAGGCTTGAACGATCTCGAATTGTTGTTCAAGAAAATCGGGCCACTGAATGTCCATTTCCTCCATCTTCTCATGGTCACAACCCGCGGAATTCAGCGTGGTCGGGATGGCCACTCGACCGTCACCGTCCGCCGACAGGTCTGCAAGGAAACGGCGCAGCCCATGGCCGCCCGTGATGACGGAAACACCCGAAACATGGGCGTGATCCACCTCCACGAAACCCTCGGCGTTGGCCGTTTCAGCCAGGTCGACGACCAAGCGAGCGGCCTTTTGCCGGGTCAAACCCTCGTCCCCAGCCAGCTGGGCCCGCAAGCGTTCGGGGAGGTCCATGCTCTTCCGACCGACCGACGCCCCATGAACCCACCCCTCCCCATCAGCGCGGTCAAGGATTCCGAACGGTGGCTCAACCGTTGGTTCGGCCGTTGGGGAACCGCTACGGGTTCCCTCGGAAGCCACATTTCAGTCGATGTTGAACCGTTGGAGTTAGTTTTGTAAGCGTTAACGATGTTTTCCCCGTTCATGAGAAACCCATCGCAACGGGTCCCCACCGACCCACACCATGAAGAAGAAACGCAGGACGATGAGCAGGAACCAACGCCCCGTCACCGATTGTGGGCGGTGGTCCAGGCCTTGATGGTGCTGACGGCGCTCGGCTTGGGCGTTGTGAACGCCCTCGAACCGACCCCCACCGTGGAGAACGAGGTGGGCACCAACATGCTCGTGGAGAGCGAGCCGCTTGCATCGGGCACCCTCTGCCACGAAGGCGGCACGACCTTCAAAACGGGGCTCGACATCAACATCAACGCTGTTCTTGACGAAGGTGAAGTCACCTCAACCACCCATGTGTGCAACGGACCGATGGGCCTCTCCGGGCCGCAAGGGCAACCCGGCACGGACGGGACCAGCCCCCTGGCCCAACTGGTCGAGACCGTTGAATTGAACCCCGGCGACGGGAACTGCACCGCTGGCGGCACGCTCATTCGGAGCGGTTTGGACCTCAACGGCGATGGCGCATTGGCGGTTGAAGAAGCGCTCAGCAACGAAACATTGTGCAATGGGTTGACCGGTGCTTCCGGGGCGGTGGGCGCCGACGGGTTGGACGGTTCGCAAGGACCGACGGCCCTGGTGGACCGTCAGCCAGCACCTGCCTTTGTGTGCGAGGACGGCTTCATGATTCGCTTCGGCGTGGACGACGGTGCCGGTGAAGGGACCCCCATGGACGGCCTGCTTCAAACCGACGAGGTGGTCGAATCGCTCAACGTCTGTTTCAGCCCGCTCGTGGCCGAACGCATCACTGACTTGGTAGAAGGAATTGGTGACTCGGTCACGAGCGGATGCGATGCTGCGGCGTGGATGCCGACCAGCGATGTTCTCGTCTTCGCCGCCAGCCATGCTGACCACGGGTGCGAGCCGTTCCTTCATCGGATCGGCACCAACGACACCGGGTTGCTGGCCGACCTCAACAACGGTGGGGGCAGCGAACCCGGACGCCAACTCGGGTTCAACGTGCTGACCGTGAACGGGACCGACCGCGTGTTTTTCGATGCGGACGACGGGACGAACGGACGACAGTTGTGGGTGAGCGACGGTACAGGCTTGGGCACCCAAGCCTTGGGCAGCGTGGAAGCCACCGCTCCCCTTGCGTGGGCCGACGGGTTCGTCTTCAAATCGGGCGCCGGCAGTTGGTTGTGGACCGATGGTGCCCCGTTGGTGCCGGTCGTGGACGCACCGTGGTGGAACACCAACCAAACGGCGAGCCTCACCCAGTTTGACGAGCACCACCACCAGTGGGGCGCAGCGTGGTGGCACAGCGACGGCGACCACCTCTGGTTCACGGCCGCCGACGACGACGGTGATGTGGAGCCGTATCGCCTTGACCGAGAAGGTCAGATCTTGGATTGGAACGTCAACCCGATGGCCAGCGCACAACTGACGGACAGCGTGGACCTCAACGGTGACTTGTTCGTCGTGGCCCAACGGGGCACCGCCAAACAGGTGCTGAAATTGGGCGACAACGGCTCACTGGCGTGGTTGACCTCCCTTTCGCCAACCAGCGGCGACACCGCCTTGGGCCAACGCATGGGGTTGCAACTCATCGGTGACAACCTGGTCTACGATGCCCAAACACAACCCGGCCAACCCCGCCTGTGGACCACCCATCTACCCAGTGGATTGAGCGTTCAACTCTCCACCACCATGCTGGCACCCGGCCTGAACGCCGGTGCGATCGTGGCCGGGGGCCGGGTGATCTTCGATTGCACCACCCCCGACAGCGGCACCGAAGTCTGCATCACCGACGCCACCACCATGGGCACCCGCGTGGTGCTGGACGGGACGCCCGGCATGCTCTCCTCCAGCGTGGAGGGGCTCCACGCCGTGGGCGAAGGCTGGGTGGCCCTCGCCGACGGTTCGGTGGATGGCGATGCCCTTGGCACCGCTTTGTGGGCCTCGAGCGGCAGCACGATGCGCGTGGTGTACAACCCGTGGGAAGGGTCGGGCAACGACAGCCAAGCCGGCAGCTACGGTCGGACCGTGGTGTCGGACACCCAGGTGCTGTTCATTGCGCACGACGGCCTCACCGGCCACGAGTGGCATCGGTGGAGCCACGGCGAGTTGAGCGACGATTGGATCGTGTTCAATCGCTGAGGCACGAACCGGTCACGCCGAAACAATACGGGCACGAGGCGCCGACCACGTATTCGGGCGAGGCCTGTTCCTCCACCGACAAGGGTTCCCTGCAGGCAAAGCACACAACCACATCGGTTTCCTCAAGTGAGGGATTGACCGCAACCCGCTGGTCAAACACGAAACAGTCGCCGTTCCAGTGAGCACCACCGACCGATTCGAAATACCCCAAGATGCCACCTTGGAGTTGCTTCACGTTGGTGAACCCAGCCTCCATCATGATGATGCTGGCTTTTTCACAACGGATGCCACCGGTGCAAAACATCACGATCTCTTCGTTCTTCATCGAATCAGGAAGGGACTGGATGGCTTCAGGGAAGGCCCTGAACGACCGAATGTCCAGGTCAATGGCGTTGTCAAAGGTCCCGACGCGCAACTCGTAATCGTTGCGGGTGTCAAGCACGTGCACCGGTTCGCCAGCGTCCAGCTTGGCCTTGAAGGCCTCGGGGGTGATCTCGGGGCCGGTGCCGTCTGCGGGCCGAACGTGTTCCAGACCCACCGAGATGATCTCCTGTTTGCGGCGAACGTTCATGCGGTTGAACGGATGGTAATCGGTGAACGACACCTTCAGCGGCACCCCTTGAAACCGTGCGTCCCGTTCAAGGTGGTTCACGAACCGTTCCAGTCCTTCGTCACTGCCGGCGAGGAAGAAGTTAATCCCCTCGGGCGCCACCAACACCGTCCCTTTGAGGCCGGCATCGTCGCACACGCTCTGAAACACGGGAATCAGCCCATCTCGGTCGGGGAGATCAACAAACCGGTAGCCGGCGATGTTCTTCACCCGTTGAGCCACGGTGGCGGGTTTCGCATCCCATACTTGAGTTCACCGCGGACGTTGTGAGGACCGCCAGAGGTGGTGGGACGCCAGGGGACGTCGCCACCCTTGACCGAACGCCCGGGATGAAACGCGGGGCCCCGGCGGCATCTGCCAGCGTTTGTGTTCGTTGCGCTCCAAGCGTTGAAGCACGTCGAGCACCACCGTCTCGTCCATGCCCGAAGCCACCATCGCATCGGCACTCATGCCGCCTTCAATGTGGGCCCTGAGCACCTCATCCAGCACCTCATAGGGAGGAAGGGTCTGGTCGTCCTGCTGGTCGGGTGCCAGTTCGGCCGACGGTGGCTTTGCCATCGTGGATGGACTGACCGGTGGGGTTCGACCTTCGGCTGTGGCTCGCTGATTGAACCACTCGGCCAACGCATAGACTTCCATTTTGTACACATCAGCCAACGGTGCGTAGCCGCCCGCCATGTCACCGTACAAGGTGCAGTATCCTTGTGCAATCTCGGATTTGTTGCCGGTGGTGACCGCCATGGAGCCGTTGGCGTTGGCGTAAGCCATCACGGTGAGCCCGCGAAGACGGGCTTGGACATTCTCGCCTGCCACGGCATGGCCCTCGTCCAACACCGCACCGAGTTCGCCCTCAACCGCACGGTGCATGGCATCGATGGGGTGAACCACGTACCTCATGCCCAGCGCCTTGGCCGTGTGTTCGGCATCGCTCAGCGAATGTTCGGAGGAAAACCTGGACGGCATCGCCAAACCGGTCACGTGCTCGGCGCCCATCGCCGCTGCAGCAACACAGGCCGCCACGGCGGAGTCGATGCCACCCGACATGCCGAGGACCATGCTCGCGATGCCCGATTTTCGGCAATAGTCGGAGAGGCCTGTGATCACGGCATGTGCGAGGTCATCGAGGGATCCGTCCAACGATGAACCGTCGTCATCGGGAGCCAAATGACGCAGGCTGGGCTCCCCGTGAACCAGCGCATCCTCGGCGTTGGACGCCGTCCAAGTGCTCTGTTCAGGCTCGTCAAGGTTGACCGTGAGCACGCCCTCTTGCCAGGCGGGCGCCACGATGGCGTGACCGGAGGGCCAGACCGCCAAGCTCCGTCCGTCGAACAGCAGGTCATCGTTGCCACCGACCTGGTTGGCCAGCAGGAAGGGGTGTTGCAACACGGAAGCCACGTGACGGGCAACAAGCAAGCGCGTGTGGAATTTTTGCGAGTGGTAGGGCGAAGCGGAAAGGTTGACCGTGGCGTCGATGTCCACACCCTGTCGGCACCACTCTGCAATGTGTTCGACCGGGTCTTGTTGGTAGGTGGACGGGGTTTGACCTGCCGACTGCCAGACGTCCTCGCAGACGGTCACGCCAAACGTCATGCTGCCGCAGGAGCGGGCCAACCCGGTTCGATGGGCGGGCTCAAAATAACGGGCCTCATCGAACACGTCGTAGGTGGGGAGGAGTTGTTTGCGGGCGACGACTTGGCCCTCAGCCTGACCGGTCAGTGAACCGGACGAGCGACCAACCCGGACCACGCCGTTACCGGGGCGTTGACGCATCGAGGCTGGTGGCAACGGCGTGCCGATGAGCGCTGGCACGGAAGCGGTGATGTCAAGGGCAGCGGCCAGGGCACGGTCAACAAAATCGGATTCGAGCAACAGGTCTCGCGGTGGGTAACCGCAGACCGCCAGTTCCGTGGAAACAGCGACCGCACCTCCCGATTCAGCGGCCTGTTGGAGCAGGCCCTCGAGGCGCGCAGCGTTGCCCCCCAGGTCACCCACTTTGGGGTCCATCTGGAGCAGGGAGACCGTGCGCATGCCGATTCACCTCAGCACAAGCAATCAAGGGTGCTTTACAATATCTCCGTTGGCGTCCTTGTACCACCATTCACCTGAGGCTTTGTCGTGGTACCACCAGTACCCGTCGCTGCCTTTGACCCACTCCGAGCCAGCGTCGTCCTTGGCCCCTTCATCACCGGCGCTCGCTGACCCGCTGATTGCACCGGTGGTGTCCGGAGCCGCTGCTGAAGCTGCAGGTTGAGCAGGAGGGGCACCATCCGCCTCGATCGGCTCAGCGGTGGTCGCGTCGTCATCGTGGTCGTCGAATTCCTCATCGTCCTCAATGTCAGCGGAGTATTCGTCCCAATCGTAGGCTTCCTTGGACCCTTGGTTCACCGTCATGCGGCGCATCAACACCAGGAGCGCCCCCAGTATGGCGACAAACAGCAAACCCGTGACCGTGCCCAGCACGGGGTTCACGTCCCCGAACACCTTCTCGGTGAAACTGGGTTCGACCGGCGAACGAACGTCCACCGTTGGACCGCTGGTCACACCGCCCGTGCTCAAGGTGGCTTCGACCCACCGCAAACCAACCGCTTCGGGCTGCCAGTCAAGGGCCACCACGGTCACACCGCCTGCAGGTGCTGTGGCCGTTTGCCGTTGAATGAGCGAACGCTGACCGTCAACGGTGACCTCTTCAAACAACACCTCAACGCTGCCTTCGAGGGTGCCGATGTTCTCCACTTCAAGTTGGATGGAGGTGGACTCCCCCAAATCCAACAGCAGGCGTGAATAGGTCAGCGATGATGGCGACACGGTGAACGACGGCTGCAGCCATTCCATGTCCCATACGGCGACGTTGGTCCCGTCGGGTGAGATGGAGCCGGCTTGCACGGCGTTACCGGCGAGGTCGCGTCCTTCCACGCGAAGGTTGACCAGCAGACGGTCGACCAGCATGTTTTGTGTGATGTCGCTGAGGTTCATTTCCCCGGTGAACTCCAAGCGCAAACCGGCCACTTCTTCGCCGACCAGGGTCAGCGGCTCACGGCCGTTGCGAATGATGTCGCCGGTGACGGCGTCCTCCACTTCCCAAACCAACGCCATGGATGCAACGTCCAGACCGCCCATTTCGTTGAGCACCAGCCGAACTTCATGCCATTCACCGCCCAACACCGCTTGGGCGCGGGGTGAAAGCACCTCGACCGGTTCGGGGCCGCTCCCGTCCACAAGGATCCACCGCACAGCGTTTTCCCGGTCGGTGAGGTCCTCGCCCTGACCTTCCAAGCAGCCGATGCTCCACGTCAAGGGGTGGGATCCCGATGACGTGGGGGCTTGAACGGGCATGGACCAGATGCCGTCGATGGTCGTGGCCGTGTAGGTTCGACCGCCGAACAACACGTCAACCTCGCAATCAAATTCAGGAACGGTCATGGTTTCGGCAAAGACCACACCTCCCGAGACCTCCATGGTGGTGGACGGAGTGACGCGGGCACCGTCACCGAGGAAAGACCCCCGGGACAGGATGAGCGACACGGATTCATCGGGGACGCTCAATCCAGCCGAGAAGCGCCATCGGTGTTCAGGGAAGGCGCGGAACGCCTCTTGACCGGCCCGGTCCACCACACGCAACGACGGTTCACGACGGTTTTCACCCAAGTCGGGCGTGTTCCACCCCAATTCGAAGGTGAGGTCCAGCACCATGTCGGGTTCAAACGGTCCAGCTGGGCCATCCACTCCTCGCATTTCGCAGTCAAGGATGATGACGTGAAGTGAATCGGTGGTGCAGGCCTTGGTGGAAAAGTCCCATTCAATGCTCATGGTGTCGCTGCCTTGGTTGCCGG
>JAYOBJ010000020.1:0-43752 GCA_038104845.1 Methanobacteriota archaeon
CGGGTCGAAGGAATGAGAGTCCTTCATGATGGGCCACTACACTATACGAGCGTGGGTAGCCGTCCCATTGGCCCTTCCTATTTAGCCGTCACGCCGCGGTTTGCCGTCCAGGTCGTTCGAGGGTGAACGTACCAAACATCGGTTCAGTTTCTGCGAGAGGTGAAAGTGAACATCGTGGTGCTGCGTTGGATTTCATCATTCACTTTGGATTGACCCCTCGTTCGGTGCTTGATATACCGCAGCCAACGAATGCGGTTCATGAACCCATACAACCCCTTGGAACATTGCTCGTTGGCCGATTTGATCTCCACCTCTGCCACCGCACCGAACACCGCCTGGAACCGGTCCAACCGAACCATGCTCGCCCACGGCGAGGGCCGTCTGCCGGACGAGCGCCACGCGCTCGGCTGGCACCCCGTTGCCGGTCCAGGGTCGCCCCGGTCGGCACCGATCATGTCACCCACCATGCGTGCGCTTCACGGCCGCTGTGTGCGAGGTGAGGCCTGATGAGCCGAACCAAGCGGTTGCGTGAAGAGATCACGCAGTACCTGAGCGATGTCGGTGAAGCCAACACCACGGCCATTCTCGACCACATCAACCAACGCTTTCGCTGGGGCGCGACGATGAATCAACTGGGCAACGTCCTCGCCCGGGATCGCCGCTTCAAGAAGGTCGGCTTCAACGACGGCACGGACGTTGGTGGGTTCCGGATGCGGGTCTGTGTATGGTCCATGGCCACGGCGTGAAGCGCGAGGCATGAAGAACCCGTCCGCCTTGCGATGGCCATGGGTGCATCGATGTCGGCGTATGTCGAACTGATGCGACCCAAGAACCTCGTGCTTGCAGCTGCCACTGTGCCGCTGGGTGCTTTTTTTGCCACGCTGGATGCAGGCGTGACCTTTGACGCCACCGTGGTGGGCCTTCACGCCCTGGCCGTGGTGTGCTTCATGGGTGCTGGCAACGCGATGAACGACCTCAAGGACGCCACCATTGACGCGGATGCCCATCCGCATCGACCCATCCCTTCAGGCCGCTTGTCGCCAGAGCAGGCAAAGCGGTTTGTGGCGGTGCTTTGGGGCGTCAGCGTGCTGTCGCACGCCCTTGGTGTGGTGGTGTCGCAGGTCTCGGCGATGTCCGACCTTGCGGCCATCGTCGGGATTTACCTCGCAGCCGTGGTGCTGATGGTCACGTACGACCACGGTCCTGCCACCAAAAACCGGGGCTTGCCAGGCAACGTTGTGATCTCTGTGCTCGTGGGGGCCGTGGTGCTGTACGGCGCTGCTTCCCTTGGCGGGGTGTTCACAACGCTGCCGTGGTACATCTTCGGCGTGGTGTTCTTCAGCAACTTGGCCCGTGAATTGGTCAAGGATTGCATGGACATGGAAGCGGATGCTGGCACACGGCGAACCCTACCGATGACCCATGGCCCCGAGAAAGTGCGGATGGTCGCCTATGTCTTGCTGATGGGGGCGTTGGTCTGTCTGTACCTTCCCTTCTGGCGCGGGCCGTTTGCGTTTGGTCAGTTGGTCCTTCAAACTCCGGCGATCTTGATGCTGATCACGCTCAACGGTCCGATGCACCAAGGCAACGATGTGTTGGTCGCCGGACGCATCCGTGGCGCTATGCTCGTCGGCCTCATCGGGTTCGTCGTGGCCAGTTTGTTGTGATCAAGCCAACCCCATGAACTCCGCCATGGCTTCCCAGGCACCTGGATTGATGAGGTACGCCATCAGGGACATCTGCGCCCACATGCGGTTCTCGGCCTGGTCGAAGACGATGCTCTGTTCGTGGTCCATGACCCAGTCGGTGACTTCGTCGCCCCGGTGGGCGGGCAGGCAGTGCATGAAGGCCCATCCATCGTCCATGTGGGCGACCATGGCTTCGTTGACCTGGTAGCCGTCAAACGCCTCCACCTTGTCGGTCAGGTGCTCTTCACCCATGGAGATGAAGACGTCCGTGTAGACCACGTGGGCATCGGTCACGGCTTCGATGGGGTCGGTGGTGTGGGTGACGGACGAGCCGTTCGCTTCAGCCAAAGCACGGGTGCGCTCCACCACATCTTGGTCCGGTTCGTAGCCTTCGGGGCAGGCGTAGTGAACGTCGATGCCCAACATGGCGCACGCGAGCATGAGGTCGTGAAGGACGTTGTTGCCGTCGCCCACCCAAGCGACTTTGAGATCCTCGGTGGTCTCGAAGTGTTCCAACACCGTCATGAGGTCAGCAGCGGCTTGACAGGGGTGGTGTTTGGCAGAAAGGGCGTTGATCACCGGAACACTGGCGTGCTTGGCGAGTTCCTCCACATCCTCGTGGCCAAAGCACCGATAGGTGATGCCGCCCAAGAACCGAGACAGCACCTGCGAGGTGTCGCCGACGGTTTCGGACTTGCCCAACTGGATGTCGTTCTTCAGCAAGGTCAAGGCACTGCCACCCAGTCGCTGAATCCCTACTTCAAACGAGACCCGGGTGCGAGTGGAGGGCTTTTCGTAGATGGAACCGATGGCGAGGGTGTCGAGCGGGAGGAAATTCAGCGCCACCTCGTCACCTTGCTTCCACAGGCGCTTGAATTCGATGGCCCAGCGAAGCAGTTGTTCGAAGTCATCGCTCACATCGTCAATGGCCAGCAGGTGTTGAGGCATGGAACAACGCCTGCAACGACGGCTTCTAAGGCTTGTGCGCTCAGTTTTTTTCGTGCTCAATGTCGGCAGCGAACCCGTCCCGAGCGTCGCTCATGCCGCCGAAAAGGGCTTGTGCAAAGGTGAGGATGTCGGCCATGCCGTCTTCAAGCTCCGAGGAGAGGGGCGTGAGGCCGGGTGCTTGGGAAAACTCCTGCATCATGCGCAACTGGTTGATGGCAAACTCGGTCCGTTGTCCACCGGCCTCATCGTACAGGGCCATTTCCAGAATCTCAAGCCGTTCGGACCATTCGAGGATTTGCTCCAGCTGCTCGGGCTCAAGCAAATCGGCTTTGGAGAGGAAGTTCTTGGTCGGCAGGCCCAATCGGAACTCCACGATGGACGACAGCAGCATTTGGGAGACGAAACCCGACGGTGAGCGTGAGAGCATGGGGTCAAACAGGTAGATGATGGCGGCTTGCTCTCGGCCCAACGTTTCGATCAGGTGGCTGCTGGCTTCGCGGAAGGCAAACAGTTCGACCTGACCGGGGGTGTCAACCACCATGATCTCGCCGGAGAGTGCATGCAATTGCTCGGCCACTTCACCGGCTTGCGAGGCCAATAGGTCGGCAGCTAGAATCTGGGCGCCGTTGGGGCCAAGGTCGTATTGGTCCATCACCTCGGTCAACGAAATGAGTTCGCGAACGTCAAACTCGGCGTCGTAGTGCACCCGTTCGGCACCCGGGTCGAGGTTGACCGCAATGACTTCGGTTTCCAAAAAGCGGGACCAACGCTGAAACGCCGTCACGAGGGAGGATTTTCCAGCACCCGCCGTCCCCACCACAAAGAGCACCGGCGGTGCGCTGTTGTCTTGACCAACCATGTGCGTGCCCGTTTGACCACACTACATCAACCTCTCGCTGTTGCATCACCTGCGCTGCAACCCAACACGGTGGTGGAGAATGGCTATATGCTCTTGAGTCATCAGGGATTTGTCGCACACGCTGACGATGAGGAATCCACATGAGCGAAGAAAAGCCCCCCATGCCGCCCGGCCTCCCTCCCAAGCCTCCCATGCCTCCTATGCCCCCTATGCCGCCAGCAGGTAACGCACCACCGGCGCCCCCCGGCATGCCGCCCATGCCCCCGATGCCGCCAGCAGGTGACGCACCACCGGCGCCCCCCGGCATGCCGCCCATGCCCCCCATGCCGCCCGCACCTCCAGCCGGTGGCGCTCCACCTGCGCCTCCCGGTATGCCGCCCATGCCCCCAGCGCCACCGGCGATGCCGCCGATGCCTGAGGCCCCACCGGCCGCCGACCCGCTCCTGGACCCGCTGGCCGCACCCCCTGCGCCACCCGCGCCGCCCGAGATGCCGCCGATGCCCGAGGCACCGGCCGCTGACCCGCTGATGGACGCATTGGCCGCACCGCCTGCGCCACCTGCACCACCGGAGATGCCGACGATGCCCGAGGCACCGGCCGCTGACCCACTCCTCGACCCGCTGGGCGCACCGCCTGCGCCACCCGCTCCACCGGAGATGCCACCAATGCCCGAGGCACCGGCCGCCGATCCGCTCCTCGACCCGCTGGCCGCACCGCCCGCACCCCCCGCTCCACCGGAGATGCCACCGATGCCCGAAGCACCGGCTGCTGACCCGTTGATGGACCCGCTGGCCGCACCGCTCGCACCGCCTGCCCTTGATCCGTTGGCACCCGCAGACCCGCTGGCTCCTGCCCTCGACTCACCTGTCCCTGGCTTGGAGCCCTCGGATTTGACCGGTGAATTGGCCGGTGCCACCATCCGAACCGCCTCGGAAGTTGACGCTGTTGATGGCGACAAATTGGAAGGCAACCTCCATGAAATCGAAACGACCACGTTGAACGCCGATGGCATGATCATCAAGCAAACCGTCAAGGGGACGCTCACGGTCAACAACCCCTCGTCCGACGACCGTATCTACGACATCGACGTGATGTTGGACCACATCGATTCAACGGATATGGGTGGTGACCATGTTTCCGTGGACGAACTCGAACCTTGCACGAACCACACCATGGCCTACAAGGTCAACGGCAAGCAAATGATGACGTTGCGCGAGCGACTTGACACCAACCCATCCCGAACGCAGGAGCGCTCACTTTCGGTGGCGATGAACGAGGACCCCGGTGATTTCGCGCTCGAACTCGAGGTGGAGAACCTCTGCGGCGTTGACCTTCACGATGTTGTCGTGACTCGCCCCTTGGCGGATGAAATGAACGTCGAGACGGCTGGTGGAGCCACCTTGGAGGACGGCACGATCACGTGGACCGTTGGACGCCTTGCGGCTGGTCAAACCCAGACCCTGTCCTTGAACGGCACCATTTCCGTTTCGTCCACGGACGCCATCAAGGGTGGCGTGGCGACGGCGACCTACAAGGCGGACTCGACCCTCTCCGGCATGGCGTTCCGTGAACTCGATGCATTCTGCCGAGGGTTCACCTACATGCGGGTGCGCGAAGACGAGCGACCCGACAACTGGATCTGTCAGGCCATCTTCGAAAACCGGTCTTCCTTCGCGGTTGACCTCACGCGACTCAAGGTTCGCATGAAGGGCAACGATGACCTGTTGTTCGATGTTCACGATGTGGACGAAGACGTGGCTCCCAACGGCAAGTGGGAGTCTGAAGAGCAAGTGGTCACGGCACAAAACAAACCCGATTTCTCCTACGAACTCTCCTACACCGTGCTGCCCAAGGCCTTGAGCACCACGGAAGGCACCATGACGCTCGAGGAGAAGAAACTCGAGGTGCTGGAGGCCGATGTTTCCAAGACCTACTCAACGACCAGTCTTCGCTCGTACCGGTCCCAGAAGCTCCACTCCACACTGGTGTTGGAGAACAAAGGGTCCGCCACCATCAACCTGATGCGCATCACCGACGACATCCCTGGACTGTTCGAAGCACCCGATGCAGAGCACATGACCATCAAGGTCGGCGGCAAGGCCATCGATGACGACCAGTTCAAGATGGAACTCGCCGAAGGCGTGACCATTGAGAAAGAGCACCGCTCACCCGACGGCGTGGGTCACACCATGACGCTCACCGTGGGTACCCGCGGCCCCATCGGGCTCAAGCCAGGCAAGAAGTTGGAAATCACCTACCCGCTGGTGGCCCCCGACCCATCCCCGGCCAACGAGCGCGTGGACGCTCCTGCACGGATGGAATTCAGCGCTGAGCGCTTCGGTCCCATCTGCTTGCGAGAAGCCGATGGCGCACCCAGCCTGAAGGTCGTGCACAACCGCCGTAACTTCAGCGCCGGTAAGCAAGCCATTCCCTTGGGAGGGAAGGGTCGCTATGAGGTGCTCATTCTGTTCGAAAACAACGGGGACACCGCTTTGAGCGACCTGTACATCAACGACGTGCTCCCGTCCCAATTTGAAATCAAGGAATGGGTGGTCAAGTCCGGTGACGGCAAGCGCGACGATGTGACGATGACCTCCGAGGAAGGCGAAGGCGGTCTCCACCTCGTCTGGCACGTGCCGCAGGTCGACAAGGGCGAGCGCCTCGAGGTTTCCTTTGACATCAAGGGCAGCGGTGTCGTCGATGCTGAGGCCCTGAACCGCTTCCACGGCGTTCATTTCGGTGACGAGATCGAGTCCGACGACATGGCCGAGCCGACCGTCGATGAACCCGAGGCAAGCGAGGCTGAGGACGAACCATCGGCTGCCGATGAATCCCAAGAAGAGGTGGATGACGCAAGCGGCGATGAGGTTGAAGCAGCCGAGGACGATGCCTCGGACGATGCTGAGGATGAAGCGGAGTCATCCGATGATGCACCAACGACGCCCACCATGAACTTCCGAGACGACGTGCTGGTTCGTGTGATGGAAGCCCATGGCATCGACATCGCCGAGAAGGATGCCTTCGTGGCTCACGCAGCCAACTTCGATCACGACGACAACGGCTATCTCAAGAAGCAAGAACTCGAGGATGCCGCCAAGGCGTGGAACGGTGAAGGCGGCGATGAAGCCGATGAAGCCACCGAGGACGAGACGGTTGAGGAAACGGCTGAGGGTGAAGAGAAAGCCTGCGGCATCTGCGCTTCCTTGAACCCCGCCGACGCCACCGAGTGTTCGGCGTGCAAGTTCGCCTTCTGAGCGTCCCAGCGCTCGTTGGGTCGGTCCACGACGGCTCGTTCGGTTGAGTGACGGGCTCCATGTGACATCGGTGCAGAGGGTCCGCCCGTGCTCAAAACGGCAGGACCCATTGCGGCCAATCTTCGTGTTCGGGTGACTGCGTCACGATGACCAACACCGGTCGACGGAGGTGAGCGAGGAAATCTTCCAGCGGTTGCGAAACCGAGGGCGGCAATGAGCCGTCCCTCATGTCGACAGCCAACCATGCGTTGGGGTACTGCTTGGTCCAAGCCTCCAGTTCCGCCTCGATGCCTTCAGGGGGCACACCCACACGTAAACTGGCGATGAAGCCCCAACCTTCGGGGCATTGGTGTTCGTGTTCGGTCCAGAAAAACACCTGAGGTGGCTTGGGCAACCGAGCCAATTGATCGATGGCTTCGTGTTCGGTGGCGCAGACGGGCTGACCCGGCATCGGCATGGGCAACGGGTAGCGCCACACCGGCTCCACATCCAGCGGGTCGCTTCGGCGCATGGTTTCAACACCTGCTCACGGGGTAAGAACTTCACGCATGGCCGGTGAAGTCACGCTGCACAATTCATCGGTCAACCCAACCTTCATGCCCTGCATGCAGGTGGGTGAGGCATGGCCAACGGCTCGCCACCACCGCCTCCACCGCCCCCGGGTGGACCGATGTTGACGATGCTGCTGCTCATGGTGTTCATGACGGTGCTTATCATGACGCCCTCGATCCGCACCTCCTTGGGCACGACCGCTGACCCGATTCTGTCACCGTTGCTTCCCGAGGAGTCGTTTTTCGTCATCACCGTCATGATTTTGGGGATGTTTTCGATGACGCTGAACACCGTTGTTCGCAATTTTTTCGCCGACCCCATGGACCAAGCCCACATCGGTCACCGTCAAGGGCAAGTTCGTCAGATGATGAACGAAGCCAGGCTCTCAAGGGACCCCATTTTGCAGGAAAAGGCCATGACGCTTCAGCAGCAAATGATGCCGGAGCAACTCGAGGTCCAAATGGGTGCCATGAAACCGATGATGTTCACCATCGTCTTCATCATCGGTATTTTCGCATGGCTCACAACGGCAGTGGAGACTTTCCGCGTGGATTATGTCTCCTTGCCTTGGGCGCCCGAGTGGGACCTGTTGGACGGGCGCTTCCTGTTCTTCCCCGCATGGATTTGCACCTACATCTGCATGAGCGCCGCCTACGGGCGAATCCTTGACCGACACATCAAGTTACGCCGTTACAAGACGCACCCGTTGGTCGTCGCAGGTGAGGTGCTCAAGGAGCCCTTGCTCCATTTGGTCGCCAGCAAACCTGCGGCCAAATCGAGCCAAACGAAGAAACGCCAGCAACGTTCCAAACGTCAGCAGCAGCAAAAGAAGCGCTCATCGTCATCATCGGCCTCATCTTCCGAAGGGAACGCCGCTGCCTCACCTGCTTCCGCAGCGTTGGTGTGCCCCGAATGCGACGGCGATGTCATCACCCACGACGGCCCCCGCACCAAGCGGTGCAACGTGTGCTTCCACGAATGGGTGTGAGCATGGTCCACATCACCGTGTCCGGTCATCCTGGCAGCGGGACCTCGACGTTGGTTCAAGGCCTGGCTGAGCGGTTTGGCTGGACCACGCTCAACGGCGGTGACATTTTTCGCAGCGAAGCCAAACGACGGGGCTTGAGTTTGCATGAATTTGAACTCCTGTGCAAGGACGATGAATCGGTGGACCGTTCCCTCGACATCCTCTTGCAAGAACGCATGGTTGGGGATGCATCGCTCCATGTGGTTGAATCCAGACTCGCCGGTTGGTGGGCACACCGTCAGGACATCGGCTGCCTTCGGATCTGGCTGGATGTGACGCCGGAGGAGCGTGCGCGACGCGTGGTGACCCGAGAGGGTTTGACCCATGAGGAGGCGTTGGCGGCCAACCAGCTGCGCATCGAGTTGGATGGGGCGAGGTTTGAGCGGATGTACGGCTTGGCCCCCGAAGACCCGACACCCTACACCCACATCATCGAGGCCTCCACCCTCAGCGCCCATGATATACTGGAACAGGTCGCCTCGTTACTGGAGGCCTCCTCATGAGCGTTCACGTACTGCAACCCGATGCCACCACAAACGAGGCCCACGGCTCGCTTCCCGATGAGCGCAGCGTGGAGGCGCTGCTGCGTTCCGGGTTCATCCTCATCGACAAACCGGCTGGACCGACCTCCCATCAACTCGCTGCCTGGGCCCGTGACCTCTTCGGCCTTGACCGCCTTGGGCACGGCGGGACCCTTGATCCGTTTGCAACCGGTGTGCTCCCGCTGATGGCGGGCCGCACGATGAAAATCACCAACAAGGTGCTCAAGCATCGTAAATCCTACATCGCCGTCTTCCGCTTCAAATCGGCACCTGACGAAGGCGAACTGCGTCAGGTGATGGCCGGTTTGACCGGACGCATTTACAACGTGCCACCGGAGGTGTCGGCCGTTCGTGTTCAGGTTCGCACGCGGTTCATTCACGCCTTCGAGTTGTTGGATCTCGAGGGATGCGACGCCGTGGCTCGGATCACCTGCGAAGCAGGCACCTACATCCGTACCATGGCCCGTGATATGGGCTTGCTCATGGGCGTGCAGGTCGACCTCAAGGAACTGAGGCGTGAAACATCGGGTTTGTATCACCTCGACCATTGCATCACCATGGACCAACTCGCCGATGCGGTTTGGTTGTGGAAGGAATGCGGGCAAGACGAGGCCCTGCTACGTGTGGTTCACCCCATTGAGAAGTTGCTTGTGGACGTTCCATCATGCACCGTGAAGGACAGTGCGGTGGCAGCATTGACGTACGGTGCGCCCCTGTTGTTGCCCGGTTTGGTCAGCGTCCCATCCGGTTTGAAGAAAGGCACCGAATTGCTCGTCAAGTCCCTCAAGGGAGAGGCCGTAGCCTTCGTGAAACTCAAGGTCGACAGCGACACCATCGCCTCCCTCGAAAACGGAGAAGTGGCTCGCCCCAGCACCGTGCTGATGGACACGGATGTGTACCCGCGTCGCTGGCCAGCTTCGAGCTGATTCAACCTCTGGCCCTTCACGATCGCGGCTCGCACGGCGACCACAGGGCTGGCGGAATCGGATCAATCGGGGTCACGGATGAGTGCCGACCCGAGTGGGGTGGTGCTCGACCTGCGATGAACGGTTCACGCTTCGATGTATTCTTCGTAGATGTATTCCTCGGTTTCGATCCTTATTTTCAATTGAGACACGGTCCCCACTTCCTACCCTGTCCACCGAAGCAGAACGGCCCCCACGACCTCAGAGTGTCTTCCTCTGACACGGTCCGGTTATGAAGATTGAGGCGGGTCTTCGCGTTATCCGACACCCGTGTGCGTTTCGTGACGGCGGTGCAACGCACATCACTGGATCTTCTTGATCTTCGGTGGCATCAGGTACCCGATGAGAGCGAGAAGGCCGGTCATGACGGCGATGCTGAGGACCAACACCGTGCTTTGCGTGAGGCCGCTGCTGCTTTCTGCACCGTCCGTTGACAACGACGCTTCGATGCTCACCAGTTCTTCGGCCACGTTGTTGGTTTCATCACCCTCAGGGATTTCCAACCCACGGTCGACGGTGGCGATGAAGCGCACCACGCCTGCATCAGGGGGGATCTGCCAGTCGCAGGTGACGGAACCCAATTCACCGGGTCGAAGCACGGGGATGGTTTCGACGCCCAACAGTTGGTCTTCGGTTTCGCATCGAACCGAGACACCCGTCGCATCGGCGTGCCCGTCGTTTCGGACCAGCACGCGCATGGAGATGACCTCGCCGTGCCGCATCACACTGTCACCGAAATCCATTGATTCGATGCGTAGATCGGCCAAGGCCAACACTTCGAGGTCCAATGTTCGCTCTGAACAGGAGGTCTGGTCGCACACGCTGACCAGGACACTTTGGAAACCAACGACCGGCGGCGTGACGGTGACGGTTCCAGCGTTGATGTCAACCGTGGCCCATGTCCGGTTGGTGGATGCTGTCAGCGCGGTTGAATCCACATCCTCGACCGTGAGGTTGAGCGTGGTGCTCACATCGCGTTCAACAGGAACCATACCGGGGAATTCCGTGACCGCCGGTGGGTCGTCCACGGCGTCCACGATGACGGTGAACGCATCGGTCCAGCTGTTGCCTGCAGCGTCCATCACCACCATCCCAACGATGGCCTGGCCGCTGGCCTCTTGGGCGATGGCCAATCGAACATCGCCTTGGGTGAGGTCCACCGTCAGCAGTGACGGGTTGGTGTTCGTGAAGGTCACCGTGAGGTCGTCCGGTGCCGTCCGGTCATCGGTGCAACGCCGCAGCAAGGGCAGAATGAGGCCGCCCCCGTCCTCCATCAGGCGTTGATCACCGGGGCTGTCACACACCGGGTCTTCGTCCCACTCGATGTCAAAGCCTCCACTGACATCGATGGACGTGATCTCCAAAGCCGACTCGCTGGCTGTGCCGTCGGAATCCCACGTGAACCACGCTTTGACCAGCACCTCCACCGACGTGGCCTCCGGGTCAAGATGCTGACCGATGGGCCACGCATGGGCGAACGCGCCCAAACTCATCGGCTGGTTGCTCACCAGTTCGTCGTTCACGAAGACCAGCCATCGGGACAAGCTGGCGTTCAAACCGTCGTTGTTCCCAAACACACGGCCGGTGAGCGACAGGGTCGGGTCGTTGACATCCACTGCCACGTCACCCACGCAGGCATCGGTGACGGAAAGTTTCAGCATGTAGCGCGCTGCGTCGGGCAGCAAGGTGTTGGGAGCCATCGCTGTGAACGCCGAGAACGAGCCCATCTCGCCTGCGGTTGCGTATTCCACGACGACGTCCTCCAGTGCACCGCTCGCCATGTCGATGTGAACGCGACCAGCGGTCTGCTCGGGGGGTGCCGTGAACACAGGGCTTTCCCAATGACCGGTCGTGCCGTTCACGGCTGGGGTCAAGCCGCATTCGGTCAACGCGAGGTTGGTGGTGATGCCCTCGCTCAGGTTGAAGGCCATCATGGGGACGGGATGTCCCTCGAACACAGCGCTTGCGGAGGCAACTTCACCCCCGTACCACGGGGTGCGAACAGTGATGACAAGACCCAATGCGTCCACGACCAACCTGGAATCATCGACTCCACCTGCTGACACGTAGTCCAGCGTGAACACCATGTTGCTGACATCCGACCAGGTCCAATTCATGAGGTCCAAGATGTCCAATTCAAAGGCCGAGTTGTTGATGTAATCGACGTTGCCTTGGGTGTGGGCGAACGTCTTCAGAAGATCAAATCCCTCGGTGTGCTGGACCGAAATGCGGACGGTGTCTTCGGTCAGGGTGTTGGGGATTTGGATGGCAGCGGCCATTTTGATGCCCACCAGTTCGTACTCGGTCAGCCCGGAGACATCGAAGGCGGTGAGCTCGATTTCAGGCCCGGTGGACCACGTGCTGGCCCCGTCGGGCGCCCCAACAGAGTAGTTGGAGTTGGTGGGTGAAGTTCCGGCCCATACGGTGATGGTGTCGAGGTGGACGTCGCGGCGATGGACCATGGTCAAGCGTTGGTCGGCCACCATCGATTCGGTGTAGGTGGCCGGTGCTTCAGTGAACGAGGTTTGCGCCGTCGTGCTCCACGCGCTGGGCTCAGCGAAATTGCCGTCGGGAAACAGGTCCACCACGGAGGTGCTGTGAACCGATCGTCCCGAGACCGACGTCGCCAACGGACCCAAGCCCGTGAGGAGCAGAACCATCACCAGAAGCGCAGCGGAACTTCGGGTTCGCATGGTTCACTGAGGCACCACGGGCACTTGAACTCAAGGGTGGTTTGTGCACACCTGCGGGCCGGTTCGCACACTGGCGGATGATTGAAATACCACGCACTTGAGGCCGGGGCACCTCTCATGGCTGTGGTGGTGTAGGGGTTAGCACGGCAGATTGTGGTTCTGCCAGCCCGGGTTCAATTCCCGGCCACGGCCCCTTCTCCAACATCTTGGTTCACAGGTGGTCCCGGTCGATGTGATGGCCCATCCGTTCCCCTTTGGTGACGAGGTACGCTCGGTTTTCATCGGTCACTCCGACCACAAGTGGCGTCCGCTTCACGACGTTGATGCCGTGCTCTTGAAGCTGCGATACCTTCTCGGGGTTGTTTGTCATGAGGTTCACGTCGGTGATTCCCAAGTGGGTGAGCATGTCGGCGGCCACCGCATAGTTTCGACCGTCAGCGGGGAGGCCCAGCATCAGGTTGGCGTCCAAGGTGTCAGCGCCTTCGTCTTGGAGATGGTAGGCTTGGATCTTGGCGTGAAGACCAATGCCCCGCCCTTCTTGGCGCAAGTACAGCAATGCCCCCCACCCGTGTTCCACGATGGCGTTCAGCGCAGCGTTGAGTTGGGGGCCGCAATCGCAGCGTGTACTGCCAAAAACGTCCCCTGTGAGGCATTCGGAATGGACACGAACCAGCACCGGGTCGGGTCCAGCCATGTCGCCCAAGGTCAACGCCACGTGATCGTGACCCGTGCTGGGTTCATGATGCACCTCGATGTTGAACTCGCCGAGCGCCGTTGGCAGCACCGCCGTGCTGGGCACTTGGGCACGCAAATCGTCGCTCAAGCCTTCACCTCGATCACAAATCGGTATTCGCCGTGTTCCTCTTGCATGCTCAGAAGCGCATGCACCGTCCGTCCAAGCACCAACGGCATGTCGTGCGCCGTCTCGGGGTCGTCGGCGACGACTTCCAAGACATCACCCACGTCCAGCGTGGACAAGGCTTCTTTGGTTTTGGCCACCGGGACGGGACAGAAGAACCCCAGCACATCCAGCCGGTGCGTGGGCTCGGGCCGTGGGCCGCCGTCCATGGAGGTGCCTTGAATCGGCCGCATTTGAACGCATGCCTGAGGGCGTCCGTTCCATCCCCGTCCATCGCAACAACTTTTCAACACGGTGCAAGGGTGGCATGCCATGGCCAACACCGCTCAAGCCCGTCCCGAGGGGGACTTGTCTTGGCAGGAAGTTGGCGCATTGGGCCTCCGCTACGCTCGCATCCCGTTGGCCCTCATCGTCGTTGAAGCCCTCTACTGGTTCATCACGATGCCCTCCGACACATTGGCGCCCATTCAGGTGACGGAAGCGTATTTGTGGAACGCAGCGACGAATTTGCTCTTTGGTGAGGGTTCAGCCACCTTGTCCACGCACAACGGTTGGCTGACCCGCTTGGACTTGATGCACCCGAACTTCCCAGGGCCCTTTGACAGCGTCGGGCTCTACGTGTCGGACGAATGTGCTGGCGTTCACGAGATGCTTTTTTTGTCCACGCTCGTCATCATGACCGACGGTGTCCCCCAGCGACAGAAGTTGAAATCCATCGCCGTCATGTGCGGCATCGTCTACATCCTCAACCTTGCTCGGCTGGTGGTCTTCTACCCCATCGCACTTGATGGCTGCATGGAACTTCCCAACCAGCAAGCGTGCCTGCAGGACATGTGGCGCTGGCACGAAGCCGTGTACGAGTGGGGTTTCCTTGTGGTCTTGGTCGGCATGTGGTTGGTTTGGTTTGTGGCGTTCGGTGGCCCAGCCCGCACCTTGGCCACGACGAAAGGTGCCACGGAACCGTGGCGTCTGCGCCCTCGGTGGTCATGGGGTCGAGCACAAGCCGTTTGGCTGTCCGTGGCCGCTGTGTTGTTGCTGTTGGCCGTCAGCAACATCACGACCAACGAGGAAGCCATGGACGCCAAAGCCACGTTGGACATGTGTGAATTTGCCAACCTGCTGTCGGCAGAATGCGGTCAGGCACAAAACCGCTGGGACGATGCCATCGGATACGCTTGGTCGTTGAGTGCACTTGGCTTGCTCATCGTTGGTGGGACCGTCATGGTGGTGGAACGACCGAACACCGATGGAACGTGGCCTTCAACCCCGAAGCCTGCGGCGGAACCGCCCGAACCGCGTGTCAAGGGTCATCATCAGAAGCGAACCGGCTCTTGGAAAAAAGGCGCTCGAGAAGAGGAATGATCACTCGACAATGGCCGGTTCAAGTTGTTGGCCTTCGTAGGCCTTCTGTGCCAGGGCCTTCATGGCCGTTCCAATTTTGCTCTTGTGAATGCTCATGAGCGTGGTGCCGTCTTGGTATCGGATTTCACCGATGGCGAGTTCGTCGCAACGGAGCTGGCCTTGCATCCAATCGGCCAATTTCCGGGAAGAACCCACCGTGTTTTGGTCGATGTTCAAACACACCGTAACGTAACCGAACACATCGGCGGATTCACCGAAGTCGTCCTGCCGACGGACGGGGTCTCGATCCACGCCCTCGGGCAGTTCCGGTGCTTCGCTGGGCACGATGTCGAGCCCGTAGGTGGCCATGATGCGGGAGAGTTGAGGTGCGTCGTCGCGGGACACCAGACTCCAAGCGGCGCCTTGACGGCCAATCCTTCCGGTGCGGCCGATGCGGTGAATGAAGGAATCCATGTCATCGGGGATGTCGTAGTTCACGACCAACGTGACGCCGTCCACGTCGATGCCACGGGCGGCGACATCGGTGGCGACAATGGTGCGGACCTTGCCTTCTTTGAACGAACCGAGGATGCGCTCGCGTTGATTTTGACTGAGGTCGCCATGGAGGCCGGCGACATCGAACTTGTGCTTGCTGAGCCGTTCAACGGCCAAGTCCACCATGCGCTTGGTGTTGCAGAAGATGATGGTCTGGTCCTTGTCACCCATGCGAATCAACAGGCGACCGAGCACCCACAGCTTGTTGGACCGACCGATGCGAACGGCATGAAGGTCGATGGGCGGGATGTCCAACTGCTCGGCGTTGGTCAACACGAATTCGGGCTCGTTCATGAACTCGTGAGCAGCGTCAATGATCTCCTGGGGGAAGGTGGCAGAAAACAACAGCGTTTGCTCGCGTTGCGTCAAACGCTCAACGACCCACATGATGTCCGGGAAAAACCCCATGTCGAGCATGCGGTCTGCCTCATCCAGGCAGAAGAGGGTGGGTGATGCCAGGTCGATGTGACCCCGCTCGGTCATGTCCATGACCCGTCCGGGTGTGCCAACGATGATGTCGACACCTTTGCCCAAGGATTTCGCTTGCTTTTCGAGGTCGGTTCCGCCGTAGACCGTTTGAATGCTCAGGCCGGTTTCGCCTTGAAGCATGTTCATTTCTTCTGCGACCTGGTTCGCAAGTTCGCGAGTGGGTGCGAGGACGAGGGCTTGCAGTTGGCCGTTGGGTTCGCAACGTTCCAAAATGGGCAAGCCAAACGCAGCCGTTTTGCCCGAACCCGTTCGAGCCTGGCCAATGACGTCGCGCCCCGAGCGGGCCAGCGGGACGGTGTCCTTCTGGACTTGCGTGGCAAAGGTCCATCCGGCAGCATCCAGTCCGTTTTGCAGGTGTTCGGGAAGATTCCATTGGTCAAAGCGTGTGGTCGTGAACATGTGTTTTCACCTCTCGTCTCGTGGTATTCATGGGCCGCCGAGACGAAGGCGACCTCCACAGCAGCGATCAGAAGTTTTCCTTCTCGGCGAGTTCCTTTTGCAGGTCGCCCATCCAGTACTTTCGTGCGTTCTCTCGGTTCAGAGGACGACGCGTTTGTCGAACGTGTTCCAAGATGTATTGACGGAATTTGAGCGCCTTGGTTCGGTTCACGCCTTTGGGCGTGATGCCGTCCCACAAGCGGTCGAATTGCTCGGCTTTGTCGTTGAATGGCCGGTCGTTGTCCATGCAATGCACCTCTTCAGCACTCCACCGACTTGGCTCCTCTTCTTAATGCTGTTGCACCCCGTTTGCAGGGCTCAGAACGGTTCGTCGTCGAGGTCGGGTTCGTCATCGTGGTAGCCCATCAATTCGTCTTGGCTGGGGCGCCGTTCGTGCCCTCGGGAGAACGGCAGCCCGGGCACCTGATGCGATGCCTCGGGAGCGGATGCAGCACGCGGTGCAGGGTCGTCGTCGCCTGGTGCAGGGTCGGCCTCGGAGGGGTCGGCAGGGCGATCGTTGAGCAAGCCCACGGCCTTGCCTTGTGCGTGCATGACTTCTCGGTCGATTTGGGGTACGGGGAGGGCGGGTGCCAACGCAGCGTTCTTTTCAGCCTCCGTACCTTCAAGCGTGGCGTCAAAGCGCATCTCCATGAGTTGCTTGACCAACCCTTCGTCCTGTTCGGTCTTGAGCAGGTCATCCACCAGGCCACGGAGTTCTTCATCGCCCAGCAACTTGGGCAGCAAGCTGACGCAAGCACGACGAACCCGAACATCGTTGGACCGGGCACCTGAAAGGATGAGGTCGCGTGCACGACCGTGCCCTCGGTTCAGGCGTTGAATCGCCTTGATCGCCGATAACCGGACTTCGGCATCGACATCCCCAACGGCCCGCTCGGCGAACACGGTGGCCATGCGCGTGTCGTGGCTTGCCAACTGAGCGATGGTTTTGGCAGCCGTGCGCCGAACGACCACGTCCTCGTCGTTGAGGGCCCACGACACCAAGTCCCACACGGCCGAGGATTTTCGTGCGATGATCTTGCGCAGCATGGTCGCTGCTTTTCGTCGCAGTTCAACGTTGTCCTCGAGCAGCAGGCTGTCCACATGGTCGGCCACCACATCGGGCCATGTGTCGGCCAGCGCGTTCAACCCGTCCCATGCACACCGTCTCCGGTGGCCGTCCGTGGACCGCAGTTCAAGTTCAAGCGAAGAGCGAACCCCCGAGGGAAAGGTGGGTGCTGCACGTGCCAGCGCTTCACTGGCAGCTTTTCGAACGCTTTTGTCCTCATCATCGAGCAGCACCGAAAGCCAGTCGAACAGTTCGTCGGACCGACGAACTGCAAACTCTGGGAGCACCTGAAGGCCGGCGATGCGCACGCTGGGGTTGCCGTCTGCCAGTGCCTTGAGCAACAGGCCGTGCGCTGGTCGAATCAGCCCGTGGCGGACGCTGGAAAGCCCGCGCACACCTTCGGGTCGCTCCAATCGGTGTGCTTGCCCCATCCAGTGCACGTCGTGGTGTGGCACCTCGCCTTCAGCAAGCAGCATCACTTCTTCATGGGTCAGCGCCATCCAAGGGCCCTTGGTGGGCTCGTAGGTCACCTCGTTTCGGGCTTTGGTGCCCCCGGTTTGGATGGGCTTCCCGGTTCGCGGGTCACGTGCGATGTAGCGTTTGGACATGGTGACCCGTGAAGTGCGCAGTATTCCATCCACCATGAAGGTATGTCATGCCGAGGGTATTTGAGCAACCGCTCGATGGAGATGGGCGTTGATGAACCAGTGGCACACAAGAGCCATGAACGCCGACTTGTTGTGACGGGTCCATGGGGAAGCGTTCCCTCGTCGCCCTCGCCGTGCTGGCGATGCTCCTCTCCGGTTGCTTGGGCGGCGCTGAAGAGGCAACGGACGACCGGCCGGGCACGTACAGGGTGGACGGTGCGGTCACCCTCGTTGAACTTGAGACCAAAACGGCGTACTACGATGACGATCAAAACGTAGCATGGTCCCTCTCATCCGAACCCGTTGCCGAAGAGATTCGCCTGGCAGGAGGGAACGTCGTTGGCGTCCTGATGAGCTTGTCCTACCCCGGTGAGGATGAATCACCGAACCCAGGGTTTTGCACCGGACTGGAGAGCAACCTCCAGGACGTGATTTACGGGACGGCGACCAAGGCCTCTTGGCAGCTCACCGCCGTTGAACGCAACCCCGGTGCGCACGACGTCAACCTCACCTGGTACAACCAAAGCTTGCTCGAGGTCGATGCCATCACCGTGGATTCGGTGAGGGACCTTCACGAACAACTGTCGTTCGGTGAGGAGGCCCTGGGTGACTACAACCTCAACATCACCGTCGACGCTCGTGCCTACGACGGCACGGTGTGCACGCACACGGACAACGGCGAGGAGGTCACAACGGTGGTCAGTTTGCTCGTGCTTTCGTACGAACTCGTGAACCTCGACGATGACGTGGCGTCGCTCGGTGTCACGGTGGGCCAAGCCAGTTTGCCCTTGCCCGTTTTCATGGTCTGGTTCAGCGGTGTGGCCCTTATGGTCGGGTTCCTCTCCCTCAATCGCTCGAGGTTTCATCTGGACATGGTGCTGGACGATGCATCCACGCACGACGAAGCGGCAACCGACATCGCCGATGAGGTGGGGCAGACCCTGGTGGACAGCACCCGTGCCCGAATCATGACCCTTTGTGCGCTCTACGTGGCGCAAGGCATTCCTTGGGGGTTCATCACGGTCACGTTCGTGACGTTCCTCGCCGATGAAGGCGTGTCGGCCGGCGACATCGCCATGTTGCTCACCCTGGGCACCCTGCCGTGGTCGGTGAAATTCCTCTGGGGGCCGGTCATCGACCGTTACCAACGTCCCGAATTCGGTCGACGGCGACCGTGGATTCTGCTGGCTCAAACCGGCATGGTGTTGATGCTGATCGCCATGCTGTTTGTCCCCGACCCCGCCACCAACGTGCGCTGGATGGCGTACATGTTCCTCCTCTACAACATCTTCACGGCGCTGCAAGACGTGAGCACCGACGCCCTTGCGGTCGACGTCCTGCCGGCGCATGAGGTGGAGCGTGTCAACAGCTACATGTTCACCGCTAAATCCGCAGGCGGCATCATCGGCGGTGCAGGTCTTGGGACCATCATCGGCATCACCGGCATCAAAGGCGCCCTCCTGCTCCAAGTCCCGATCCTCATCGTCATCATGCTGGTGCCGCTGTTCATGACCGAGCGGCCCGGCGAGAAGCGCTTTCCGTGGGACGAAGGCGGGGCAGAAACGGAGGTTGGATCGGCGCCGAACGCCGACTTTGCGACCATTTTGGCCAACGTCAAAACAGCGATGTCCCTGCGCTCCGCCCAACTTGGTGTGGTCGTGAGCCTCACCAAATCCTTGGCGTTCTTCCTCATTCCGATCCTCCCTCTTCTTTTCGTACGGGAGTTGGATTGGTCGGTGGAGCGATTCAACGCCACCAAGGGTGGACTGATCCTCCTCGTCACCATGGCGGGTTACATCGTTGGAGGGCAACTCGGTAAGATGTACGGAGGCAAGACCGTCATCGTCTGGGCCGCCGCAGGTACCGCATCGATTTCCGTGGTGTGGGGGTTGACGTCCGACTGGTGGAGCAACACCTGGTTCTTGATGGGCATCTGGTGCGTACACACCTTTGTCTTCCACATGGTCGCTATCAACACCTATTCCCTCATGATGCGCGTCACGTGGGGCGAGGTGGGTGGGACGCAATACACGGGGTACATGGCGATGATGAACCTCTCGGCCATCATCGGTTACCAACTGACGGAGCCGCTGTCCCGTTTCGACTACCCCACCCTGTTTTTCGTTGCGGCTGCGCTCGAGACCATCATCATCTTCGCCGTGGCCTTCATTGACCCGACGGAGACGGACCGGGAGCTGGGTGAGGCCAGCGCTCAAGCCTCGTAGGGCTGCCACGGTTCGTTTGAACCGGTGGCACGGTACCAGTGACCTTCGTGGGTGGAGTACCACTCGTAACCGTGGTCGTCCACCGAAGTGGCCGGTGTGTCGATGCTCGGCCCCAAGGTCGATGCGGCAGGTGATGGTTCGGTGGCCTCCGTTGCGGCTTCCATCGTCTGTGGGATGGATTCGGTGGAGCTGCCGTCCATCTGCACCATGGCAGTGGCCGTGGCCTCCGATGCCTCGTCGAGGTGCAGGTGGCCCTCAAGGGACACCGGTGCGGCTTCCTTGAGTTCCTCGTCCCCTCGGCGTCGCATCAGCACGGCGCCGGCGGCACCGACCACAGCGAGGCCGACGACCACGAGGACGATGGATGAACCGCCATCATCACCGCTGCTGGCGCCATCGGTTCCAGCGGTGCTTCCGGTGGATTCGTTTTCTGGCGAGGTTCGGGTGGCGACATAGGTTCCACCGTCCAGGGCCCGTTCCTCGACAGCGTTCAAGGCCGTCAACGACCACGGTCCGCTCAGGTTGGCCGGTTCCGTGCCGTTCATGAGGATGAGGCGAAGCGTGCCCGTTTCACCTGAGGCCAACGTCTGGTGATCGTCGGTGAGTTGTTCGTCACCGTTGCCGATAAGCCGAACCTCAACGGGGATCGGGGCTCGGTTGGTGGCGGTGCAGGACACCACCACCTGTTCGTCGCTGGACTCGGTGGCCACCTCGGTCGCTTGACACGATGATGTCACGTCGATGTTGAGGACCGCAGCATAGTCCTGCGAGACCGTGCGCTCGTCGCACAACGAGGCGTCCACAGCGTCGCAAACGGATACGGTGAAGGCCACGGTTTGGTTCATTGGGCCCCCGAAATCAAACGTCAGGTCGAAACTGCCGCTGCCGATGGTGCGCACGTCCGACCACGTGCTGTTGGCGAGCGTCACGCTCACCGTCCCATCCCCGCTGCGGAACGCCATGTTGCCGAACACCCGCAGTTGAGTGTTGTTGTGCTGGGCAGTGTACAGGTCGCCCGTGACGAGCGGTGCAAGCACGCTGAACGTGGACGTGTCCTGCCCGTTGAACACCGCGCTGTTGCCTTGGTCATCGACCAGCTCCACGGTCAAGGTGTAGGTGCCCGTCGTGATGCCGAGCAGGTCAAACACCACCGATGCGGAGGTGTGGGGTGTGGTAAGGATCAACTTTCTCGCCAGGAGGGTTTCGCCGTCGTGAACGCTGACGGCCCCGGTGTAGGTTTCGTTGGCTTCTCCGGTCCAGGAAACGTTGACCATCAATTCACTGCCTTGTTCCACTTCGTTGGGGTGGACGACGGACGTCACCAACGGACCGGTGCTGTCCACGAGCGTGATGATGCCGTCTGGACCTTCTTTGAACCCGTCCTCAACCTCCGCCATCAAACCCGTGGGTTCCGACATGGCCACTTCAAGGCTCCAAGCACCAAGGTCAACGCGAGTCGGGACCCATGCTGCCGTGTAGGCGCCCACCGCAGCATCCCACGTCGCCGGTTCGGTGCGTTCGCCTTCGGTGGCGTGGGTCAAGGTGATGGCCACGTCAAGGTCCGACCGGTTGTTGGTTTCGTCGATGGCAAACGAAAACGAGGCCCCGTCCACACCCCAACTTCCAGCGGCGGAATCGCCGCTTTCCAGCGTGGTCCCGTTGATGTGGAGTGCACCGATGCTGGGTTCAGCAGGGTGCACGGTGAGGCTGTAGGTCGGCCTGGGGAGCAATTCGTTGGCATGACGGTCGACCACCCTGAACGTTAAGGTGGTGGCATGCCCTTGGGTGGGGTCCAACCCTTCGGTGGTCAGGGTGTGGAAGTAACCCTGAAGCGGCTGACTGTACACCAAAGGAACAGCGTTGGCCGTCCCATCGCTCTCCACCCAGTTCACACCCAACAATTCCACGGTTAAGTCGTCTTCACCGGCACCGTCGAACATGAGCATGCTGTACGACTCGCCCACGCGGACGTCCGGTTGAACGGCGACGCCTTGTCGATGTTCGAGGACGCTGATCTGCGGTGCGATGTCGTCCACCCAGGTGAAATGGGGTTCGTCAAGCACCACGGTCACGGGTGGCACGCCCGATGGAACGGTGGTTCCGGTCACCGCCAATCGGTGCGTTGCACCGCTTCCCAAACAAAGCTGGGCGGTGGAGAGGTACACGCTGCCGCAGGCGCTGACGATCATGCTGTTCACGGCTTCGGTGGCGTTGACCACCACGGTGTAGTTCCACGGCACAACGAGGTTGGAGGCGTTGGCGAACACATCGCCGTCGAAGGCGAGTTCGATGTCCAAACTCGACCAATCCATGCCGCTGGCGTCGGTGTACTGGAAGGTGCGTTGGGCGGCGTTGAGGTCCGCCATCGTCAGCGACAGGTCGTGCCCGAACGCTGAGCGGTTGATGGTTGGCCCGTTGACGCTCGCACCTTGCACGGTCACGTCGGTCAACGAAGGATGCTGCGTGGCGCCGGACGACGCGCTGGTCCACTGGACGAGCACGTGAAGGTCGTCGGTGAAGGTGGCGTTGCTGGGCACATCGAGCGTGAGGGTGTGGTTGGCACCCGCTCCCGTCGTGTTCACCCGATTGGTCAACCCGATGTCGTTGTCGCAGTTGAGCGGCTCGCACGAGGAGAAGAGATTCAACGACCCGTCGTAGGTGATGTCGTACGCCGTCAAGACGCTGTGTTGCGTGGTTTGCATGTCAAAACCGAGCACTTGGGGCGAGACCGTCCCGGTCCGGTTCAGCACGTACATGAATTGGACGTGGCGGTGGCGTGGCAGCGTTTCGCCGGACAGGTTGCCTTCCATCCAATCGGTCCACTGGTCGAAGTTGCTGGTCGTGCCAGCGAGGGTGTAGCGGACAAACACGCTGAGGTTCGTGTTGGCGTGTTGGACGGTTTGGTGGGTGACGTAGGCCGACGATGCATCGCTGGTCTGCGTGGTGATGGGGTCGGTCACATAGGCGCCGTCGTTCACGGTGTTGTTGGAGGAGGACACGTACCCGTTCCAGGTCGAGGCGGCGACCACACCGTTGGAACCGGTGCTGCCGTCCACGCCGTCGACGCCCGTGCCGTACTTCAGGCCCTTGGTGCCGCCACCGCCACCGTTGGCTTGAACCGTGCCGCTGTTGCTGTACTGGCCGGTTTGCGTGGCGATCGTGATGCGGCCGCCTCCGCCGCCACCGCCACCATCGCCACCGTCGTACATGCCGATGCTGGGCCCGTTGGCCACCCCGTTGGCGCCGTCGCCGCCGTCGCCACCGTTGGCGCGGATGACCCCAGTGGACCCCACCGTGAGTGCATTGGTTTGAATGAACACCGAACCGCCGGAGCCACCGCCACCACCGGAGCCGCCCGGTCCGCTGCCTTGCGACACGGTTGATCCGGCGTCACCGTCGCCACCGTTGGCCTGGACCGTCCCGTTGACGAAGATGTTGCTGGCGAAGATGCGAACGAGTCCGCCACCCAAGCCTCCGGAGACGGCGTTGTGAATGCTGCTGGACACGCCGCCACCTTGACTGCCGGCTTGCGTGCCGTTGCCGTAGGTTGAGCCACCCGAACCGCCTGAGGTTCCGCCACCAGCACCGCCGGTGCCACCGTGGCCTCCACCGCCACCGCCGTCGTTCCGGCCGTTGGTCGCCGTGGTGGTGCTCCCCCCTTGACCCGTGTTGCCGCTGGTCAGGTCGTCGGCGGTGATGCTGGCACCCATTTCCACACGAAGGGTGTTGACGTACAGCGTGAGGTCGGCGGTGGCCGTGATGCGACCGCAGCTCGTGATGCCACACAGCAACTCCAGCGTGTCGTACGCATGGGTGCCGCTCATGGACACCGGGCCAAGCAAGGTGGTGGTGTTGTTGCCGGCCTGGGACGGTCCGGCCGTCGCTGTCTGGAGGACGATGGCGTTGTTGTCGATCACCGTTCCTGCGTTGGTTCCGGTGATGAGCCCGTTGGCCACGCTGTAGACCGTTGTGGATTGGAACGGTGCACCGCTGAAGGTGGCTCGGAAGGTCCCGTCGGTCATGCGATGGCCGTACTCAAGCGGGATGGACGGGCTGATCGGCACGTTCGCCTGTGTGGCGATCTCGGCCACACCACCGGTGAACGTGGAAGCACTCGCCGTCGTCACCAAGGCAGCATCGGATGCCTCCTCGTGGAGTCCAACAACGGGTTCCGTTACCGTCAGCCAACCGAGGCTGGTGCTCAGGACCATCAGCAACGTCAAGCCAACAGCCGATGCCATTCGGGCGTTCATGCCTCATCGCTGCAACGGGGGGGCTATGAACGCATTGGCGCCGGCTCGAGTGCGAACGGCAACGGTTTTGTCCTTCGAGCCGGTGCGGGATTCATGGCCGATGAAGAATGGACCGTCACCGAAGCCCTTGACCAACTGAAGCGTTTGCTGAGCGATAAGGGCATGGACGTTGAGCAACTGTTCGATGCCATCGACACCGACAGCGATGGCTCGCTCAACGGTCCGGAACTGGCTCGCGGCATCAAGGAGTTCGCCGGTGAGCGCCTCCATCCCTCCCAAATTTCGGAGATCATCAAGGCCTTCGATGCCAACAGCGACCACCGCATTGACCTCGACGAACTCCGTTACGCCCTCTCCGAGGAAGAGGAGTGACCCTCGGTGTCCTTCCGCGTGTGCATCAACTGCCACGGGATCCGGGTCTACCCCTACATGGGCTTCATGGTTGGGCAGCGGTTCCAATGCCAAGACTGCAGCGAAATCATGGTCATTCCCCTTGAATTTGACGACCAAGAAGGGTACGAAGCCTTTCTGGCGGAAGCGGCGAGGGTGGCGCAGGGTGAAGAATGAAACCCGAACTTCGTCGGCGCGATTGACGGTGGACGAAACATCATAGAGGACCCCGTTTTCGGAGCATCATGCCCTCCTTGGATTTGGCCAACCCCACCGAAGAGCATCGCATGCTGCGCGAGATGGTCCGAGACTGGACGCAAGAACACGTCGAGCCTCAAGCGCTCGAACACGACCGTGATGAGAAGTTCAACCTCGAACTGATGCGCTCGATGGGCGAACTTGGCTTGTTGGGCATCAGCGCTCCTGAAGAATACGGCGGAGCCGGCATGGACGCCGTGGCGTGCACCATCGTTCACGAGGAACTCTCGGCTTCTGACCCCGGTTTTTGCCTCGCTTACCTTGCCCACTCCATGCTCTTTGTCAACAACCTCGCCTACAACGGCAACGAGGAGCAAAAAGCCCGCATCCTGCCCAAGGTGTGTTCTGGGGAGTGGATTGGCGCCATGGCCATGTCCGAACCCGATGCCGGGACCGATGTGCTTGGTTTGACCACCACCGCCGTTCAGCAGGCCGACGGGTCGTGGAAACTCAACGGCCGGAAAATGTGGATCACCAACGGTTGCATCGACGAGGACGGGACGCCGGCCGACGTCGTGTGGGTCTACGCCCGCACCGGCACCGACGACCGTGGGCGCGTCCAAATGTCGACGTTCCTCGTTGAAGCCGACATGCCCGGGTTCAGCGTGGGTCAGAAAATCTACGACAAGACCGGCATGCGTGCGTCCAACACCGCTGAATTGGTCTTCGACGATTGCGTGGTGCCCGCAGCGAACCTGGTCGGTGGCGTGGGTGAATCCCTCATCCACATGATGGGCAACCTCGAATTGGAACGCCTCACCCTCGCCGCCATGGCCTTGGGCATTGCCCGCCGTTCCCTCGACGACATGAACACCTACGCCACGGACCGAACGGCCTTTGGCTCGAAAATCCGTGATTTCGGTCAAATCCAACGTTTCATCGGTGAAGGCTGGGCCAAGTACCGCGCCATGCGCGCCTACATTTACGACACCGCCAACAACCTGACCATCGGGGTGGCGGGACAACGCCTGGATTCTGACGGCGTCAAGCTCTTTGCGACCACAGCCGCCAAGGAAATCGCCGATTCCGCCATGCAGGTCATGGGCGGGTACGGCTACGTTGGCGAATACAACGTGGAACGCCTCTGGCGCGACGCCAAACTTTTGGAGATCGGCGGCGGCACCCTCGAATCCCATCAAAAGAACATCACCCGGGACCTGGCCCGAGACGGTGAAGCCATCAATCGATGATGTCCACGGTTTCGTTTGGCGTCAGCAGGGTCTTCGTGGTGCGGTAGGCACTGGCGATGAGGGATGAGGACACCAAGACCGCCACGGCGATGGCCGTGCCCCACGTCCACATGCCGGACATGGTTGAGATGGTGTCGTCGCTCAACAGCAAGGCCATCACGGTGGTGATCGCCACGGCCACACCGGTCTGGATGAGCATGGGCGTGGGCACCTTCAGCAGCGGTGCGGTCTTGCCGATTTGATGAAGGACGAACACCAACCAAGAACCCGCACCCAACCCCCATACGGGGATTTGCGCGGGGTAGTTGGTGAACAGCATGATCTCGTTGGACGTCAAGTAACGGTCAAGCCCGGTCAACAGCACCACCCACACCAGTGAGGAGCCCAACAGGCTGAGGGCTGCCGTCATGGGTTGTTGTTGTCGGGCCGTTGCTCGAGGGGTCGTTGATGCTACATCGCCTTCGCTGGACGGTTGATGGGCTGAGGTGGATTCTGTTTGCGCCACTGCACGGTACTTTCGCTCCAATCCGTCGATGCGCTCGGACAGCGCCTGCATGTGGTCCACGAGGTCAACCAAGATGTCGTGCTCTTCGGCCATCACGGCCATCCGTTCCTCCTCAAACTCGGGCAGGGTGATCATGGCCGGTGCAACGGCGATGTAACCGTCGTCCTTCAATTCGGCCTTCGTGTCCTCGATTTTCTGCGTGAGTTTCTCGTGCTTCTTGTCTTTGCGGGCCTGAACCGCATCGCTCACGGCCTCAGAGGTTTTGTTTGCCGCTTCTTTGCTGGCGGTGGCGACCTTGTCGGCCGCTTCCTTGCTGGACTTTGCCACTTTGGCCGCTGCCTCTTTGGTGGCGTCCGCTGCCTTTTTTGACAGGTCGGACATTTTGCTGCCCGTCGCTTTCAGGCGGTCTGCCAGTGTGGACGTTGGTTTCGGGGTGTACGGGTCGTCGGCCACGGTGGTTGAACGAAGGCACCTCCATGTCAAGGCTTCGTCGTTTCAGTACTCCACCGGCACGGGGTCGAGGATGCGCCACAAGTACCATGCAGCCGCCGTTCGATATGGACGCCATCGTTCGGCGATTTGACCCACCGCTTCTTTCGTTTCTGCCTCAGGCACCAAACGCTGAACGCCACGGATCAAGCCGATGTCACCCAGACTGAACACGTCGGGGCGCAGAAAATGGAACATCAGGATCATTTCTGCCGTCCACGGTCCAACGCCGCGGTAGGCGATCAGATGACGCTGGATGCCGCTGTCGGTCATGTCGTCCCAGGGTTGATTCAGCAGCATTTCAGCCTCCTCGGCCAAGCCCATCACGTAGCTGGCTTTGGGGCGCGTCAAGCCGCAGGCGGCGATGCTCGCTTGATCGGAGGCAAGAACGGCCTCGGGGGTCACGCTGCCGAGGTGGTCCACCAGGCGACCCCAGATGGCATCGGCAGCGAGGACCGAGATCTGTTGACCAACGATGGAACGGACGAGGCATTGGAACAGATCATCTCGGCTTGAGATACCTTCCGGTCCATGCTCTTCAACGACGGGGCCGAGCAGGTCGTCTTGGCGCAAGAACGTCAAGGCTTCCTCCCACCATGTTGGTTGTCGTTGACCCATAAGCGTTGGTTCGCCGGTCAGGTTTTCAACCCCTGCCTCAAGCCGGGACCATGCGTGAGGACCTGCTGCGCTACCTCGGTCTCAAGGACGTCTTGCGAGCAGGTTGGGTTCGCGCAGGCGTCGTGTCGCCCGAGTCGGTGGCCGCTCACTCGTGGGGCATGGCCGTGTTGGCTCTCAAGTTGTGCCCTCCTGAACTCGACATGCTTCGCGTGCTGGAACTTTGCCTCGTCCACGATCTCCCTGAGGTGGTGGTGGGTGATTTGACGCCCCACGACGACGTGTCGACCAAAGCCGAAGACGAGCGACAAGCGATGCAGGATCTTGCCCCCGAGTGGTTGCCGCTGCTGGACGAATACACGGCACAGGCCACCGCTGAGGCCGTGTTCGTCAGGTCGCTGGACAAACTCGACATGGGCCTTCAAGCAATGAAGTACGAGCAAACCCAAGGCATGGAGTTGACCGAATTCCTCGACAGTGCGCGAAAGGCTGTGGGCGAGCCGTTTCAAGCGTTGCTGGACAACCCTGAGGAATGAGCCCCGCCGACAAGCCCAAAAAGCCGGAGCCTCCCCCCCGGACCACACAGCCCGATAGTGTAGGGGTCCATCATGGCGGGTTTTGGTCCCGCCGACCTCGGTTCGAATCCGAGTCGGGCTACCTCCCCGTGCACGATGGTTCTTGACCCTTGGCCGGACCTCATGAGTCCTCAGCGAGACGCATGCAACCTTTCATGAATGCCAGCCGGTTCACTCACTTCGGTGACCAACGTGATTCAGTGCATTGGCGTGATTGGAGCAGGACAAATGGGCAACGGCATCGCACAGGTGGCGGCGTGTGCCGGTTACGATGTCGTGATGATCGACATCAAGGACGAGTACGTCGAGAAGGGTCTCGGCACCATTCAGTTCTCGTTGGGCAAACTCGTGAGCAAGGAGCGCATGAGTCAAGAAGACGCTGATGCGGCCCTCGCCCGCATCACCACCGGAACCGACCGTTCGATGTGCGCTGAATGCGACCTGGTGGTGGAGGCTGTGCCCGAAATCCTCTCCCTGAAGCAAGAGATTTTCACCGAACTGGACAGCCTGTGCAAGCCCGAGACCATTCTGGCCTCCAACACCTCGTCGATTTCCATCACGACCATTGCGGCGTCCACCAACCGTCCGGACAAGGTCATCGGCATGCACTTCATGAACCCCGTTCCCATCATGAAGCTCGTTGAAATCATCAACGGTGCTGAGACCAGTGAGGCCACGAACACGGCCGTCGTTGCGGCTGCGGAAACGATGGGAAAAACGGCCCTGTCGTGCAACGATGCGCCGGGTTTTGTCTCCAACCGCATCCTTTGCCCAATGATCAACGAAGCCATCCTCACGCTGCAGGAAGGCGTGGCGGAGCCCGAAGCCATCGACGGCATCATGAAACTCGGCATGAACCACCCCATCGGTCCGCTTGCCCTTTCCGACCTCATCGGCAACGACACCGTGCTTCACATCATGAACGTCCTTCACGAAGGGTTTGGAACGCCCAAGTACGCTCCAGCACCGTTGCTGATTCAAATGGTTGAGGAAGGAAAACTTGGCCGAAAATCCGGTGAAGGCTTCTACACCTACAACTGAGCATTTGCTTAGATTCAAAGGCTACCTTCCCCACGTTTCGTCATGCCTCCCCAAACCTACCTTGTGACCGGAGCCTCCCGCGGCATCGGTCGTGCGCTCTCTGTTGAACTGGCCAAGCAGGGTGTGCGTGTGCTGCTGCTCGCTCGCCCGTCCGATGCGCTTGGAGTCGCCCTTTCATCGGTTCAGGAGCACAGCCCCGAATCCTGCGCTGTGCCGTGCGATTTGGCGGACATGAGCAGCATCGCCGATGCAGCGGCCTCCATTCTCGAGTCCGCTCCTGTTTTGGACGGCATCGTTCACAACGCCGGGGCCATCGCTCCGGTTCAACCCATCCTGGCCGTGGACGGGTCGGCTTGGGCCCGATCGATTCAGGTCAACCTGGTCGGCGTTCAACACTTGACCCAATTGCTTGCACCCGCCATGGTGGGCGACCACCGTGTTCGCGTGACCACCATCTCCAGCGGTGCTTCACTTCGGCCATTGCCCTCGTGGTCGGCGTACTGCGTGGCGAAGGCAGGCCAAGACATGTGGGCGCGCTGTTTGGCAGAGGAAGGTCGTGACCTCGGCATCAGCGCCATCAGCGTGGCGCCTGGCATCGTGGACACGGGCATGCAAGCCGACATCAGAGCGACCACCGTGGACGACTTTCCACTCCGTGATACGTTCGTACATTACCATGCATCCGGCCAACTCTCACGAGCCGAGGACGTGGCGGTCCAACTTCTGGACCTCGTTCTTCATCACACCATGGAGCAGTCAGGCGAGCGTTTCGATGTTCGAGATTTGCCCTGAACCATGCTCCTGTGCCCCAAGGGTCATAAGCCAAGGCCATAAGGGAAAGGCAGGGACTGTTATGCCAGGCACCGACCGTGTTGAAATCCGTACGCTCAAAGTTGGACGATTCTGTGTTGTTGAGGACGAGGCTTACAAAATCTTGAGCATCTCGAAATCGAAGCCCGGAAAGCACGGCTCGGCCAAGGCTCGCCTCGAACTCATCAACATCTTCAGCGACAAGAAAATCTCCCACGTCGGCACCGTGACCGACAGCATCAACGTGCCCATGATCGAAAAGGGCACCGCCATGGTGACCCACCTCGAAGGCAACGAAGTGCACGCCATGAACATGCGCGACCACTCCATGATGATTTTGCCCATGGAACCCGAGCTCAACATCGAGGCCGGTAAAGAGATCATGTGGATGGAAGCCCTTGGTCGCTACAAGATCATCCGCGACCACTGATTCTATTCTTGGTGAACGGGGTTTGCACTCCCCAGCAATGTCCGGATAAGGTCCTGAACTGTACAATCAAAGATGTTGATCAACATTTCATGGAACTTGGTCTGATCGACCGCTGAATTTATCCTTATCTTGGCCCCCAACGTGCTCTGTCGGAGCTTTCAGCGTATGCCGTTGTCAGCGACGATGGTGCATTTCTCGGCGGAGGTGGGGTGGTTGGCTTTGGTGGATAAGATGCCTGTTGGATGGATGAACCGTACCCATGTCCTGGGTGAACCTGTTCGTCAAAGAACTCTCGCTTGAGGGGTAAAAACATATTTTTGGCATAATGATACGCAGCCAACGCAACAGAAAGAAGATACACAGCGGAAATCAGTGCGACAATTGCGAAAACGAAGGCCAACACATATTCCAACACTGGATCCTCCCCAAAAAGGTCCAAAACGAGCGCTACTCCAAAATATCGAGTCGTGTAATAATATGCGATGGAAAGCAAAACAATGGCGGCCAGGAGCGGGATGAAAATTACACTGGTGAGGTGAAGTGTATAGGAAAGAAAAAACCGGCGCATGGCTTTGGTTTCATAGACTCTTTGTGACATTTGTATGTTCATCTGTTTCCAGGTTAATGTTTTTTTCCAAGCATTCACGTGCTCGATGTGTCGATTGGGATGGCACATGCCGAGCATTGAAATCCTGTTCAATCAATGTCTGGCTCAATCCGGCCGCTGCGCTCAGTCAGCCCGTTGGTACCTGCGTCCACGATCCTTGTTTCCATCTCAGTGCAGCTTCACCCTGACAAGGTCATCACGTCGTTTGACCTTTTTTGGCTGATAGGTATAAGTGGAGAGAAACATTCCGATTATTATGCGTCCCGCATCGGGCGAACGGAGAAGCCAATGCTCAGCGGTGGCATTTGTTCTTCTCATGCTCGCCATGTCGATGAGTGCTTCGATGCAGTCATGGGATTTTCCAGAACTTGAACCCAATCGACCATCTCAAGTGAGTTCCGGATCCACTGTCACGATTGTTGAAGGTTTTTTCAGCCACTTCGAAGTGAACGCCACAGGGTCACTCACTGGGGGCGTATACGGAAATGATTCGGCAACATCTGGCCTGTCATTTACTGAGGAAGGCATCGCTCAAAGTTCTGATTTTATATCAATTGGTGCCACCAACGTTTGCATCATTGTTCCAATTGGTTTAATGTGCAAAGGCGATAATTCCTATGGACAATTGGGTCTTGGTGATGCATCCGAACACGCTGGTTGGAATCTCGTGGACGTAGGAGCCGGACGCAAGGCTGTCAGCATATCTGTTGGGTATCGGCACACTTGTGCTGTTCTCGATAATGGCTCGTTGAAGTGTTGGGGTTGGAACCCATACGGCCAACTTGGCGTGGGGTCCACGACAGACAAGTACAGTCCACAAGTCGTTGACCTCGGAACGGGAAAATCTGCAACAAAGGTTTCAGTTGGTTATTATCACACCTGCGCTGTTTTAAATGATGGCTCGTTAAAGTGCTGGGGACATAATAATCATGGCCAACTTGGTATCGGGTCCACCACATCTCAATACACCCCTCAATCAGTTTTCTTGGGTGTCGGTCGTTCCGCCGAAGACATTTCATCATATGTGTATCATACATGCGCCGTTCTCGATGATGGCTCGTTAAAGTGTTGGGGATACAACAATTACGGCCAACTTGGTATCGGGTCCACCACAAATCAAAACACACCTCAAACTGTAAGTCTCGGAACAGGAAAATCTGCAACAAAGGTTTCAGTTGGTCAATCTCACACCTGCGCTGTTTTAAATGATGGCTCGTTAAAGTGCTGGGGCCAGAACAGCTATGGTCAACTTGGTATCGGGACCACCACATCTCAATACACCCCTCAATCAGTGAATCTAGGAAACGGTCGAACGGTGGTAGGCATGTCTGCTGGCTTGGCCAACGTGTGTGTAAACCTCGACAATCATCAAGTTTCTTGCTGGGGATATGGGTATTACGGCCAAAATGGGAACGGTTTGAATACAGCTAACAAAACCCCTGCTGTTGTTCCTTTGGATTTCTATAACGACGGAACAGAGGTCATCGACACCATCTTGGGTGGATATCTATCTTGTGTGATCACAGAAATCAATTTGCTCTGCTGGGGCAAGGAGACGTATCAAAGCAACACGGTGGCCCCATCGATTTTCCCCTTTGACCATCATCCCGCCCAGTTGAGTCTCGGTGATGAGCATTCCTGCAGCGTTGACATCGTTGGCCAACTTCGATGCGTCGGCAGGAATGATCAAGGACAACTTGGTTTGAATTCAACAACAGATTACAGGATACCTCAAAAGATCTCCATCGGCAACGGCCTCAAGGCAACTCAAGTTTCAGGTGCCATGGACCACACCTGTGCAACATTCGATGATGGCACGCTCAAGTGTTGGGGGCGAAATGCAAGAGGGCAACTTGGCATCGGCTCAACAACTGCTCAATCATCGCCTCAAAATGTCAGCCTTGGAAGTGGGCGAACATCAACCAATGTTTCAGCAGGGTATGAGCACACATGTTCGATTCTTGATGACGGCTCCTTGAAGTGTTGGGGATACAACAATTATGGCCAACTTGGCATTGGTTCCACGACCGACAAATCATCACCACAAGCAGTCAACATTGGTTCGGGTCGAACGGCTGAATCGATCTCTGTTGGCGGGCGCCACACATGTGTCATCCGTGATGATGGGGCCTTACGTTGTTGGGGCAGAAACAGTGATGGTCAACTTGGTATCGGCTCAACAACAGATAGAAATTCACCTCAGTCGGTCAATCTTGGTTCTGGACGCACTGCAGTGGAAGTTTCTGCTGGATTTCTGCACACGTGTGCTTTACTGGATAATGGCTCTGTCATGTGTTGGGGGTCAAACGCTTACGGACAACTGGGTATCGGGTCAACAACATCCCAAGACAGCCCACAACTCATTGACTTGGGTACAGGTATGACCGCTGTCGGCATCTCGGTTGGAGAACATCACAGTTGTGCAGTGCTTCTTGATGGAAACATCAAATGTTGGGGAAGGAACAATGCATATCAATTGGGTGTCGGAAACACGAATACGATGACAACGCCTCAATCAGTCGCTCTGGACCAGGGAAGAACTGCGATAAAAATAGATACTGGTTTAGATGGTACTTGTGCAACGCTTGATGATGATTCAGTTGCATGTTGGGGACGAAACAGTTACGGCGAGTTGAATCAAGTGCTTACAACTCTGACTTCTTCTAAGATCACGTGGTTCGGAATTGCCTCAACACGTCCTTTTCCCATCAAACACATCCAAAACAGCAGTTGGTACGGTGTTGGTGAATATGGCACGCATACCCTCTCAACATACTACAACACGAGCGCATCTTCAAATGTTCATCAAGTCACACTTGACGTTGTCCGAGCGCTTGAATATCAAAGCACATCACTCAACTTCACAGTGAACCAAAGTATAGCCTCTGTCGTGCCAACTTTAAACGGAGGGCCATATGACGTAAGCGTTCACCCTGCCCTTCCAATTGGTCTATCATTGAATCAAAACAATGGAACAATTTCTGGTACTCCCACTTTGTTCTCACCTTCCCAACAATACACAGTTACGGTTCAAAATTGGTCAGGAATTGCATCGTTTAATCTCACCATAGCAGTCTTGGACGCCCCTCCAAACATCTCAACACCTTCGAATTCATTGAATCTGTTGCAAGGTTTTCGTCATTCTCCACTCAACCTCTCCTCATCCGGAGGTGTCATATCCAACATTGAATCATTACCTCCCTTGGCTGGCTACGCAGGATCCATGACAAACATCGGTGACCAACTCGTGTACAATACAACCACTGTTTGCTCCTCGACATCATCCGGTGTGTATTGCACTGAGGGTGGTCAAACATGGGCCTCAGTGACAAACCTACCCTCGAACGACCTTGAATTACTCGATGGAGGAATGTGTTACGTCAATTCTGAAGGCGTCGCATGTTCGAACTCTCCATCATTATCTTCGGTCTCAACAAATGACAGAAGATATGCTGTAAGCATCGCTAGCTCAAATGAGAATTTGTGTATACTCACCATGTTTGGCACAACAAAATGTGTAGGCAACGAATACAGTGGTTCAACGGATGTGACATTGGAAAACGATCCGTTCATTGAGGTCAAAGGCTCGAACTCAACATTTTGTGGCCGAACCAATGAGGGCGTGATGGCTTGCTGGGGGCTTTCGGCAGGCCCAATTGGACAGGTGAATCCTTCGACAACATGGTCTCCAGTAGAGGTAGGCCTTGGCAGCGGGCGAACTGCAACGTCGTTTGATCTGTCCGATGGCCACGCTTGTGCTCTCTTAGACAACAACGAGGTCGTGTGTTGGGGAGATGGATTGGCAGGGCAACTCGGTTTTGGCTTTGCCATCAGTTCGACATATCCAAGAATCGTTGACACTGCAATTTGGGTCGAGTTTACCTCCATCAGTGTTGGCGGTGAACACACCTGTGCCATGAATTCGCTCGGTGGCGTGATGTGTTGGGGCAACAACGAGTTCGGTCAACTCGGCGACGGCACGACAACCAATCGAACAACACCGGTCAATGTTACCAACATCCCTTCGTGGATGAATGTGGTCGAAGTTCATGCTGTGTACGATGGCACCTGTGTTGTCGATGATACAGGTGGCGTGTGGTGCTGGGGCAACAACGCCAACGGCAAACTTGGGCTCAATGCAAGCATCAATGTTGCAACCACGCCTTCGCCCGTTCGGTTCCCCGTCTCGTCGGCCCTACGCATGACGTCCAATGAAAACCCGCACCTGTTTGGTGCTCCTTTGGTCAATCAGTCGGCCACCACGCATCGCTGGTACGCCAACAACAGCGGAGGCTCGGACGATGTCAACATCTCGATCTCGGTTGGTGTTGCAGCCGTGTACTCGCAACACGTCTTCAACCTCACACGCAACACCTCCACGGTCAACGTTCAACCAACGGTCACCGGAGGGCCGTACCAATTCAGCATCGTACCGGGTTTGCCTGCGGGGATGTCGTTTGGTGCAAGCAACGGAACGATTTGGGGCATGCCTACACAACCACACGCATTGACCAATCACACCATTTTCGTGGAGAACAACAGCGGGTACGACCAAGTGAAGATTGTCCTTCAGGTCCACGACATTCCACCGACCATTGTCTATCCATCCTCGTCGTATTCGCTGGTTCGGAATTGGACCATGGAGCCTATCATCCCATCTCATCAAGACGGTCACGTCGAGCGCGTGGGAGTGAATGCAACCCTCCCGAATGGTGTGGGCCACAGACCCGATGCAAGCCTGCAAGGTTCAGTTACTACTGGCGAGCAACATACATGTAGCATCACGGGCGGGGCCCTCAAATGCTGGGGATCCAACGGTCACGGTAGGCTTGGCATAGGTTCCACGACCAATCAAAACACACCACAGTCGGTGTCGTTGGGCACCGGGCGAACAGCGGTGTCCGTTGCTGCTGGCGGCAGTCACACCTGTGCCGTGCTGGACGATGGCTCGCTCAAGTGTTGGGGGTCCAACAGTAACGGCCAACTTGGAATCGGTCCAACAACCAATCAAAACACACCACAGTCGGTGTCGTTGGGAACTGGGCGAACAGCGGTGTCCGTTGCTGCTGGTGGCTATCACACCTGTGCCGTGCTTGATGACGGTTCGCTAACATGTTGGGGAAACAACGGTCAAGGTGCGCTTGGCATAGGTTCCACGACCAGCCAAAACACACCACAGTCGGTGTCGCTGGGCACGGGGAGAACAGCGGTGTCCGTTTCTGCTGGCAGCCAGCACACCTGTGCCGTGCTTGACGATGGTTCGTTGAAATGTTGGGGGTATTCAGCTTATGGTATGTTAGGCACGGGTGCGACGACCAATCAGCTCACGCCACAATCGGTGTCGTTGGGAACGGGACGAACAGCGAAATCTGTTACAACTGGAACGTATCACACCTGTGCCGTGCTTGACGACGGTTCCGTGAAATGTTGGGGAAGGGGCTCGGAGGGTCAATTGGGTATTGGTTCAGGCGGAGGCTCGGCCACGCCCCGTTTAGTCTCGTTAGGCACGGGGAGAACAGCTGTGTCCATTTCTGCTGCATATTTGCACACATGTGCCGTTCTTGACGACAATTCACTGAAATGTTGGGGGTATAATATTTTTGGCCAGTTGGGCATTAACTCGACGACCAATCAAAACACACCTCAGTCGGTGTCGTTGGGAATTGGACGAACAGCGATGTCCGTTTCTGGTGGCCATTTTTACACCTGTGCCCTTCTCGATGACGGTTCGGTTACTTGTTGGGGCCGGAATAACAACGGTCAATTGGGCATTGGTTCGACGACCGATCGGTACACACCAACCCAGATTCCAGGATTAACCGCACCTCCTGCATATGCCGGTTCAATCTACGGTCGTCCAACCTCCACGACTGCCGGTGCCAACTATACCTTTACCGCCAACAACACCTACGGTTCGAGCAACGATACGGTGTGGATTGAAGTCGTACCCGCTTACGATTACGGCAACAACACGCTTGTGCTCACTCGAAACCAATCGTTCAGTCGTTCTGCGGTTGTGACCGGTGGGCCGTACAATGCGACCTTCTCGCCATCTTTGCCGCCAGGTCTTTCGTTCAACGCCACGAACGGAACGATTTGGGGTGCGCCGACCAACCTCTCAAACTCCACACAATTCCAGATGCGTGTTGAGAATGCAACGGGTGCAGACACCATCACGCTCTCCATTTACATCGATGACATTCCGCCCACCATCAATTACACTGAATCCAACCTCACCCTCATTCGGGGTTGGGAGATTGACCCGATTGTTCCTTCACTTGAGGACGGTACCGCCGAGCGAGTTGAAGTTTCACCTTATCTCCCATTGGGGCTGGATGTGGTACGTCAAGTAGGTCTTGACGGACAAGTTTCGGTCGCAAAGGATTTTTCCTGTGCCATCAAGAGCGGTGACCTCTTCTGCTGGGGTTATGGAGGACGAACTGGACATTCAGCCTCATCTGCAAATGTCCTTCACCCAACAAAGTTGAACAATCTTGGTTCCGGACGATTCGCAGTGGAAATAGCAACAGGTCAATACACAGCTTGTGCTGTTCTTGACAACGGTGAATTAAAGTGCTGGGGAGTAAATCCTTACGGCACCGTTGGAACAGGTCAATCGGAGGTTACTCCTGCAACCGTGAACTTGGGTGTAGGGCGCAAAGCCGTTGATGTCGCCACTGGAAGATTTGCAACTTGTGCTGTTTTAGACGATGGTAGCCTCAAGTGTTGGGGGTCGTACACTTCATCGGTTCTTGGCCCAATCAATCAACCAAATTCGTATTATCATACTCCGATTCCAGTCAACATGAGTGCTGGTCGAACTGCCAGAAGCATCAGTATTGGTGATTATCATGCATGTGCGATCCTTGACAATGGTTCGGTCAATTGTTGGGGACGCAACTCACAAGGCCAACTCGGTATCGGAGCCAACACATCGATTTTCCGCAGCCCCCAATATGTCGACTTAGGAGTCGGTCGTACTGCACTTGAAATCGATGTGTCAGTTCAAATCACCTGTGCCTTACTTGACGATTATACCATCAAGTGTTGGGGGACAAACGGTATCAACACCCCTCGGCTCATCTCCATGGGTTCGGGGTATACGGCGATTTCGTTGAGCAGCGGAGGATGTTTTGTTCGGAGTGACAACAAGCTTGCATGCTGGGACAGTTCATCCAACTCGAGCAGTGTCGTATCCATGCCAGGTGGTGTGGGTGTTCAAATGGTTGCATATTCTGGATTTTCAAATACGAACAACCACTTTTGTGCAATTCTTTCAAACGCTTCTTTTGCATGTTGGGGCAATAATGATCAGGGTGAACTCGGAATTGGGAATACCACATCCATGAGCACTCCAACCTTGATCGACAGCCTTGATTTCACACCAACTACTTTAGGTGTAATCTCTGGCTTTGCAAGAAAAACAACTGCCAGGTCAACGTACACCTTCACAGCAAACAACACCATTGGCTCAAGCAACGACTCCATCTCCATCGAAGTCTTGCCGGCCTACGATTACGGCAACGAAACCCTCTGGCTGACCCGTAACCAAACAATGACGGCACGCTCACCCATCATCACCGGTGGGCCGTACACCGCAACGATCTGGCCACCCGTTCCTTCGGGTATGTTCTGGAATGCGAGCAACGGCACCTTCTGGGGCACACCGAGCATGAATCAAACATGGACGGAGTACTACATCAACGTCTCCAATTCAACGGGAAGCGACACCATCATCGTCAACATCGGCATTGGCGATATCGTACCTTTTGTCACCTACACCAACACCACGCTGACCTACATTCGTGGCTTTGAGATCGACGATGTTTTGCCAACGCACCTTGGTGGCCACATTGGCACCGTCGAAACCTACCCCGCCTTGCCCGAAGGGTTGTCGATAGCCGACCCGTTCACCTGGACCAACGCCCGACCCAACGGCACACTGTACGGGATTCCAACGGAACTTGCTGGCACGACGACCTACGAGATTTGGTTCAACAACAGCATCGGCTCGTATCTGGTCAACCTCACCATCACGGTGTTGCCTGCCTACGATTACGGCAACGGGACGGTTTCCTTAACCCGAAACGAGACCATGACGCCCCGGGCCCCCATCATCACGGGTGGTCCCTACACGACGGTTCAACTCAATGGAACGTTGCCCCCAGGCATGTTCTTCAACGCCAGCAACGGAACGCTGTGGGGCACGCCTTCCATTGTGGTGGCGACGGCGATGTACACCGTTTACATAGGGAACGCTGACGGTGAAGATGAGGTGACGTTCAACATCACGGTCGCCGAAATTCCGCCGATCCTTGAATACGAACGTGCCACGATGTCCTATCGGCGCGGATTCTTCAGTGAGCATCCATCTCCTCTGCTCTCCGGAGGGGAGGTGGCGACCTTCGAGATCAGTGCAGCCTTACCTGCAGGCATGCGCTTCAACGGTTCGAACGGCCACCTGTCGGGCGTGCCCATGGTGGCCATGAACGCCACCGTTTACACCGTGTGGGCGAACAATTCGCTGGGTTCGTCCTCGTGGAATTTGACCGTTGAAGTGTTGCCGGGCATCACCCATGCGTCGTCTGCGTTGGTGTTCACCCGCAACGCCACGGTTCAACCCTACGAGCCCACCATCAACATCGTTGAGCGCAACCTCTCCATTGACCCACCGCTGCCCCCCGGCTTGGTCTTTGACGTGACCAACGCCACCATCACCGGAACTCCACTCATCCCATGGCCCACCCTCGATCACCGCATCCGGTTGTGGAACGCCACCGGCGAGGATTGGCTCAACATCACCGTCACGGTCCATGAAATTCTTCCCCACGTCGTGTATTCGACCAACGCCTCCTCGTCCTTGAATGCGTACGGCCTTGACCCGTTGGTCCCCTTGGGAAGCGGCGGAACACCTGTGAATTGGTCCGTTGACTTTGACGGGTTGGAAGGCCTTGCGCTGTTGCGTGCTGAGACTGGACGCACCTTGGATGGAGAGGGCAACACGCTTTGCGCCATCACGGCGGACGAACGGGTGATCTGTTGGGGCGCCAACGACATGGGTCAACTGGGCCAAGGCAACACCAACCCACCATCCAACCCTGTTGCGGTTACGCTCGCCGGTGCATCGCTGCCCGTGGCGTTGGCCGTCGGCGAAACGCACACCTGTGTCGTGCTCGCCAACGGCGCCATCGACTGCTGGGGCCAAAACGACCAAGGCCAACTGGGTCTGAATTTCTCGTGTGTGTACGGTTCATTCAGCAGCGGGTGTAATGGCAATTTCGCCGTGCCCCAAGCCAACACCGTCATCAACCCCGGCATCCTCAATTTCACCCAGGTCACGGTGGGTCAATCCCACACCTGCGCTCTGTTGGAGGACGGCCAAGCTCTGTGCTGGGGCGACAACAGCTACGGACAATTGGGTGACAACGAAGTGACCGGTTCCACGCTGGCCTTGCCCGTCAACACCAGTTTGCGATTTATCTCGCTGAGCGCCGGTACGGCCCACACCTGCGGGGTTGCCATGGATGGGAGCCTGTGGTGTTGGGGGCGCAATTCCTTCGGACAATTGGGCGACAGCACGACGCAAGACCGGTATCTACCCACCGAGGTGGTGATGCCGCAGGGCTTCACCGCCCGCAGCGTCTCGTCAGGCGGCGAACACACGTGCGCCGTCCTCAACGGCTCTCAACCCGCTTGCTGGGGCCGCAACTCGCAAGGGCAACTGGGTGACGGAACGGTGTTGGGGAAGATCACCCCACGCATCGTGACCGCCTCTGGCCTAGGAACCGTCGCCTCGATGGTGGCTGGTCCAGCCCAAACGTGCCTGCTTGACAACAACCACGCTGTGTGGTGCTGGGGCGCCTCGGGCTCTTCGGCCTTCCTCAACACGTCGGGCATTTCGTTGGTTCCCGTCCAGGTGCAACAGCTCAACGGCATGAACGTACGGCAGGTGGCCGTGGGCGAGTCCCATGTCTGCACGGTCAACGCTCGCTACAACCTGATGTGCCGCGGTTCCAACCAGTACGGTCAACTCCCCGGCCATGTTGGGCCTTCCTCGTCGTCGTTCGTTGAATGGAAGGACCTCATGCTTGCCGTTCCCCATCACCCCGCAGGAACAGTGTACGGCGCGCCAACCAACGGGTCCGGCTTGTACCACATGATGCTCCGTGTCTCGAACAACATCGGCACGCACACCTTCAATCACTCCGTTGAGGTGGCGGACGCCTTCCAATACCCCACTTCGCTGGTGGAAATGGTACGGAACCGAGCAACTGCGCCGATTTCACCGACCGTTACGGGCTATGCGGTTGGGGAATTCACGCTTACGCCAGCGTTGCCCCAAGGCTTGACGCTCAACAGCACGACGGGCACGCTGTCAGGAACGCCCACGACCAACATGAGTCAGCAGTCCTTTGTGCTCCTTCACGCGAACAGTCACGGGTTCACCTCCACAGCGTTCAACCTCGTGATCTACGAGCCTGCAGCGGATATCATCTATCCCGGTTCCATCATCAACCTGACGCGTAGCGAGAGCACCCTTTCGTGGATGCCAACGGTGAGCAACGGCACCGTCGAAACCTGGAGCATCGTCCCAGCGCTGCCCGCTGGATTGACGTTCACCAATGGGGTGCTCTCGGGAACGCCAACGGTCAATTGGACGACCACCAACTACCGAATCTACGCCAACAACACCGGTGGTGTGACCTTTGTTGACCTCTCAGTGACGGTGGTCGAGCCGCTGCCCGACCTCATCCTCGGGTTGACCGACATCGCAGGCGTTCGTGGCGAATCTTTTGGTCAAACCACCGTTTCCAATGCCGGCGGTAAGGTGGCAACATGGACCATCACCCCAGCGCTTCCTGAAGGCATGAGCTTTGCCGACGGTGTGCTGTCCGGCACACCGACGGTGAACAGCAGCGCCGTGGTGTACACGGTTCGGGCCACCAACAGCGGTGGTTCTGCGAGCCTGACCTTTACCCTGACCGTCACCGAGCCCACGCCGACGCTTTACCTCGACCCAGTGCAGTTTTCACATGTTCGAGGCGCAGCCATTGCGCCCATCTCCATCCTCAACGGTGGAGGATTGGTCGCCAACTGGACCATCTCGCCAGCGTTACCCGACGGTTTGGTGTTCAGGGACGGTCAAATCAGTGGCACCGCCAGCGTGAACGCCACCTCGCAAACGTTCACCGTGACCGCCACCAACACAGGCGGCAGCGATTCGGTTCAGTTCACGTTGGTCGTCGTTGAACCGGCCCCTTCGTTCATGTACAGGTCGACGTCCTTTGTCCTGTCGCGCAACACCCCCTTCGAAGCGATTGCCCCAACGTCGTTGGGCGGTGCGATTGCCTCGTGGTCCATCTCGCCGAGCCTGCCTTCCGGCATGTTCTTTGACGAGCGACGCGGGATCATCCAAGGGTTGGCCGTCTCGACCTCCCCGATGATCGAGTACACCGTGACGGCATCGAATTCAGGCGGTGAAACATTCGGGTACGTGACCCTGCAGGTGCTGAATCCAGCGCCTGTGTTCACCCTGTCCAACGATGAAATCGCTGTGGTCGAAGACAAGGCCATGACAAGACTTGCACCGTTCGTCGCCTCGGATGTGGTCGTCAACACCTGGAGTTACGCCGTAGAGGGCGCAACTGACTTGCCTTCGGGTCTGGTCTTTGACCAAACGACGGGCGCCTTCAGCGGTACACCCTCGGATGGAGCGATGACGCTGCGAATCGTGTTGACGGCAAGCAACGACGGCGGAAACCATTCCGAAGCCTTCAATTTCAGTGTGCTTGAGGACTTTGATGGCGATGGCATCCCCGACATCGATGACGAAGACGACGATAACGACGGTTATTCCGACATTGAGGAACTCACCCGCAACAGCGACCCGAGGGCTTCGACCTCCACCCCGATCGAAGGGTTTGAAGTCATCATACCTGGCACCGAAATCAGTTTGGGGGCCTGGGACATCATCGGTATGTTGACGGGCATTCCGCTGATCATATGGCTGTCGTTCAGTTTGGTCACGCGCAACAAGCGAACCCAGCGCTTTGTCACAGACATGAAGGAGGCTAAATCGCGCAAGGAATTGAACACGGTGGCCGAGCGCTACGAGAAGGCCATCATGTGGAAACTGATCGGGCCACACCAAGGGATGCGTCTCGAACGCATCCGAGCTGAGGCTGATGACGCCATTGAAGAGCGGGAGCGGGCCTTCAAGTACAAAATGGAAGAGAGCGTTTTGGAAGAAGAAAAGGCAGGGGCTGAACTGGAAGCCGAATTCTTTGATGAAGTGGACCAAACACCGCTGGTTGAGAAAGCCGAAAAGGCAGAGGCCGGAGAACCGACCGAGGATGTCGGCAAGGACGAAGATGAAACAGACAACGACGGAAACGAGGACGAATCCATTGGCGGAGCTACGGACGATGGGACTTCGGACGA
>JAYOBJ010000021.1:0-43323 GCA_038104845.1 Methanobacteriota archaeon
ATCATCACGCAACGGCAGGATGAGAACTGCACGACCGCCAGGGCGTGTGAGTGAGGATCCTGCCCCCCTGCATCACAGCAACCGAATGCGACACACGATCATGACCGCAGTCGTGCAGAAACCTCGTCGTTTGTGCATCAGTGCCCGTGTTCCATCAAACCGAGTGCGTCCCCAACGAGCAGCAACAACGCCAGGCCAACTGCACCGATGACGACGTTGATCATGGAACGCATGCCGCTCTCGCTGCTGTGGATGTCGGGGAGCGTGTCCACGGTGGCGACATAGAGAAAGGTCCCGGCTGAAAAGAGCATAGCCAACCCGATGGTGGAGGTGGCCAAGCCATCCAACACGAAGTAAGAGGCGAGCATCATTACGGGCGTGGCCAACGAGAAAATGACAACGTCTCGAACGGTGTCGTTGCGCTCAGTTCGCTCGTGCATCGAGAAGATGCCGAGGGAAATGGCAGCTGGACCTTTGTGAATCAACACGGCGAACACCACCGCCACCGTCAACGCCACGTTTCCGGTCGCAGCGGCTGCACCGATGGCCAAACCATCGGTCGCTGCATGCAGTGTCAAACCGAACACCAACATCCAACCTGCCTCGCCGTGATGGACATGTTGATGGCCGTGATGGTGGTCGTGGTCGTGATGTTCCTCATGGACCGCATGACCGATGCCGGAGCCTTCGAGTGCCAGCATGAGCAGGAACCCGCCCAAGATGGCCCCACCCATCAACAAGGTCATGCCGTGTTCACCATGGCTGTCCTCCTCTTCATGGCCAAATCCAGCCAACAAAACGGCGACTTCTTCAAGACCTGCTGAAGCATTGATGTCGCCTGCCTCAACCTCTTCAACCACGTGCAACAATTGGGTGGAAAGGGGTTCATCACCCGCATCGTGCGCTTCGTCGTCGTGCTCGTCCTCCCCAGCATGGTCGTGGCCACCGGCCAGCGTTTCGATGGCCTCCATGGCCTCCGTGGCATTGAGGTCACCGTCGTTGACCTCGAGCAACACCAAGGCCACCTCACCAGCAACGGCGGCATCCTCAGCGTGCGGGTCATCGCTTGCAAGGGCCAACCCTTCAGGAATGACCACCAACAACGCCGAGGCAATGATGACGCCGCTTGCGATGCCGGTGAGCATCTTCAAGCGCTGTTCGTTGTCCTTGATTTTGGAGAAGAGGGGCAACAAACCGCAACCCAAGCCAATGAGGAGGATCACAAACGCATACAGAATGGGGGCTTCGGACACAACCCCCCCATCGCTATTACAGATATAACATATGTTATTAATTTGGAGGTCATGGGGAGACCATGAGCCGCGTGATGTCGTTTTCTGCCGACCCGGAGTTCGCCGAACAACTCGGACAACTCATGATGCAAGCCGGTTACAGCAACCGAAGCATGTTCCTTCGGGATGCCAGCCTCCATTTTGCGCAGTATGCACAAGGCGATGACCTCGCCACGATGGACGCCACAGAACAGGTGGGTGGAACCGTCGTCATCTACTACCAACACAGCGTCGAATCCAAGCTGATGGACCTGCGACACTCCCACGACATCAATGTCATGTCGTACCATCACAATTGCTTGACCGACAACCACATCTGCGTTGATACCATGCAAATTCATGGGGCCGTGGCCGACGTTCGAACCGCCGTTGACGCCCTCAAGAACACCCAGGACATCGATCGTGTCGTGTTCGTGCTCGCCCCCCGCCGAACCACGGGTTGCTGCTGAAGGCCAAAGCCCCATACTGCTCTTCAAAAAGGAGAGACGACAATCTGTTTCCATGTCGAAATGCGGATGCGGACGATCACCCACGGGCTTGTGCAAAGGATGGCACGGATTGAGCGACGAAGAATACGAAAAGAAACTCAAGGAATATAAGGAAGCCAACCCGGAGTCGTGAGCATGGCTCGCAACTGGAACACCATCCTCCGATGGGTTCACCTGATGTTTGGTTTGATGATTTCAGCGTACTTTTTCCCGATCACCATCAGCGGTGACGTGAATTACTGGGATGACCAGCCCGGTGTGACGATGTTTCTCGGTCAAGTGGTGATGGCCGTGGTGTTCTGGACGGGCATCCTCAAGTGGCAGTTGCCACGTATCAAAAAGTGGAACAGGAAGCGCAAGAAGGCCGCTGCGGAAGCTGCCCAGTGAGCCTCAACCGGACGGTCACCTTCCTTGATAAACAAAGAGCGCACCCGTCGCACCACGCGGGGGTCGCCCAGCTTGGTCAACGGCGCTGCGTTCAGGTCGCAGTCCTTATCGGTTCGCAGGTTCGAATCCTGCCCCCCGCATCACGAATCAAAAGGAATGGAACCACGTTGGCACCAGCCAACAACGGTTCGAATCCTGCCCCCCGCATCACGAATCAAAAGGATGAGAACTTCACGACCGCCAGGTCGTGTGAGTGAGAATCCTGCCCCCGTGCGTCATCGAGCCGCCGGTGCATGAGAAGCATTGATGGCTCGCTCGCGACCCATGCAAGGCATGGACCGCCCATCTCGAAGCGATTTCGCCGTCCATTGGGGGCTCGACCCCGACACGGTGTTCCTCAACCACGGTTCCTTTGGTGCGACACCGCTGGCGATTCGTGAAGAGCAGCGACGATGGCAGGACCGGATGGAACACGAGCCCGTGGCGTTCCTTGACGGCGAGGGCCTCAACCAGATGACGGCCGCCCGACAAGCCCTTGCAAGCATGCTGTCCTGCGATGCGGACGACTTGGCCCTGGTGGACAACGCCACTTCTGCCGTCAACACGGTATTGCGGTCGTTGACCTTCAAGCCTGGCGATGAACTCCTCGTTCCCGACCACGCCTACCAAGCCTGCCGCAACGCCCTCGATTTCGTCGCCCAACGTTGGGACGCCAAGGTCGTGACCGTCCCGATTCCGTTCCCCGTGATCGGGCCCGAAGCGGTCATCGACGCTGTGATGGAGGCGGTCACGGACCGTACGGTGCTGGCGATGATCGACACCGTCACCAGCCCCACCGGCCTTCGCATGCCGTTCGAGACGTTGGTAGCCAAATTGGAGAGAGCAGGCGTGCAGGTGCTGCTCGATGCGGCTCATGGCATTGGGATGGTGCCCCTTGCACTGGACGAACTGGGTGCTTCCTACACCACGAGCAACTGCCACAAATGGTTGTGCGCACCGAAGGGTTCGGCCTTCCTCCATGTTCGGCGGGACCGACAACACGCCATCCATCCCTTGACCATCAGCCACGGTGCGAGCGTCCCGCTCGACGGCACCTCGCGTTTCCGCCACGAATTCGACTGGACCGGCACGCGCGACCCGAGCGCTCACTGCGCCCTGCCTGCGACCGTTGAACATGTGGGGGGTCTCATGAATGGAGGCTGGCCGGCCATCATGGAGCGGAACCGGGCGCTGGTGCTCAAGGGACGTTCCATTCTGTGTGAGGCCTTGGGCATTGAACCCCCGTGCCCTGAATCCATGGTGGCCTCCATCGCCACGCTCATCCTTCCCTTGGGCGACGACGAGGCGGTCACGCCCCACCGACAAGACCCGTTGAAGGACGCGCTCAAATCCACCTACGGCATTCAGGTGCCCGTGTGGACCTGGGCTTCGCCTCGAGGGCGGTTCATCCGCATTTCCGCTCAATTGTACAACACCGAGGAAGAATACCGTTACCTGGCTTGGGCGTTGAAGCAAGCCCTCTGCCAATGAAGCAGGCAGCCGACGCCGCCCATCAATGAGGCATCAACACCATAAGCGGCAAGTCGAGGCTCGGGGCATGGATGCCGTCACCGCACCTTCTTCTGCGCACGACTGGAGCAACGAGGGTCACCCCCTCCGATGGCGCATCCTCGCACTGATGAGCGTGGCGCTCATCGTGGTGATGCTCAACAACGTTACGCTGAACGTGGCGTTGCCCGAATTGTCCGTTGACTTGGACGCCGACAACACCGAGCTTCAGTGGATCCTCGATGCCTACGCCCTCGTGTTCGGTGGTGCCTTGCTGACCATGGGCGCGCTCGGTGACCGCTTTGGCCGCCGAAGCGCTTTGCAGGTCGGCTTGCTCATCGTCGGTGGTGCGGCTGCTTGGACGGCGATGTTCGCAGAAACCAGCGAGCACGTGATCGGTGCACGCGCCCTGATGGGTTTGGGCGCCGCCTTGGTGATGCCAGCGACCCTGTCCATCGTCGTCACCGTGTTTCCTGCTGCTGAGCGGGCCAAAGCCATCGGCATCTGGGCCGCTATGGCCGGCATCGGTGCACCCATCGGCCTGTTCGTGGGCGGTTGGGCGGTGCAAACCTACGACTGGTCGATGGTGTTCTGGATCAACGTGCCCATCGCCGCCGTCTGCATTGCGCTGGCCGCTGTGCTGGTCCCCGAAACGCGCGACGCACACAAGACTGCCTTGGACCTGGTTGGTGGTGTGCTTTCCATCGCTGCTTTGGCCAGCCTGTTGTTCACCATCATCGAGGCACCCAATTACGGTTGGACGTCCGTTCACACGTTGCAATGGGCTGCCTTGACCGTGGTGTTGCTGCTGGTCTTCATCCGCTGGGAACTGAAGCAGACTTCCCCGATGTTGCCCATGTCTTTTTTCAGGGAACCTGGATTTGTCACCGGTTTGTTGGCGATCAGCCTGGCGTTCTATGTGATGTTCTCCTTCATGTTCACGCAAATGCTGCACTTCCAACTCGTCCGGGGCCACGAAGCCCTCGCCGCCGCCGTGAGGTTCCTGCCGCTGCCGTTGGGCCTGATGCCGGCCGCAGCGAACAGCGATCGCTTGGTCGCCAAATTTGGCAGGTCGAGGGTCGTGGGCACCGGCCTGCTCCTTGTGACCCTCGGCATGGTGCTGTTTTCCACGCAAGTGGCCATCGGCACACCCTACGCCACGATGGCGGCCGTGTTCTTCGTGCTTGGCCTCGGCATGGGGTTGACGATGGCCCCCTCCACCAGTCTGGTGATGGAAGCCATTCCCGCCGACAAAGCCGGTGTCGGCAGCGCCACCAACGACGCCAGCCGAGAAATCGGTGGCGCGCTGGGCATTGCCATCGGTGGCTCGGTCCTGAACGAGTTCTACCGCCGTGCGTTCACGTTGCCCGAGGGCATCGACGCCGCCAGCCTGCCCGCCGACCCGTCCACCTCCTTCCCCGCTGCCATCCGGATCGGTGAACAGCTGCGTGAGATGGGTTCTCCCGCAGGTCAAGCCCTCATTGACATCGGCCGTGAAGCCTTCATGGCGGGCATGACAACCTCGGCAGGAGCATCAGCGTTCATTTCGCTGTTCGCCGCCCTGGTGGTGTTCAAATTCATGCCAGACGCCAAGACCGAGGAGCCCTCAACAAGCGCCGTGGAGAACGAATGATCTGCCTCAGCACAGCAGCACCCACAAACCCGGAGAGAGAGGCATGGACACGGCAGCACTCACCGGTTTGTTGCTCGTGTTGGGCGTGGCCTTGGCCACCCCCGGTCCCAACGCCCTCACGGCCTTCGCTCACGCTGGCATGTACGGCGTTCGCAGCAATGTTTCGCTCATCACTGGCATGGCCATCGGAATTTTTGCCATTGAATTCAGCGTGGGCATGCTGATCGATGCCTTGCAGGACAGTGCACTGGCGTTGACGGTGCTGCATTGGGTGGGCATGCTGTTTTTGGGCGCCATGGTGGTGGGCATGGGTCGGGTCCAGCCTTCCACCATCGTGAGCCAACATACGGAAGCCGTGTTGGGTCTGAAAGCGGGCATCGGCATGCAGTTCATGAACGGCAAAGAGTGGGCGTTTGTGGTCATCATCATGACCCAATTCGTGGAACCGATGGGCGGGGGCATCACGGGCGTCTTGACCATCATCGCCATCACGCTTGGCGTTTGCATTCCCGCCATGGTGGCGTGGACCTTCATCGGTCAGCGGCTCAACGACGTGTTTCTCCACCCCACCCGGGGTCCTGCCGTGATGCGCACGTGTGCGGCCCTGCTCGGGTTGCTGTGGGTGGCGTTTCTGTTGCAAGGGCCGCCATCACCGGCCTGATTGGATTGGCGTCTCTCAAGCTTCGGACAGCACCAGTTCATCGGTGTCGGGCGGGGCGTCTTCCTCCTCATCTGTGACCGGCTCGGGCCCCTCATTGGTTTCCTCGGGGTCCTCGGGGTCCTCTTCTTCGTTCAGCAAATCGACGAAACGGCGGCCGATCATGATGGGTACGAGCAGGACACCCAACACCACCATCAGGGCAGGGAAGCACCAAATCCAATTCACGCCCTCGTCACGAGGCGGTTCGGCGTAGAGGTCAAGGCACACCGAGTTGGTGTCGTTCAACGGCCCGGAGCTGTTGTTGAGCGGGTCGCTGCCGCAGGCGATCTCCATGGCGTCGGCGAACCCGTCGTTGTCGTCGTCGGGGTCAAACGTGAGGTTGCCAAGGTAGCCGGTCGGCAAGGCATCGGGGAGGCTGTCGTTGTCCGAGTCGGCGTAGACGGTGAACGCCAGTGGGGCCGAACGCTGATACACGGAATTGTTGGCCCAGACGCGTACAAGATGGACGTCGGTGGTCACGGAAGCGGGCGTGCCGTAGAAGGAACCGTCGGCGTTGTTGCCGTTGCGAGCCGTGGAACGGAAGTTCAGACCGTCTGGAAGTTCGCCCTCCAGTTCCCACGTTTCCACGTCGCCAGCACCGCTGAGATTGGCGACCAGATCGCTCATGGTGACATTCACCAGAACATCGACATGTTGCGCAGCGTAGGTCAGTGAAATCGGAAGGTCGAGCACGTCGTCCAGCCCGTCGCAGGTCCCATCGCCGTCCGTGTCCAGCGGGTGGTCGTTGGGGTCGCTGTTGTTGGTCCCGCAGACGGATTCGTCGTAATCCGTCCACGTGTCGCCGTCGTCATCGAGATCCTCCACGAGCATGGGTTGACTCGTGGACGCACCGTTCAGGGCATCGGGAAAGCCGTCACCGTCCGTGTCGAGGAAGGCGGCAGGGTCCGCGGGGAACGCATCAGGACCGGCCGTGCAGTTGGCCGATGCGATGGCAATGGGGCCGTCGCACACCCCGTCGCCGTCCGTGTCCACGAGATCGGGTGCGGAACCGTCGGGTGCACCCGTTTCAAGGGTGTTGTCCACGCCATCGCCGTCCATGTCGTCATCCAACGCATCGCACACGCCGTCGTCGTCGAGGTCCGTCGGCACACTGCTGGCGTTGGTCGGGTCTGAGCCGCAAGCGGTCTCCGTGGCGTTGGTGTACCCGTCACCGTCGCCGTCACCCTCGTCATCGCCCGCTTCACCGGTGAAGGTCACCGTCGCACTGCGGTCGAGCAGGTCAACGGCGGGGGCGTGGTGCAACCCTGTCAACAACGCTTGGCCCACCGCCGTGAGGAGGACAGCCATCACGACCGCCCACGCGAAACGTGGCGTGCTGACCCCTGCCTCCATGGTTGCGGGCCGATGACATGAGGGAAAAAACATCGCCTCCAAGCCCTGTCGTCGTTCAACAGGCGTGGCGATGCCGGCGTCCTTCCTTTCAATCGTCTTTGGCGTCCTCAAATTCACGGGCTTGTCGAGCCCATTCGTCGCGCTTGATGCGGCCAGAGAAGAATTCGATGGCCACGTTGACCGTTTCCTCCAACTCTGGGGTCATGTTGCCCACTTGACGGAAGGTGTAGATGCCCAGTGCATGCAGCTTGTCCTCGATGAACGGCCCGATGCCCTTGATGCGCTGCAGGTCGTCGGCGACCGTGACCGTGGCCAGCGCTGCAAAGGCTCGCTTCAACCCGGTCACACCGATCAGCGATGAGCCCTCCTTGCCGGTCCAAGCGATACGCAAACCGCCCTCAGCGTCGGCGATGTAGGCTTCGCCCTGTTCCTCAAATTTGGACACATCCTCAACCACGAGGGTGTCGGCGCCCTTGACCACGTCTTCGGTCAATCCGGTGCTGGCGGCGACGCCAAGGGTTCCGAAATCGATGGTCTTGGACTTCTCAGCCACACGGATGAGTTCTTCTTCCTTCTTCCGAGCCTTGTCGTCCAGGTCCGCCAGGCGCTTGCGGCGCTCTTCGAGTTCAGCCTCCATCTTGGCTTGGCGCTCGGCGGCCTCCGCTTCGGCTTGGCGACGTCGCTCGGCTTCTGCTGCTTCGGCATCTGCTTCGGCTTTCGCTTTCAGCTCCGCCGCTTCCGCTTCCGCCTTGGCTTTGACCGCCGCAATTTCCTGCTCGGCTTTGGCTTTGGCTTCAGCAGCAGCAGCGGCTTCGGCCGCCTTCTTCTCGGCCGCTTCCGCTTCCGCTTGGGCCTTCATCGCCTGGGCCTCTGCAGCAGCCTTGGATTTCGCTTCAGCGATTTCCCGCTCAGCTTCCGCCTTGGCTTCGGCAAGTTCAGCCTCAGCCTTGGCTTTCGCAGCGGCCGCTTCTTCCTCGGCTTTCTTGAGCGCAGCGGCGGCTTTGGCCTCGGCCTTGGCTTGCGCCTTCTCGGCAGCCGCTGCTGCCTTGGCATCCGCCTTTTCCTTGGCCTTCCGTTGTGCGGCTGCTTCTTTGGCGGCCAGACGCATGGCTTCCGTTTCGGCTTCTGCAGCTTTCAGGGCCTTGGGGTCGGCCTCCACCGTGACGGTCCACTTGAGGTAGACACTGGCTTTGCCGAGCTTAAGCAAGCCCGTGTAGGTCCCGCCGGTCAAGGTCGGCACCATGCTGTCGTCGAAGCGGAACCGAACCTCGATCTCGCCTTCCTCACTGACAGGAACCACGCGCAGGCTCTCGTCGCTGTTCCGCTCGTCCACCATGTGGAAACGACGTTGGTTCACCGACTCGTCAAGGTCCATCAGGAAGACGCTCTCCACCGTCATGTTCGACACGGTCACGATTTCCTTGGACAGCACGACATCGCCAGGTTTGACGCCCGCCAACGGCTTGAGGATGAACGGGTCCTCGAGCGTGCCCGTACCGGCCTTGGCCTCGGGGTCGAGCTCGGTGTTTTCGGGTTCTGGCCCCACTTCGAGGACCACCAAGCGGTCACGACCAATGAGGAGCAACAGCAGGAAGAGGGCCAGCAGGAGCAGCAAACACGGGAAGCACAGCATCCAGTTGATGCCCTCCTCGGTGTCAATGACCTGCGAAGCGCCGGTACAGATGGAAGCGTCCTCGTTGAACGGGTCGGAATCCGGGTCGTCCGGGTTGGACCCGCAGGTCAGTTCCATGCTGTCGTCGTAGCCGTCGTTGTCGTCGTCGGTGTCCAGGCGCAAAGTCCCGGGGTAGTTGTCCGGAAGATCGTCGGGCAACGAATCGTTGTCGTCGTCGGCGTACACCGTGAAGGAGAGGTTGAACGCTTGGGCGTAGCCCGAGTTGTTCGCCCAGACCACGACGAAGAGTGTCTCTGGCGTTACGCTCGTTGGTGTGCCGCTGATGGCACCGTTGGCGTTGGCTTGTCGGCCCATGGATTCGCCGAAGGTCAATCCCTCGGGCAGGTCGCCGACAAGTTCCCACGTGAGCACTTCACCCGAGCCGTTGACGAAAGGAACGAACGGCATCATCGCCTCGTCGACCTTGAGGTCCACGATTTCGGTGGGGTACTCGAACACGAAGGACAGGTCGTGAACGGTGTCGAGGGCGTCGCAGGTGCCGTCGTCGTTGGAGTCCAACGGCACGTCGGTGCTGTCCTTGCTGTTGGTGCCGCACTGGAACTCGTCGTCGTCCGACCAGTTGTCGCCGTCGTCGTCGAGGTCCTCCACCAGCATGGGCACACTAATCGAGGTCCCGATCAGATCGTCGGGCAGACCGTCGCCATCGGTGTCCAAATGGGCTGCAGGGTCGAGCGGGAACGCGTCCGGCCCGGGCAAGCAATCGTCGTACGGCGGCGAAACGGGGCCGTCGCAGTAACCGTCACCGTCGGTGTCGGCCGACAGGTTGGACGTGCCAAGTTCGGCCTCGAGCGTGTTGTTCAACCCGTCGCCGTCGCTGTCGGGGTCAATGTTGTCGCACAGGCGGTCGCCGTCCATGTCTGAGGGAACGCTGGTCGAATTGCGGGCATCGGAGCCGCACTCGGCTTCGAGCGCATCGCCAAACCCATCGTTGTCGTCGTCGTCGTCCACCATCAACAGACCGGTGTACCCATCGGGCAATTCGTCGACCAGACCGTCGCCGTCGGTGTCGGCGGGCATGGTCGGGTCGTGCGGGTCGGGGTCGGGTCCGCCCAGGCAGAACAGTGCGTTGCCGACCAAGACCGTGAGCGGACCGTCGCAATAGCCGTCGCCGTCGGTGTCGGGGTTGGCGGGGTCGGTCCCGGTGTTGTTGGAACCGTTCCACACACCGGTGTTCGTCTCGTTGACGTTGGGCAGTCCATCGCCGTCCATGTCGGGGTCCATCGCATCGCACAACCCGTCGCCATCGATGTCGCTGGGGACGCTGGAAGCGTTTCGGTCGTCCGAACCGCACGCCTCTTCGGTCATGTCGCTGAAACCGTCGTTGTCGTCGTCCGGGTCCACTTCATCGGGAATGCCGTCGCTGTCGAAGTCCGGCAGGGCTTCCTGCACCGTGATGGAGAGGTTCACTGTGGCCCAGTGCAGGTTGTTGGAGGCGTTGATGGTGTACACCGTGAGGTTGGAAAGTTCGGTCGGTGTTCCCGAGATGCGTCCGTTGTCGTCAAGCATCAAGCCAGCAGGTAGGTCGGGTGTCACCGTCCAGTTGCGAACATCGGAGCCAAACTGCGAGACCTCAAGGGGCGTCATCGTGGCGTTGACCGTCAACACCAGGGATTCTTCGCGCAACGAGAGGTAAATCGGCCGGTCGTCCACGTCGTCCAGCGCATCGCAGATGCCGTCGCCGTCAAGGTCGCTCGGCCGGTCAAAGGCGTCAAGGTCGCTGTGGTTGCCGCACTCGGTTTCCAACGTTTCGTTCCAGCCGTCACCGTCATCGTCGTCGTCGGCGTTGTTGCCGATGCCGTCGTCGTCGGTGTCGATCCACTCGGTGGGGTCAATCGGGAAGGCGTCCATGCCGTCGAGGTACCCGTCGTCGTCGCAATCCGGGTTCAATCGGCAACCTGCGGGCTCATCCACGTCGGGCAGGCCGTCGTTGTCGTCGTCCGGATCAATGTGGTCGGGCAAGCCGTCGCCGTCGAAGTCCGGGCCCACCTCCACGGTGAACGTGGCGGAATCGTTGGCGCCGGACACCGTGTACACCGTGATGGTGTACTCCACGGGACCGCTGGCATTGGTGGGCGTTCCCCACAACGTGCCATTGCTGGTGCCAAACTGCAGGCCACTCGTTAGGTTGGGTGAGATCGTCCACGTGGACGGTGCATCGCCCGTCGTTTGACCGGTGAAGGGTTGCATGGTGCTGTTGTTGACCAGGTTGAGCGTCGTGGCCGGCAGCGTCAACGTGATGGATTCCGTCGGTTCAATGACCTCGATGTTGACCACAAAGGTCGCCGTCGTGCCGGCCACCGAAGTGACCGTGACGGTGTGATCGGTCGGCGAGGCCGTCGCGGTCGGCGTGCCAAAGATGGTCCCGTTGGACGAACCCAGGGAGAGACCGCTGGGCAGAGCCGGGCTGACGCTGAACGAGGAAGCCGCAGCGCCCGAGGTTTGGCCGCCGAAACTTTGCATGGTCGTCCCATTCACCAAGGACAGGCTGGTGGCCGGGTACTGCAGGGTGATGGCAGGCGCCACCACCGACACCGTCACGACGGCCGAGTCGTTGGCACCGGAGACCGTGTACACCGTGATGGTGTAAGTCACGGCGCTGCTGGTGGCGTTCGGCGTGCCCCACAAGGTCCCGTTGCTCGTGCCGAATTGCAAGCCGCTTGTCAAGTTGGGCGAAATCGTCCACGTGGACGGCGCATCGCCCGTCGTTTGTCCGGTGAACGGCTGCATGGTCGTGTTGTTGGACAGGCTCAACGAAGCAGCGGGCAGCGTCAGCGTGATGGATTCCACCGGGTCGAGCACCTCGATGCTGAGCGCAAACGCATCAGTGGTACCGGCGACCGACGTCACCGTCACCGTGTATTCGGCAGCGGTCGTCGCAAGCGTGGGCGTGCCGTACAGCGTGCCGTTGGACGCACCCAGCGACAAACCGGCGGGCAGGGACGGGCTGACGCTGTAGGACGCCGCCGCAGCGCCCGTGGTCTGAGCGCCGAAACTCTGCATGGTCGTCCCGTTGGTCAGCGAAAGGCTGGATGCCGGGTAGTCCAATGAAACGGTCGGGGCCACCACGGCGATCGTGACGCTTTCCGAATCGTTCGCACCGCCGGCGGTGTAGACCGTGATGACGTAGGAAACGGCAGGACTCGTGGCGTTGGGCGTGCCCCACAAGGTTCCGTTGGTCGTGCCGAACTGCAGACCACCGGTCAGGTTCGGTGAAATCGTCCACGAAGCCGGGGCGTCACCGGAGGTTTGGCCCGTGAACGGCTGCATGGTCGTGTTGTTGGTCAGCGTGAGCGAGGCCGTGGACAGGGTGAGCTCAATCGCCTCAACCGGCGCCAGCACCTCGATGTTGAGCACGAAGGTGGCCGTGGCGCCAGAAGTGGATGTCACGGTCACGGTGTAATCCGCCGCCGAGGCTTCCACGGTGGGGGTGCCGTACACGGTTCCGTTGGTCGAACCGATGGCCAAACCGCTGGGCAAGGCGGGCGAAACGCTCCACGAGGCGGGCGTTTCGCCGCTGGTTTGACCACCAAAGTTCTGCATGGTCGTGCCGTTGGTCAACGACAAGGACTCGGCGGGGAACGCCAGCGTGATGCCGGTGCCGGGAATCGTGATGTTGACCTCGACGGTGAACGAACCGCCGGAATTGTTGGCCGTGATGTTCACGCTGCTGGTGTTCTGCAGCAGGTAGGCGTAGCCGTAAATGCGTCCCGTTTCCTCGTCAAAGTACATCCCTAACGGCAAGGTGCCGTTGAGGCTGAACGAAGCCACCGCGCCGCCCGTGTTGACGGGCGTGATGTCGACCTGACTGTCGCGCGGCAACCACAGGCTGTTGTTGCCGCCGTAGGTGAGGTTCGCCAGCGGCTCGTTGATCTGCAGCGAGATGCGTTCGGTCACGCACAGGTTCCAATCGTTGCACAATTCCACTGAGTAGGTGGCGGTGGTGAGGTTGACCGTGGGCGTGCCGGTGATGGAGCCGTTGGCCAACAGCGTCAGGCCGTCGGGCAGCGCGGGCAAGATGCGAGCCGCCTGCAAGCCGGTGCCGTTGAGGTCGGTGGAAAACACGTTGCCGGACAGGCCTCGAGTGAACGTGGCGTTGGCCGGCAGGGTCAGCGTGGGTGCATCGGGCGCCACGCCCACCATCACCTGATGGCTGAAGGTCCGGCCGTCCGCGCTCATGTTCAGCCAGTAAGGGGTGAGGTTCATCGAGGACAACGTGCCGGAGAACGAGAGTCTTCCGCACTCCTCATCAAACATGAATCCACTTGGCAACCACGTGCTGCCGTTGAGGGCCACCAGCGACCACTCGGCGCCCATGCCGCCGCCGTCACAGTAAGCCGACGAGGTGCTCCATACGTGGCGGTTGACCAGGTCGGGGTACATCGGTTTCGGAGCCGATTGGTCGGCACGCGGCATGTTGCGCTCAATCATGTGGCCCTGAGCAGAGGCAAAACGAAGCATGTCCGACAGGGCGCCATCAACGGTTCGGCCGTCGGCCGTGTACCACGACACGGCGTAGGGGGCGATCGGATTGTCGTTGCTACCACCAGCGCTTGGCGGCCGCTCCAGTTGCAACACGGGCAACCCCGCTGCGTCCAAACGCAACCGTCCGAGATGTGTTGTGTCCTGATACGCAACCTCCGTCGTTGCCATGGCGGTCATGACCGCCCCGCTGCCGTTCACGGTCCAATGATCCATCCGACGCTGCGAGCTGGGAATGTCACTGAGAGCAAACAGATGGAACATGTCCCCGTCCGCCACCGCACGGATGTTGGGTACGGGCCCCATGCCCGTGGTTTCAAAGCCTTCACGCACCGTGATGTTGCTGTCCAACGAGTGAACACCCGTCAGGGCACCATCGCTGGCCCGGAACACGAACATGTTGAGCACGTCCCCCGGCAAGGACGTTGAATTGTAAGCAACCGTTCCATACGCTGCGTCGGCCGTGAAGTCAGAATCACTCATGGCAGGCCGACCCGAGGTCGTGTTGGTCACCCCGACGTCGTGGTAGAAGCCGTCGTAAAATGCGGTGGCGACAACGATGGCGATGGTGTCGTCGTCCAGCACCACCTGTGCGTAAGCGAGCAAACGATTGCGCCACACACCGTCGTGCTGGTACCACAACGGTGTCCCGTTGGCATCGAACATCACCATGTAGTGGTTCATACTTGAAATGGCCGAATCGTACGCCCCGTAACTGCCGTTCAACCGAGGCAGGACCAAATCGTCCCAAGCGTGGTGCCCCCAACTGCGGTACGACAGCAGCACGCCGCCATCGCTGGTGCGGTCGAGTTGGACGTCTCTGAAGCGCTGTTCGTTGGTGCTCGTTGTGTCGGGCGTCTCGGTGGTTTGAACCCAATTGACCTGACCTTCCGCCGACAGTTGAGCGAGCATCATGAAACGGTTTTCGGTGGACGACGACCGGCTGCCCAACACCTCGATTTCGTGCCCACCAAAAGAGCCCAGAGGGTAGGGATGGGTGAGCCCCACTTGGTTGCGGTAGTACCCTGCATTGGATTTGAACGGCACCGCCACGGCGATGGAACCGTCGGCTCCAATGCTCAAAGCCTCGTTGGTAGCGACACCGTCGCCCCAGGTTGTGTCCGGCAGATAGGTCACCGACCGGTTCACGGCGGGGTACTGTTGGGCTTGCGTCCAGTTGACCTGCCCGTCGAGTCCGTACGCCACCAACACCAACCGGTGGTTGTTGTTGCCCGAGCCGGTGCAACGGTGGGTGCTGTTGTCCGGTGTGTCGCACACCCCGTTCACGCCCAGCGTGTCGGCATCTTGGGACAGGTGGATGTTGTTGTCCTCGTTGTGGTTGTTCGAATGCACGGCCTTGAACAGCACCAAGGGTTCACCCTGCGGGTTGACCGCCAGATCGAGACCCCAGGTGGTGCTGTAGGATTCGATACGTGTCGTCCAGTTCACGGTGGCACTGCCGCCCGGGTGGTAGGCGGTGAGCAGCAGGTCGGCCGAGTCGTAGGCGTTGCCAAAGGAATCGGTGCCGCTACCGGGGTCCGCTTTGAGGGTGTAGGTGCGGCCGTCCGCCGACGTCACAAACCATGGCACAGTCTCCAGGTCGTGCGACCCCCGGGCCCACACAGGCGGTGCGTTGACAAGTAAAGGCTCGCTGATGACGATTCGGACAACGATGTCGGAGGTGGTGCCGTTGGAGGTGATGCGAAGCGTGACGTTCACGCCTCCGGGCACAGCGAGGTCCGGTGTGCCTGAAATCGCGCCGGTGCTGCTGTTCACCGACAGGCCTGCGGGCAGACCGGAGAGGGCGGTCACGCCGGTCACCTCGTGCGCACCGAACGCCAAGGGTGCCTCGGAGCTGAAGCGGTCTACCTCGAACAACAGGTCCTCGCTGCCATAGTGCAGCATGGCACCGGTGCTGGCGTCGCAGGTGCCGTCGTTGTTGGTGTCTTGGGGCTCCCACGCTGGATTGGAGGCCGGGTCAAAGCGCAGGGCCGGTTGGACGATGCGCAACGGCGCATCGTGGTCTTGCACGCTGCCGCCTTCAGGAATCACGACCACGGTGGATTGTCCAGCAGCGCTGGTGACGTGGCCGACCGAGGCCACGTTCCAATTCGAATCAAGCGGCCCGCCCGGCAGGACGGTCGTCGTGTGGGACCCGGAGGTGTTGAGTTCAACCAACGCCACCGAGCGGTTGGACATGGCGTAAGACAACCGAACGCCGCCTTCGGGCGTGGAATCGAGTCCAAACGAACTTGATGAGAATATTTGGTGCGACAGAACGCCGTAGATGTTGCCGATCAAGTGCAGACCCGTCGCATTCAGGACAACGTACTGGTAGTAGTTGTTGTTGGAACTTCGAGCGGGATAGACAAGGTGCACCGTGCCGTTGTCATCCAGCACCGCTTTGGCCGCAGCACGAGGGTTCTGTCCAAACGAACCGCCTTGCAGACCCAACGAACTTGGTTCGCCCCATTCATTGTAGGTGACGTTCCACATCTGAAGCCGAGGGGCCTGCGTCGACTGTTGTTGATTGCTGTAAAGACCCTCTTGCCGGGGCTCATAGGTCGAGCCGACGGTCAAGAGCCCTCCGTCGGGAAGACGAAGAACGGTGACCGGGTAAGGCACCGTGGGGGCCGACGTGGACGGCCCATCGATGGGCTGAAGGCTTTCTTGCCCTCGCAACACGAGGGTGCCATCCACGTCAAGGTAAGGTGCAAACGGATCGGATGGGCTGCTGGCGGTGCGCGTGAACAAGGTCGGCGAATAGGTGCCGTTGCTGTCGTACGTCATCGCCACGTAGTCCGTGCGACTGCTTGTGTAGAGCGTGACACCGAGGTGGTCACCGGCCGACGACACGCGTCCACCCATGGAGTTGTAGCCGTCCGCATCTGGATGAACGGCTTGAACGGTGGTGAACGGGTCGGAGGCCGTCAAATCGAGGAGGTACACGGCGTCATCGCTGGCCACACCGGCCAGCAGCATCGGCGTGCTTTGATGAGCCCCGCCCATGAACACGGAACCCAACCCGTGTTTGCCGTTGAAGGAAGCCATGTCCCGAACGACCATCTGGTCGGGTGCGCACGCACGTTCGTCGTCGTTGCTCCAGCCGTCGCCATCGAGGTCTGCGTCGTTGGCGTCGCACGTGCCGTCGCCGTCCGTGTCGCGTGGCAGCACGGTGTTGAGCGTTGAATCGGTGCCGCACATCGCCTCGTCCGTGTCGCTCCAGCCGTCGTTGTCGTCGTCGGCGTCCTCGGTCAAGGGCGTCGAACAACTGCTGACCAAAGCGTCGGGATGGCCGTCGAGGTCGGTGTCCTTCGAAGCGCAGGGGTCGGTGGGGAACGCATCGCTCCAGTCCGACACCCCGTCGTCGTCATCGTCGTTGTCCCACAGGTCTTTGGTGCCGTCCCCGTCCGTGTCGTGGTTCTGCAAATCAAGGTCGACGGTGCCGTAATTCAGGGACTCACCGGGTGAGGTCGTCGCTTGCCCCGTTTCGGCCTGACCCAGCAGTGCTGCATCTCCGATGCACAGCACTTCGGCGTCCGTGCGCAGGAAACACGATTTGTCCATCTGTTGAATGCGACCGCCGAAGTCCACCGTGTTGAACGATTCGTCAACGCAGAACGGCAAGGAATCCGGCCCAATGCCACACACCTCCGCCGTATCGTGTCGGTTGAAGGCGAGCGAACCGGGTTTGAGGGGTGGTGCCTCCACGGGGGTCCCGTCTTCGGCGAGGGTCAGCGGACCCTGAAGCGTGATCACCTCACGGTCGGTCGAAGCGTCCCAATACGGTCCGGTCGTTCGGGTCAGCACGTCGTGCAGCCCTGCGCCCACGCGAACTTCGCGAACCCCTCCGGCCCGATTGTAGGCACCGTAACTGTCGGCAAAGGTCGAGAAGCACGTCGCTTGCGACAAGGTTTCGTGGAGCGCACAGACGTTCAGGTACGAATAGCTGGTGTCTGTGTGCAAACCTCCGAACAGCCCCACGATGGTGGCGCCACCGAGGTCAATTTCACGGTGAGGCTGGTTACCGTAGATGTCCCAACACCGCACGGTGCCGTTTTCAAGCAACGCGCAGTTTTGAGCGATGGCCACCGCATCGGACAGCACGCCGGCACTGGTCCCGTGACCGATAACCACCCGGTCGTCACCGGTCGCCGTCACGTATCCAGGTGATGCCGTTGCGTAGCCGTCAAACGACGAGGCCACACCGGACCCGATCGAATGGCCCCAGCAGGTCACGGTGCCGTTTTCGAGCAACGCACAGGTTGCCGAAGGGGTGTTGGAGGAGGTAAATTGAATCTGCGTGAGTTGGGTGGCGTACACCTCGGTGCCGAGGTCCACGAAGGGGAGGTTGGCGCCCATTTCGTTGGGGGCATCAAAGACCCGTCCAAGCGATGGATGAACCCAACACTTGACGAGGCCTTCGTGCGAACGGACGCACGGGAAATCTTCGTGGCCCACAAGTTCGGCCACGTCCCAGGGTTGACGGTCCAATTCGAAGCTGTCCGCGTACCGGTCGCCGTCCGCATTCTCGTGCTGCACGGCCGTGGCCGGGGAAGCCTCGGACCCGTCAAAGGTCCCGCCGTCGCCCAGGCCACCGTTGACGTCCGAGCCCCAACAGTGCACACGACGCGCATCGGTGGCGTTGCGAACGAGCGCACAGGCGCGCTCGTCGTGGTCACTCACGGCCACCTCCACGGGCACCCAGCCCGTCGGCAAGGAAACCGACACGGGGGTGGAACTGGACGAAACCGTGTTGCCACCGTCGCCCAACCCGCCCGAGGCCTCTTCGCCCCAGCAGGCCAGCGAGCCGTTCAGCACGGCGCACGCCGTGGCTTCACCCACGGAGAGGGAACGCATGCGAGCATCGGTTTCGTTGATCCACAACAACGGTGTGTTGGCCAAGGATGTGGACAAGGACAAACCGCGAGCCTGCTCGTGATGCTGACACGCCACCCCGACACCGTTGAGACCCGCCGTGCACATCACTTCACCGCCCACTGCAGTGAGGCCGTCGGTTGGCTCGAAGGTCTGAAGTTGACGGACGGAGACGTTCTCGAGGGAAGGGCTGACCGCTTCGATTTGCAGGTCGTAAGCGCAAACCTTGTTGCCGCAATCCGCCCGAACCCCGACGATCATCGTGTCGATGTAGGCATCAACGGTGAAGACGCCGTCGTTGACGGGCGACGAGGCATCGCTCAGCAACGGTTGCTGGGTGGCACCGGGTTTTGGGTTGTACAGGTGGAGGTCGAGCGTCGGATTCGTGACGGAGGTGTCCCACCTGGACGTCGCTTGCACGGACACGCGATAGGTCCGACCGGGCTCGACCGCAACGGTGTGCAAGTCGTCAAACGGTGTGCTTGATGACGTGTTGCGCCCCACGCGCAGGCCGGAGCACTCCACGGGCAAGGCCGTGTGAATCACCATGGTGGCATCTCGGTTCGAAACGCCCGGGAACGGTGCAAAGTTCACGTCCAAGGGGTCGGGGGAGTTGGCGGGGGTGTACGCACAGGTGCTGGGTGCGGCCGAAGCGTTGTCGATGAGTTGCTGCCAAGCAGAGGTGTTCGACAACATGGTGCTCGCACTCGTCGGTGCCCACTGCAAACGGCTGCAGGACGTGTTGCCCCCCACGTCCGTGCCACAGGTCAGCGATGCGGACGTGTCCAAACCGGCCAACGGGTGGCCCGCACGGTGGAGCTTGATGGGGAGCGTGCTGTTGGGCACGGACTGGCCGAAACCTTCGCCGACCAGTTCAAACCCGCGCAATTCAGCACTGAGGCTGAAGAACGTCATGGCCCCCCCGCCCCCGGTCCTGCTGTAATACTGGGCGGTCAGCGTGTGAAGCCCCGCTTCGAGGTTCACGGTGACCTCGGTACCGCTCTTGCCATCGGTGTACTCCATGACCTCATCACCGTCCACGGAAAAGGTGTACTTCTGTCTGAAATCGTACGAGGTCGGTTCCAGTACCAACGTGACCGGATACGGGGCTACGAACGTCATGCTCTTCGTACCGCGATTCGAATATAGTCCACAGCATCCAACATAATTCGGACGGTACGAATCCACACCGCCTTCAAATCCACTCAACGGCATTGAGCCACTGACAACCCATTCCCACTCGGAAAACAAGGAGGGGTGGGCTTCGCTGTCAAACGGCAGCACGCCGTCGGGGTTGTGGGCGTAATGTGGCCCGAATTCACCGTTGAGGTTCGAGCCCCAACACCATGCATCGCCGCGCTGGTCGGTGATGCAGGTGTGGTTGTCGCCAGCGGCCACGGACAGGGCACGGACGCCATCGGGCAGGTCGACCTCGTCGACCGAGCCGTCGCTGAAATTGGTTGAACGGCCGAGTTGGCCGTGGTCGTTGGCACCCCAGCACATCACCTCGCCCTGCGTCAGCACGGCGCAAGCGTGACGTTCACCCGCCGACACGTCGACCGGTGCGGACCACTTGGGCAGGTCCACGGCCACCGCCGAGGCGGAACGGCTGTCGCCGTTGGTGTCCAAGGTCGTGTTGCCGAGTTGGCGGTCGTGGTTGGCACCCCAACACAGCAGCGCCGGTTGAACGCCAGGAAGGTGGAGGTCGCCGGTGATGGCGCAGCCGAAGTGCTCACCCAGGGCGATGGCGCGTGTACCCAGCCGATGCAGGTCGTCGTCCGTGGTGTCTTCGCCGTCGCAAATGCCGTCCCCGTCCGCATCCATTGGCGTTGAGGCGTCGTCGTTCGGGTCGGTGCCGCACGCCATTTCGTCGATCCCCAACCAACCGTCGCCATCGAGGTCCGTGGCGAGCCCGCGACCAGCGAACGCATCGACGCGCACCAGCCACAGCGTTCCGTCCGATTGGTTTCGAACGGCGGTGTAGGCCGTTCCTTGGCCGGCAATGGCCAGGCTGACGCGTTCAACGTCGTGCGGCCACACCGTTTCCGCGTCGCCCAACGCGCCCTGCGGGCTGAGTTTGGTCAAGCCCACGCCCGCATCATCCAGATGGGCAAGGTAGGCGCGCTGGTCAAGGTCCGTGGCGATGGCGAGCATCGTGCTGTTCACGCCCGAGAGCGAAGCGGTGGCCGTCCATCCCGAAGCGGCAGCACAGCTGTCCCAACCGCCGGTGCACGCGCTGATGTTAGCAAGTCCTGCGGAGGCACCGCCGCTGGAGAGGTTCGCCGAGACCGTCGTCAAACCGCTGAGCCATCCCACGGTTGAGACCAAGGCGTTGGATTCGGTGCTGCCGGTGTCGCCCAAGTCGCTGCGCACCGTCACGTGGTTGGTCCAATCGTCGGTACCGGTACCGTCGCCGCCGGCGGGTTTGCTGACGACCTGAAGGTCGTCGTTGGCCTGATAAGTCGCAAAGGCGGTCCCGTCGCGGTCCAAAGCGACATCGAGGTCGCTGAGCGTCACGCCGCCGGTCAGCGTGCGGCTGAGGTTGGAGGACCACGAGCCGGCGTTTTGGCAGTCCGAACCCGAGGTGCAGACCATCGATTCGAAGGAGGCGTTGTCCGCCGCCAAGCCGACCACCTCGAGGTCACCGTTGCGGTGAATCAGCAGACCCACCTCGTCGATGCCCGAGAGCCCCGTCAAGTTGGTGCTGGCCCATCGACCCTGGTTCTTGCCGGCGAGATGAACCGAAGCGGTGCCGGCGGTGGGTGCTTCCGCCCAAGCCAGGAACATGCGCCCCTCGGCATCAAGTCCAAGGTCGAGGTCGGTGACGTCGCCGGTGACTTCGGCCACCGTTTCCTTCACCCACTGGTTTTGGTGAAAGACGGCGATGGTGAGCGTGTCCGTTGTGTCGTCCGTGTAGGCCATGACCGGACAGGCCGAGTCGGCGGCGAGGAGGGTGAGGTGACGGCCAGCGTCGTTGCTGTCGACCTGAGCCTGTGTGGGCGTGTCCATGTCTGAACAGTCGCCGTAGGCAAAGGGCTCGTTCAACGCCAACTGCACGTCGTCGGACGGCAGGGTGTCGGAGGAACTGTCACCAAGGGTTTCGGTGTTGCCGTAGCCCAGACGCCCTTGATCCGAAATGCCCCAGCATTGGACTTGGGGGTTGGTGAGCGACGAGGACAAACGCATCAAACAGGCAAACTGGTTGCCGACCTCGAAGCGCATGTCACCGCCGATGTCAATGCCCATCCCGATGGCGGGCAGGTTGGCGCCCATCTCGCCGTTGGCGTCGCCGCGGTGTTGGTCGCTGCCGGCCGTACCGATGCCCAATTGACCGTCACCGTTGCCGCCCCAACACTTCACCACGCCTGCGGTGGACGAGGTGACGATGACGCTGCAAACGTGGTCTTGGCCCGCGTCCATGATCTTGGTGTTTGAGGTGTACGAGGAACCCAGATCGATGGCGCTCAGGGAACTCACCGTCTCGCCGTTGTCGTCCCCGTAGTGGGCATTGTTGCCCTGACCGAGTTGTCCGACGTCGTTGCGGCCCCAACAACGGATGGAGTCGTCGCTGAAGGTGGCACAGGTGAACCCGTCACCGGCGCTGAGGTGCGTCACGTTGAGGCCGCTTGGAAGACTGATGTTGACGAGGTTCCCGCCCATGTCGCCGGTGTTGCCCCCGACCGAGCTCGAATGACCAAGCCCCAGTTGACCGTAGGTGTTGTCGCCCCAACAGGCCACGTCGCCGGTGTCGTAGAGAACGCAGGTGTGACCCCAGCCCAGCGCCAGCGACGCCACGGTGGTGCCCGACGGCAGGTCCACCAGCGCCAAACCGTCGCCGACCTCGTCGTACGCATCACCGAGGAAGCTTGTGTTCTCGGTGCCGAGTTGCCCGTGTGTGTTGTCGCCCCAGCAACCGAGGCTGCCGTCGTCGAAGAGCGCACAGGTGTGGTTCCAACCGGCTTCGATCTGTGTCACGTATCGGCCCGTGGGCAGCGGCCATTCGGGCATCATGGACGCGTCTTCGAGGTACGCATCGCCGATGGAACCGTCATCGCTCCAACCGTATCCCAAGGCGTTGATGCGACCGAAGCACAACGGCATGCCGTCGCTGGTCGCTGTTTGCAGGATGTAGCAGGTGTGCTCGCCGCCAGCGCTGACATCGGTGGCCATGCTGTTTTCGGGCAGCACCACATACGGGAGGGATTGGCCCATTTCGTCGGTTTCGTCGCCCATGTGCTCCACATGGCCCTGACCGAGTTGCCCAGCAGCGTTGGAACCCCAACACTTCGTATCGCTGTCGATGGCCAAGACGCAGGCATGGTCGGCCCCGAGGGAAAGGTGCGTGGCGGAGCCCCCAACGGAGAAGGTGTGGACGCCCCAAAAACCGCCTGCGCCGTACCAATTGGTCCCAACGCTCTCAACGGACGTGGCGATGGAGAGGGTGCTGCTGCCGGCAGGGACGAACACCGTCACGCGCTCGCTTCTGAGGCTCGCTGAGTCGGGCTCAACGACGGTATGGCTAATCTGCGAGCCCGACTGGTGAACAGCGACGTCGAGGAAACTGTCGTTCCAGCCGTCGGACCGGGTCACGGTGGTGAAGGACAGGAACGCTGAGGTGGGGAGGTTGAGGGACAAGTTGGCCGAAGCCGCGTGGACAGCCCCGTTGTCCAGGTAATAATTGGTGAACAACAGCATGCCGTTTGTGACGGAGGTCCCGCCAAGTTCCGAAGCGGAAGCAGTGTACGCCGAGCCATGGCCGGCGAAGTACGCTCTTCCGTTCCCATCGGAGTGAGGCAACGCGTTGCTGAACGTGTCAAAGCCACCGCGTGTACCGGAATCGTCGGTGGCGTTGGGTCGCCAAAAGGTCCAGTCACTCAGGTCGCCTGAACGGATGTCGGCGTCGATGTTGGGGTAACCGGTCGCCGAGTAGGTTGCCATGGGCGTCGTGTCCGCTGGCGGAAGGTTGGATTCGGGCTCAGCGTTGTCCACCACGACCCACGGCCATCCCTCGAGGTAACCCGTTTGCGGCATGAGCACCATCAACACCACCAACACCCAAGGTCGAGTCTTCCGTCCATGGTCTTCGCCGCTCATGGCCCAACAACGGCGTGGCTCTATTCAACCGTTGACCTATCATGAACGGGAGGGGTTAGTTTTCGTTGTACACGGCGTGCACCAGTTTGGCTTCACCTGCTTGGAGATGTTCGCTCACTGTGGCTTGTCGAACACCCATCGCTTCAGCGATGTCACGCTGCGTGCACCCCCGTGGCCGGTCGTAGTAACCCATCTCCAAGGCGGTGCTCAACACTTCGGATTGACGGGACGACAGCGTGCGCATGGCACTGCTTTGGTTCAAGCTGCTCGTCACCGTGGTCAGTTTGAACCGCTGACCCAGCAACGCCACCATGCCTTGCCTTGCAGCCTTGATGTCGCCGGGTGTGCCACGAACGGTGAGGTGGAACGTGCCCTGTTCAAGCACGGTTGGCGGCGACCACCAGACGCCGGAAAAGGAAGCGAACAGGTGGGCAACGGGGCCGCTCAACGAGATGTCGAGCAAGGATTCGTCTGCTGTTGCCTCCAGCACAGCGTTGACACGGTAGGCGTCGTGCTCGTCGAGGTGCGCATTGGGATGAGCGTGGACGGCGTGTGCCAAACACCGCAATTCACCGGGACGTCCTGTGGGTTGTTCCCGAAGGAATTCGAGACGATCAAAGGATTGGAACAGCGCAGCACCCGGCAGTTCCTGGTGATACTTGGCCTGCATGACAATCTGCATGTAACGAAGGTTGATGCCGGCCATGACCTATCATGATAGGCCGGGTCCCTCAACCTTTCCCGCAAACACCCGATGAAATTCAATGGGTGAATGAAGCGGAATCGGCATTGCGAACCATGCAACATCGGAAGTGGGGAGAGCCTCTCCCAACGGTGATCGTCACGGTTGCCGGTTCGGCGTTCGGTGGCTCAGCTGTCGCCGGCCTCGAACATGTTGAGCACGCGGTTGAGTTCCCGCAGGGATTCCTCGAGGGTGGCCTTCTCGCTCTTGTCCAACTCGGGGTCCTCCAAGCGCTCGTTGATGGCCTCGATCTCAGCACGGGCAGTCGCACGCTCCTGTGCGAGGGCCTTGTCCTCTTTGATCATCTGGAGGCGGGCGCGGCGCACGTTCGTGGCCTTGCGTTGGCGGTTGTACGATTCCTTGTACTCGGCACCGATTTCGACGGAGGTGGGGAACGGGATGCCGATGCCTTCCTTCTTGAAGCGCTCATCGACGTTCTTGAACAGCCAATCCTTGGCCACGAACTCATCCGCATAGTCCTCAACCCACCCGTACAAACGGAAGATTTTCGCAAAGTCGCCCAACTCGTTGAGGAGGACGCGAGGTTCCGGTTCACTCAGAACGTACGGGCACTCGCGCATCAGTTGAAGAACGGTGTACTTGACGTGAGCAATGTCTTCATCGTACTCAACGCCGACGTCCAAGACCAACGAAATTCGGCGACCTTTGCCGTCACCGCCGCCGCGAGCGTGGTTGATGACCGTGGAGTTCACGAGGTTGTTGTTGGGGATGACCACGAGGTTTTCACCGATGGTGAGCACCTTGGTGGACAGGATGCCGACCGACACCACCGAACCGAGGTGACCGTCGACTTCGATGCGGTCACCCACTTCGAACGGTTGGTCAAGCGCCAGCATGAAGGAGTTCACGATGTTCCCGAGCGTTTGTTGCATGGCCAAACCGATGATCAGCGAAAAGACCGCCAGCGAAGCCAGCAGCCCGAGGAGTTCGAAGCCGAGCACGGCCAATGCCAGGTAGAGACCGCCGAACCAAACGGCGGTACGCAACAGGAAGATGACGAGGGAGTTGCTGCCCGAGACCGTGACGCTGTTGGGGTTGCTGAAGCGGTCGAGAATGACCGGAATCATCACCTTGATGGCGACGCTGGCGAGCGAGGTCGTCAGCAGGATGTAACCTGCGCTGAACAGCGGGTCAAGCGAGAGGTTGACCTCATGATCTTCCTCAAGCACCCATAGCATGGTGAGTTGGGTGCCCACCAGCGCAATGAAAGCGTACATGCGCTGGGTAACGGGCTGGTACAGGTGGTCGTCCCACTTGAATTTCGTCGCCCGGACAAAGTCGAGCACGACTTTGCGCATGAGGAATCGAACAATGCCCAAGACGAACAGCGTGCTGAGCAAACCGATGGTGATCTGGACGGACATGTCCAGGGCGTTGGCTTGGTCCAACAGGTCGTCAATCGCACTCAAGGTGGTGGCCTCAGTGTCCGGTCGCTCAGCCGGTGTTGATAAGTGGTTCGTTGATTGAACGGGCCAAAATCAGCGTTGTCGCACGGTGAGGAATGCGCTTCCAATACACCCATTGAAAAGGCGGACACCGGCGTTGGTTGAACATGAGCGAGCGCTTCAACCGGATGGCCGAATGGCTCGTCCCGCGACGGCGCAACGCGCACATCGCCGTGTTCGTGCTGACGCTGCTCATGATTCCCGGCGCCATGACAGCGTTGCAGCCCATCGACATGGAATCCTACGAGATGGAATCGCCCGAACTCACGGCGCAGGCCATCGTGGACGAGGAATTTCCCAACGCCGAGATCATCCTCGGCTTCCTCGTTGCCGTCCGGGACCCAGCGGAAGTCCCGACGCTGGACGTTTGGACCCCCGTGGACCGTATGGCGGACGGTGCCCCCGATTATGCTTCGCTGGTTTCACCCACTGAAATGCTGCCAGCTGGAGAACCCTGGAGCGGCATCGACGCCCCGACGGGCGGCATCCTCAACCTGACCGTGCTTCGCGAGATCGACCACAAGCTCGACCTCGTCACCCAGCACGCCCTGGCACCCGCCCTCAAGCCCCTTGTCAACGATGTGACGGGACATCAATCCAACGGCGCCATCTCGCTGTCCGACCACTTTCGCGGGTTCATGAACAACACGTCGATTTTGACCCAGCCCGGCTTGACCCCACAGGGCGTCGTCACCGACCCACCCACCAACTGGACGGATTGCTTCCCGTTGGACTGCCTTGAGTTCGACGACGCCAACCTCACGCAAGCCCACATCGACATGGCTGCGGCTCGCATGGCGGAGGCCTCTGACAACAACTTCCTTCGTTGGATTTCCTTGGATCGCGGTTTCAAAGCGGACTACACGGCACATCAAGAAGGCCCCGTCTTCGGCCGGTTGACGTCCGATGGCACCTGGGAAGATGCACTGTGGACCAACGGCCGCTGGACGGGTTCGTCCACCTGGTTGCTCGTGCAGCTCGACCGCACCAAACTCACCGAAATGGGTTGGGAGGTCGTGTGGAAGGACGCGCATCAGGAAACCACCGTCCAGTTCACCGACGAAGGGTTCCGCGTGGGCGGTTACCGCCTCGACAACAACCACCTCCTCCTGCACCCACCGCAGTACACCAGCGAACAATGCCTTGAACTGCAGGCGGATGGAGCCGGCTGCGCCACCGAATGGACCTACATGGACCTCGAAGGTCACCTGCGTTCCGACGACCGCACCACCGTGACCTTGCTCGTCGGCCAAGGCGTCAACGTTGAGGTCAATCGCGAACTTCAGTCAAGCGCCGGGCTCATCGTGCTGATGGGGTTGGCCATGACCGCGCTGCTGTACGTCAGTCTACGCCGCTGGTCCGACGTCGCCATCGTTGGTGTGGCGCTCGGGGGCGCCCTGCTGTGGATGCAAGGACTCATTGGTCACTTCTCAAACCTGACGGGCTTCTTCGGCTGGGACCTGATCGCCCGCTCCCAATTCTCCAACCTCTTGCCCATCCTGGTGCTCGCCCTCGGCATCGACGATTCGTTGCACGCCCTTCATCGCTACAAGGAGGAACGAGCCAACGGCAAAACCTCCCACGAAGCGGGCAACGTGACCCTGTCGCGGGTGGGCCGGGCCATCACCCTCACCTCCATCACCACCATCTCCGCCTTTGCCGCCAACCTGTTCAGCGACATCGCCGCACTGCGCTCCTTTGGCATCGAAGCCGCCTTCGGGATCTTCGCTGCCTTTGCCCTCACCGGCATCTGGGCACCGCTGCTTCGGGTCAGCGTGGACGATTGGCTTGACCGCCGGGCCGAACGCCATCAACACAAGGAAGTCAAATCGCTGGTCAACCCCGCCTGGTTGCGTGGCGTCACCAAAGCCTCGGGCCAGCGACGCAACGCCCTGGTCATCACCGGCATCGCCCTGCTGTTGACCGTGCCCTCGGCGTGGGGCATGGCCCAGTTGGAGGGTGACTTTGCCGTGGAGGATTTCCTGGACGAGTCCTCGGATTTCGCCATCGGCGTGGACGAGATTTCCACGCGATTTGCCGACGAGGGTGAACCTGCCAACCTGCTCATTTTGGGCGACGTGCTGGACCCGCGTGTTTACGCCGCCATCGACGAGTTCCGCCAAAACATGGACGCCCTGCCCGACGGGGTGCCCGACAAGATCACGCGTCAACCCGACGGCACCATTGACATCCTCGCCCTCGACGAAATGGTGTTTGCCGCACAAGGCAGCATGGTGCTGGACAGCGCGCCCTTCGAAGCGGCGGGGTGGCAGCCCGATGAGCCGGGTCACGGGGTCAACTGCAGCCTCGCTGGGAACGGTCCGCTGATGGACACCGGCGATCGCGATTGTTTGGCGTTCTTCTACGGCTACCTGTCGCTGTACGGTGTGCCCGGCGTCGGACCCATCCCTGACATCCCGGCGAGCATCGTTCAGCTCTACATCATGCCCGTGGTTGACCTCGACCCCCTCCGCCCTTGGCTGGATGTCAACGGTGAACCCGCAGCCTACGACATGATGCAAATTCGCTTCGGCATGACGCAACCCGAAGACTTCCCCGGCATGACCGGCGGCGTGGCCGAGGTGTGGCGGGACCTCGAGGTGTTCACGAACCTCTCCAGCGGCACCTACGACGCACCCGGCGAGGCGAACGAGGACCAGCCGCTGACGTGGGTCATGCTGACCGGTCGCCCCATCACCCGGTTCACCGCCGCCACGGCGATGCAGGACGAAATGCAATCCTCGCTTGTGCTCGGCTCCCTCTTCGTGTTCATCTCCCTCAGCATCGGCTTCCGCTCGCCCAAGCAAGCGGCCGTGACCTTCGTGCCCATCCTGTTGGTGGTCGTCTGGCTCTACGGGCTGATGTACGCCACCGGCGCTTCACTCAACATCGTCACCGTGACCATTGCGACGATCTCGTTGGGCGTGGGCATTGACTACTGCATTCACGTCACGGAGCGGTACAGGGAAGACCGAGACAAGGGGCTCGGTCACGACGAAGCGCTCGTCGCCGTGGGCGGTGCGTGCGGTTTGGCCTTGCTGGGTTCGGCCAGCTCCGACATCGCTGGGTTCCTCGTCATCGCCCTCTCGCCCATGGGGTTGTTCGCCAACTTCGGTGTGTTTTCGGCCGCCATGATCGCTCTGTCCTTGCTCGCCAGTTTGGTGCTCACCACCGCCGCGCTCGGACTCATCCATCGCCCGCCTGGCCCGGCAAACGGGGGCAACAACGGCACGGACGACAGCGCACCCACCCCTCACGACAGGGCAACGCAGGCTGCATGAGCGATTTTTGAGGAATTTTCATAGCGTTGCCCGGTCATCAGCCACCATGAGCGATGCCCAGGCCTACTACGACCAGGTGCTCGGCATGGGTCACACGGAAGCCAACGCCTTGGCCTACACGCGTCAGCACTACCCCGATTTCATCCCGCAACCCACCGCTCAAGCACCTCCACCCGAACCGGTGCCTCAGCCAACCGTCGAGCTCCAACCGGCGGTGATGCAACCCGCTGCGGTCACGTCGGCCCCCGTGGCCTCGCCTCAACCCGCCACCTCACCCGCTGTGGCACAGCCCAGCGTGGCGCTTCCCGCAGCGGTACCGGCGATGGCCTCGCCCAACCCTGCCGCCGCCGTGGGGGCCCCAGCCCTCGGCGCCACCCCCCAGCCGTATCTGCCCATGGTCGAGGCTGGACCGTCGCCGGCCATGACCTACGCCGCCGTGGCCTTGCTGTTGGTCGGTGCGCTGCTCGGCGTCGCAGCCCAGTTCAACCATGAGTGGATCGATTACGACGATGAAGCCGAGCTTTCCAACGGCCTCACTTCCATGCAAGTGGATTGCTCGCTGGCCAGTGCCGATTCGTCGATCAACCTCTCCAAGCAAGCGGCGGTGGACCAGTGCAAGGTGATGGCGTACGGTCTGTTGTCACCGGACATGGCCAACAGCGATGCCAACGTTTCTGCTGACGACCTCGACGACGTCCAGGTGGGCGACGCTGAGGATTATTGCAACAACGTCCACACCCTGGCCATCGGTTTCATTGAGTTCGGTGAAGCGTTGGGCGGCGAACGCGATGACGCAGCGAGGGCCAACGCTTCGGCATTCCGAGAGGATTGCCTTCAGGCGCCCCGTGCCGGTTCAACTGGTGGCATCGTGCTGTGGCTCGGCGCTGTGACGGCCATCGGCTCGGCCGGGCTCTTGATTGCAGGAACTCGAACGATGAAGTTGCCCGGAGGCGCTGAGCGTTTCGGTCACTTGGCAGCCATGGCAGCTGGCGGCGTGATGTTGCTTGCTGTTGCGGTGTGGTGGTTCCTGCTTCCGGACACCGAAACCGCAACCGGAGCGGGTTCTGGCGTTTGGGCCGCCGTGGGCGGCGGCTTGGTGGCGCTGTCGGGTGGCGTCGTGGCCCTCCTGAGCCAGCGTTGAACGTGAACCGAGCCATCGGTGGCTTCATGAACAATGGAGCGGGCGGTCCAATCGCTGTCCTCGGGGTGGGCCCCGGGAGGGTGACCGACCATGACCGACAACGACGACACCAAGGTGGACGAAGACGAGGACTGGATGGCCTACGCCAACGCCGGCTTCGGTGAAACCAACTATTCGTTGTGGGACGAGGTGGACGAAACCGCCGAGACGGCCGACGACGACCTCGACCAGGGGTCCCTCGAGGTCCCCGACCAGTTGGGCACGCACATGGAGGAGATCCCCCGTGCCCCATCACCGGCCGGCCACAAGCACCTCGTGCGCATCGGCACCTGCGATGCCTGCTTGGGCCGCGTGGGCGGGAAAATGCACTACGGTCAATCCATGGAAGCGGCGGGCAAAGAGGTGCGCCGAGCCGTGCTTGACCGCGATGCCCACCTGGCTTCTGCCCGTGATGACGTACCGCTGTGCCCGTTCTGTGAGAACCTGTTTGAAGAGGTGGAGTTGCTCGCGGACATCATCTTTGACGCCGTCCAGCCCTACGAACTGCATCGCTTGCAACTTGGCGCCCGGTTCCCTAAGGACCAGACCGAAGGCGAAGATGAACTGCGCAAGCGGTTTGGTGCGGGTGGCAGTGAGGCGCTGAAGGCTGCGCTGGTCAACGCCATCGCTCGCCGTTTGAACGAGCGATTGGACAACGTGACGATGGTCAACGAAAAACCGGATGTCATGGCCCTCATCGACGTGCTCACGCTGACCGTTGACCTCGACGTTCGCGCCGTCTACGTGTACGGCCGCTATCGAAAACTGGAGCGTGGCATTCCGCAGACCCGATGGCCCTGCCGAGCCTGCAAGGGCCGCGGCTGCGAACGCTGCGACCACACGGGCTTGCAGTATGAACGCAGCGTCCAGGACCTCATCGGCAACCCGATGATGGCGGCGTTGGAGGGCACGGAACACGCCTTCCACGGCATGGGGCGGGAGGACATCGACGTTCGCTGCCTCGGCCAGGGGCGGCCGTTCGTCATGGAGATCAAAGAACCCAAGAAACGGGCCTTCAGCGCCGCCAAGTTGACCGAGATGATCAACGAACAGGCGGCCGGCTCCGTCGAGGTGGCAAGCCTTCGGCCGTCCAACCGCAAAGAAGTTGTTCGCATCAAGGACACGCCGGCTGAAAAGTCGTACACCATTCGTTTCACACTTGAGCCCATGAACGCCGCAGAATTGGCCGTGCTCACCGCGCCGGTGGACCTCACCGACGGGGGTGGGAAGGGCCGCAACAAAAAACGGCGCCGCCAACGACGGGGTGACGATGCCTCCGACCGAACCAAACCGCTGGATGCACCCATCGAAACCCCCGCCACGCGCCCCAGCGACGAGGCGATGGCGAAGATGAAGAAGGCCGAATTGGTGGCGCTGTGCGAAGAACACAGCTTGGCCAAAACCGGGACCAAACCGGTCCTCATTGAACGGCTGCAGGAAGCGCTTCCGCCAGCCCCCGAGGTGTTTGAATTGCCCAGCGACGAGGTGATCGTTCAGGTGATTGAGGGCCTGAAGGGTGTCAAATTGGCACAAAGGACCCCAGAGCGCGTGAGCCACCGTCGCGCCGACTTGATTCGCAAGCGCACGGTGTTTGAGTCGCACACCCCCACCATCGAGGTCAACGAGGACGGCCAACGTGAAGTGGAATTCACCCTTCGTTGCGAGTCCGGCACCTACGTCAAGGAAACCGTTCACGGCGACAGCGGACGCACCCAGCCTTCGGTGGCCTCCCTCATCCGGGCCAAGTGCAACGTGTTGTGGCTCGACGTGGGCGACATTCACGCTGACTGAGCCGCTGCGGCTCATGAACGCTCAGAACCGCGGTCGCGGTGCTTATATGGGGAAGGTGGGTCGGCAACATGCTCCGAAGAGGCGCTTGCGCTGATTTCGGGCAACGGAGGCGAAGAAGATGAAGCGTTCCAAGGGCCAGCGAGTGGGCACCCGAAGCATCCTGCGACGACGAAAGAACGAGCGCAGCCGACTGAACATTTCCCGTGTCATGCACGACTATGAAGAAGGCGACCGCGTGGCCATCGTTCTCGACGGTGGCCAACAGGGCGGCATGCCTCATCGCCGCTTCCACGGTCGCACCGGCTTCATCCAAAAGCGCCAAGGCGTTGCCTGGATCGTCGCCGTCAAAGACGGCAACATGCAAAAGACGGTCATCGCCCGTCCCGAGCACCTCCGACCCCTGGAGTGATTTCCCATGACCGACGAAGACAAGTTCCTCGATTTCGCCACCGTGCGAGAGATGCTGTACGACGCCCAGGACCGCCGTGGCCAACTGAAGTACGAACAGAAGTGGGCCCTGCAGCACGCCGAGTGGGCCGCAAGCGAGGCCCGCACCGGCTACTCCACCGACCCCGCCACCTTCCAAGAACTGCGTGAGAAGCTTCTCGACATCGAAACCATCGCCAAGCACCCCGAGTTGGCCGCCAAGTTGGCTGAGTTGATGCCCATGGCGCCCGAAGACGTGCGCGCCGTGTTCGGCTCGAAGCGCATCGTCATCGACGACAGCGAGGTGTCGGCCGTGCTCGACATCGTTCGCCAGGTCATCGGTGTTCAGTGATCTTCCCGAGGCGAGACCATGACCGATGCCCGGCGCAAGCGCCACGTGAACGTGCCCTCAGGTCCGAAGAAGAAGGAAACGTCCAACCCGTCATCCTTCAAGATGAGCCGACCCACCACGGGTCGTGCCGAAGTGCCTAAGCCCCAACCCAAACCCGACCCCAGCACGCAACGGCAAAACCGTCGCGAGGGCGGCCAGGGTCGTCAGCAAGGCGGCCGTGGGCCACGCCAAGGCGGTCGGCAGCAAGGTGGACGCGGGCGTGGACCTCAGCAACGCCGACCCACCCCCCAGCGTCCTGAAGCGCTCAAGGGCGAAACCTGGGGTCGCGTCATTGAACACGACACCAAGGACAACGTCGCCACGGTGATGGCCGAGCGAAGTTTCGTGTTTGTCCGAGCCAAGATCAAACCCGAAGTCAACATGATGATGCCCAACCATCGCATCAACATCGGCACAGACAAGGCGGCTCGCCCTGAAGTGCTGCACTTCATCGGCATGGCACGGCTTGACCGGATGACCAACATGGCGCGTTCGGACCTCCCCCTTGTGGTTCAACTGTTCATTGAGGAACATGCTCAGCACTTCGTTGACGCCTTCTACAACCGGGCCGGTCCCTTGTCCATCAAGCAACACTCGTTCGAGTTGCTGCCCGATGTGGGTTCGGTCAAGGCCAAAAACATGGTCAAGGCCCGCGACCAGGTCGGCGTCTTCGCGTCCATGGACGAATTGAACGCACAATGCCGCATCAACGGCGCTGAGTTGCTCGCACGTCGCTTCGTTCAAGAGCTGGAAGACAAGGACCTCCAACCCCGTCTCACGGAGCTGCTCTTGCCGGTGGGTGCATGAACCAAGCTCGACGCCTCGTCGATGCCCTGCGGGCCCTTCAACCGCCCAACAAATCGCTTGGGCAGCACTTTTTGGTGCTCGACGAGGTGCTTGAGGCCACGGTGGCATGGGCAGAGGTCAGCAGTGACGACCACGTGCTCGAGGTTGGCCCCGGTCCGGGCGTGCTCACCGAAGCGTTGCTGGCAACGGGTTGCACCGTCACGGCCATTGAGCTGGACAACGGTGCGTGCGAGCACCTGAAGCGGGCCTTCCCTTCGGCCTTAGCATCGGGCCAAATGACCTTGCTGGAAGGCGACGCTTTGGTCGTGAACTGGCCGAATGACATCACCAAGGTGGTCGCCAACATCCCCTACCAAATCTCCTCGCCCCTCATCGACCGCATCACGAAGGCCCATCGCCATCCGCACAGTGCCCCGCTGGAGCAGGTGGTGCTGTTGGTTCAGGAGGAGTTTGCTGAGCGCGTGGTGATGGAGTACGAAAGCGACGTGGGGTCGTTGGGGATGGTGGTGGCCTTGGATTTCGATGCCGACATGGGCATGCGCGTCGGCCCCCATGCCTTTTCGCCCATGCCGAAGGTTCACTCGAGGTTGCTCAAACTGGAGCCGCACGGTGAGGATTGGCCCTGCGATCGGCGGTTGCTGGTCATGATGATTCAGCAGGCTTTTGCTGAGCGCCGGAAGAAATTGCGCAGCACCCTCAAGCGCCCACACAAGCGCATTGGTCGCGTGCCGGGATGGCACGCTGGCCGGTGGAAGGCGGCGTACGAGGCCCTCATCGCCGACGAGCGCATGGAGCAGCGACCGGAAGTGTTCGACCTCGACGATTGGGTTGAATTGGGGCAGGCGTTCGCCGCCGTGGAGACCGAGGCTTGAGGGTTCAAAACCCCTCAACGGGTTGAACGACTGCGGGAGAGAGTTTTCTTATGAGCGCCTGCTCGCGTTGATTTGTCGGAGGGGATGCTATGGCCAAGAAGGACACCTACCTCGCGTTGTTGCGCCGAGGCATCGATGACACCACGGCCAACCAGTTGGCCGATGCGGGTCTGAAAATCGGCGATTTGAAGAAGATCGATCAGGACATGCTGATCGAGAACTACGGGCTGAAGGAAGAGATCGCCCGCGGTGTCATTGAAATCATCAAAGCCGGACCTCAAACCCACGGCAAGGAACGCTTCCTCTCGAAGGTCTTGGCCCCGGAACGCAAGCAGGAATCTCGCATTGAAGAGATGAAATTTCAGCGCAAACAGAAGGACGTGCTGACCGAACTGGCCGAGCAGAAAGAACGCTTGAAGATCGCCAAGGTCGAAGCCTTCCGAGCCCAGAAACTCATCATGAACCGCTTGGGCAAAACCGTTGAACTCATCGTGAAGCTGGAAAACAACCTGCACGACGAGGGCAAGGACGACCAGAAGGTCAAGATTCGCGACCAGCTCGAAACCCGCGGCCTTGAAGCCGCTCGCGACCACGAAATGCTCGAACTCGAGGGCACCCCTCAGGACATCGTGGACTTCCGACGCTTGCACGTCCCCGGCATGATCTTCCACGCCTGCCCCGAGTGCGGCGACGAGTTGGACCCGCGACAATCCCGGGACACGGACCAACCCGATTCGTGGGCGTTCATCTGCTGGGAATGCGAAACGAGCTTCACGCCCCAACTCACCCTCAAGGTCGAAGCGCTGCTCGACGGTCCTGAGCGAATCATCGTCGACCCCGACGCCCCTCCCCGCAACCCCGTGCCGCCCAAGCCGGCCTCCATGGACTTCTCCTCGGTCAACGACCTCATCCGTCGCGACCTCGAGCAGACCGGCGCAACGGCCGACGAGATGACCAAGGTCGTTGAAGAAAGCGTCGTGGCCGGCGGACTGATGGACATCAACGACTGGATTGACCAGACCCTGGGCGCCAAGAACTACATCCAAGCCCAGGAAGATCGCGAGGATTTCATCTTGCGGACCGGGGCCGGCGCCACGAAATTCAACAAGTGGATGAAGAAAGCCGGGCTGTTCTTCAACAAACAAACCGGCCGTTGGACGCGCGAAAAAGGTCGATGAGGCGTCGTCATGGCGGACGGGTCGGCAGGGGTGCTGTTGGACGAGCGTCGACCTGAAACGTCGACGCCTCCCGCACCGGTGATTCGTTTCCTGCGCGGTGCGGTGCTGCTCGGGCAGTGCCCTGTCAACCCGGGTGAAACCATCGTGGATCACGCCGAAGCCTGCGGCATCTCGCTGCCAACCAACTGCACCTCGGGAACGTGCGGCACGTGCATGGTCAGCCTCATTCTCGGTGAGGTCCCGTTACCGGACGAGCTGCCACCCGGTCTCGACGATTTTTTGGTTGAGGAAGGGGCCCGTTTGGGCTGCATCGGTCGCCCCAGAGGCGACGTGGACATCGACATCCGTCCACCGATTTGAGGTGGTCCGGTGTTTGAAGCATGGGATGCGTGGGATTGGACGATTTTGGTCGTTGACATCGTGGCCATCGTCATCGTCGTCACGTTTCTCAAGCGGAAAATCCAACACAAAATCGCTGAAGTGGAGGCCCGTCAAGCCCACCACCTGCGCATGAAGAAATCAACACCCTCCACCAAAACACCTGACCGGCCATCGCCGTGAGCGAAGCAAGGGCCTCCACGCTCATTGGCGAGGTTCATCGCCATCCGATGCAACGCACCGATGAAGTGAAACCATTAGATGGAGAACGACCTGCCGCATCCATGGCCACGGTCACCTTGCACACGACCTCCAGGGGCTTGGTGCCCACCGAGGGACGGTCGCTCGAGTCATTGGTGGCCACCGTTGGCACCGATGAGGTGGCATGGATGGACATCGTGGGTCCCGACGAAGCGGTCAAGTCGTTCTTGCTCGACACGATGGCGTTCGACGAATTGGCTGTCGAAGACGTGTTCGGCATCGCCACCACAGCGTCGTTGAAGTTCGCCGGACACCGATTCTTCGTGGCGCTGGCTCGGGACAGCGACGATCGACTCGACACCGAGCCGTTGTCCATTTTCGTCAAAAACAACCTGCTGTTGACGGTGCGGCACACCGACATGCCAGCACTCAAACCCTTTGCCCGACGACTGAAGCACGCCGATCCGGATGACGTGGCCCTCGGGGTGGATTTTCTGCTCTACGAATTGCTGGACGCCATCGCTGACGATTGGACCCCCATCCTGTCGCGATACTCCAACGATTTGGACCGGTTGGAGTTTCAGGTGTTCGACCCATCCACCGTGTACGAGAACCTCCTCGAAGGCCTTCACGACCTCAAATTGAAGTTGCGTGAGGCCAACAAATCCATCGAATCCCTGCACACGGTGACCATGCGCATCAGTCAACCCGGTGACAAACTCGTCAGCGCAGGCGTCGCCCATTACTTTGCTGACCTCCACCAGTTGACCACGGCGCTGGTGAAGCGCGTGTCCAACTATTCCGCCGGTGCCACCTCAACACGTGACACCTACCTCAGCCATGTGAACCTGCAATTGGCCCAGTCCAACGCACGGTTGGCCGAGGTCACCACAACGCTGACCGTCATCGGGGCGATCATCTTGCCGTTGACCCTCATTTCGGGTATTTTTGGAATGAACAACCACGACCTGCCCACCGACATCGTCGGTGGTTTTTGGGGCATCATGGGCTTGATGGGTGGCTTCGCTCTCTTGATGCTGAACTACTTCTGGCGCCGTGGATGGATCGGTCAAGGCCGCTGAATTGTGGGCCCCTACCGACACCCATTGAACGGTGCATGCGCATGGACGACCCAACGGCATGCTCTCTCAGTTGACCTCGTATCCCGAAGACGACGATGAATCGTTGACAGGGTCTCCGTCGTCAACATGGAGCGACTCTTGACCCTTCGAGGGCAAGGTTGGCTTCAACCGATGGTTGATGAACCCTTGACGGCGTATGGTGCCCATGGGCGAGGGTGGCGTAGAAACCACCACCGGACCGCTCCCCATCGGTGAATTCGCCCAATTCGTTCAACGCACCGTCAAACAAGACCCGATGTTCCAGCACCAAGCCCTCATCGGTGAGGTGTCGCAGTGGAAAACCCACAACGGCAACGTCTACTTCACGTTGCGTGATGAGGTGGGGCAGATGAACTGCGTCATTTGGCGAAGCGCTCGTTTGGCGGTGGACCCTTCGATCAAAGAAGGCGTGAAGGTCGTGGTCATTGCCAGCCTCGACCTCTGGCCCAAACGCGGCAACCTCCAGTTGGTGGTGGTTCGCATCCAACCGGTGCAAAGCTTGGGCGACATGGAACGCATCAAGCGCGAGCTGATCGAGGCACTGCGGGCCGAAGGCGCCCTTGATGCTCCGAAGCGACGTCTGCCGTCCTTGCCCAAGCACGTGGCGATTGTCACCGGGACCCGTTCGGCCGCCCTCTCCGACATGATGCGACTCATCAGCGACCGTTGGCCTGGCATGCGGACGACGGTGATCGGCGTGATGGTGCAGGGTGAACTCGCCCCTTCATCCATCGTTCGCGGATTGGCTGTTTCGCGCCGGTTGGCCGACCCGCAGGTGGCTGCTCGACTCGGCCTGCCACCCGTGGACGCCGTCATCGTGGGTCGCGGCGGCGGTTCAACCGAAGATTTGTGGGCGTTCAACCTCGAACCCGTTGTGCGCGCGGTCATGGTCAGCCCTGTGCCCATCGTTTCTGCGGTCGGTCACGAACAGGACATGCTCGTCACGGATTTGGTCGCCGACGTTCGCGCCTCGACACCCTCCAACGCCATCGAGCGTCTGGTGCCCGACCGGCACGGGACGCTGATGCTGCACGACGAGATGAGTGCCCGTTTGCATCAAGGTGCACAACGAGCGCTGGACCAACAGCGGCAGCGGTTGCATCTGCTGACGGCGCGGTTGAAGCAGGCACCCGGTAAGGGGCTTCGAACCGCCCAGGCCCGCCTTGAGCGGGGGCGGCAAGGGTTGGAACGCGGTGTGCGCCAGCACTTGGCTGAGCAACGCCGTCGCATGGAGCGATTTCGCACCGCACTGGCCATGAGCCACCCGCAACGCGTGCTCGAGCGAGGCTACGTCCTCGCCAACGACCCGTCCGGCAACGTCGTCACGGCCGCCAGCAGCCTGGCCGTCGGTCAGGCCATCACCTTCCATTTCGCTGACGGGGCCGCCACGGCCGATGTCACGAACGTGGACCTGAAGGAGGACAACACATGAGTGAAGCAGACCCCACGTACGACGAAGCCATGCTGCGATTGGAAACCATCGTGACCCAGTTGGAACGCGGCGGCCTGAACCTGGAAGCCACGATGGCCCTGTTTGAGGAAGGCACAGCCCTCCTTTCCCGTTGTCAATCGGAACTCGACGAAGTGGAAGGGCGCATTGCTGAACTCACGCTGGACGAGGCCGAAGCGCTGGTCGAAGAGCCCTGATGACCGGAAGGTGGAAAGCCCGCTCACACCAACCCGATTTGAGGTACGTCCCATGGCTCGCAAACCTTCGGCGTTCGAACGACGGATTGCTCGAGCCCTCAAAGGATGGAACGACCCGCACGATCAGCGACCCTATCCAGAGCTGGACACGGTGCAACGCCTTGAGATCCTCACCGACGGTGAAGTCAACCTGACGGTACGGCCGCTGAGGCCACACTGCCCCTGTTGCCTGCTGGACTTGGAGGCCTTGCGTCGTCACCTCAGCGGTGTGAAAGGGGCTCGGTTCGTCCACATCGAAGTGGTGGATATCCCCGGAGCCCCGCGATGGACCCGAGCCATCAACCGGTGATGCCAGCCCGTTCGTGAACGCGTCGCAGCACCAAGAAGGCCGGAATCGACCAACCCAGCACGGCAGCGAGCCAAGCCACCAGGCTTCCAAGCACGGCACCCAGCGCCGGCATGGACCACATGGCCACGTTGGCGTACACGGCAACGCTGGCCCCGCCCAGCATCATCGGTCCAGCCGCACCCTGTGGGACAGTGGGGCCTTGTGCCAGCCACAACGCCACCATACTGGTGAGAAAAATCGCTGGAAACACGCTGGCCAACCCCGCCAACAGCGGGAAACCGAGACCGGCCATCCAAACGGCCACACCGATGGCGAACGCAGCCATGCTGCCGCGTGCCACCAACACGGCGGTGGACACCCTGTTGGCGCCTTTGGGCGTCGGGTGGGGTCGCCGGTTGAACCAGACCGCCGTGACCAGCAACAAAACAAGGCCAATGGCAGCCAGTTCATGTTCGGTGAACGTCACACCGAACCGGGTGTTTTGCAGCAGAAACCACACGCCAAAACCCATCGCACCCCAGCAAGCAAGGGCACCCAGGGCGGTCCACATCAACGGATGAGCGGTGTTGGAGAACCATCGGGGCAGCACCAACCAAGCGCCCAAAAACAGGGCGTTGAGCAGCATCCCGAGGGGCACCACCATCATGCTGCTCACGAGTTCATCTTCACCACCCGCCATGTACAGGCCGATGCCGGCCGGAACGATGGTCGACGGGACCGTGCCGAGCAGCCCGCCGATGAGCCCGCCCCAGCGCTCAATCGCCACGGTGACCGCCGTTGCGACCAGACCCGCCAGCACGGCGGACACGAGGATGGACGCCCACACGGTCTCAACCCCAGTTGCTGAGGGCTTCATCCAAGCGCTTGAAGCCCCCGCCGGTCCACTCTTCAACGGGTTCGCCTGCGCAGTAGAGCACGTTGAACGGCACCCAATCGATGTGTTCTGTCCACGGTTGCACCGCCTTGAACGCTGTCCCATCGGTGGAACGGAGGTCCAGTTCAATGGCCCGGAAACCGGCCACCGTGCTTGTGTACGTTGCCAGGGCTTCGTGCCATGAGCGGCAATCGGCGCATGTGGGACGGCCGAGCACCAACAGCGTGGGTTCCGCCCGCTCCAAGACGGCCCAACCGGTCTCGGCCCAAGCTTCAACGATCATGCCCTCGCCTCAAGCGTACGATGCAAGGTTGACAATGTCCTGCAGTTCAATGGTTTTCGAACCGCGCTCCTTGGCGATTTCGGCGGCTCGCGTCAGCCTGGAACGCATCCAGCCCAGCGACATCATGCCGCGCATCTTGTTGATGGTCTCGATGAAATGCATGGGGTTGCTGCCCAATTGGGCGTGATCGCGAATGTCCGATTCGAGGTCCTCGAACACCTCGGCATAGAGGTCGAGCAGCTCATCGAGCGCATCTTTGGACACCGTCATGCGAGCAATGCTGCGCGCCATCGACAGCAACGCCGTTGGCGTCACCAAACCACCGGTTTGGCTGGCGATGAATTCGTTCGTGCCACCTTCGGACACCACTGTTTGGCCACCCTCCTCGTCGCCTTCCGGCGCTTTCAGGTTGTGCACTGCACGGTCAAGATGGCGGGGTTTGATGGTCGACACACGGTCGCGTTCGGCGGCTTCGGATGCGTGACGCAGCAGCGAAGCAAGGTGCGATTCGAGGTGCTCGATGCCCGCCTGAACGGCGGCGGAGCCCACCGAATCAATGGCATCGATGCGGTCGATCATCAACTCCCGCGTACGGTTGTAATTCAGCCGGGATCGAGCAGGATCGTCCAGGGTTTTTCGCTCGGGGTCTTGGGCCAGGGTGTCGTTCTCCATGCGAGGGACCAAACGGTCCAATTCTTCGCACAGGAGTTCCACCAGCCGAGACTTGACGTCACCGGACAGGCGCATCGTGGTGTAGTGCGCCGCCACAGCAGCAATGTGGCTGGGGGAATAGGGCTTGGCGACCATGCCCTCGCAAACCCTCGCACCGTCTTTGAATGATGTGGTGGGGGCCGTTCACTCGGTGAACCCGTCGTCTCGGGACAACACCTGATTGAACTCCCAGGCGTGAAGGCACTCGTGCCCGCCAAGGAAACCGCCGGCCTCTCGGGACGGTCCGATGAATTCAGCACCGCACATCTGGCAAAACACGTTCACGATGAGCTCGTTGTAGTAGGTGCCGTTGGCCGTCACCCGCTTTTCGATGCGCTTACCGACATCGTCGTGGTCCCACCCTTCGGTTTTCGTGCACACCTCATCGTTCACCGGTTCTTGGGTCACTTTCACCACTCCATCAACCAGGGCACGGCCCCGTCGGCCGTGATGGGGCGCATGCCCTCTTCGTCCAGCACCCATGTATCTTCGGTGCCGACGCTGCCCTCTGCGTACACCACCTTGGGTTCAATCGCCATCGTTCCACCGACGTCCATCGCCCGGTCGAAACCGTGCGCCACCACCGGCGATTCGTCCAATTGCAGACCAATGGAATGGCCCAAAAAGCGACTTTGGTCGGGCGCTTGTCCCATCAAATGGTCGGCGTAGCCAAGTTCGGCCGCCAGCGCAGCGCCCGCCTCCCACGCTTTCGAACACGGTTCGCGCTGGTCGAGCACGTCCACCACGGTGTCCTTCACCGCCAGCATGTCGTCGAGGCGCTGCTTCCAGGTTTCGCTGAGTTGTCCTGCCACGTACATCCGCGTGGCGTCCACCATGTAGCCGCGGTGGGCGTGAACCAAATCCACGAGGACGGGTTCGTTGGGTTTCACCTTCGTGAAGCCCGACCCCATGCCGGACAGCGGGTGGGCACCGGTGCCCCCGACGGCGGAGTCGAAAAATGAGGGAATGCCGCCGGCACGACCGGCCACGATGACCCCACGGTCGCATTGCAGGGGGTAACGGCGCATCTGGACGTTGCCGCCAAAACCTTCGCTGCGGCTGACGGCCTCGGCCGCTGCCACCATGTCGAGTTCGCTGATGCCCTCGCCACCGATGGCCTGAACGGCTTCGAACATGCGGATTTGAACCGACGCAGCGATGTCCATTTGCTCCAGTTCCCACGAGGATTTGATTTCCCGTTGCCGATGGACCACGGCGGTGATGTCCGACGCATCCCCCAGCCCCGCCATCGCGGAAGCAAAGCGAGCTGTGAACGAAGCAGGGGCCTCGCCGTACTGGAGGCCGGGCGCCCGTTCAACCCCCATGGCACGAAGGGTTTCAGAAAGCATCGACAAACGAGGGAACGCCTGGATGGCGTGAGGTGCATCGTCTCCGCCGGCCTCAAACATCGCACGGGACAAGGAGCGACGAACGAAGGCCACGGGTCCGTCGCCATCGGCTTCCACACTGCCACCCGCACCCTTTGCCGGGATGAAGAGGGAACCGTCCTGTCGTCCACCGGCGAAGTAGTACAGGTCGACGGGGTGTTGAATCAACGCTCCTGGAAGGTCGGCGTCAGCCAACAGTTCGGCCAAACGGGTCTGCCGGGCCTCCAGTTCAGCGACCGGCACGCGCCAATCTTCACCGTCGGGCCCCACCAGATCGTCCGTGGACCATGGAGCCATGCTGCGGGGTGCATGGCGATTGTTCAAAACCGCATCGGCTCCGAGCGGCCAATTGAACCACGTAGGCTCGAACCAACACGGTCGAGATTGACCTCAATCTTGCTCCCTGGTCACGTACGTCACAACAACGATGAAACTCAGCACTGCGATGAAGAATTCAAAGAAACCGAACGTCAATCCAGCCTTCTTGTTCGACACATCATCCACGTTGCCGGAAGCTTCACCATCATCGCCATCCTCTACCGCAACCTCAGTCCACGCGCTCGGGTCAAGCGGGAAGGCGTCGACATCGTCCACGACCCCGTCGTTATCGTCGTCATCGTCCCCGTTGTCGCCCACACCGTCACCGTCGCTGTCGGCCGTTTCGTTGGCATCGTTGGGGAACACGTCCCCGT
>JAYOBJ010000033.1:0-10053 GCA_038104845.1 Methanobacteriota archaeon
GTTTGTCTTACGTACTGGGTTGCTCATTTGACTCCCTCGATGCTTAGAAGCAACCCTCCGACCTGCCTTTTGGTTATGAAGGCACCGACGCGGCCAACCGTGCGGTCGCGCCGCAGTGAGCGAGTTTTACCCTTCACTCGTCAAAGATGATGTCGCCTTTGGCGTCGAGCAACTCGACCGTCAACCCAGCAGCGTTGGCTTGGACGATGATCTCGTCATGGAGCGTGTCCGAAAAGTCATCCAGTGCACCAAGTGCCGTGATGCCGGCCACGTCGGTCAGTTGGTCGATCAGGTGGTTGAGAATGCAACTCACGCCGTAAGCTTGGCCGGCTCGGAAGGCATGGTCCACACCGCCGACTTCCGGGTCTTCGGCCTTCATGCGGAGCATGACCGTTTGGGAGTACGCCACGAGAGCACCGTAGATGGACTCGATGATCTGCGCGGCTTCCAAATCCCCCAACAGCATCTGGGATTGGGCCAGTGCGGCTCGCACGCCCTGTTCGTACAGCCCGTGAGCACCGATGGTGTCCGTGGTCTCGATTTGCATGGCTTGGTCAATGAGCGCCTTCCAGTCGTCCATGAACCCACACAAGGGCTCCAGCCTTTGAAGGTTGAGGGGATTCGCAGCGTCCGCTCAACCCCTCCCGCAGCCGCAGGATTTCAGCCGTTTCAAATCTTGAAATCGGTGTTCTCGCCTTCGGTGATACCGGCTTGACGAACCGAACCATCGGCGGCCACGAATTGACCCGCCTTGGTCTGGTTGTCGTAAATGCTGGCCACGTCGATGCGCTTCACCGTGCCTTCTTCGCCCAGCGCCATCGTCAACGAATTGGTGATGGCATTGAGCGTTTGCATGGCTCGGTCGCGATGGCTGGCATCGATGGTGTGCTCGGAGTACCTGGCCTCTTCAAAGATGGAGAGGAAGTTGTCCAGTTGATCGGCAGGCACCATGTTGAACGCTTGGCGGACAGCGGACTCGAATTCACGGGCCGTTTCGTAGACCTTCTTCATGAAACCGTATTTCTTGAAGTGCTTGACCAGACTCTTGTAGCAGTCAAAGATGGCAGCAATGTACTCGTTGCTGGCTTCGAGTTGCATCATGGCGTCGGTCAAAATACCACGCAGCGCTTGGACCTGGCGGCGCTGTTGCACGCGCTGGTAGTACACCGCACCGGCGATGAGCAGACCCATCAATACAATGGCGAAGATCATCAGGTTACCGGGCGACAGCAAACCGGTCTCTGCGGAGAGGCTGTCGGCCTTCTGATAGGTGATCTCGTGCGTGATGTTGTCCTGCGAGGCTTGGAAGTACGGTGAACCGGGGTAGTAGGCGATGATGCGCCACCGTCCAGAACATTCCTGCCCATCGCAGGAACGTCCGTTGAACGACCATTCGAAGCCGGCAATGCCTTGTTCGTTGGTTCGGGTACGGTTGTTCAGATCGGACACCACCCACTCACCGGTCGTATCGTCAAAGTACTGGTAAGCGAAGATGACCTCTTCGTTCTCCACAGCCAAGTCAAGTCGGTCACGCAGCAGGGCGATTTCACCGACGATGATGGTGCCTTCGTCCACGCCGGGGTTGCTCCACGTTTGCTTCACTTGGAGGTCAACACGGGACCGGACGAGCACCTCGATGTCCATGGCCGACCCGTTGAGGGCGTTGGAACTGTCGCGGTCGCAACCGCCAGGCACGTTGCGATCGGGCTCAAAGGCCACGCGGAGCGTTCGGAAACCCTCCAAGCGGCCACCGGTCGTTTCAACACCGCGCAAGGTCGGGTTTTGGTCGGGATCGCCGCTGAACCATTCGATGGTGCCGTCGATGTCGCTCGTGCGAACGCTGGCCAACGGACGGATGTTCTCATCGGGATCGAGGTAGATGTTCAAACACTTACCGCCGACGATTTGACCGTTGGCTTGGGCCAGGAACGCATCGATGTGGAACGATTCCTTGAGGTAGAGCACAGGGTAACGGGAGCCGTTTTGTGCAACGAATTCATCAACGCTGGACTTGAACGGACCGACTTCGGTAATCTGCAAAGTCGAGTTGGAAAACACGTCAAACTCGGTTTGAACGGTCTTGTTCTCGTAGCGGTAGGCGTCGTTGTTGTCGTAAGCGGAGTATTGCACGGTCACACGGGCACGTCCAGCCGATACGTCAGCAAGCGGACAGGTGATCGAGAAGTATCCATCGGCGTCCGTCAAGCCGGACTGGCACGCCACCGGACCGGTTTGACCGTTGACCATCTCGTAATTCACCCGAATGTTGCGGTTCGTCAGGTTCACGCCCAACTCATCGCTGAGCTGACCGGTCACGATCATCGGCTTGGGAACCGTTTCACCCGTGAGCGGATCGATCTCGCTGGTGTAGACGATCTGATCGTCCACCGACATCACGGTGCGCCCGATGAGGTTGAACCCGTTGGCGTTGTTGGTCATCACCACGCGGAAGTGATCGTTACCGGGGATCTGTGTGCACGGATCCCATGCCCCTTGGATGCCGAGGTAGCTCACGTCCAATTCCTGACAGCCTTCGTTGGGCAGGTTTTCCTGGAAACGCAGAATAACGTTCACCGGTCCAAAGCCATCCGGCAGGAAGGACTCGGGGTCATCGCGCAGCAGACGTGGGTTCAACGGCGAGATGTTGGACTTGAGGCAGCCCACGGTTTCCATGGGTTCCAATCCATCACCGTCAATGTCCCGGTCAGGGACACCGTCGTTGTTGCCATCGTAGAAGCACAGGTGTGCGCCATCGGGCTGAATCTCGGGCAACGAAATGATGCCAGCGCTCGGAGCAACGGTCGCCACGACTTGGCGGTGGAGCGTCCCTTCGAAGTCCTGACCTTCGAAAATCACGTCAACCAAACCACCGTTGGGGGCAGTCGGACCGGTCAAGGCCGAACCACCGCTGTCTCGGACAGCGGTTTTGTTGTCGTCCGTCACTTGCGCCGTGAAATCCCAGGTGTCGCCGAAGCGCTGGATGTTACCGTCCGCAGCAATCACCTGAACGTAGGTGCGCGACACCACCCAAACGGATTGGGTCACCGTCGTGCCCTTCAGCAGGTTGGTGCCGGCGTATTCGAACTGGAGGCTGAAATTGCCCAGGTCATCGGTGGCCGAGACGTTGAACGGAATCTCGAAGAAACCGTTGGCATCGGTGTAGTTGATCCCGGTTCGTCCGTCAAACGACCAGGTGTAGTTCACCGGTGCTTCGCGAACGGGTTGCAGCGAATTGTCCACCAACTTGGCCTGAATCGTCGTGTTCGTGTTCCGGTACAGGCGGGGGAGGGAGGTCGTGATGAAATCGGTGGTCCCAACCACGGTGACGTTGATGTAGGCGCCCGTCGGGGCAAGGGTCGACGAGTTCCCGGTGAAGTAGTAGGCTGAGTTCGTGAAGTCGACCCGCATGCCGTAGGTACCAGCACCGTACTGACTGTACCATGACCAGTTGTAATCGTAAGCTGCATCGCCGTTGTCATCGATGATGGGGCGTTGCGTGTACGCCGTTTCACCTGCGCCGAGGAACTGACCGTTGCGGTCCACGTCCACCTGAAGGGCGACCGGGTCCTGGTCCCATGGGTCGTTGGTGCGGTTGGTCACGGTTCCGATCACCTGCAAGGAATCGCCGGTGTTCATTTCGGGAACGATCTCGCAACGAACGGGGCTGTTGGGATCAAAGCGGTCCACTGGACCGCACGGCGGCAGGTTGCTGTCGCCACCGTTGACGAGGTCAACAAACCAATGCGTTCCGTTCGCCGTCAAGAAGGGACGCAACCGACTGGATTCCCCGGTCAGGCCACTTGGCGTTCCGTCCCACGACAATGCGTAGGGCTTGAACGGAGCGACGGTGTTGTAGTCGATGCCTGCAGCGTCAAGCGCTGGCTGGTGGAACAACGTGGACCATGCCCCGAACGTGCCGTCGCCGTTGTTCACCGTGGCATCGTAGTAGTAAATGGGGTTGACACCGTCCAAAATCAAGGTGCCTTCGATGTTCATCCGGTGCATGATGCGGACCGAGAACGGTTCAGCTTCATCGCCGTGCAGATACGGGAACGGCCACTCCGTGGCCAATTCCGGCGAAACACGAGCCACGATCTCGATGTCGCCTGCTGGTAGGCTGGTGTTGGTGTAATCGTAACGCACGATGTTGCCGTCACCGTCCAGCACCACGTCGTGTTGCTTGGTCAGGTCGTTCCAGGTGATCTCCTCGTAACCGCCGGGGATTTGTCCCTGGCCGTTGTCGGCGGTGGAATTCCACTGCACCTGCTTCCAGGTGCCACTGATGCCCAAGTCTTGCACGAAGGTCAAACTGGCCCATCCGCTGGCGTCGGTTCGGTAACCGTTGTTGCCCAAACCGGTGAAATTGGTGGGGGACGTCAGGTTGCCGAACAAGCCACCGAAGATGGAGAAGGTGATCGGGGAGTTGCGAATGCGGTTGTCAAAGAGGCCGCGGTCCCAATCCGCTGCGTAGTGCGCCTTGAAATCAAGCCAGAAGGGTTGTTCATCGCTTCGGAAGTACGTCCATGCCGAATAATCGACCGTCATGTTGGCTTCGGCACCGAGGTAGTACGACTGCGACTGGTTGCCGTTGAACGCGAACATCTCCGTGACTTCAGCGTACACGCGATAGGTGGTGTTGTCACCCACGACCAGGTCTTCTGGGAAGAGGAACTGCCCGACGCTGAAATTACCTGCCGAATTGGTCAACACGTCAACGGTTTCAACGGCCGTGGTGTTGTTGCCCTCCCACTCGATGTGCACCTGAACGGGAAGGTCAGGCGCAGGTTCAAGCACACTCGAAACCGGGTTGACCCAATCCACGTGGCCCGAGAAGATGGCCGGACTCTGAGCGTCCAACCACAGGGTGTCGGGCAGATTGAGCGTGATGTAGGTAGGCGCCTTGTCGTCGGCATCGAGGATACCGTTGTTGTCATGGTCCCAGTCAGAGGTCATCTCCGTGTCTTCGTCTTGGTCAAAGTCAACGTCAACCCGCGTGTCGTTGTCGTCGTCCGTGTCGATGGCGTCGGGACCGGTGCCCGAATCGCTGGGGTTGGCCATGGCTTCACCGTCGCCGTAATCATCGTGATCCCACGGGTTGGTGGAGTTGCGGTTGAACCGGGTGGGCCAAAGCAAGACTTCGTCCTCGTCGTGCATGCCGTCTTCGTCGTCGTCCTCGTCAAGGTCGTCCCGGGTGCCGTCGTTGTCGTGGTCAAACGGAGCGGTGATGCTGACGAGCAGTTCAGCAGCGTTGGTCAACCCATCGCCGTCCCAATCGTCGTCCATCCAGTTGACCGTTCCGTCGTTGTCGTGGTCCCACGTGGACTGTTCTTCGCCCCAGAAACAACCGGCAAGGAGCTCTTGGTCGGCGTCCAGACGACCGTCGTTGTCGTCGTCGGGGTCTTCGCCGTCGGGGATGCCGTCGTTGTCGTTGTCCACGTCGTAGAGGCTTGGGCTTCGCAGGCCCTGAGACATGATGCCGCGATCCCAAACAGCTTGGTAGAAACCGTCGTCGTCAGCGTCGGCGTCGTTGCCGTCGTCATCGTTGTCATCGCAGTTCGTGCCTTGGAAGAAGTTCCCGTTCACTTGACCGGTGTCGTCGTCGAGGTCAAAATTGACGTCGACCTCAAAGTAGTCCCATACACCGTCGTTGTCGTCGTCCACGTCAAACCAGTCAAAGATGGAATCGTAATCGTCGTCCAAATCGATGGTCTTGTTCGTGAAGTCGCCGTCCACGTCGCCGTCCACGTTGTTCTTCAAGAGGTCGGCACCGAGTTCGTCGGGGAAGTCGGCTTCGGGGCCGTTGTCGCTGTTCCACTGCCAGATGCCCGTAGCCAAACCGATCCACGTGTTCCACGCGTCGCGGTTGTCAACCATTTGCGAGTAGGAAATGGCCGAGTCGATGGTCCCGTCGCCACCAAAGTCGTAGTGGAAGCAACCGTTGTTGTCCAAGGGCGTGCAGCTCCAGTTGCCTGAAGGGCCGCCGGCCGTTGCACCTTGGTCGATGGCGGCGTCGGGTCGCGTGGAGTATGGGGCACCGAATTGCGCGTTCACACCGTTGAGCGGCATCTTGTACGCAAGCGCATAGGAAACACCGCAGACGAAACCTTGGCCAAGGTTGCCGACGGTCCACCCGCAAACGGACTGGTTGAAGGTCCCACCCATCTTGATGTCGTGAACGTCGAGGATGCCGTCGTTGCCCTCGTCTTGGTCCCACCAGTCGGGCATACCGTCGGCGTCCTGGTCGACATCAAGGCCGTTGATGAGCGAGTCGCCGTCCGAATCGATGTCCCAGTCGTTGCCACCGTTGTACGGCGACCATCGTGCGAAGAAGAACCAGTAGAATTCAGGCACGAGACCGGGGGTCACTGGGGTCGTGGTGGCATCGTAGCCGTTGTAGTTGAGCACCACTTCGGCGAAGGGGTAGTGTTGGAACACCATGTTCCAGTGGTCGGTGGTGTTGTCGGTGTAAATCTGTGAGTCGGCGCTGCCGTCCAGCAAGCCACCGTCGTTCACGGGGTAAGACGGCGTACCAAACGCGTCGGTGTTGTCGAAATCCACGATGCCGCAGTTCCCGTCGTCGGGGTCGTACAGATCGGCGATGCCGTCGTTGTCGTCGTCCCAATCAATGCTGTTCTCCAATCCATCCCCGTCCACGTCGGAGTCCAGATCGTTCGGGCCGTCGTCACGGTACAACGCACCGTTGATGATGTGGAGGTCGTTGTCGTTGTCCAAGTCGCAATCCCAGTCAATGTCCAGCGCATCAATGATGCCGTCGTTATCGTCGTCAACATCGTCCCAGTTGCTGATGCCATCGCCGTCCCAGTCGTTGAACTGGGAATACGAAGCACGTCGTGTTTGACAGCGTGGGTCGGGGTTGGTCGGGTTGGGGTTGGCCTGTGTGGGGCAGTTCCACGTGGCGACGTCAGCGGCGCTGTCCAGCGGGAACGAGTCGTTTTCGTTCTCGATGTTGTCGTTGTCCAGGTCGTAGGGGAGGTCGGCACCGCCGACAGCGAAATTGCCGAGGTTGTCGGGTGAAGCGGTGCCGCCCATGTCGGCGTCAAGCCAGTCGTAGATGCCGTTGTAGTTCTGGTCAAACGGTCGGCGCATGTCGTCGTCAAGATCGCCATCGTAGTCCAGTTCACAGTCAATGATGCCGTCGTTGTTCCCGTCGCCACCGGGAATCTCAAAGTTGACGGTGTCAACGCCGGTCACCGTGATGGTGGCGCCAGAGTTGCCCGTGGTGATCGTCACCGAATCGCCCACATTGTAGCCGTATCCTTCCTTGTTGACACTGACCGAAGTCACAGTGGTGTTGTCCGTGGTGATGTCCACCGTCATGCCGGTGCCCGAACCCGAGGTGGAGGTGGGCACATTTGAGGTGTTGGCGTAGTTGGCACCGCCTGCAGTGAGGCTCACGGAAGTGACACCTCCGCTGCGCAAACCGGTGTAATCGCTGATTTGGTCGCCGTTGGTGTCGATTTCAATGCAGGCATCGGCGATGCCGTCGTTGTCGGAGTCGGGGTCCACCATGTCGAGAATGCCGTCGTTGTCGTCGTCGGTGTCCGCGCTGTCGGGCGTTCCGTCGTTGTCGTTGTCGGGGTCGAGGAAATTGGGGGAGCCGTCGCCGTCGAGGTCACCGTCGACGATGGTCGTGAAGGAGGGGGTGCCCTGAGCGCCGAAGGCGCCGAAACCGGAGGCGGAAGCGCCCGGGGCGTTCACCCGGTTGGCCTCCCAATTCACGTAGTCAACACCTCCAGAGTAGCTGCGGTACTGGTTGAAGGTCCACGTCACAGCGGCATGGTACGCCAAATCGTCGGTGGAGCTGGCTGCAGCGGCCACGACCATGGTGCCGTCATCGGAGGGGTCGTAAGGGGCGGCGTCGTTCACATCGGGCGTGCCGTCACCGTCATCGTCGGTGTCGAAGTAGTCGGGGACGCCGTCCCAGTCCATGTCGCACGGCCAGGTGAACTGGTCGATGCGCCCGTCGTTGTCGTCGTCTTCGTCGTAGCGGCCGGCACCCGAGCCGTCGCTGTCTTCATCGGTCACGCCGTCGTTGTCGTGGTCCATGGGGTTTTGATCGGCGAGGTAGAAGTCCCCCACTTGGCCGATGTTGTCGTAAGGGTGCTCAATCGTGGAATCGAGGTAGCGGTCGGTTGAAACGTTGCGAGGGTCAAGACCCAACGCTTCGAGGGCGTCGTAATCGATGGGGCCTTCGAGGATCCCGTCGTTGTCATCGTCCCAATCGTCCACGTCGAGAATCCCGTCGTTGTCGTGGTCGTACGGATCGGTCCCGTAACAACCGTCGAACCGCTCAAGCAGGTCGTAAATGCCGTCGTTGTCGTCGTCAAGGTCGTTGAGGTCGTCGATCCCGTCGTTGTCGTGGTCGCCCGCTTGCGTCTCTTCGAGCAGCGGAGCGTAAGCCGGCAGGACAAACTCGAGCACCGAAATGTCAACGATGATGCCAGCGCCGACACCTGGGTCGGTCCACATCAAGTTGGAGAGGGCTTCATGGCCGAGCAGCATGCCGCCGTCGTTGCCACCCTCCCAGCCGCCTTGGCCGCCTTGATCGGTGGATTGAGCGAGGCTGAGGCCAAGGCCACCACCGGTCACGAGTTGGGTCTCCGTCTCAGGGGCGTCCTGGTCAAGGATGCCTTCGACCAACGCCAGCAGGCTGCTGGCCAGCATCAAAAACACCAGCGTGAGGGCCAGTGAAAATTTCCGTCGTTCTTGGATCAATTCGAGTTTTGCAGACGTCAGCATACCAGCACCTCGTGGACGACCCTCCACCTTGATGCCCTATTTCAAAGGGTCCCACCAGCGGATGGGTTCCGTATCACGATGGTGCACGCGTATCATGCACCGCTGAACCATGATACGGACAAATGAACTTCATGGCTTCAAGGGCGCCGTACACGAACCCCTGATTGCGCATGAGTATGAAAAAAGGGCACTTGGGGGCCTTGACCCCCAAGTGCCTGTTGTACCCGATCGGTGATCGGTTCGTTGACAGACAATGCTCGCTTGAACGTCAGGCCTCGAAGATGTCGAGGATGCCGTCGTTGTCGTCGTCGTCATCTTCGTGGTCTTCGGTTCCGTCGTTGTCAGCATCGAACTGACCCGTGAGGTCGTTTCCGTCGTTGACTTCGAACCAGTCCATGAGACCGTCGTTGTCGTCGTCGTTGTCGGAAAGATCCCAGATGCCGTCGTTGTCATGGTCGTAGCGGTAGCTGCCGGTGATGCCGCCGACTTCGTCAACATCGAGGATGTTGTCGTTGTCGTCGTCGGTGTCATCGGCGTCGTTGAGACCGTCGTTGTCGTGGTCTCGCGACAGGTCTGCGCCCATGTCGTCAACGTCGTCTCGGTTGTCGATACCGTCGTTGTCGATGTCGAGGTCAACAGCGTCGGAAATTCCGTCGTTGTCGTGGTCGTAGATGTTGCTGTTGGGGTCGGCATCCGTCACTTCCTCGCGGTCGTCGATACCATCGCCGTCGGCGTCATCGTCCTCAAAGTCATCGATACCGTCACCGTCGTGGTCCATTGGCGTGTCATCGATCACGTCAGGGATCCCGTCGTTGTCGTCGTCGTTATCCACATCGTTGGGGATACCGTCGCCGTCGTTGTCGTTCTCGTCCTGGTTGTCGAGTTGCTGACCTTGCTGCTGATCGGACTGCTGGCCTTGTTGGCCCTGCTGTCCGTTCTGCGTCTGACCTTGCTGTTGCTCGTTCTGACCGTTCTGGTTCTGCCCGTTTTGGTCCTGGCTGGTCTGGTCACCTTGCTGGCCGCCTTGCTGGCCGCCTTGCTGCTGTTGACCTTGGCCGTTGTCCTGCTGCTGACCTTGCTGGCCCTGCTGACCTTGCTGGCCCTGCTGACCTTGCTGGCCCTGCTGACCTTGCTGGCCTTGCTGACCTTGCTGACCTTGCTGACCTTGCTGACCTTGCTGACCTTGACCTTGGCCTTGTTGTTGACCTTGGCCCTGACCTTGGCCTTGACCTTGGCCCTGACCTTGGCCCTGACCTTGGCCCTGACCTTGGCCTTGACCTTGGCCCTGACCTT
>JAYOBJ010000022.1:0-35128 GCA_038104845.1 Methanobacteriota archaeon
TACCGGGGTCCTCGAGGGTGGAAAAGAACGACCCCGTCTCGCCTTGGGGCACAGAGATCCCGTCCAGACGTTCTTCGTTGTAGAGTTCAATGGGCGTTCCGTCGTAGTCCCAGACGTACCGGTCGGCAAACTGGGCGACGATGTTCACGCCCGTGAAGGCCGACTCACTCGTCAGAAGAATGTACCACCAACCGGGCGTGGGGTCGTTGAAAGCGATGCGATCGTCAGCCCCTTCCATCGTGGAATGGTGATCGTAAGTGGAGGTGGTCGGGGCCTGGTCGTAGCGCATGTACAGCGAAGCTTCGCCGTTGCCATCGCTCAACTCCACCACGAGCCGTTCGGTCCCGGTGGTCACGTCGACCTTGAAGTACTGAGAAAGGCCATCGTATCCACTGAGCAAGCCGTATTCCACACCGGGGGTCAACGTGAGCGCATCGGCCGGTTCAACGTTCTCAGGGGGGTAGACGAAGTCCGCCACGATGGTGAACCCACGGGCGTTTCGCCACGAATAGGCCGTGATGTAGTAAATGCCGGGTTCCACATCAAAGAGATGCACCTCTTCGTTGTTGTCAGGACCCGTGGACCAGTCCTCCATGATCGCGGGGTCATCGGTTGATCCGTCGGGGTTCTCCTCCACCGGGTCAAGGAAGCCGATGATGTCACCGTCCCAACCCCAACCGTTGTTGGGGTCGGGTGGACTGTAGGACGAAATGGCCAGATCCACATCGCCTCGACCGCCGTAGGTCTGAATGCGAAGATCGGCGAGCGGCGATGTGACGTTGACGTAGTAGTAGTTGGCACCGACATCACCGTTCCAATCACGGTCGCCTTCCACGTCTTGGTTCGTGACGGCGATGCTTTCCCGCAATTCAGTCATTTCGTCGAGGGTGGGCGGTGGGTCCGCAACGTCGGACTGAAGGAAGATGTTGAACTCGTACACGTCGGCGTTGGGAACCAACACGAACCACATGGTCCCTTCATCGGGCCACGTCCATTCGCCCCACGACCAACCCCATTCGGTGTTGATGGTGTCATCGTGGTCCCATTCCGAGGGGATCCGATTGAACCCTACGTACACATCGAACGAATTCTCAAATTCACCCTCACCCCAGAACGAATAAGCGTTCCAATAGAGGTAACGGGTGTAGGGTTCAATGTCGGTGAAAAAGAGGTACGTGCTGCCCTCAAGCAGTTCCTCAACCATGTAGTCCTCGTTCTGGAACAGCTCAACGGCCTGAGCCACGATGCTCCCGTCGGGCATCACCCAATCCGCACCAAGGATGCTACCGACGCGGCCCGTGTTGTCCACCGTCGTGGCCCCTTCGCCTTCGGGAAACGCCCATTCACTGAGGTTGCCGTTCACCGACACGTTGTCCATGAGGCCGCCAAAGAAATTGCAATCGCAACCGGCACCCATGCGCCCGATGTAGAACTCATCGCAGGCCTCACCGTTGGTGTAGCAATCGTTGGACCCGAAATCGCCTGCGGGGATCATCGCCTCCTCAGCCGTGATGTTCCCTGCCTCCATGCCGTTGATGGTGAAGTGACCGCCCACGCCGGCTTCGACCGTGACCGTCACGTGGTTCCACGCGTTGGTGTCCACCGTGAGGTTCGAGGAGGGGTGCCGGGAGAGGCTGTACTCGGATGCGTAAGCAAGGTGTCCGTCCTTCAGGTACATGCCCCAACCGTAATCGCCCTTCATCATGATGAACTGCAGTCCCTCATCGCTGTACGGGTAAACCCAGGCCGAGAGACTCAGGTTGCCCTCCACCGTCAGGTTGTCGTCGTGGTCGACCACGATGTGGTCGCCCTCGCCGTTGAAGCGAAGCGAGAAATCAGCACCGGGACCGACTTCAACGACGCCGTACACGGGGAAGTACTGCGGGTCGTTTTCCAAATCGTTCCACGTTCCGGGCATGATGTTGCCCATGTTGGTGCTGGCGATGTGGACATAGTCCTCATCCCCACCCTCGGAGGGTTGCGATTCACCCCAGTTTCGGTACAGGAACGGTGTGCCGTCGTGCCACTTGTACACGCCGTCGTCGTTGGCGTCGTTCAAACCCGTCCAAAGGTGACGGGATTGGTTGTCCCACGAAGCAAAGGTGTCGAACAACCAAACGTCCTCAACCGCATCGTCGACGGTCACAAGGAACCCGCCCATGGATCGAGCGTAGGAGGCCGAATCTTCCCATGAGGCTGCTGTGAGGAGATGGTAGGTGTGATTGTTCGCTGGGTTGACCGCTGTGTGCAGCACCGTCATTGCCCCTTCCTCGGCTGGATCATCACCGGTGGTTTCGGCCCACCCGGAACCGACCATGGGCGAGGCAAGGCTGAGCATGAAGAGCGTGAGCAGCAACAAGGCCTTCTTCATGGTTTGAGGTGTGCGTGCTCGTTTATGAAGCACATGGTGGTTCAGCGCACACCGTTGCGCCGTCACTGAAGTTTCTTACCGCCGATCCTGAGTTCAGTTTGCAGTGGCATCTGGTGCTCCCAAGCGAACTCTTTGACGATGCGCCACGCCTTTTCTGAGCCCTCATAGTCCTTCACATCGATGATTTTGTTGCGCGTGTTGGCCTTGAACGCCGCCACCGGCTCGGCGTTACGGAACACAAGGTAGGCCGAGCCAAAACCAAAGCGTTCCTTCATCACGTCCGTGAAGTACGGAGCGATGGGGTCGGAGGGTGGAAGGACAAAATCACGGATGGGTGCGATGGACTTGGCCTCCTGAAGCAACTCCTTGCGCCCCCAACAGACTTGATGGAAGTCCTCGATGAGGAAGCCTTTGATCAGCGTCTCGTCCTCTTCAAAGTCGTTCAAGACGGCCTTGAGTTCCTCGGGTTTGAAAGCCGGCCCGGCCAGTTGAGTCAATTGACGCAGCGTGACCACCGGGTACTGCTCCACGAGTTTTCGGATGTACTCCTTTCGGCGTTCAGCATGGTCGATGTTCGCTGGAACCTCCACCGTTCGGAAGCCGCCGCGGAAATCCTGCACGATGTGGCCGCTGCGGATGAGGGGTTGGACCAGCTTCCTGAATTCGGATTGCGACAGCGCGTGGCGTTCCTTGAACAGGTTGGGGTCCGAATGGTTCGAGAAGAACTCCACAATGTCCCACAGTTCCTCGTCATACGGAACGTTGCGAATGGCCAACATGTCTTGGAAATGCTCGTAGGAGGCCCAGACCTGGTGACCGCGGAGGTTCGTGCCCTGATGGAGCCGGTTGGCACTGGCCATGCTCTTCAGGTCAACACGGTAGAGTTCGCTTCGACCGCGCAGCGCGAAGTCGTCGCGTATCTCGGTCACCGCCTTCATGGCCAGCACCTCGTTCTCATGACGGGTGTGCTGATGGAGGTGATGCTTGTGGAACAGAGCACGCTCGGCGATTTCCCGAGGTTGTGGATCGACCACGGCCCCTCGAATCATGCGCTCACCCGTCTGTTTGAACCCAATGCGAACCAGGGCCGCCTGGGTCACCTCGTCCAGTTCGGACACGGGTTCGCCGTTGAAATTCGACAAGACCGACACATCAACGAGTTGGGCAGCATGGTTGTCGAGCAGCAGCTCAAACGCATCGCAAAATTCGTCAAGGTAGGCCGTGGGCACCTGAATGTCCTTGATTTCAAGGTAATCGTTGACCTTGAACATCAGCACCTTGCCGATGGGGTCAACCCCCTTGAAAATCGGGAGGTACCATCCCCGGTCCAATTTGCTGCGAACCTCCCAGATGAACCGGGAGACGTAAGGGTCGGATTGGGTGAGGATGCGAACGGTTCGGTCCTCCCTCCGGGGTTGTTGAAGCACATCCACCTCATCCACCGTACAGTAAAACGCTTCAGGCTCAGGAACGAGGGCCATCACCTTGGCGATGCGCCCCGACTGTTCGAGGTTCATCAGCGCCGTTTGCAGTTCCTCGAAACTTCTTGAAACGTAGAACCTCAAGGTGTTGGCCTTGACGGGACCCATTCGACGGACCACCTCAACCAGCGCATCCTCGAAGGAAAGCGGTTCGTATTCGCCGTGCACTCGGTGGAACAACGACAGCCGACGACGACGTCCGGGAACTTCTTCGAACTGCTTGACCACCAACATTTGTCGCTCAAGGTTGCTCAGGGCATTCTTGAGGTCACGATGGAGGGACTTGAATTCCTCACCCTTGGGGTAGTCCGCCATGATTTCTTGACGCGTGACGTTTTCGCCAACGGGAATTTTCGTCAAAATTTCTTCTTCCATCGGACCAATCCACGGTTCGGGTTTCAACCCGAGGAGCATGGGGATGTTGTGTCGCGTGGTGTAGCCGATGCGGTTGTGAAGCAAGCGACCCATGATGACGTCCGAATCGAGTTGGACGTCTTTCCAATCGCTGAAGTTGAATTCGTTGATGCGGTACAGCAATTCTTGCTGCTTTTGAAACAGCACGTGGTCGTTGAACGCCGCGAAGATGTCGGGCTCAAGAGCGAAGGATTTGTCCAGGACCAAGTTCTGCACCCACCGGTATTCAACGACCTCCTCTTCACCTCCGGTCAAGCGGTGCTCATCCACCTTCAGTATGTACTCGGCATCGTCGGTTTGCAGGTAAAAGCCGACCGAAACCACGTTTCGCGTTTCGAGGTCGTGGAGCACACGCTCGATGAGTGCCTTGGGGAACGGCAACCGTTCGTCCAATTCATCCGCCGTTTTGGGCCCCTCGGAGCCCAGCATTTCCACCAGTTTGACCCGCAGTGCTTCCTGTGGGTCGCTCAGGGTTTTCTTCGCCCAGGCTGTGGGTTTCGTGCCCTCAAATTCAACGGCGATGTCGTAGGTGATGCCGCTGGTGTGAAGATCGAGCAGGTCGTCGGCCTCGTCACCACCGTGGACGGCCAAACACCCGAGCGTGGCATGGATCTCTGCCATGTACGGTGAAAACCACTTGCCGTCCAATTCGGGTTGTTGGGTGCCGTCGATCTTGGTGATTTTTTCTTGCTGCACCAATTCCTCGACCCAATCTCGGATGGTGTCGAGGGGGATGGCCGACATTTTTTCCTTGTAGAGCGGGTTGTTGAATTCGCGATCCAAACCGCCGCCGTGACTCATCAACCGCATGAGCCCCCGAGCGTCCTCGGGGACGGGCGCCTTGTTCGCATAGTACGCATCGAGCTGTTCTTTGGACAACGCGGTGGCCAATGAACGGGTCCCGAGCAATCGCTGAAGAATGGTCGGGTCGATGTCCTTCACGAGGAAGGCCCGTGTTTTCATCGACATCAGGTCCTCAAAGGCGGACATGAAGAGCGACATGCCCAGCCTCGAGGGCACCACCACCTTGGTGTGGACGATGCGGGCCTCGCCAGCAGCGCACGCACGAAGGAAATCTTCCAGTCCGGAAAGGTCGATGTCGCCGAACAGAATCTCGTTTTTCGCTTCACGCATCAGGAGGCTGTCCTCGGTGGTTCGGTGCTTTTTCAGCAAGGCCTCAGCTCGTTGTTGGAACTGCTGAGGACTGATTTCCTCCGCACCGAATCGCTTGGGGATGATGAGTGACCGTCCCGCAACTTCTCGGAAGCGTTTGGCGAAAATTTGTGTGTTGATGACATAGCGCTCGATGACCTCCATGTGGTTGTTGTCTCGAAAGGCTGCGTACATGGAGCCGGGGTCCACCTCCTGGGTGGTCTTGAGCAACAGACCGTTTTCGTCAAAGGACATCTCGATGACGCCGATGCTGTTGGCCTCGGCCAAGCCCGCCATGAAGTAGCCCAGTGCGGTGTTGAATCCGCGGCCGCGGCACGTCGTGATCATGTACGTCGGGTACGAGCCGGAGATCACCTGTTCGACCAAAATCCGCTGAGGGTCGGGCACCTGGAACGAATCAAGGGAGTGCTCTTCGAGGTGGCGAGCGATGGCGTTGGCGACATCGTTGGACAGCCCGTACACGTCCCTCAAGAGCAAACGGGGGTCGATTTCACGTCGAAGAGCGACCATGCAATGGCCGATCAAATCCTGAAGGGAGCTTGAAAGTTCGCGACTGCGCGACCGTGCTTCGCCCGACCACGAGGGGATGGTGGGGCGGTAACCGGTCACGGAGGCCACGTTGACGCGTGTCCCCTGGATGTTGGTCACTCTGTAGGTTGAACCACCCAACAAAATCACGTCGCCGCCCCGAAGGTTGGACACGAAGGAGCCCGACAGTTTCCCCAGAATGGAGCCCTCGGCGTTGAACACGAGGTAGGAATTGTCGGGTGCGATGGTCCCGATGTTGGTGTAGTAAATCATGCGGGAGTAACCGCGCTTGCCAAACAGATTCTCCTCCCAATCCACCCAGACACGGCGTTCATCCTCGAGCATGTCCAGCACTTCAATGAAATCGTCGTACTCGAAGTTTCGGTACGACCATGAGTTGACGATGATTTCGTAAGCCTCGTCGATGTCGATGTCGTTGATGATGACCAGCCCAATCATGAACTGAGCAACGACGTCGAGGCAGTTTTGAGGGAAGTCCAAACGGTCCATGTCGCCGGTCTGGATGGCAGCCTGAAGGGCCGCCAATTCGAGCAAATCGTCCACACTGGACGGCAAAAACCGTGCCCTTGGGATGCCACCCACGTGGTGGCCGGCACGTCCGATGCGTTGCAGGGCCGTGGCGATATCGCCCGGGCTGCCCACCTGGACCACCAGGTCAACCGACCCGATGTCGATCCCCATCTCAAGCGACGAAGAGGTCACCACCGCACGAAGGTGACCGTGTTTGAGCTTCTTCTCCACGTCCAGTCGGATGTTCTTGTCCATCGAGCCGTGGTGGCCAGCGACGAGGTCACCGAGGAACGGGCGCAACCGTTGGACAAGGGTTTCCGTCATTTTCCTCGTGTTGGCAAACACAAGGGTGGTCGTGTGGGCGCTGATGAGGTCAGCGATGGCCTCGATGTTGTATTCGAGAATCTTCATCACGGGAAGGTCGCTGAACTTCGGGTGCGTGATCAAGATGTCCAAGTCAAGTTCACGCGATCCTGAAATTTTTGCAATCGACACCTCGGTGGGCTGGCCTCGAGCCTCTCGGTCGTCGCTGGTCACGAGGTATTCCGCCACCGTCTCCAGCGGTTCCATGGTGGCGGAGATGCCAATGCGCTGGACCGGGTTTTGCAGCAACGAGTCCAGCATGGACAGCGTAAGGGAAAGATGAACGCCGCGCTTGGTGGGGACCATGGAGTGCAACTCGTCGATGATCATGTACTCCACCTCGGACACGATGGGTTGGAAGCGGGGCGAGGTGATGGCGATGGCAAGGCTCTCAGGCGTGGTGATGAGAATGTGCGGCGGAGTTCGCAGCATCTTCTGCCGTTCGGACTGCGGCGTGTCTCCGGTTCGCAACCCAACCCGAATGTCTTGCGCCCGGTCGGGGAGGTAACGTTCCTTGATTTCCTCAAGCGGGCCGATCAGGTTGCGTTGAATGTCGTTGGCCAACGCTTTGATCGGTGAAATGTACACGGCGTACACTTTTTTCTCCAGTTTTTTGTCCAAGGCCAAGCGAACCAAGCGGTCGATGACGGACAGAAAGGCGGTCAGGGTCTTACCGGAACCCGTCGGCGAACAGAGCAGCAGGTGTTGGCGGTCCATGATGGCGGGGATCGCCAGTTTTTGGGGCTGTGTGAAATCGGGAAATTTATCACGGAACCAGTTGCGAACCGGCGGGCACAACCGCTCAAACAGGACCTCGGACTCGAGGGGTTCGTTCAAGTAACGAATTTCAGCCATTTTTACGGCACACCTATTGAAGGTGGAGCGCTCATGTGGATTATAAAAGGGTTATTGTTGCTTGCGACATTTCAGGCCCAACGCATTTTTTTGTCGCTCCAACGAAGCACAGGCTCGGTGGACGGGCGTGGTGGTGGTGACACCAAGGGGCTTTCTGGAGCGTTGGGGGGCATGGCCACTTCATGCAATGCGTCGGTGGGGCACGAGCCAATGCACGACAGGCACCCCACGCATTGCTCCTCCACCACGACCACGGGACGTTTCGTGTGCTTCCGCCCTTCGGGATTGACCGCCAAAGGGAGCAGTGCTTCGAAGGGGCAATGGGTGATGCAGAGGTCGCATCCCGTGCAGTCCGCCTGCACGATGGCCACCATCGATTGACCCATGGACATTACACGGGTTTCGCATCTTTAACCGTGTGTATCCGAAGGTCGAGCGCATGCGAATGCGGTGAACTTCTTATGGAGTGCACGGCAGCGAACAACGGGGACCTTGGATGAGCGACAGCGACGAGCGGTTGGAACGGCTCAACGGGATGCTTCGTCGTCGTGGATTCATTTTACCTGCGTTTGAGATTCACGGCGGCGCCAAAGGGCTCTACGATTTTGGACCCGTTGGTGGTCGTTTGAGGTCCCGCATCAACCAAACCTGGCTCGACCATTGGTTGGAAATGGGCAACATCGTCGAACTCTCCTGTCCGACCGTCACGCCCTATGCCGTGCTCGAAGCAAGCGGCCACGTCGGCGAATTTTCCGACTTCATGACCGTCTGTGGGTCCTGCGAGGAAGCCAGCCGTGCTGACGTGCTGCTTGAGCCGCACCATCCGAACCCGGATGCCTTGAGCAAGGACGATCTCCAAAACTTGCTGAACGAGGTCCTTCCCCTGTGCCCGGCGTGTTCCGCCACCGAATGGAGCCCGGTTCAGGCTCAGAATTTGATGTTCAACACGACGATTGGTGCCGGTTCATCCGGGCGCGATGGGTTCCTGCGACCCGAAACGGCCCAAGGCATGTTCACCTCGTTCAACGCCCTGTTCCGTCACTTCAGGGAACGCCTGCCGTTCGGTGCGGTTCAGGTCGGCAAAGGCTACCGCAACGAGATCGCTCCGCGCCAAGGCATGATTCGCCTGCGAGAATTCAACATGGCGGAACTGGAGTACTTCATCGACCCCGAGGCACCGATCGACAACGACCTGAGCAACCTTGGTCAGCTGGAACTTACATTCGTGCCTGATGGCCATGCAGAAACCCGCACCAGCTTGCAGAGCGCCCTTGACGAAGGCCTGGTGCGCCACGCCACCGTAGGAGAATTCATCGGTCGAACGCACCGATTCCTGACGCACGTGGGCATCGATCCCGATCGGATTCGTTTCCGCCAGCATGAGACCGACGAAATGGCTCATTACGCCATGGATTGCTGGGACGCTGAAATCCACGGCAGTTACGGTTGGGTGGAGTGCGTTGGCATCGCTCACCGCGGCTGCTACGACCTTGAAGCACACGAGAAAGCCACCGGTAAAACCCTCCGTGCTCGGCGCGAATTCGCCGAACCTCGCACGACGGTGATTGACGCGTGGACCATTGACGGGGCCAAGGCTGGGCCGGCGTTCAAAGGCCTGGCAGGGTCCGTGAAAGCCGCCGTCGAAGCGCTGCCAAAGGCGACCGAGTTCCCGTGCGAACTGGACCTTGGCGACGGCAACCTGGTCACGGTGGAAGCAGAGCACGTGAAGCCCAATCAAAAGACCATCAAGGAAACGGGTGAATGGTACCTTCCCCACGTCATTGAACCAGCGTTTGGTATCGATCGCATCATCTGGCACGTCCTCGACCATGCGTACCACGAGGACGTAAAAAACGACGAGCGGTACACACGCATGCAGATCGCTGCAAGCGTGGCACCGGTGGACGTGGCCGTTTTCCCGCTGTTTGAAAAGGACGGCATGGGCGACAAAGCATGGGAGATCCATCGTGCCTTGTGCGGGACATCGGGCGTGGTCTCGATGTACGACGCCAGCGGGTCCATCGGCCGACGCTACGCTCGGGCCGACGAGATTGGTGTCCCACGTTGCATCACCGTGGACCACCAAACCCTTGCAGACAACACCGTGACCGTGCGGAACCGTGACACGGGCGAGCAGGACAGGGTCACCGTCAGCGAAGCGCTTGGCACGTTGCGCAACCGCTGAGCGCGCAGCAACGGCCGTTGGCCCCCAACATCTGCACGCCGACCCAACCAGTCGGGCGATGACGAACACGGTTGTGTGAAGGTTGAAAGACCCCCAAATTGACTTGGAACGCATGGCGTCACCCAGCGATTGGACGGAACGCCACCGCCCCACCAGCGAGCATATGCTGGAAGGCAACGAAGTCCAGCGTCGAACCATTCGAGCCTGGTTGGACGAATGGGCCAACGGTGCACCGAAGAAACGGGCGCTTCTGCTGGTTGGCCCACCCGGCGTGGGAAAAACCACCGTGGCGAGGGCCATCGCCGAGGACATGGGATGGAACGTCATCGAACTCAACGCCAGCGATGCCCGCAACGCCGCTGCGATTCGCAAAGCGGCCACCAGCGGCGCCACCCACCGCTCGCTGTTCCATGACCCCTCCGCTCCGCTGTCAAGAACCCTGATTTTGCTGGACGAGGTGGACCACCTCTCAGGTGGCCTTCGTGCTGTCAGTGCCGACCGGATCAACAAAGCGATGACGAGCGAGGGGGGCAGTGACCCGCGCGTCGCATTGCGAGGTGACTCCGGGGGAAAAGCCGAGTTGCTGAGTTTGCTTGAGCAAACCAAACAGCCCGTGGTGCTCGCCTGCAACGAAGAGATGGGGCTGTGGGGGCGCAATTCGTCCTGGCGAAACGCAAGGGACCGGTTCTCCAAGCATTTGGTGAAGATCAACTTCGTCCGCGCCACCGATGAGGCGTTGCGTCGGATTGCCCGCAGGGTCCTGCGTGCAGAAGGGGTGACGTTTGACGACGCTGCCCTCGCAGCGTTGGCCGCCACCAACCACGGCGATCTGCGTGCGTTGGTTCGCGACCTCCAAGTGATGACCTCGGATTTGAACGGTGCCCCGTTGACCGCCGACATTGTTCGGACCCACGCCGATGCGGGTGGCAGGGACGTCTCCGTGGAGATCTTCCCCGGCCTCGATGGACTCTATAAATCTAGGAACAGCGAAGATGCCGTCACGATTACACGCACCATTGACAAGGACCCCAATGAGTTCCTCAATTGGGTCCATTGGAACAACCCTGCTCTCTTCGAGGACAAGCCAAGCGTGCGTCGCGGCACCCAAGCCCTAGCCCAGGCCGACCGCATGATGATGGGCCGCTACCTCAACACCGCCCATCGCTCAACCTATTGGACCCAGCACCTCGCCGCCCTCGCCGCCTCCGTGGCGAACACCAAACCCCTCAAGGGGAAGTTGTGGCCGTCGTATCCGGCGTTCCTTCGTCGCGGCGGCACCAACGTCCAACCGAGCGTCCTGAGCAAGTTGTCCATGCTGTCAGGAACCAGCAAAGCCACCACACGGGACGAGTTGCTGCCTGCCCTGAAACTGATGCTCAATGAAAAAACGGAACTGGGAATGCCCGAGAATTTCAACTTCTCGCTTGCCCTTGGCCTCGATGCCAGCGAACACGTTGCCTTGTGCGGGTTGGCGAAAAGCCGACGTTCGACCAAGGAGCTCATGAGTGCGTACGAACAAGCGCAGGAAACCCTGGTGGAGGAGCGATTGAAGCAGGAAGCAAAGCACGTCGCCTGGGAGACCACCTCTGCCGACATCGAGGTCATCCGGGAACAGCAAGCGACCCCGGCCGATGAGGACCCAGAGGCGGGACCCGACCCCGGGCAGATGACCTTGTTCTAATCCTCAGATTCGTTGACCAGTCGCTTGATGAGGGCTTGTCCTTGGCGTTCGGCAGAGGACTTGTCCTTGCGGCGCCAACTCTTGGGATGCAGAATGATGATGGCGGTGAGCAGTTCAAGGCGACCAAACCACATCAAGATCGACGTGACGATGAGTGAGAAGCTGTTCATGCTGGCCCAGGTGTTGGAAGGCCCGTATGCACCGAGCGCTGGACCGGTGTTGCCAAGGCTGGAGGCCACCACTGAAACGATGCTTTCGAACGATCCGCCCGGCATGGCCACGGCCAGCAAAATGGAGGAGACGGCAAACAACACGATCCAGATGAGGATCATCCCCACCACCATGTTGACCTGCCCGTCCTCCACCACCTCGTTGTTCATCCGAATTTTGTCCACTTTACGGGGTTCGGCGATTTTGGTGAGTTCTCGGAACGCCACCTTGAGCGCAAGGCGGATGCGCATCACCTTGAGGCCACCTCCGGTTGACCCGGCGCAAGCACCGACCACCATCATGATGAGCAGAAGGATGTGGGTGATGACGGGCCAGCGCATGTAATCCGCCGATGCATAACCGGTGGAGGTGATGACGGAAATCACGTTGAAAAACGCCTCACGGACCGAGGTTTCTGCCGACAGGGTGCCGGCCAAGGTGATGATGGCCGCCACAGCCAGGATGCCAATGCCCAGGTACCACACGTAGGTTCGGAATTCTTCGTCACGGAACGCGCTGCGCAGGTCGCCGGTGCGGGCCAACCAGAGCAACGTGAAGTTCACACCCGCAATGGCCATGAACACGCCAACTATGAGCTCAATCGTCACGGAATCGTAGTGGCCGATGCTGGCATCACGCGTTGAAAATCCACCTGTGGGCAGGGTGGTGAGGGCGTGATTCACGGCGTCGAACACGCTCATGCCACCGATGAATTTGAGCAACACGAACTCGATGACGGTCAGGACGAAGTAAATCCCCCACAGCGCCATGGCTGTTTGGCGCAATTTGGGACGGAGCCGGGACAACGATGGGCCGGTGAGTTCGGCTCGAGCGATGGCCATGCCGCCCCCGATGATGCGGGACAGCACGAGCATGCTGAGCATCACCACCCCCATGCCCCCCAGCCACTGCGTCATGGACCGCCACAGGAGCAGCCCCTGGGCTTGAGCGTTGATGCAATCTGCGGTCACACCGGCAACGCACTGAGGGCTCATCTCCATCGAGATCACCGTCGAGCCCGTGGTGGTGAACCCCGACATCGACTCGAACCAGGCGTTGACGAAGCCTCGACCGACATCGGCGTACTCCGCCCCGGTGAAGGGGCCGTGGAACATGCCCCCGGTCCAGTACGGCAAGGCACCGATCAACACCACGAGCGGCCAAATCAACCCTACACCGACAAACGCCTCGTGGTCGCGCAGTCGTTCAGCGGAATCCGTTCGTGTGAGCAACGAGACCATCGCCAGGCCCAAACCGCTGCTTGTGAGGATCGCCGGACCAAAGGCCTGCAACGCCACCGTCGACCCGTCCAACCAGAACGTGATGATGAGCAACAGCAACAGAGGAAAGGTCAGGGCGATCAAGGTCCAACCCCAAATGAGGTACAGAACGTCCCATCTCATGAGGTCACCTTGAACAATTTCTTGGCGTCTTTGATGCGATCAAGCGTGCAGAAGAGCACGATTTGATCGTGCTCGAGGATCAACTGGTCGGATTTCGGAGCGATGGAACCCCACTTGCCGTTCAACGCCACGCGCTTGATGAAGCCCATCTTCAGGTGAGATGGGATGTTCGCCGAGCCCAATGCTTGCCCAGCAAAATCCACTTTCTCCGTCACCTCGAGGGTGACACCCACCACGTTGGGGATCTCGGCCAAAATGGAAAATTGACCCGTCATGCTTTGATGAACGTGGGTGAGGATGTTGTCGATGGCCACGCGCTGACGGTCCACGGCAAACGAGATGCCCATGCGTTGGGTCACTTTGACCAAGTCCGCATCGGTGAGCATCAAGCCGGTGTGGGGCACGCCAAGGTCGCTGGCCAACAGGACGGCGGCAATGTTCGCATGGTCGTTCTCAAGGGCACTCACGGCAACGTGGAAGTCCTCAATGGCGATTTCCGACAACAGGCCACGATCCAGGTGGTCCCCGTGGATCACGTCCAATTTGGGGTGAGCGCCGGTCGTGGACCCCGCCAAATCGTTCGCCAACTGCAGGTCGCGCTCGATCACCGTGACAGAGGCCCCGTTTGACAGCCAATCTTCCGCCATCTTCTGACCCAACTCACTGGCTCCGATGACCACCACACGCGGGTGATCGGGGAAATGCGTCACCTCGTGACCCAGCGTGATGAGGGCTGGATTGAAATTCTCGAGACCCACGATGGCCACCGCCACCTTATCACCCACGTTCAGGACAGAATCGTCGTTGGGGATGTAGGATTTTCCCGATGTGGGGTTCACGCCCACGATGTTGGGGAACCCGTGAACAAAATCCCGTTTGACGTCGCCCAACGGTCGGTCGACCACGTTGACGGCCGAAGGCCCAATGCTGACCTCCACGACGTAAGCGTCGTGGTCGAACGACACCACCTCGGCGATGCCAGATGAACGCAGGCCAGCGTTCAAGCGCTGAATGGCGCCACGAAGCGGATTGACCACATGGTCGATCTTCGCCCACGCCGTAAGGTGCCCCTTTCGATATTCCTCAATGAAGTTCGGTGAGCGTAAACGGCAAATCGTGATGAGGCCTTTCTTGGGTTCAGCGCCTTGGTTGGCGTGTTCAGCGATGGCGCTGGCGATGAGGTTGGTTTGGTCGCTGGGGGTGGCGGCGATGAAAATGTTCGCGTTCGCCACGCCGGCTCGAAGCAGCACTTCACGGTCGGTCACATCACCGTGAATCACCAATCCGTCCAGGGCTTGGGCCCTTGACACCGCACGAGCATCGTTGTCCACAATGACGATGTCGTAATCCTCGTTGGACAAGGCTTGAGCGAGGGCGTAACCCACCCGCCCTGCACCGCCAATGATCACGCGCATGTTGCCCACCTCAACCCAGGGTTTCAGGGTAAATCTTCACCTGGTACGAACCGCCGGCGAGGTCGATGTCACCCAAGGTGGAGTAACTGCGGTCGCGGTCCATGGAACCACCCGCCGACACGTGAACGGTGCGGACCGGATGGTAGTAATCGTACACGTTGTCGTTGCCCGTGGTCGTGGTTTCCACCCAGTCAATGTATGCCGTGGGTGTGGAGAGCAACCACTTGTTGTTGACCACGTCGACCTGGGGCTCAACGTAACAGGACTGAAGGGCGATGTTGTGCTCCTCACACCAATCATCGCTGAGCGGCAACTGGATGTACCCCCATGCGTGTGCTTCCCACCCCTCATCGGAGAAGTAAGGGTCGCCCAGAATCCCAAAGGCGTACCAGCCGGGGATACCCCGGGTCCGCAGGAGGCTGAAGAACGCGTTCGTTTGATCGTCGCAATCGCCCAAACCACCGGCGAGGCATTCGGGTCCTGAGCGGGACGTGACGGGGGCTTCACGGTCGTATTGCACGTTGGCGTGGAGGAAGTCAAAGGCTGCTCGAGCGAATCCGTACGCATTCTCCGATTCACCCTCCGGCAAGGAGGAGGCGATGGTGTCAGCGGTGCTGGTCGTCACGGCGTCTTGGCCGTTGATGGCCCAGTAGGGGAGGGTCGAACCGGCCTGGGGAGGGCGGCTGTACCACAGCAAATCGCCGAATTGGTCGGCCCGAACACCGTTGCCTCGCTGCTGGAGATCGTCAAACGTCCCCGAGTTGTCCATGCTGATGCCCAACGATTGGCCGGGAACGCGAGCGTCCACACGGTTGCTGTCCCACCACGAGTAAGAGGCCGACTGGACTTGAACGTTGAACGAGTACCGGACAACATCGCCAGGAGCCATGTTCACCTTGACCTTCACGCATGTGTCGATGGGGCAGGCGTTGTTGTCGTTGCCGACCCCGGGCCACCACACTTCATGACCGGCTGATGTCGTAATGCGGTCATCGTACTCCCTCGATGGCAAGCCGTCCAGGGGGATGTTGATGGTTTGACCGTCCACGTCAAGCGTGATTTGCAAGGTTTGCTGCAACGTGACCGGTTCTGCCGGCTCGCTGCCGTCCGTATAGGTGAATAAATTCGTTCCCGGTAAGGACGATTGCAGGGTCGGTGGGATCATGATGTTTTCAATCAGGTAGCCGTCCACGCCGCTGTTGGAAACGGTGGCCGTTTTGGAGAGGGTGTAGGACGCTTCGACCGGATAGATGTGGTACTGTGCTGTGGCAGATTGAAGGATTTCCTCGATGCTGCCGAATTCACCGAGCAGATGTTCTTGAGCTTGCGGTGAGAGCAAAATGAACGCTGTCAGACCGAGCATGGCCACGCTTCGAAATCGGTTTTTGCGCCGTCGCATGATGTTGGTCCGACGACCCGTGTGGGTCTGAACCACACCGCGTTCCGACGGCTTCGCCGCCATTTTGTACGTCTTTTCCTTGCTGCCCTTGCTGAACTGTTGCTCCAAGCGGTAGCTCTTGCGGTCGCCTTTGGGCAAGACACGACCGCACGAATAGCAAATCGTGTCCGTCGGCAGCGCAGTGCTGCGGCAGTACGGGCACGCACCCATGCTCTGAGGTCTGGCCGACGCCGTATAACCATTCCTCCACATGTCCCGCACGACTCAATGGTCACAACGGCGGCATGGAAACGACGTTTTTCACAGCGGAATCAATCCATTGCACCTTTGTAAGTGTCTATTCACCCTGATGGATGCGAGGAGGTGCGCCCGTATCGACCGAAGGACCGGTGCCCTCGCGGGCTTGCTCGGCCCAGATTCGGCGAAGTCGACGACGGCCTTCCTTGGGGACGGCCTCCCAAATCCATCCGTTGGCGGCCGGTGTGCTCAACAGAACAAAAGGCAGGATAAACACCCAACCCAACGGCTCAAACACGACGAAGTAGACGGCCACCAACAACGCCGCTCGCCAAAAGGTCGAACGTAGAACTGCACCCCATCGTTTGTCCTGAAGCATGAGGTGACCGTGGCGAGCGGTGATGAGCGCATCCGCCCGAGGCACCACCAGGGCAAACATGCCAGCGCTGAGCAGGGAGCCCACCGTGATGCCGTAAATTTCGAACGTTCGGTAAACCGTGACCATGGCCACCATGCCCCCGATGGCCAAACCGAGGGCCCAGCCGCTGGTGGGTTGCGAGCCCCCTCGCCGCACACGAGCACGCCGCAGCAGGAGGTGGCTGCCCACCGAAGCGATGAGCGGGATGAGCATGAGGGAGATCACGTTCAGGCCAGCGTACACCCCTCCCTCAGAAGCGGTCTGGAAGTAAGGGACAAACAGGCCGTTGTCGGCGGACATGGCGTAAAAACCACCCAACAGAATGCCCCAGAACACCTGGTTCCAAGCGGTGGGAAGGTCGTAGAACCCCGCATATTTGGTCATCACACCGCGCCAGCCCAACGTCATGCCCACCAGGGCAAAGAAACTCGAGAGCTGAAACAGCACGAGTTCCGAGACCATGCTTCCCGCCCCACACGCCCCCTCATCAAACCCTTGGCCAAATCTTCCTCAGGGGTTGGATTCAAACACCTCGCCCCCCACGCCAGCCCATGGCTCGACTCCTGTTGTTTGGCGGAAAAGGGGGCGTGGGCAAAACCACCACCTCCTCAGCCACGGCGGTATGGCTCGCCGACAGCGGCCTGCGCGTGCTCCTGGTGTCCAGCGACCCCGCTCATTCCACCTCCGACTCGTTGAACGTTGAACTCGGGCCGGTGCCCACCCCGGTTGACGGTGTCCCCGGCTTGTTTGGGCTGGAGATGGACCCCGAGGCCAAACTCTCCAACCTCTTGCCGAAAGTCGGCGAGGCGATGAACAACATGGGTGGCACGGGCGGCCTTGGCGGCCTTGGCATGATGCTGGACCCCAGCGCCAAGCAAGAATTCGATGACGTCAAGTCCGATGTGAAAACCGCCGACATGATCCTCCCGGGGTTGGATGAGGCCCTGGCCTTTGACGAACTGCTCAAGCACATGGAGAACCCCACATGGGATGTTGTCGTTTTTGACACCGCCCCAACGGGCCACACGCTTCGGTTCCTGTCGCTGCCCGAACTCATTGAGGCATGGTCGGGGCGGTTGCTGCGCCTGATGAGGGTCAGCGGTGGCATCCGCTCCATGCTCTTCGGTCGCAAGGAAAGCGACGCCATGAAGGAGGAATTGGAGCGCTTCCGTCGGCGTGTGCTCCACGTTCGCCGTGTGCTCAGTGACCCCGCCACGTCCTCGTTCACCCTCGTCACCATTCCCGAACGGATGGGCATCAACGAGACGTTGCGCGCACACGAGTCGCTCGTGGAATACCTGCTGCCCATTGGGGGTTGCTTGGTCAACCGCTTGACGCCCGTGTTCGAGCATCCTTTCCTCGCCAACCGTCGCACGCAGGAACTCGAACGCATCGCCGAACTTGAGGCGGCCCTCGAGGGCGTCAACGTGGCATCGTTGGAACTGGCCGAACAGGAGATCGTCGGTATCGAGGCCCTGCGTCAAGTCGGTCAAACCCTCTACGGCACCCCTGAAGCGCTCCCCATGGCGATCGGCCCGCATCCGATCGGTGAGGTGCTGTTTCACGAATTGCACCGTGGCATGGTGGCCGATCTTGACGAAGGTTTCGAGCGGGTGCAGTTGCACTTCCCTGGATTGCAGCGCGAGGACCTGTCGCTGCGAAGCGAGGACGGCGTACTGTTCGTCGGTGTGAACGGCCGCGAACAAGCCATACCCACCGAGACGCACGTCAAATCCAGTTTGGTGAAGGCTGCACTGGACGACGACGTGCTCACGTTGACGATTCCTCGACATCCAGCGGATTGAAGCGGCCATGCCTTGAAATGGTGGCACCCGCACGGCCAAGCATGGCGCTTGAAGGCCTCTCTCGCGGCATTTTCCGCTCGTTGGGTTTGCTCAAGAGCAAGGGCAAACTTGACGAAGAGGAACTCCGCGAGATGACCCGTAGCCTTCGCAGAGCGCTTCAGGAAGCGGATTTCAACATCCGCCAAACCAAAGAAATCGTTGACCGAATGGAATCCAGACTGCGGGACGAAGACCGCCGACCCGGCCTCACGGTGCAAACCCACGCCATGAACATCCTCTACACCGAACTGGTCCGCATCCTCGGCCCACCCGCCGAATTCCAACCCCGAGGCGCCACCCTGCTGCTGGTCGGTTTGTACGGACAAGGCAAGACCACCACCACGGCGAAACTGGCCGAATGGTACCGTCGAAAGCACGGGCTGCGCGTGTCGGTCATCGAGGCCGACGTGCACCGACCGGGAGCTTACGCCCAACTCTCTCAACTGTTGGAAGACACCTCGGTCCAAGTCTACGGTGAACCCGAGGAAAAAGACGCGGTCACCATTGTGCGCAACGGTCTGAACGCCTGCGCTTCGGCCGACCTGGTCATCATCGACACCGCAGGGCGTCACCAACTCGACGATGAACTCGTTGAGGAACTCGAAAACATCGCCGCCCTCACCCGGGCCACCGATCGCTGGCTGGTGATCGACGCACAGGTCGGTCAGGCCGCAGGCCCCGTGGCGGCATCGTTCCACGACCTCGCCGGAGTGACAGGCATCGTCATCACCAAACTCGACGGTACGGCCCGTGGAGGCGGTGCGCTTTCCGCCGTGGCGGCCACCGGTGCGCCCATCGTCCACATCGGTGTGGGCGAGCGGGTTCAAGACCTCGAGAAATTCGAATCCGACCGTTTCATTTCCCGACTCCTCGGCATGGGCGATATCCAGGGCCTCATCGACCTCGCCCCCGAAGACCTCGACCAGGAAGAAGCGATGCGCTTGACGCAGCGCCTGATGAGCGGCCGCTTTACCCTCAACGACATGTACAAGCAGATGGAAATGATGTCCAAGGTCGGCACCATTGACAAGCTCATCTCGTTCCTTCCCGGCAGCATGCTGGGAGGCATGGGCGCCATGTCCAAGTCGCAAAAAGAGGCCATGCAGGCGAACCTGGATCGTTACCGCACGATCATGGATTCCATGACGGCATGGGAGAAGAACGAACCTGCAAAGATCAAAGTCGACCGCATTCGACGAATTGCTCGTGGCTCAGGTGTTCGAGAAAAGGACGTGCGTGAACTCATCGGCCAGTGGAACCGCTCCCGCAAGATGATGAAGGGGATGGGCGGCAACCGCAAGTTGAACAAGCAAATGCGGAAGATGATGAAAGAGGGCGACATGGACATGGATCCGTCGTCCTTCGGCATGTGAGTGCTCGACGACTCGACCTGTTGTATGCCATTCCCATGGGTACCCGCACAACTGTATACGACTACAACGGGAACCCATGTGTACGACTTGATTGATGAATCCCTCCGACGCAGGCCCTCTTCAGAACCGGAGGCCAACGCTCACGGGACAAGGACAGAGCGCCAGCAAGTACAAGCGGAAACGGAGTGCAATCTCATTTGGTACAATACGGCCATGAAACATCTCATATACGGCCGAGTCAAGGCGTGGTTGAGTCGCATGCGATTGGAATGGACGGTGTACGCATTCACGGCCTCCATCTTCTTCACCGTGGGCGCCATCTACTTCTTGTTCAAGCCTGGCCCCATGGTCAGCGCGGCGCTGTTCACCTTGCTGACTGTCTTGTATGGATGGGTGGCATGGGTGATGGTTCGCCGTCGCGCGGTGCTTGAACTCCACAGCTACGGGCCGTGCCCGGTGTGCAGCGTTCTTACGCCTCAGCAAGGGCAACACTGCATGCATTGCGGTGCTGCTGCACGGTCGCAACGCGCTTGAGCGTTCGGAATGGCTCGCTTGCCTCAATACGACTTGGCGAGCAGCACGCGGCGCGTGGTTGGCTCACCGGTCATGTGGCACGGACGAGGCGATTCGAAGCCGTCGGTGGCGTCACCGAGGAAGGCGAATCCGGTTGCACGCTCAATGGCCTCGGCATGTGCGTCCGTCCCGTCAAACGCCAGTTCGTAGATGTGACCGTCCTTGACCTCGCCGTCCAAACGCCAACCACCGTCGTCCTGCACCATGGGCGGGAGCGGCTGAACCACGTCGCCCATGTGGGCGGTGGAGCGAGCGCGGAGTTCTTCGCTGATCTCGTCGAGCACACGGTAACACTCGTCCACGATGTTGTCCATGGCCAGCGGCTCCTTCCCACCGGTGCGTCGAGCTGCGAAGGCCGTGCCTTGGGCGATGTCGCGAGGACCAATGTCCAAGCGGAGCGGCACGCCCTTGATCTCCCAATCGTAGTATTTCTGTCCGGGGTGCAGGTCTCGGTCGTCCACCTTCACACGAAGACCACGAGAGCGCAGTTGTTCAGCGACCTCGTGTGCCACGGCCACCGTGTCCACCTCGAGGTTTTTGCGGATCATCGGGCAAATGACCACCTGGAAGGGTGCGATTTTGGGCGGCATGATGAGGCCGTTCTCATCACCGTGCATGCCCACCACGGCGCCGAGCAAACGTTCGGACATCCCGTAGGTGGTTTGGTGGCAATGCGCTTGCTTGGCGTCCAAATCCTCGTAGGTCACGTCGAACGCTTTGGCCCATTGGTCGCGGTAGTGATGGCAGGACGCGACCTGAAGGGTGCGCCCGTTGGGCATCACGGCGTCGATGCCGATGGTGTACCATGCACCGGGGAACGTGTCCCAGACCGGTCGCTTGGCTTTGATGATGGGCAAGCACAAGTCGTGCATGATGCGGTCGACGATGTCGAGGTCCTCTTCGATTTGACGCGTGGCGTCCGCTTCGTCGGCGTGCGCGGTGTGGGCTTCAAAGAAGTGAATCTCCCGCACCCGGATGAAGGACCGGGTTTGTTTGGTCTCGTAACGGAAGGTGTTGACCGTCTGGTAGATCTTCAGTGGGAGGTCTTTGTGGGACCGAATCCACAAGGGAAACATCGTGTACATCGCCGTTTCCGAGGTAGGACGCAGGAACATGGGCACATCGAGGTCGTTCTCGCCGGCGTGCTTGACCCAGTAGACTTCCTTCTTGAAGCCGCCTTCTTCCTCTTCGTCACGCAAATCGTCGGGGTCCACCCCCTCCTCTCGTGCTCGCTTGAGGCGAGCGACGAGGGCATTTTCCTTTTCGAGGAGATGCTCGGGGATGAGTAAGGGGAAATTCACTTCCTCGTGGTTGGTGCGTTCCATCTCGGCGTGGGTCAAACCGTCAATGAGTTTCATCGTCTTCCAGCCGTAGGGCCGCCACACGTCCATGCCCTTGATGGGGTAGCGTTTGTCGACCAGCTCCGCTGCTTCAACAATGAACGGATACCATTCGTTGAAGTTCTCCGCTTTTGACGGAATGCCTCGCTTGGCTTTGCCGTGGCCCATGATTTGGCGTGGACGAGCCACACATCAAGATGACGCCTCGAACGGTCCCGAAGCACGACCCTTGCCGTTCACGGCCAACGCCACGAGGGCCGCCCCGAACCAAACGATTTCGAGGATGAGAAACGCCCACTCGGCGATGAGGTACGCCCGAACCGCCAACAACCCCGAACCAAAGGCCATCAGCATCAGGTAAGGGGAGGCTTTGCTGTGCAGGCGACCCCGTGTCTCCAGCACGAAGGCCAAAAGAATGGAACACATACCGAGGTAGGCCAGCCCTTCGCTCAGGGCGTCCAACATGTGGGTTCACTTCCCGCGGGTGAAGAGCACCAAACCAACGCAACAACCGATGATGGCGATGAGATCGGGAATGCCATAACTGCCTTCGAGGATGCTGAGGCTCCAGCCTTGACCGTTTGAGAGCTGGTGGATGGACGCCCAGTTGATGCGGTTGTACCCGTCCGCAGGGCAAAGGTCACTCGGGTCGCACATGCCACCGAGCACGCCGCCAAAAGCACCGAACAGGTTGAGCACGCTGACCACCAAGCCAAGGCCAAACACCGTTCGCAAAGGTGAGGATTTTTTGGCCACTTCGGGGACGGGTGGCAACGACTCGATCGGTTGAAGGGCTTGGGCGGCCAGTCCAGGAGCGTCCAAGGCCGGGGCGGTAGGAGCGATGACCTCCACCATCATGTTGGTGGGGGGCGCCACTTCCGTGATGCCGTCGTCCTCGACACCCGTGGAGAGGTCACGGCGCTTCACGGGTTGAACGGGTGCAATCTTGATGCCGTACAATCGGTCGGCCAAACTCACCAACGCCGGGTCATCAGCGATCTCGGAGGGGTCAAGGTCCCCGTCCAACAATTGCTGCAACCGTTCTTGGGTTGATGACATGCCTGCACCCCGATGATGTGGCGTGAACGCTTTCCTTCAAGAAGGCTCCTTCTCCCTTGTGAGGGTGAAGGCATCACTCCTCTTCGGTACGGTATTTGGCGTACAAGGCCTCGCTGACCAGCGGCGTCTGGCAGTGCGGGCATCGGTCGGAAGGACCGAGGAGGGCTGGTCGGACCGCCAACACGGCGAGGCACGATGGACAGGCGGCGTACATCTCGCCTTCTGCAAGGTCGAAGTTCGTTTGAGGGAGGCCGTTGCGGTAGCCCGACCGGTAAACGGGGTGCCAGTGGAACACGGCTCGGCGAAAGGAACCGAACGCCGCCCAGCCCATCAGGAACGCAAACAGCAAACCCACCACGTAACCCCCAACGAGCCCCTGCATGAGGTTCAGCAGCGCTAGGAACCCAAACATCAGCCCAGCGATCGACAACAGGCTCACGGCGGGCCAGTAAGCCCAAGGTCGACGTTGTCGATAACCCATGTAGGTCGAGAGGACCATGAACACCATGCCGGCCATGAACGCCTGACCACCGCCTGTCGACAACACACCGAGGGCAGCCAACGCCGTGGCCATCAAGTACAACACGATGGCGCCGTCCACGAGCACGATGAAACTGGTCCCACGGTGGACGTGGGTGATGGGGTCAACGGCCATACCACGACCGGGTGCAGAACCGGCGAGAACCAGTTCCTCTGCACGGTCGTTGCTCATGATTGCTGCTCCCGCATGCCCTTCTTCAACTGTTGGGCGCCCCTGCTGAGAACGAAGGTGTCTTGACGGGAGGCGGGTTCGCCGCATCATGGTCACCCGCGACACCGATGTGGTTCGCTCGGGTGACGCCCTCGAAGGAGTGCATGTCCTCTTGGGCATCACCGGTGGCATCGCCGCCGTTGAGTCCGTCCGTCTGGCCCGGGAACTGCGTCGCCACGGTGCCACGCTGACGGTCGTGATGACGCCCTCGTCCCAACGCATCATCACGCCACTCGCCGTTCGCTGGGCCTCCCAGACGGAGGTGATCACGGATTGGGACGGCGACCTCACCGTGCTGAACGGCGTCGACGCCGTCCTCATCGCACCTGCTACACGGGACGTGATGGCCGCTCACGTGCACGGCCTGCAGCACGGGCCGCTCATGATGGCCCTCTCCGTGGCACGTACACGCCGTGTGCCCATCGTTATGGTGCCCAGCATGCACCACGATTTGGCCACCGATCCCGTCACGGAGGACCTTGTGGAGGCCTTGCGTCAACAGAACGTTGAGGTGATGTGGGGCCCGGAAGAGGAAGGCAAGCGCAAGACACCCGGCGCCGTGGAACTGGTCGCCCATTGCTCCCACATCATCAACCGAAACCGACCCAAGCGCCGGCAGGTCGTCATCACCCTGGGGGCCACACGTTCGCCCATTGACGACGTTCGCTTTGTTCAGAACACGAGTTCGGGTGCCACGGGTTGGGCCGTAGCGGACCACCTCCACCGCCACGGACACGACGTGACGTGCGTGGCAGGCGTCACGACCGCACCTCCACCCTCTTGGCTGCCGCTGATCCTGCGCACCCCAACGCCCGATTCCATGTTGACCGAATGCCGAGCCTTGGCCAACGACAAGATCGATGCATGGGTCCACGCAGCAGCTGTTCTCGACTACGTGGTCGGTTCACCAGCCGAAGGGAAATTAGCCAGCCAACAGGGACCGCTCTCGGTGGAACTCGTTGAGCATGAGAAGCACATTCAGTCGCTTGGCCCGGACTGCTCGCAAGCGGTCCGAATCGGGTTCAAACTGGAATCGGGCGTGAAACAAAACGACCTCATTCATCGAGCCGTGGCGCAGATCAACCGGGCTGACATGACCGCTGTCGTCGCCAACCGATTGGAAGACTTGGGGCGTCAGGACAAACCCCGCGGTTACCTCGTGGATCGGCAGGGGGCGCATTTCGTGCTCGCCAACCAAGCGAGCATGAACGACGCCTTGCGGACGCTCATCGAACGTGGACCGGAGGGGTCCAACTGAGGCGTTTTGCGGTCGTTGGCCATCGAGCCATGTCCAAGGGCAAGTTGCCCTTGAACGACCTCGCAGGTGGTGCAGGACGCGTCGACGTGCTGATTCGTGCCCTTATGGCGGGGCTGTTGACCAGCCACGGCATTCGCACCGACACCGTCGTTGTCCTGCATTTAATGGGCGGACCCGGCCCACCACGGCGCATCAAATTCGACGGTAGCGAACTTCGGGGTTTGCATGCAGAAGAGCGTTCTATAGCAGGAACATTGGCCAAGGTCCTTGCCACCCCACTCCCACCCATCGGCCGATGGCAGCCCATCACAGCAGGCATTGAGCACAGCGGTGGTGGCCTGAAGCACACCCTGCGTGAGTGGGAAAGCACGGCCGTGGTTGCCCTGGACGCCGATGGGCCAAGGCTTTGGCAATCGGGTGCCGTGTTGCCCGACCGCAGCCAAGCCAACCACGTGGACGTGGGCTTTGTGCTCAGCGACGACCAGCCGCTCACGGAGGAGGAGACGCGCAATCTCCTTCCACGTTCACTTGGCGACACATGGCTGCAAGGCCACATGGCGGTGGGTGCCGTACATTTTCTCCTCGACGAGGGCGTGGCCTTGAACCTCCATTGAGCGCCGATTGGCGTGCAACGATGCATCCGTGCCGACGAGCGTGCCACACCAACGGCCAGCAGTGGTGGACTGCGGGACGTGCTGATGAGGCGTGAGGTCGGCACCTGGCCGTGGTGATCAGGCCACATCATCGCCAAGCCATGCCGGCCAGCCGCTGGGGTTTTCGCTGAGGCTGACCGCCATCAGGTCCTCATCGATGGCAAAGGGATGACTTTGTGGCCAGACGGACAAGCACGACAAACTGGCTTTGTTGGCCTCCACGGCGTCGCAATCGCCTTTCAACACGGGGCTGTGGTCAACGTGAGCTGCGCCGATGGTGAACGTGGCCACCTCGTCTTGTCCATCTTCGTCGAACCGAACTGCGTTGCGGTACCAGCGGACACCGAGTCGCGTCGATGCCCACGTCCCGTCCCAGGTGGGCGGGACGTTGAGGTTCAGCATGAGGTCCCCGTTCGCAAAGGCATTCAACAGCGCGGCGTGCGGTCGGTCGAGCCATCGATCGTCGTTCGCGGGAGCGGGCCATGAGGAGAAGTAATGGGTGTCCATCGTGCCTTCGGGACGTGTTGCGTTTTCCGCCACCTTGGGCAAGAGCGCTGAAACCCGGCGCACGGTTTCGACGGTAGCACGCACAGCATGCTCCATGCCTTCGGGGTCGAACGAGGTGAAGGACGCTGCGAGTGCGGGGACCCCGTACAGGCCGGCCTCACGCGCTGCGCCCATGGTGCCGCTGTGGTAGGCGTCCTGGGAGAGATTGGGGCCGAGGTTGACACCGGACACCACCATTTGAGGACGGACATCCTCACCAAGCAGGTGCTGAAGGCCACCGTCCAGTGCGACGATCATCGTGTCGCACGGGCTACCGTCCAGTTCAAACAAGTGGACGGGGCAAGCGGACGGGTCGAGCGACCACGTGTCGACCAAATCGTTGCGTTGACGAAGGTGCATCGGCTGCATGAGGTTGATGCGCATGCCGGTGGCGGAATGGTTGGTGCTGGGGGCCAGCACGGCCAGCGGGAAACCAGCGGCGTGAAGTCCTTGAACGAGCATCCGGAACCCCGGTGCCTCAATGCCGTCGTCGTTGGTCAGCAGCAACCAGCCGTGTTCACTCATGCCTCATCCCTGACATGGCCTTGATGACCCGATTCATGAGGGTTCGCTTGGGTGGCAGCGTGGGATTCACCCGCCAACACGACCATCAGCAACCCAGCGACGAGGACCGCACCACCGATCAACGTCCATTGGCCGGGCACCCCGGCGTCGAAGAACCACCAGCCGATGAGGGAACCGATGAGCGGTTCGAGCGTCACCGACGAGGAGACCACCAGCGGCGAAATGTACCGCAAACACGTGTTCAGCCCGGTGTGACCCAGCAGTCCAGCGATGAGGGCCAAGAGGAGAAACCAGCCAAACAGCGACGGTTCGGTCCAACCGAACGCTCCGTGTTCAGCGAAGTCGGACTCAAGCGCCATCGAAGCGGGCAGCAGCACGACGGCACCGATGAGGGTGACGGGGAAGGCATAGAGGAAGATGGGCATCCACTGACGCAAGACCCTGCCCACCACGATGTAGCCAACGACAAACACCGCACCTGAAAACGCCAACGCATCGCCCCAAAGGGTGACGGTTTGGTCGCCCTGTTGCTGACCGGCATCCATCAAGGCCAGGCCTGCACCGACAAAGCACACGGCGGCCCCGCTCCACTCGCCGACCACGGGGCGACGGACCGCAGCCGAACGACGCGACAGCAGGGCCATGCCCAGCACGATGACCAGCGGATGGGCCGTCACAAACAGCAGGGAGTGGGTCAGCGTGGTCGCATCAAGGCTCGCCACCCAGGTGGCGAAATGTGCACCCAATGCTAAGCCGCTGGCCATCAACAGGGTGAGGCTTGGCTTGCTGATGCACCGTTGCCGAACATCGGTGGTGGCTTCGCGCCACTGCCAGAGCGCCAGCGGCGCCAACACCAGCGCCGTCAATTGAAGCCGCCACGATGCCCGAAGGATGGGGGGCACTTGGTCAACATGCTGAAACAATGCACCGGCGCTTGAGACACCGCACACTGCTGCTGCGAGCAGGAGCCACACCCACGGCGGGGTGGCTCGTTGGGCGGTCATGGGTTCACGCTCATGCCTGTTGGGCCTCAGGGTCGCCACCGATCACGCCCGCTCGCTTGAACAGGGCGTAGATGATGTACCCAACGGTGACGTTGATGAGGATGAGACCGGCCATTCGGATCCCGTACCAAGCCATTGAATCAGGGAAATTGTCTACCCCGAGCACGGTCTTGCCGGAACCATCGGCGTCGTACCATAAGGAATCAATGAACGACAGGATGCTCGATTCGGTACCGAAGAAGGCTTCACCGGTCAGCAGGCCGGCAGCTACCATGAAGGTCCCCAGCAGGATGAGGGCGCGCTGCTTCTCAGCCACCGTCGTCCCTTCGGATTCCTTGAGGGCGTCGATGCGGGGTTGGAGTTTCTTATCCTCCCAGCGGTCACGGGCCACACCACCGATGAGCATGGGGAGCGTGTGGGGCACATCGAGGTACATGCCCAGACCGAACGAGGTCCCCATGCCGGTGGCCCATTCGATGAACATCCCCAGCAGGAAACCCAAACCGAGCAACACGAGGTCGCCCTGGCCCTCGGCGAAGATGATGGAGAAGGTGGCGAACGCGTTGGCTTGGGGAGCGATGAGGTCAATGCGACCCTCCGCCAGCTGGATGGACAAGAAGATGGCCACACCGGCGCCGATGATGGCACCCGGCACCACACCCATGATGTTCCCTTTGGAGATGTGGTATGGACGGTTGCCGATGTAGAGGCTGTTCTTGTAGTCACCAATGACGGTGCCCGACATGGAGATGGCGGAACCAAACACGGTGGTGCCGACAAGACCCAGCAAGACGGCGTCCTGCGTGTTGAGGTCGAGCAGGTCCTGCGCGTTGAGGAAGACTCCCAAGAGCATCAGGAGGACGATGAACGAGGTGCCTGAGACGGGCTCGATGCCGGTTTCACCCATAACACGCACGGCGATGGCACCGAGCATGAACGTCGTCATAATGAGCACGGTCGCAAACACAAAGGCAGCGATGGGCGAAAAGCCACCCAGCGTGAAGATGAGGATCATCGCAAAGAAGGTGATGCCCATGAAGATGGGGATGTGCTTGAGTGGCCATTCGTACCAGCCCTTGCCTTCCATGTACTCCTGGCTGCCTTCACCCGAGAAGGCGGCGCCGATGTCGGTGAAGATGTTGGCAAACGTTCGCCACATCTTGGCCAAACCGAACATACCGCCGCCGACGATGGCGCCGATGGCAATGGTCCGAATGGTCTTGGAGAACGCCAGCATTTGGAGGGCCGCCGAACCACCACTGGCGTATTCTTGGACCGGAACGCTGGCTTGTTGAATCGGGTCGTAAATGGGGAAGTTGGTGGCCACAGCCAGCGGCACGAGGAAGAACCATCCCACGATGGTCCCCATGTTCACCAGGAAGGCCACACGGGTCTTCATGAACCAGCCGATGGCGAACATCGAGGGCGTGAGGGCCACACCCACATAGGTGTAGGCGAAGGGGTTCCACGCGGTGTCTTCGGACCAACGGGTGTACCCCAAGGAAATGCCGTCCTCCGTTCCGGATGGTTGGTGAATTTTTCCATGTGAGTAAAAACTGGCAAGACCCACATCGCCGTAATGAACCGATTCAGCGATGAAATCCAACAGGGCAACCTTCCGGTCGTTCATCCAGATCAGGGGGTACTCGATGAGGAACAAGCCGACCATCGTCAACCCGGTCCACACACCGATGGTCTTGAGGGAGTCACGGGCGTGTTCCACGGCACCCGTGCTGACGTCCGAGGAGATGTCAAGCATCTTCAGCGTGGCCTCGAAGCCAGGCAGTGGCAACGGGTCCTCAACCAGCCAAACACGCCGGAAGATGATGAAGTACATCACGCCGAGGAACCCGGCAAACATGGACGCCACGATGCCAATGAAGGCGAGCGTGAACGTGTCCCCGTCGTTGAGGGTAACCAGCGGCCCATCCGCCAGTAAATACGCAGGTTCCGTGGCCAGCAAGAAGATCGCTGGGAAGGTGAAAATGAAGCCTGTGGAGGCGTGGGTGGCGCCCGTCGTGGCCGAGGTGGCGATGTTGACTTCTGAGGGGGACCACTTGAGCGCCATCCCCAAGAGGTAAGCGATGTACCACGCAGCAGAGATGGCCAAACCGAGTTTCAACCCGATGTAAGCCGTCACACCGGAGAAGACCGCCCCGATGCCAATGCCGATGAGGACCTTGGAGGTGTTCCAGTGGGACACTTCAAACGATTCCTGGAGGTTTTTCTCCTCGAGGTACTGTTCCAATACACCGGTGTTGAGGTTGTTGTACATCTCGTCGTCCAGCCACGTCAACGTGCCCTGTTCGATGGCCTTCAGACCCTCGGGGGTGACGGGTTGGCGGTACGCCGATTTGGTCACCGTTTTCTCGCCTGAAGGAACGTCGTTGGACATGTGAATCTCCAGCCTGCGGGCCACCGCTGTTGGGACGGTTGCATCGGCACTTCATGACCGTTGCGCTTTTCACGCGGTCACGGTGTCCTGTTGTCGGTTGCGCGCATCCTCGGCTTTGGCCACGGCAATGCCGTCCTCAACGTCCACACGGCGCAGCATGATGGCCCCTGCCACAATGAGCAAGGAGATGGCGAAAATGCCGACACGGGAATCGAACCAGACCGTCATGACCGAGTAGATCAGCGGGCCCAACAACGCAGCGACCTTGCCAAAGAAGCCGAAGAAGCCGAAGAACTCAGCCGAACGGGTTTCGGGCACCATTTGACCGAACATGGAACGGGCCAACCCTTGCGAGCCGCCCAGCAACGCACCTCCAAACACACCCAGCAACAGGAACTGAAAGAACACCGACATGCCGAGCGGTGCCCAAACGTAGGTACGAGCGGTTTCGGGGATGAAGTCAAGCAGACCGTCGCCCAAGCTGGTGGGGTGGTTTTCCCCCAGCCCTGTGGTGCCGTCAAACTCGCCGCCCTCGATGCTGTAAGCAAATCGGGCGTCGCCCATCGTTGCCTCCAACGCTGCGAGGTTTTCCGTTGTCAAGTTGACCGCAACAGGGACGGCGTTGCCGTCGCTGTCAAAGGCCCATTCAACCGCTCGACCGCTTTTGTAGTCCATGTTCTGTTGGACCGGAAGCACAGCCTCGTGGGTCAAGGCCCACTGTTGCTCGTCATCGTCGGGCAGAGCAGCGATGGGGTTGACGCCCTCACGAGCCGTGGCCATGTAGGTGCCGTTGGTCTCGTCCCAGCCGTACTGAACGTCGTACTCGTCGTGGTTATCGAGTTCCAACGGAGCGAAGGAAAGGGCGCCAACGATGACAAAGCACCAGCAAACGAGGGAGAACTGAAGCGCCTGCTTGGTGCCCCATTTCTCTGCCAGTTTGGTGAAGCCGATGGCGGCGGGTGCAGCGACGAATTGGATGATGAGGATGGTGAGGATGAGCCCCGTCGTTGTCAGGCCGAGCACCACGATGCCGAACACACCGGCCAAGGCCGTCACCGAGTTGATGCCGTCGATGAAACAGAAATAAGCGAGCATGTAGAAAAACAGCGTTCGGAACGCCTTGATGTCGGACAAGGTCGACTTGACTTCGCCCAACGCCATTTTGGTGGAGTCGATGACACCCATGGGTTCCATCTCGTTCTCGATGTGCGGTTCGGGCACCATGCGGAACGTCATCTGGGCAAAGCCCAACCACCACAACCCGGAGGTCGCCATGGCAAACGGAATGACCCAACCGCCGTCCAACGTCAACACCATGGCAAGGTGGACCACCAGAAGCAGACCACCACCAAGGTAGCCGGCAGCGAACGCCTTGTTGGAGATGGAATCCATCTCGGACTCGTCGCCCATGTGGGGCAGCAAGGCGTTGTAGAACACACCTGCACCGTTCAACCCGACGTTGGCCATCATGAACATGATGAGGGCCCACACCCAACCTGCCGAAACTCCGAGGTAGGGAGAAAAGGCGAGGAGGACACAGGACACAGAGCCGACCAAGGTGAGGATCTTGAGCCACCAGATCTTGATCATGCGACGGTCGGCAATGACGCCCAGCGAGGGCGCACAGATGGCAACGGCCAACGCACCGATCATCACGGCGGCCGAGTACATGGCGTCCGCCGTCCATTCGGAGCCGAGCAGTTTGGTTGAGATGCCGTTCGCTTCGGCGAACAGATAGGCAAACCAAGCCGGGAAAATGGCGGTCGTCACCGAGGTTTCAAATGCACTCTTCCCCCAATCGTAGGCGCAGTACCCACGCACACGCTGGTCATTTGTTGTCGACATTTCGGCCTCACCCATGAGCGATGATGTGACCTTTCGGCTTATGAATTGATTTCCTGCGCAAAGGCGCTCGAGTGCGTTGGGGGGAACTCAGGCGACCGGCGGTGCAATGGTGGACTAGAAAGGGTCCAAGCCGTGGGGCTCAGTGAGCGAACGCGTCCAAGAATCAATGGATTTCCAAGACGGACAAGCTGGGGAGTCGTACAGGGATGCTCTTGTCGCTCAATTCTGGAGGCGACCGCTTCGCTGCTTGAGGCTCAGCGACCCGATTTGGCATTGGTTCTGATCGTGGAGAAACTTGATACTCAAACTTGACTCATTCAGTGCCACTTCAAACAGTGCCCCTATGGCCGTCAGTTCAAACGGTTGAAACTGCCATCGCCCATCATTTGCCAGCGAACGCCATCCGCTTGGATGTAGATGGTTTGCCCCGTCGACTGGTCGTAGGTTCCGCCGGGCGGCAGGCCCGTGTAATCGGCCACCGTCAAGGGTTGGGCGGGAGGAGGTGGAGCCATCGCCATCGCCGGTGGCTCAGGAGCCGTTTCAATCGGTTGTTGGAGAACGGGTTGAACCGGCTGCTGAACGGGATGATCGGGCTGTTGCATCACCGGCTGAACAGGTTGAACTGGCAGTTGCATCATCGGTTGAACCGAAGCCATACCCATCGCAGGCGCAGCACCGTCGTTCCAGAGTTGGTCGCTGAAGTCCTTCCCACCGCCGTCGTTTCGGCCACGTAGGACCACCACAGCCACGCCGATCATGATGCCGAGCACACCGATGGCTGAACCGGCGATGAGCATTGTGTTGGACGATTGCGATTCGCTTTCGGAGTTGTCGGTTCCGTCGTTGGTTGTGTCACCCTGACCGTCGTTGTTGGTTGAGCCGACGCCGTTCACGTCCACGGCGGCCGTGTCCGTGCCGTCGTGAGACGACGTGTTGCCCGAAACCACGGTGTTCTCGCCGGCAGCCACGGCGGTACCGTCAAGCGTTGAAGATTCGGTCACAAACGCCACAGAAGCTGCGTGGGCAACCCCGCCGTCAAGGGTGACCACGTTCAGTTGAACCGTGTAATCGTGCTGTGGCAGGTCGTCAGACACGGTGAAGGTCACCGTGAACGCTAAGTCACCGTTGACGTCGATGTCGCCCCAAGTGATAACGGCGCTGTCGAGGAGCGCTTGATTGTAGGGTTCAACAATGACATCAAGCATGCCGCCCAGGGTGAGGTCCAATCCGTTGTGAGCGTTGATCGCCCCACTTACGGTCATCGTGCCGGTGGTCAGCAATTGCTCGCGGTTGTCGATGTCAAGCGAGAACTCAGGCAGGGAGGTGACGCTGAACGTGATTTCGTCCGAGCGCACCGTGTCCCCTGAAGCCCCCGAGACCACCACAGTGTAGTCGCCTTCGGCCAACGAATCGGAGATGGTCAACGTAAGGACGGCCATGAACGGCGCCGAGCCGCGAGCAAAGTCAAGTTCGGCGGTCACGCCCTCGGGAACCACGGCCGACAAGGTAACGTCAGCGCCAAACCCGTTCACGGGTTCAATGAAAATGGGCGTGGGGACCACCCAAGGCACGCCGCCGGGAAGCACAATCCAAGGGTCCATGGTTTGGATTTCAAAATCCGGGGTGTTGTCCACCGTGAAGGTCACGGTGAAGGAGCGGTCTCGGCCGTCTTGTGTACCGGTGACGGTCAGTTCGTAGTCACCGCTGCTGAGGTTCATCGTGTCAACGATCACGGCCCCAAGGTCGTTCACCGCCAAGGTGGTTTGGTCGTAATACACCGAAGCGGCGGGGTCGTTGACCGTGGCGCTGATGTCAACGGACTCGCTGAATTCGTTGAACCCAACCACGTTGAGCCACACCGCAAACGGCAAGCCGAACTTAGCGACGTCATCGGGTACGCTGGGCAACAGGGTGAAATCTGGGGTGGCCCAGTCATCGTTGCCCTCACGACCCGCAAAGGACTGGATACCGGTCGCCGTGTGTGCCGTGGTGTCAACGGTGAAGGATTGGGTGCCCAGATGACGGTAGTTCAGGGGCAGGGCGCCCGAGTCCTCAAAGGCGATGTCGAGGAGGGTGCAACCGCCCATGAGCACTTGCATGGACACGGAACCGCTGCCTTCTGCGGCTTCGCTCCACACCTTGCCTTCGGTGAGCGGGAAGTTGAGTTCGTTCATGCCCTCGGCGTAGGTGAGGTCCATCTTCATCGAGGTGGACTGGTCGATGCCCTCGGGGATGCAGCCGTCCTCAATGGAACCGCCACCGCCCGTGCCACCGCCACCACCGCCGGTGCCGCCGCCACCGCCGCCACCGCCGCTGTCCTGACTCTCGCTGCATCCCGCGAAGTCCACCGATTCACCGGCCGGGGTGTTGGGGCAGTAGTCGTCCTGATCGTTCACCCCGTCACCGTCGGCGTCGGCGCTTCCACCACCGCCACCGCCGTTCTCATCGGGGCAGCCGTCGTTGTCGGCATCGTTGGCGGGGTCGGCGTATTCGGTTGGACAGGCATCGTTGTTGTCGCTCACGCCGTCACCATCGGTGTCGTCCTCGCCGCCACCGCCGCCACCGCCGTTTTGCGCATCGGAGCATCCCCAATCGTCAACTGCGGCACCCGAAGCGGTTCCGGGACAGGAGTCCCAATCATCGGAGACCCCGTCGCAGTCCTCGTCGGGGTCGCCCCATTCGTCGGTACAGGACCGAGCCGAGGTGTCGCTCGTAGCGCCAATGCCTCCGCTCATTTGCACGCTGCTGGTGACGGTGATGTTCTCGTGGACCAAGGCCAAGGTGTCTTTGGCGTAACATGCCTCGCCGGTTTCCTCGTCCACCGTGGTCATTTGCGTGCCCATCATGTCCATGCTGAACGTGGCTTTGCCAATCAGGGATACGCGATAGCAGGCCTTGCCCGAAACGCTATCCTCCCCGGTCACGGTCATCTGATGGTACTCCTCGTAGGAAACGCCCATGAATTCAGGCATCGTGACGGAGAAATTCCAGAAGTCGTTCGTGCTCCAAACGGGCGCCGATTGTGTGTCCGTGGTGGCGGCGTTGGCGAATTGGAACGCCGAAAGCGTTGATGTGTAGAGCACGTTGCCGTAGGCGTCGTAGGTATCGGCCGCCACGTACCAGCCCACGCTGGGAGCGTACCATTGCATATCATAGCCCGCATCGATTTCCAGAACGTAAGCGCCACCGCCAGCCTCGGTCATGGTGGCGTTCACCGATACGCTGTACACACCGCCGAGTTCTGTTTCGTCCTCGCCCAAGAAGATGGTGTCACGGGTTTTGGCCGGGTTGGTGGTGT
>JAYOBJ010000002.1:0-115416 GCA_038104845.1 Methanobacteriota archaeon
AACCATCGCCGTCCCAGTCGGCGCCGCCGTCTGAGGGGTCGAGGGGGTCGGAACCGTCACCCGAAGCTGCCGAAACAGCGGACAGGGCGAGGAACAAGGCCAAAAGCACGCTCATCATTTTCGTTTTCATGTTTTTTCACTTCCTTTTGTTTTGGGTTGTTGTTTACACAGAGAACCCGCTGTTCTCTCTATCCAACGACGAGGCGCACGTGGTGGGCAACGGCATTTGGGAGTGAGCTGCGCAGAACTGAGTTGTCAAGTCCAACGGCGACACAAAGAGCGAAACTTGCGTTGACGTGAACGCAAGCGAAGACCCGTCTTGGGCTTCGTTGATCTCTTTGTGTGTTGGTGTGGTCAGTTCCTCCGCAGTCATCGTGTTTCACGGGTTGTTCATAGGGAACCCAGCGTTCCCTCTACCATTTCCTAGGACTCCACCCTATATCAAGAGCGCGACGGACTGTTCGCCATTCAAGCCTTCGAAGCGGACACCAACGCCGTCCCTGGCAGCAACATACGAGCATCGTGATGCTGGATGAAGCGGTGAACGATTTCGGCGAGATCGGGGTCGTCAAAGGCGTGGATGCGCTCTCCGCCATGGCCCGATGCAGGCGCAAACAACTGCAAGCCAAGCGGTTTGGCCAGCCGTGTGAGCGCGATTTTGGCAGCCCTCACGGTGTTTGAACCCCGTACACCGGATTCACTCATGCCCAGACCGAGGCTGTTGACGATCACGCCTTGACGTACTCCGTGGCCACGCGCTGAGGCAAGCACGCCAATGATGATGAATTGATCACGGGTTGAAGCATCCCATCGGTGGGGGTCGCCGTAAAATCGGTTCGACATCGCTTCAAGGAAGGCCCGATGGGCGGCTTCAAGTTGTGCAGGGTCCACGCGAGGCACCGCTTCAACGGGGTTGGCGGATTCGTGCTTGGGCAAGATGTCGCTGAACGATGACCATTGATATTCACTGAGCACCCAATTGTTGAATTTCTTCGACAACAAAGGATCGGCGCCTCGCCACGACCAGATGCTTCTTTGGAGCATTTCCGGTGCGATGGAATCAAAGACATCCGGCGCTTCTTTGGCCAGGGTTTTGAAGGCCTCCAACATGCGTTCAACCTTCAACGCACGGTGTTTTTCGGATGGGATTTGATAGCGCGAACCGAGGAAAATGTCGTGCAATTCTTCATCCTTTTTTTCTGTCCCCTTCAAACGAGAACCTTTCATGTTTGTAGTTCGGGTCGTCGTCCGGTTTTGTTGTTTCGTTTGATTGTGTTGCATTGATCTCATCTTTGTCCCCTCTTTGCGGGAGCAAATCCACCGTTTATGTCGTCATTTACTCGTTTATCGTTCGTTCAAGTTCGCAAACAGGAACGTTTTCTAAAAGCCGGATTGTTTCAGGGAATATAAACGATTGATTCGATCAAAAGGTTTTGATCATCGAACGGTGGGGTCCAATGCCCGGAATACCGTACGGTTCATCAACGACCATCCAGCCCTGGGCTCTGTAAAATTCCAATGCAACCTCCCGTGCCTGAAGCAAGCCCGTCTTGGCACCATGGAGGGCCACCATGCGTTGTTCAAGAGCGCTGAGCACCGCTGCAGCGTGTCCGCAACGCTGATGCGAAGGCAACGTCCCCATTTGGCGGATTTGAAAGGCGGGCCGGCTCGCCGTTCCGTCCTCAAGCGGCCCAAACGGAGGAATGCGAACAGCATCAGGGCCTTCATGGTCGCTGCCTGAGCCGTTCGACCCGTGCGGGATGATGTGTGCACGACCCACCGCCACCACCTGGCCTTCGACCTCAACCCAAGCGTGCTCGGCGTTGCTGTCATCGCCCAAACGTTCGCTGCCTCGTGGCATGCCAAGAGGTTCGCGCAGCACGGCGTACCGTGTGTCAAAATAGCCTTTGGGCGGGTGTCCTGACACCGCTTGCACCCGCTCTTGACCGGTCATGCTCAGAACCCCCAGAGCATGAGCGCCCCCACCAGCATCACGGGCACCATCACCAAACCGGCCGGGATGGCCGACACCAGCCCCCAAGCCAGGTGCTTTTCGCCTCGAACGAACGCCATGACCGTTCCACCGATGTAAGCCAACGGCAAACAACAGGAACCGATGAACGCCAGCATTTCGCCGCCATCGTTCGCATCGTTGTAGCCTGCTTGATCGTAATACCACACATCGAAGGTTGTGAGGGTTGAGTTCACGAAATGGTTGTGTGTGAATGTGAGCACACCGGTTTGCGTGTCGTAGGTCCCAATCTCTGCACGGTTGTCCCGCACGGGCACCGTGAGTCGCCCCTCATCCCCGTAGTACGGCGAATAATACATGTAAATGTCCACCCCTTCATCCCAATCGTAGTGGTTGAAGTTCACCTCGTGCGCCGCTGAAGGGGGTGAAAGCTGGAGCGTCACGGTCCCGTTGTTGTCGCCCGAACCGCTCACCGATTCATGGGCTTCGAAGTCCTCCCAATTTGCGCTTGAAAAACCGGTGGCGAGCGTCATCAGCAGCACGACCAACCACGGACCGAACATCCCAAGGAAAAACCGACCCCATCGAGGGCGTTCCTTCGCTGCCACCGGCTCGAAGGCCAATGCACCACCGGGCATTGCTGTCACCTCACCGGAGAAGAAAGCCGACCCTTGGGGCGGGTGGCCGGCCCCCACCGTTGATGTTTGATGGGAGGCCGGCGATCCTGAATCCATCTGACCAACCCAAAGACTCGCTGGAGGCAAGGTGGGGTTGCCTTCCGGCACCGTGTTGGATTCGATGTCAAAGAAGGCGCGAGGTTGCGGTGCGCGCTCCGGCTCGTCCATGGACCAAGGAGGGTTCGCATGGATAAAAATCAGCCCCACGGCGTTGACTTCAACCGTTGAAGCGCGTTGAAATAGGACCGGTCGCTCGCCGTGGTTAACGCACGGATGTCAGAGCGGTTATGAGCGGGACTGCAGATCCTGAGACCGGAGTTCGAATCTCCGTCCGTGCTCCAAAAATCAACGCCAAGCCTCGCATGGCGAAGGAGCATTGATAGCCGAAACCGACCGCGTTGCTGTATTCTTCGGAGGGAATCACCGTGCCTAAACTCAACCCTGTCCTCGACTTGGTCGGCTCCGGCTTTGCAGCGTTTCTTGCGCCGCCGGGGCCCGAAGTGATTCGGTTCACGGTGGGCCAACCGGATTTTGACACACCCATCACGGTGGTCGATGAGGCCGTTGCGGCCCTGCGACGCGGCGAAACGGCGTACACACGGCCACAAGGCAGCGAATCGCTGTGCCAGGGCGTAGCGGACCATTTGACCCAATACGGCATCGATGTCAACGCCAACGACGTGGTGATCACCCCCGGATGCAAACAGGCGTTGCTGTACGGTATGTTCGCCGTTCTGGAACCCGGGGACGAAGTGCTCTTGCTGTCCCCTGCGTGGCCATCGTACGACGGCATGATCCACTTGACCGGCGCCAAGCCGGTTCACGTTCCGGTCAAGCGCAGCAACTACCATCCCGACATCGACGTGCTTCGTGCCCACGTGTCGCCCAAGACCAAGGCCATCGTGCTCAATTCACCCAACAACCCCACGGGAGCAGTCTACACCTCGGACGAGATCGCCGCCATCGTCGAGCTAGCGAACGAGCACGACCTTTGGATCCTTGACGACATGATCTACGCCACCTTGACGTGGACCGATGAAGGGTACACCTCACCGTGCGTCTTTCCAGGCGGAGCTGAACGGACCATCACCATCGGCGGTTGGTCGAAGGGGTGGGCCATGACGGGGTGGCGGCTGGGTTGGATTGCCGCCACGACCGAGGTCATGAACGCCGTGAAGAAAATCAACGTGAGTGCGTCGACCCACGTGCCCACGTTCCTCATGCCTGCTGCCGAGCACGCGTTGACCCTCACCGATGAGCGCACGACCATGGAAGAAGCGTTCCGCGAACGAAAAGATGCCATTCACGCCGGCTTTGCCTCCCTCCCCGGGATCGTTGCGCCCGAGCCTGAAGGAGCGTTCTATCTGATGTGCGACATCACGGGGACCGGCATGTCGGACCTTGAATTCGCCACACGTGCGCTCGAGGAAGCGAACGTGCAGGTCATTCCGGGTTCGTTGATGAAGAACGGCGAGGGGTTCATTCGCGTCAGTTACGCAGCATCCCTTGACTCCATTCAGGAAGGCGTTGAGCGTTTGCGACGGTGGTTGGCTTCCATCAACGAATGATGCCCACCGACGTTAAGGCAACTCCACTTGGATGAAGCCTTCGTGCTCGCGCACGTTGTAGATCTTCAAATCCTTCTGCTTCACCATCGCCCCAACCAATCGCCCATAGGGTGGGAACAAGGGAAACGGCGACCATTCCTGCAACGCTCCGTCCTCCAAACGATGGGTGGTTTGATGCAACGGGCAACGCACACAGCCGTCCTTGACCTTCGCACCCCAAGCCAGCGGCCACCGCATGTGGCGGCACAGCGCTTCGGTCGCAAAGAGGCCATCGTCGGCTCGACCGAGCATGACCATGGTGCGTTTGACGGTGACCATCTTGGTCTTCCCGTCCCTGAGTTTGTGCGATTTCAATGCGTTGTGCCATGCCATGAGATTCACCTTGGAAGTGGAATATCCATCTGCTTGAGCACACGCTCTGCGCTGCGCAACGCCCCTTGTACCGATGGATGAGAGCGGTGGTCACCGGCCAGCAGAACACCGTTGTGTTCCACCTCGGGGACTTCCCTGCCAACGAAATCCAACGGTTGATGGGGCAACGCATGACGAACGATCGTGGTGGCCAACGGCTCCCATCGATGGACACCGGTCCCGAACCAGCCCTCCAACTCCTGGAGGACCTTGCGGGTGTCGGGGTTTTGAGCGGATTCACCGACCAGCGTGGCCACCACCACATGTTGACCGTTGGGTGAGGGATGAAGGTTCGTCGGGACATAAACGTGAAGCACGTCGTGGCCTTTCTCGCCGAACCGTTCGTTGATGAGCAAGCGCGCCCGCTTGAACGGCGGCGTGGAGGTCTCGAACACGACGGTGCTCGTTGTACGCTCAACGGTTTCGTGGTTGGGTCGTGTGGACGGCAACAGTTGACCGGTGACGTGCTGGGGTGTGGCCAAGACCACCCGGTCGTGGTTGATGGTCTCGTCCTGGGTCGTGACCGTTGTAGACGTGACCGCTTCAACCGGCGTTTGGAGGTGAAGCTTCGTTGATTTCAATCGTGCCGCCAGTTGCTTGGGAACAGCAACGATGCCGGCTTTGGGCACCACCATGGAACCGTGCGCCATCGCACCCCACGTGAAATCGGCGAAACCACTCCGTTCGGACAGGGTGGGGTCAAGGGTGATGCCTGCGAACAGCGTTGACAGCACACGGCGCGTCGAAGGACGGAATTTTCGAGCCTCCAAGGCTTCCGAAATCGTGGTGGAAGCAGCATCGAGGGAACGCTCGAGGTCACGAGCTGACGTGCTCATGCGCCAACGGAGAAAGCGCAAACCGTCTGCGATGCCCACGGATTTGAGCGTTGGAAGCAGGTATTTCGGCGAACGCAGGGCATCGCCAAGGAGGCGACGTTTTCCCGTGGCCGGGTCAATGGACGCCGTGCACGGGTCCATGGGCTTGGCATCAAGCGCATCCACGTCAATCCATCGCTTGACGGTCGGGTATGCCGTGTGCAGCACGTGAAAACCGTGATCCACCACGTGGCCGTTCACGGTGATGCTGCCCATGCGACCGCCGATTTCACCGCTCGCCTCGTACAGCGTCACGTCGTGACCAGCCTGCTCCAAACCCAACGCCACGGTCAAGCCTGCGATGCCTGCTCCAACGACGCCCACGTTCACAGCATCACCCTCGAATCCGTGCCATGCCACCGTCGAGGTGCATGACCTGACCGGTGTAGTTGTCCGGCGCGCCCGTGAGAAGCCAGTGCATGGCGTCAACCACCTCGTCGATTTGGTTGATGCGCTTGAGTGGAATCATGCCCACCGATGCTTCACGGATGGCGTCCGAACGGAGCACGGACGCTCCCAATCGGGTTTCTGTCAACCCGGGTGCAACGGCGTTGACCCGAAGGCCGCGTTGAGCGTACGTGGACGCAGCAGAGCGCACCATGGCCTCAAGCCCGCCTTTGGCGGCAGCAACGGCCTCATGGTTGGTCAATCCATAACTGGCCGCCACGCTGGACGTGAACACCAACCGTCCCGAGCCGGATTTCAGCATGGCTTTGCCGGCGAGTTTGAGGGTGAGAAAGGCCGACGTCAAGTTGGTTTGAATCACCTCGTTGAAGGCGTCCACCTTCATGGCATGCGGCGGCCGCAACGCAATGGAACCCACCAAATGGACCACGCCGCTCATGCCTTCGGGAGCGGCAGCAACGGCGGCTTCGACGGCGGACTGAACTGCGGCTTCATCCAGGGCATCGCCTTCGATAAGACGGGCCCCCCGTTCCACGGCATCGGTCACGCGCTCAACATCGCGAGCGAGAAGGGTCACAACGTGCCCTTCATCCAACAGTCGATGGGCGAGGTGCAAGCCCATGTCGCTGCTTCCGCCCACGAGAAGGAAGGATTTGACCATGCGGTGTAACATCGCGTCTCGCTTTTATATCCCTGTTTTGGGAACATCACACCCCTTGAAAACAGAACGCCATGACCGACCCTCATGGATGAGGCCGAAGTCCAACGGCGGATTGAATCGCTTCTTAACTGCGAAAGCATCCATGTGCTCGGTGCGGGACTGAAATCCGACCGCCCAGCACACCAACTTGTTCACGACCTGGACCAGCGGGGATGGCGTTTGGTGCCGATCCATCCAAACGATGCCGGGGGGGCCATCCTCGGCCGGCCGATTCGCGCCTCGTTGGAGGCCGCGGACCCACCCAGTGTTGTGGTGTTCTTTTTGTCACCTCAGCGTACCATGATGGCGCTGATACGAATGATCGCCAGCGTTCCAAGGGAAGACATGCCGCTCGTGTGGCTTCAACCCGGAGCCACCGATGAAGACGTGTCGGCGTTGTTGGAGGAAGGAGGCTACGACGCCGTCACGGAAACGTGCATCGTTCGGTTCATCGAAGCCCACGACCTTCAGTCGAGAGTTGGGGTGAAACCACAACCTTGGTTTCACCAAGTGCTGTCCTCCACCACCCAGTGCTCGGTCTGGTCCGTACACGAGGGGGCCGAAACGATGGGCAACGATGGGGAAGGTGAACACGAATGGTGCGGCGATGCACGCGATCTTGAGCGCTCCAGCCATCTTGTTCCACGGTACATCCGTTCACTGCGTCGCGACAAGGAAACCTTCGAAGCGCTTGGACAACGCTTAGCACAGCCGTGAAACCGGTGGCTCAGCAAAAGAGCCGGGGTGTGAACGGGCGCCTTGCCCGTCCTTGACCGCACGGGCATGGAATGTCCAACGCAGCCGAAAGGCCAGTGGCAACATCGCCGATGAACGCTTACGCCGCAGCGATGCGGAACAGGCTCCCGTTGTTGCCAAAGGTGGCGTAATACAGGTCGCCGTCGGGGTGAAACACCAAGGGCAACGGCGTGCCAGCGTCCCAAGCGAATCGGGACAGTTCGGCCGAATATTCGCCCGTTGCATCGTCCAAACGCACGTCGATGCGCACGATTTCGTGGCCTTGGGGCAACACCGTGTTCCATGAGCCGTAGACCGATGCGTACAGGGTGAATCCATCGGTCGCCGTCAGACCTGGCAAACTGGAAGAAGCGGGGCGAAGGTCGAGCCCGTTCATGGAGGTGTGGGGGGTCCAGCCTCCGATTGGGGCGACGGTACCTTCCGGCACCGGATGTTCGGGGTCGTCATCGGGCCAACCGTAGGCGGCCCCTTCGACGAGGAAGTTGATTTCTTCTTGGGGATGGTCGCCCTCCCAATCGCGCCCGTTATCGGTGAAAAAATAGCCGTGACCGTCCACCCATGCTCCGTCGAAGGAATTTCGCACACCAGAAGCGAGCACCCCATGGTCGCCCGTGGTGGCGTTCACCCAAAGCAACGCTGCGTTTCGGTGGTCCGCTTCATCGCAGATGTTGCAGGTCGAGCCGCTGTGCCAAAGCAAGGTGCCGTTTGGCAGAACACTCACCGCATTGGTTTGGTGGTTGCCAACGGGTACGCCTTCGACGAGCACCGAGCCGTTGCTGTAAGTGCCGTCGGGTTGAACGGTGTAGGCCGTAAGGCGACCTGCTTCGGAAACGAACGCGCGTTGGCCATCAACCGCAAGACCGTGGGGGCGGTCAAGTCCATCCAGCAGGGTACGGCGCTCGTCGGTCTCAATGTTCAATTCGACGACCGCCCCCTCGTCACGGTCGCACACCAACAAATGGACCTCGTCCGACCAGACCAAGCACGTGGGGCCGCCCAGGCCCTCCGCCACCTTGGTCACGGCGTAACCGTCCATCACGGTGGGGTCGTTGCCGGAAAAGTAGGGGTAAGCCTGCCGGACGACCAACAAGGTCACGATGGCAAGGACCACCAGAAGGACCGCCTTGCGCATGGTTGCACCTCACGACGCCTCGGCTACAACGGTTTCCACGGGTTGGCCTTCGTACGTGATCAGCACCTCGACGGCGTCGCCAAGGGCTGCGAGATCAACGCCGTTTTCCACAAGATGGAGGGTTTCGTTGCCGTTCCACAACGCAGCATCCTCGTCGTCGGTCACAATCAGGCACGACGAGGGCGTGACACGGTCTGGGTCGTTCAACGCTGGGAAGCGGCCGGGTTCCTCCGCTGCGAAACGGAACGTCGGGTGGCGGCCCTCATCGGCATCGTTGTAGTACGTCGTGAACGCCAGCCGGTAGACAACACCCTCCACCTCCAGCAAAAACAACCCGTCCTTGGGCGTCACCCGGTGCACGGCGAGGTCGTAATCGTACCATGCGAGCTTCTCGTCCGTGTCGTTGGAGAACACCACGTCGCGCGCGTTTACGGGTTCATTGAACCCATAGCCGTCAAGGTAAGCCCACCGCACACCCTCAGCCAAAAACACGCTCGTGGTGGAGAACCTGGCCGTGTAGTTGGCCGAGGTGCTTTCGTTTTGGTTGGGAAGGTCGAGATGGACAAACGATGCATCGTCGGTGGCGTCCACCGTCACGGTGAACGTGGCACCGTCGGGGCTGAGGGCAGAGATGACATGGTCACCTGCACGATCGTTTGACGATTCCAAACCAAATCCGCAAGATTCGGTTCCGGATGGCGTGGACACCTCAACCGTCAACAACGACCAATCCAACGCTTCGGCTTGGCCGAAAAACGACAGGGTGGCCATGGCGTCCGTGGCGTTGGATGTGGTGATGAGGCGCTCGACACGGACCTGATTGTCCGTGCCCAGTGCTTCGTTGTGGCTCACCACCAACAACGTCCAACCCGCTGCCCCAACGATCAACGCAAGGAACAACGCTCCCAGTGCGCGCTTCATCGTCGGTTCACTCGTCGGTCTCGAATCGGCGTCCTGCAATCAGCACAGCGCCGACCATGGCCAAGAACGCTGTCGTCGCAACGAAGCCCGGCGTGTCCTCGGATTCCTCAGCGTCATCAACCGCTTGGTTCACGTCTTCACCGCCGTCGCCGACGACCACTTCACCGAACATGTCCAAGCCGATGTGGGGCTCACAGGCGTAGTAAAACGTGGTGGCTTCGGTGAAGGTGTGATGGAACGCCACGGTGGTCATCGCATCGCCAGAGGTGATGCCGTTCTCCACATAGGTGGTCGATTGGTAGCCGTTGACTTCCTTCACGTTGTGCGGCATGCTCGCATCCTCCCAGCTCCAGCACACGGTTTCACCAACGTCGATGTTCACAAGCGATGGGGAGAAGGCATAGCCGCTGGGTCCAATGCCGATGGTGGCAGCACAAGTCACGCCATCAAAGGGATCCGTCACGGTTGGTTCGTCGACGGGCGGCATCAACACCTGGTCGATGACGTGGATCACACCGTTGGAAGCAGGGATGTCGGCAATCGTCACGTTGGCCATGGACGCACCCACCGTCACACCGCCGGCAGCGCTGACGTGAATGGTCAATTCGTCGCCGTTGGCTGCCACCACGGTGGTCGTGCCCTCGCTCAAGTCCGAGGACTTGGTGGTGTTGGCCACCACGTGGTAGAGCAAAATATCAGCGAGGGCTGAGATTTCGGCTTCCGTGCTGTATGCGTCGAGATCGATACCAGCAGCGGCGAAAGCTTCGTCGGTAGGGGCGAAGATGGTGTACTGCGTGTCGCCACTGATGGTCTCGACCAGGTTGGCAGCGTTCAGTGCTGCGACGAGGGACACATGGATGCCCGTGGCGCCAGCGGTCATGGCCAGACTCACGGCGTCGGTCCAAACGAAGCCATCGCACTCGGTCTCGGAGAGGTTGGCGAACGCATGGGTCACGGTGTTGTAGCAACCCGTATAGGTCATGCCTTCCATTTCCATGTCCTCGACGTACATGTACGCCTCGCAGGTGGCTTGGTTGGCGCCAGGAACAATGGTGTGGGACACGAGGTTGTAGCAGATCATGTCCTCGTCGTCATCGGAAGCGCTTCCCGTGGTGGATTCCAATTCAGCAAACACAACGGCTTCGTCGCTGTCCAGCATGCCGTCCATGTTGGCATCGGACTGGTTGAAGTTGGCCCAAGACACCGACTCAGCGGCGTCGTCCTCAAAGCCGTCGTCCTCGCCCTCAAGGAAGGCCGTGAATTCTTCCCAGGTGATCATCCCGTCATCGTTCGTGTCGCCAGCGCTCAACAGGTAGGCCGCCATGGCTTCGTACTCCGAGGGCAAGTCAAACACAGCGTCAATCACGTGGATGATCCCGTTGCTGGTCATCACGTCAGCCGTGGTCACGTTGGCCCCAGCGATGGTCACGGTTCCGTCGGTCACCGATGCGGTGAGCATGATTTCGGTCAACACCGGCACGGACATGCCATCGGTCACATCGGCTGCATGGACCTCGCCGTCGACCACGTGCGAAGCAAGGACAAAGCCGAGGTCTTCGTGGTTGGCTTCGTCTTGAATGAACGCGGCGTCAACGCCAATGGCACCAAAAGCGGCGTCCGTGGGGGCGAAGAGGGTGTATGGGCCCTCCATGTCCAAGGCAAAGTCAAGACCGGTGGTGGTCAGGGCTTCGACGAGCAGCGTGTGAACGCCGGTGGACTCGGCCACAGTGATGAAATCGTCCTCAGTGGATTCATCGGTGGTATCGACAGGGGGCATCAGCACCTTGTCAATCACGTGAATGATGCCGTTGCTCGACATCACGTCAGCGGAGGTCACGTTGGCGTTTTCAATCATGACCGAACCGTTGTCAACGGTGAAGGTGGCGTTGTCCCCGTTGACCATGGTGGCCACCATGCCATCGGTCACGTTGGCAGCCGGCACCGATCCTGCGAAGACGTGGTACAGGAGGACGTCCGTGAGCGTGGCGTTGGCTTCATCGTTATCAAAGTCGGCAAGGTCGATGCCGGCTTCAGCGAAGGCGGCGTCGGTGGGCGCAAACACCGTGAAGGGCCCATCGCCCTCGAGGGTCGACACCAAACCAACGTGGGTCAAGGCGGCGACCAGTGAATCGTGGTTGCCGGTTCCCGCAGCGTTGGTCGGGATGTTTTGGGTCTCGTCGGCCGAGGCGTTCAGTGGAACGGCGGCGATCAGCAAAAAGGCGGTCAGCAAAGCAGCACTCAGGCGTTTCATGAAGCCTTGCCAACTCCGGGGGTATATAACCCACGGTTTTTTCGCTGATTTCAGAACGGCGAACGGAAATCCGTCACATCCTCGGCGATGCGAAGCAACTGGTTGTATTTCGCCACGCGATCGGAGCGAGCAGGAGCCCCCGTTTTGATCTGACCTGCACGGGTTCCAACGGCCAAATCAGCGATGGTGGTGTCTTCGGTTTCACCACTGCGATGCGACACCACGTTGCGGAGGCCGTTGGTGGCCGCCAAATCCATGGCCTCAAGGGTTTCCGTGACCGTGCCCACTTGGTTGAGCTTCACCAACATGGCGTTGGCAGCGCCCAACTCAATGCCTTGAGCCAAGCGCTCGGATTGCGTCACGAACAAATCGTCGCCCACCGTCTGCACGCGGTGACCGTTGGCTCTGGTGAAGGCGGACCAGCCTCGCCAGTCGTCCTCACCGAACCCATCCTCGATGGACAGAATCGGGTAAGCATCCAACCAGCCCTCGTACAGATTGACCAGGTCTTCACTGGACAAGGTCTTGCCGTCCATCTTATACCCGTCCTTTGACTGAAATTCTGTGGCGGCGACATCCAGCGCAATGCCGATGTCGTCCGTGCTGTATCCCGCACCCTCAATGGCCCGAACCATGTACTTCAGGCCATCCTCATTCGATGGGAGGTTGGGTGCGAAGCCCCCTTCGTCGCCAACGCCGCCCAACAAACCGTCATGCTTGAGTTCCTTCTTCAAGGCATGATAGCATTCGACACCTGCCCGAAGCCCCTCTTGGAAGCTGTCAAAGCCGTGGGGCATGACCATGAACTCCTGAACATCCACGTTGGAGGTTGCATGAGCACCGCCGTTGAGGATGTTGAGCATCGGCACGGGCATCAGGCCGCCCGCGACCCCACCGATGTACTTCCAGAGCGGCAGTTCATGCAGGGCAGCTCCTGCATGAAGGCAGGCCATGGAGGCGCCCAGCATGGCGTTCGCGCCGAGGTTGGCCTTGTTCGGCGTCCCGTCGAGCTCAAGCATGACCTCATCGATGAGGTTCTGTTCATCGACCGGCAGGCCCACCAACGCTTCTTCGAGGTGATCGTTGACGTTGTTCACGGCGGTGGTCACACCGGCGCCCAAATACCGGGTTGAGTCGTTGTCGCGCAACTCCAGTGCTTCGTACGCCCCGGTTGATGCCCCCGAGGGCACGATGGCGCGACCGAGCAAGGCGCCGTCAACGAAACAATCGACTTCAACGGTTGGCCGACCCCTGCTGTCCAATACCATGCGACCGTTGAGACCGGTGATGTACCCTGACATGTGATGCCCCGTTCTCGATGTGGGGGGTTCGGTCTTTGAATGGCGCGTCGCTCAGGCACGGTTCAACCAACGCATCCAACGTGCGATGCGCTGTTGAATGGACGGAATTTCGTGCGCCTCCTCGCATTGCGTCACCCAGCACAGTTGTTCTTCCAGAGGTGAAATCGAGAAGATTTCGGCCCGGAACAGCACGTCGTCGTCCCGGATGGCGTGGTGGCGACGGTCCTCAACGAAGCAGTGAATCAAGTGACGCGGGAAATGGTGAAGAATGCGTTGTTGGGGGCAGAGCATGACAATGGATTCGGAGAAAAACAGCAAGGATTCACCGGAGGACGACTCAAGTTCGTGGTGAACCAACGGTGTTGACGAAAACATGGCGCGCACATCGACTTGGAGCCAATCCTGTTGACGCTGCGACAGGTCACAGCGCGACACGTGGTCGAGGTATTCTTGCCAGCCGGCTTCGTTGCTGGCGTGCTCGGCGCGCATCAAGAAATCGTGACCAAACTTGTTTTTGAACCCCACGAAGTGCCGAGAGTCGTGTGTTTTTCCACTTAGGGGATGTATTCTTAGTTCATGCGTCGTTTTCGGGTCACGAGGGGGCGAAATTTACCGGATAGGTTTCATATAGGTGCAAAATAACGCCTCCTCATGCCCCGCATCGCTGAAATTGATCGTGCCATCCTTGCCCAGCTTCGAAAAAACGGTCGGATGTCCTATGTCGACCTCGCAAGCGAAGTCGGTGCGAGCGAGCGCACGGTTCGAACCCACATCCGCACCATGGAAGAGGACGGTACCATCCGAGGCTACACCATCCGCGAAGGTGGCGTCGGCCTGACCGCCCTCATCCGAATCAAAGTGGCACCCGGCTCAGAAATCGGATCGTTCGCCTCGGAAGTCACGGGCTGGGACGGTGTTGAAATCGTCTACGAGGTCTCCGGCCAGGCCGATCTCGTGGCGTTGGTTCACGTGGACGACACCATGGCCCTTCGAACGCTGCTGGACAAAATGTGGTTGGCAGCGCCCGAAGAAATCGCCAGCACCACCACTGAACTGGTGTTGGAACAGTACTGATCACTCCTCTTCGTTGTCAGGCAACGGCGGTGAGTAATCAATGCCGCACGAGCGGCACACCATGTGTTCGTCCCAATCGCATTGACGGCGGCAACCCGACACAGCGTTCACCCGGCTCAAGCCTTCCACTTCACGGAACAACCGATCGATTCCGTGGTGTGCACGGCGGGTGCTGTTCCACTGAGCATGGCATCGAGTGCATCCGCCAAATCCGTTGACTGGACCTGCGAGGGGTCCTTCGGATTGTCGTCCATTCGGCCTTGGTAGACCAGTTCACCGTGGGCGTTGAACAGGAAAAACTCGGGGGTGCGCTTGGCGCCGTAGGCGTGGGCCACCGCTTGGGTGTCGTCGTGAAGGTAGGGGTAGGGCATGCCTTTGTCGGCCCGCTTCACCATGTGTTCAAACGAGTCGTTGGCATAGACAACGGGGTCGTTTGAGTTGATCCCAACAAAACCAACGCCGGCTGCCGTACAACGGTCTGCCATGGCGTTCATCCGGCCGATGCTGGCGACCACATAGGGACAATGGTTGCACTCGAAGACCACGACCACACCGGCTTCGCCCATGGCGCTGCTCAGGCTCATGAGCGGTTCGCCCTTAGCGGCGTTGGCGTTCTTGAGTTCGAAATCTGGGGCTTGGTCGCCGATGCTGAGGCTCATGGCGTGTCGACCGCCCTTGGCTTCAAAATGCCTTGGTTCGCTTCACATCAGGAAGACGGCAGCGGCGCCACCGACCACAACCACAGCCCCGATCACAATCCACAGCAGGTTGGAACCACCGCTTGGGGCGCTTTCTTCAACCGATGACGTGGCTGCATCACCGCCCTGTCCTGATTGTGCGTCCCAGTAGGCTGCTTTTTCGTTCGCCATGGCGTCTTCCTCGGCCTTTTTGCGGGCCTCTTCGGCCAGTCGGGCTTCTTCGGCAAGACGAGCGGCTTCTTCGGCTGCGCGACGCTCCTCGGCAAGACGCTCCTCCTCTTCTCGTCGAGCGGCTTCTTCGGCTGCTCGACGTGCCTCGGCTTCTCGACGGACTTCTTCGGCCGCTTGTCGAGCCACTTCTTCGAGGCGTGCTTCTTCGGCCAACCGGTCCAATTCAGCTTGGCGTTCCGCTTCTGCATGCGCCTCTTCGGCCACCCTGGCCTCTTCGGCCAACCGTGCCTCCTCTCGAACCCGTTCCTCTTCAGCCAAGCGCTCCTTTTCGGCTTCACGTGCTTCCTGTCGGATGCGCTCTTCCTCAGCCAACCGGGCCTCTTCTTCAGCCTTCAAGCGGGCTTCTTCAGCACGGCGGGCGCGTTCTTCTGCACTCAGCTTCTGACGGGCAGCGTCCTCGAGTGCCATTTTTCGGATGCGTTCGTTGAGGGCATCGTCGTTGTCGTTGCTGTACTGCGTGAGCACGGCTTGCACCATGCCTTGGAAATCTTCATCGGTCACGTTGTCCATGATCTTGTGGGTTTTTTCCAACAACATCCGGACCCGTGTCACGTCAAACTCCGTGTGTTCATCCTCGTTGAGGATGTTCCTGAATTCCTTGTAGAAATACTGATGCTCGGACGAAATTGAGCCGTCCTTCATCAAATAATTCTGCAACGCGGTCAAGGTTTGGGTGAGTGTGAGTCGGTCGCCGTCCATGGTCTCACCTGCCTTTGACCTTAGGGGGTGGCCTTCATCAATGTTGTTTCACACGAGTTGAGGTTCGATTTCGCCATTTGATGCTCTGGGTCGATGGCAAGCAAGCCGCGCCACGCCGCTTCTTCTTCGTGAAGGCGCCCCTCGCGCTGATGGATCAGTGCGATGTTGAGGCGAGCGTCGATGTGGTTGGGGTTGCACCGAACAGCCGCTTCAAAGTCACTGAGGGCCACGTCCACCTTGTCCCACTCAAGGTACAGCAGACCGCGAGTGTGCCATGCTGGTGCGTGGTCGGGCGATTGCCGCAAGGCTTCGTTCAACGGCCCTTCCGCTCGCTCCGGCCTGCCCATGCCCATGTAGCATTTGGCGAGACTCGTGAGGGCTTGGGTGTGGTGCGGCGCGCCCTCAAGGACGTGCTTGAATTCAGCAGAAGCGGATTCCCAATCACCGAGTTCCATCAACGATTCACCCTTCCTCAGCCGGGCGTACCCCAACTGAGGAGCCAAATCAAGCAATATTTCCGCATCGTCGAGGGCTTTTTGTGGCTCACCCATGGAAGACAAGACCGAACTTCGGTTCAATCGGGCGCGAACATGGGCTGGATTGGCGGTCAGGCAATCGGTGTACAGCTTCACCGCTTCACCAAATTGAGCGCTGAGGGCCGCGATGTTCCCCCGAATGTACAGCGTGGTGGCGGTGGCCCCGTTGACCTCAGCCATGTCCGCATGGGCTTTGGCCGAGGCAAGGTCGTGCTGGTCAAGCGCCAAGAGCGCTGCTTCACACGCTACGGAAGGATCGTGCTCTGGCATCAACCGGCTCGCACGGGCCAACGATTCGCTTGCCACGTCAAGTTCTCGCAAGAGCCGTTGTGTTCGGGCCATGCCCAGCCAAGCCATGCCAGATTCTCGGTTCAAAGCCAACGCGCCTTCAAACGCTCGCTTGGCGACGCCAAGCAATTGGGCATCCGTTTGGCCCGTTCCGTCCCTTCGACGGTCGGCACGAGCAAGATGCAGGCGGCCTTCGACGGTGTGCAACAGGTGATGGTCGATGCCCGAGGGGGTGCCGTCCAACAAGGCCTGGGCATCACCGATCCGTAGATCAAGCAGGTATCGACCCGCGAGTCGGGCCCTCAGTTCAGCGTTGTCAGGAGCGGCGTTCAGGGCCTTCACCAGGCCTTCCTCTGCAGCAACATGTGACCCTTCCATCTCCAGGAGGTGTGCTTTCAGGAACAAGGTGTCCACGCCGCCAGCGCCCAGTGCTACCGCGTGCGTCGCTGCCTTCAATGCGTCCCGCTCCTGCCCTTTGCGAACCGAACACAGGCGGGCCTTCAGCGCCCATGCTTCGCCGCATTGACGGTCGAGGCTCAAGCACCGTTCGTTGGCCTCAAGGGCCAAATTGAATTCCCCTTCCGCCTCGAGCAACGTGGCGTACTGGAGCCAATCTACAGCCCTCGAATCGTCTTCTTCAAGCGCCATTTCAATGGCCTCGATCGCTTCGGAACGTGCGCCAGCGCGAGCCCTCAATCCGGACAGGAGAGAGCGGTCGGCCGGTGTATCCACGCCCATCGCTTCCAAACGTCGGACGGCCCGTTCGGCATCTTGGTCACCGTGTGCAGCGAGGAGATGAGCATGCGCCCGGAGAAGTTCAGGGTCATCCGGCGTGACCAACATGCGGGCCTCAAGCCAGTGCCTCAGCAACGCATCGTCGCCGCGCAACCGTGCGAGGTGTTCCAAACCCTTCAGCACAACCAAGTTGCCGGGTTGTGAACGGTGCGCTGTGTTCAATGCACTGTCCGCCCACTCGTGGCGATGAAGGTGGAGGGCGGCCACACCGAGCCGTTGCGCCGCAGCGCCATCGAGGTGCATCGCTTCCACGCCAATGTGTTGACGGTCCAACGCTTCCAACAAGCGACCCAGCATGCGCTGATGGACCAGCGACAAGGTGGTGGTGGTGAGGTCCTCGGCGGTTTCGTGCTCGACCAACGAACGAAGCGCCTTGGCAACCCGGTGAACATCGCTCAACGCTTCGGGCGAGGCTTCAACTTCACCCAAAAAGGCATGGAGATGAAGCGATGCGTCCAACTCAGGGTGCATTTCTCGGAGGGCATTGAGGGTGCCCTGGAGGTCGGCAAAATCCTCACGAATCGACGCTGTTGACGTGTTCAAGCCGTGAAAATGTGTCGCTTGCGCTTCTTGCAACACCCGTTGTGCATCCAAGAGGCTGCGCAGATCGTTGCGCGTGAGGTGCATCCAATAGCCAAGGCCTCCAAGGCCGGTCGCTGCAGCAAGGCCGAAGCCTGCGAGCATCAAACTCATGCCCCCACAGCGTTCGTTGGTGCCTTTATGGTCTGCGGCGGTGATGACCTCTCAGACCCCCCTTTGGCAAGGCCTTCGCCCGCACCGGGGCGATCAAAACAACCCGCATTGATGCATAGAAAACACGCAAATTGAAAGCCTCCAAGCTCGACCTCAGCGTGAAGCCCCATGACCGAATCCTCCCCCGCCGATGCGTGGTACATGGGCCGATTGGCCCCCATGCTGAACTTCGGATGGTCGGAAACGGACCTGATCGCCTTTCTCTTGCAGGACCAACATCGCATCCACCATCGACTCGAATGGTTGGAAGGCACGTTTCAGCGAGCTGAACGGTTGCAGGAACGACTGGAGCGGTTAACGACGGTGTTGGACATCGACGATGAGCAAACCAGAGAGGTTCAGAAGTGCCTCAACGATCCGATGATCGTCCCAGACGCCCGTTCGTTGATGGATCAATGGAGTGCCTCACTTGCACCATGGGAGCCGGCGCTCGAAGCTGCCAAACCGACGTGGGAGGCTGCGGGTGAAGGGGAGACATGGTTGCGTCTCTTCCATGCGCTCTTCGCCCTCGATGAGAGCAGTCATGGGGCCGTGGCATTGATTCAACCGCTCTTTGCCACGCCTGAGCGAACCGATGCGTTGTGGGAACACGTGAACCACATGATGCAGGACGAGCGACGGCAACGGGATGTTCTCAAGGCGACCGCGGAAGGGTTGCGTGACATCGGGCATGATGTACCTGATCTCGAACAAGCGACGCTCATGGAAGCGTTGGATTGCGTGGAAGCATGGCAAGCGTTGCACCACGCCGTGGAGGACGCCATCGTTGAGGCTCGACGGCTCATCGGCCCGTTCGACAAGGACGAGGCGGAACGACGCATTGCTGAACTTCGCTCGGTGGACCGTCCGGAAGGCATGGAACGCTTGACCGAACGACGGGCCGATGTGGTGAAGACCGGTCAACGGTTGGAAGAACGCCGGAAGGATCTGTCTGAATCACTGAACATCTGGCGCAGGGAAGGGTTCGTGTTTCCAATCAGCAAGGACCTTCGACCGGAAGAACTCTACGATTGGGAAACCAACTTCGAATCCATCTCGGAGACGGTCGACCGGCACCGAGCACTCCGAATCGAACTGGAACGGTTTCAACGGTTGTGGCCGACCAAAACACGCGATTTGGAGGATGTGATGGGCCATCTTGACCAGACCGATGAACTGGAACAGCGTCTTGAAGCATTGCAACAAGAATGGAAACGATTGGAACTCGACGGACTGGCGGTGTTGGAACCGTACCGCCAAGCTGGCATGCACATGGACGAATGGATGCAGCGATTGATGGAAGAGCCACGTTCAACCCTTGAACGGATGCTTCATGAACGCACGATCTGGGACGAGCAAAAGCACCTCATCGACCGGTACGACGCTCTGGATGTGTCCGCTGGCGGTCGTGACGACCAGCAGGTTCGCCTTGAGATCCTTCGCCGTCCATCGCTGACGCCCGAGGTGGTGGACGAACTGCGAGCGAATGTTGAACTGAAGGAGCGAAGACAACGACGCCATCGAACGATGCTTGAGGATGCGCTGGGACGTCTGCGCATCGTCCGTGGACAATTGGAGGAACGCTCCACAGACGGCCTATCGTTGGCTGGTTTCGAAGCGCATGTCGCCGCACTCGAGCGCGGCGAGGGCGGTTCCAACGTAGGGCCCTTCGCCGAGCGAGCCGTCGTCGGCCTCCGTGACGAAGTGGAACGCTTGCGCAACGCCGGCTGGAACACCATGGCTTGGGAACGGCTCCTGGACGAAGACCCGAGAACGGTGGCGATCGAACTGAACTGGGCGCGACCGCATGTACGCGATGCTGAACGGTTGATGCGGCGCATCGAAGCGTTGCCGTGGCACCGGGATGTGGACCTCGCCCTCCATGTCCAGCAACAGGCCCGTCAACCGGAAGCGCTGGTCCGCCTCGCTCAACGCATTCCGGCATGGCTGACGCACCTCAGTCAACGACCTGAGGACGGCACGGAGTTCGTTCTGAACCTTTGGACACCTCCTCCAGTCACAGCACAGCCGCCTTCGTCTGAAGGCACCACCGAACACGGCCTGACCGAGGCCCATCAGGAACGCCCCCGCCCAGTGCCCGAGGCCTCACCCATGTCGGAAGAACCGCACATGATGGAACCGGTCCATGCCTCGCATGCGGTGTCAAACGACGCTGCCGGCCCCATTGAGGGCGGGGCGGTGAAGGCCGATGAACAGGTTGAGGGGGTTGGGCCAAGCTTCAACACAAGGAATCGTCACCTCGAACCCAAACATGAGGTGAAGGCTGAATCAGCGCCCCTTGGTACAGTCGTCGCACAACATGAGGATGACATGGCTGCATCGTCCGATGGCGAATCCACCGATGAGCCGACGGTGACGGCAATGGATCCGCCCCGCACCGATGGAGCGGGACGCGTGCACATCACACCTCGCGACGCACTCCCCGGGACGATGAACGAACCGGTTGCCGGCCCGTCCAGCACAGGCGAGGGCACCCATTCCGCACTGTCAGCGTTGGAAGGCCTGCTCTCGATGCTGGGTTTGGAGCAGGCTGCGGTGGCCATCGGTTCGAGGGGAATGGACGCACTGAACGACGTCCGACGGTCCGTTGCTCAGCACGTCAACCTTCAACCGCGCGACATCCGAGTGGCGCGATTGTTGCGGTTGATGCTGCGTCTGCTTCCCGCCGGGGACGAACAGGACGAACGTCGTGGCGAATTGTTGACGGAGTTGCGGGGCGCATTGCCTTCGCTCCAGCGCTGGACGCGACGCCGCCTTGAAGCAAGGCATTCCGGCGCCACCGGTGATTTCTTGCAGGATGCGTTGGCCTTGGGCCAGGCCCTCCATCGCATCCCAGGCCTTGGACGGCCCGTGCCGTTGGAAGCCGACCGTTGGCCGTTGCCCACGCACATGGGCGATTTGGCTACAGAGGTCAAGCGATGGGCGCGAACAGCACAACCACCAGCAGCGGGCGGCGTGCGCGGCTGATCAAATCAGATCGTCCCACAACGCATCCTCAGCGCTGTGAACTGCAGGCGAAGGAGGCAACGGCAACGGTGGCAATGGTGCCGGTGGAAGCACAGGGGGGTTCGGTGGTGGAAGGGGAGATCGTGGAGGAGGCGCTGGAACAGGCAGCGATGCCGGTGGACCGGGTGGATTGACTGGGGGTCCGGGTCGCGGGGTATCGACGGTGAACGAAGGCGGTGCCTTGTTCGACGCTTCAGAGGGCGAGGGCGTGGGCTCTTCCATCGGGACGTCGGTCGGAGCCGGCCCGTGGGGCATTTCCGAGGTGTTGGGTGTTGCTGCGGTCTGGGGCGTTGGGGGTGCGCTTGGCACCGGTAGGGCACGTGGTGCACCTGGTACGGCTCCGGTGCTGACCGGCAACGGGGTCAACACCACCGCTTCCGTGGCAAGTGAAGCGACCACGGCATCGATGTGGGCGGTTTCGAGCTCACCGTTTCGCAAGAAATCAACAAACGCGGGGCCCAGGAGTGCCGTGCTGTTTCGAATCAAGTGTGGGTCTTCGCCCCACCCGGACAGGTAGAAATCGTGACGCCCGCCGTGATCGGAGAAGGACAACCGGTGGAGATCCAACTTGGCCAACAGCATTCCAGCGAGTCCGGCAAACGCAAACAAACCTCCGCTCAACGCGAACCAACCTTGGACCAGCCCGGTTGACATCAACAAACCCGCTGCCAACGACGTCCACCACACCGGCATCATGCGTTGAAACAGGTCCAGATGTGTGTGTGAATACCCCGAGAGGTGCGCCTTGACCAAGGCCATGCGCACATCAAGGCGCCGAATTCCATCGTCGTCCAAGCGTGCTTCCACAAGACGCAGAAGGTGGTCGTCCATGACAAGTGACGTTGAGACGCGCCCCGAGCGGTGCTGGCTCAGCGGGAATTCGACCACGGATTCGCCTTGCTCTGACAAAATGGGAGCGGCACGCACCGGCAGGGACCAACCGGTTGGCTCAGGCCCTGTTGAGGACGCCTTGCCCACAGAGGGAACAGGTGCATTGACATCCTGAGGCGGGTCGCCAGTGACATCGTTCGTCGCACCGTCTCCGCTCGGGAGGTCCACCATGCCTGCAAAGGTGCGGGTGTGGATTTAACCCATCCGCTTCAGCGGTGGACTTCTGAGAGCCAGACAGTCTGGTCGTCGACCGGGCCGAAGTCCTTCCCTTGCTTGGTTCCAACGATGACCCTCGCCGTGGACTGCTCAACATAGGATTGGACCTTCCCCGTGACAGCGCCGTTGAACAACACGGTCTCGGCTTCTTCAGCTTCTTGCATGGCCTTCTCCAGTTTCGACGGCCCGATCTCATCGGAGTACGTACCGTCTGCGAATCGAATCTTGGCCTTGTTGGTTCCCATTTCCTCAATCACATCGAACAGTTCCTGAATGTCGGCTGGGGCGGTCTCGGATTCGTACGTCTCGTCCATGTCCTTGTCCCAGTCCTTGTCACCGCCGAATTTTTCATCATCTTCGGCGATTTTCTTGTCGAGTTGATGCTTGAATTTCGCGGCATCGACCTTCTTTTGCAAGCACATCGTGACGGTTTTCTGTGGGAGCAATTCCCATTCTTGACCGACCGGGGCTTGGGCGACAAAGTCGACCTTCATCATGTCGTACAGTTGCATGAACAGCATTTCGCCGCCTCGGTCGCCGTCAATGGCCACCGTCACGCTCTCCTTGCTGTTCGCCAAATCAACGAGTTCCTGCTTGATGTTGCCAGCGCCGTCGGCACTGATGGCGTTCTTCAGGCCACAGTTCAACAGGTTTCGGACGTCGTTTCTGCCTTCCACCACGATCAATGAAGTGGACGATTCAACGTTGGGGCCGCAGGTCAATCCGTGGAAATTCTTGGCCGTGCCCACGGTCAACACCGAACGCACTTCTTCAATGACGGTCTTGGAGGCGGCCTCGCCCGAATTGACCAACGTCAACAGGAGTTCTTTGGCGCGGTCCACCACAGCGGTGCGCTTGGTAGCACGAATGTCCTTGATCTCAAGGACCTTGATGATGGCCTCGCAAGGACCGATACGGTCGATGGTTTCCAGCGAACTGGCGATGATGGCGGTTTCGACGTTGTCAAGGCTGGACGGGATGATGATGGTCCCGTGCACTTTGCCGTTCTTGGTCTCCATCTCGACATCAACGTGGCCGACGCGCGCCGTGCGCTGCAACTTTCGCAGTTCCAGTTCATCGCCGAGCAAGCCCTCGGTCTGGCCCATGATGGCACCGATGATGTCCTTGCGTTGGACGGTGCCGTTCACCTTGATATCAGCCTGAATTTGGTACTTCATGGCCTTGCTTTTTCCTTTGGATCCTTTGTTACCTTGATTTCCTTGGTTTCTTCGTGACATGTTGTGTCCTCCTAGCGCACAAGTCCGGACGACGGTGTTCCCGAAACCGGGACACGTCGCAACCGCTCTGAGGAGCGGAGTGAATGTGAACAATCCGCCCACAGCCAACTTGCATTTCAACCCTCCCCCAAGCGGGAGGTGCCCGATGCAGGTTTCCGACGGTTGCTTCAAGAAGTGAACGACGCTGGCCAATATGTGGCGTCGGCGACCGTGGGAGCCTTGGAGGTGTTTCACTCCACCGTGGAGGTGATGCTGATGGACGGCGTCCTGACTCGGGAAGAGAAACGCCTCATCATCAAACTCGCATCGGCGCTGCAACTGAACGCCGATGAACCCGCCGAGGTGTACAGGGCCATCCAAGAAGGGCGCACTTCCGGAACGGGGCGCATCATTGAAGCCGATCAGTTTCGCCAGATCTACACGCAGGTGTTTGAAGTGGCCATTGTGAACGCCTCCTTGTCGAAGGATGAATTTCGAGTCTTGGCACATCTGCGTTCGGTCTTCAACATCGACAACGAACTGCACAGCGACATCGAACAGGAACTTCGGGACATGGTTCAAGAAAAATACGAAGACAACGCCATGATTGACACCCTCATGACCACGCTGCGAGATTCGGTGGGGATGGTGGGCGACCTGTTCGACTCGCTTCGGCGACGCCCCAACGACGGTGACCGACGGTGAATCCGCACCTCGACGATTGGTTGGAGCAGCAGCGGCAACGCAACCTTCGTTCCCATCGGCGGCTGTTGCGTTTTCTCGATGAGGGTTATCGCGTGTGCGTACCGGACTACATCAACCGCCCCAAGACAGACCTCACCTCCTCGAAACAGGAGTTTCGCTTCCACCACGGCGTCCCCTTGTCGGACTTGCGAACCATGGTGTCTTGGTTGTTGACGCATCACCCCCGCCCTCGCCGGTTGGCCACCCTCATCCCAAGGTTGTGGAAACGTCATGGGCGGGAGGACTTGACCGTGGCAGGTTTGTTGCTGGCCAACCTTGACCCGCCCACCCTCGGGCAAGATCCTTGGATGGCGTTCATCCATTTGCTGAAGCGGACCGAACCCTTGCTGGCGGTCCTTGAAGTGGCCGAAGAATTGGTGCGGGGAGGGCACTCGGTGCCCGATGATGCATGGATCTTGGCGGCAGGCCGGCAGAGTCCAGCATGGCACCAATACACGGTGCTGTTCCTCTCGCTTCGAACGTCAACATCGGAACACCTGCGGGCGCACATCGTCGATGCCCCCCAGGGCGGAGAATTGTACGAGCGCATTCGTCAACGGCTCCTCGTATCGGAGGGTTGATGGGATGATGACCTTGACAAGGCATCATGGTTGAGCGCTTGCTGCCCACCGAGGACCCGGTCCTTGAATCGGTGTTGCAATGGACGGTTGACCGTGACGCTGTTGATGTTCGTCGTTTGCTCGAGTGGTTGCCTGAGGCTCGTTCGAGTCGGGAACGGAAAGCGCTGCTCGACCGGGTGCGCGGATTGCTCGATGAATTGGAGTCCGCCCTCGATGCGTTGGAACGGTTGCATTGAGGGAACAGGATGCGGGTGGCGATTCTGGCCGGGGGACAAAGTCAACGGATGGGGATGGACAAAGCTCGGATGTTCAACACGGTCCAAAGACTCCAACACATGGTGGATGCCTTGGGTGCCGGCCCAGCCTTGGTGCTCTGCGGTTCTGCGGACCGCCAAGCCCTGTTCAGCGGTGAAATCATCGCTGACCCGCCGCATTGCAACGGTTTACTGGACGTCGTTCGTTGGTTGGTGAACGAAACCAACGAGGGGCTTCTGTTGCTCCCTTGCGACGCGTTTGCCATGGAACACGACGCTTTGGCGTGGTTGTTGAACCAAAGCGAAGGCGGGGTGCCCGTCGACCCGCAGGGGCGGCGCCAGCCCACCATGGCCGTGATCCCGCATGGGCATCGTCTGCCCATGAACGCTGCTTCCTTGATGGAATTCACCGCCAGCCTTCCGTCGCTCCACAACGAACGGTGGGCGCCCTCCTTCGCCAATTACAACCGGCCGGAGGATCTTCGCAACCGCAACTTCTGAAGGTGCACCGTGCGGTCACTCGCCCGAAACCAACCGGTCGAGAACGGCCGGATACAAACGGTGCTCCTCAAGCTTGACGCGGTGACTCAACGTCGCTTCATCGTCATCAGGAAACACGGGCACCGGCACTTGGTCGAGGATGCGTCCGGTGTCCATCCCTTCATCCACCACGTGAACGGTGCACCCGGTGACCGAGACCCCAGCGGAAAGCACGTCCCGGTGGGCGTGAGCGCCGGGAAACGCCGGCAGAAGCGACGGGTGAATGTTGACGACAAGGCCACCCCACGCCTCCAAAAAGGCTGGACTGAGAAGACGCATGTACCCCGAGAGAACCACCAGTTCCACCCGGTGACTCGCCAACGCATCGAGCAAGGTCGCTTCATGCATGGCCCGGGCAGAGGGGCCCGTGTGGTCGCGGTGGTCAAGACACAGGGTTGCCACGCCCAATGCATCGGCCTTCCCGAGACCGGCTGCCTCCGGTCGATTGGAGATGACCACAACCGAGGTGTGACCGCAGTCCGATTCGCGCTGCTGATGCTCAACGAGGGCCACCATACCGCTGCCTGAGCCGGAGATCAACACAGCGCATCGAACCGGGTCCCCCACAGAACCCGGGCGGACGCTCGGCCAATCCCCTGTCATGTGTGAAGGCTTTGGCAGGCAGATTTCAAATGTTTTCAAACAACCAAGGGTTATAGGAACGCTTCCGGTGGGAGGTTTGTGCCTGAAGCGGTGTTGCCCGACCCTTCGAAGAAGGGTTCGCGAGTCGCTGCTGCAAGGGAGTTGGCGGTCCACTACAGCGTCATGGACGATGGGGCGGTTGTCGAAGCCGTTCTCTCCGAGCACAAGCCCAGCGCCAACCCGCTCGTGAGAGGGGCTTGGGTCGCAGCGGGCAGTCTCTTTGTGGTCTTTGCAGGCATCGGGTTGATTCTCCCCGGCTGGCCAACCACCTCCTGGCTGGTGGCCGCAGGCTATGCTTACGGTCGCTCTTCACAGCGGTTGTTCAGGTGGTTGCTCACCAACCGACTCTTTGGCGAGCTGTTGTTGAATTACTACCGCTCGGGACGGGCGTTGCCGCTTCACTCAAAGATCGTCATTTGCGGGTTGATCGCTCTGGTCTCGGTGATCTCCATCGTGTGGATCACGCGCTTGGGTGACCCCGGATTCGGACAAACGACCATCGCCATCATCGCCATCACGGGCATTTGGTGGGTGGGCTGGCACGTGCCATCCACATCACAGGTGAACCGTGAGCCGGTCAGTGACGGAACAATCGGTGCCCCGTGAACACCATGGTCATCCCTCGCGCGTCAGCTTCGTCAATGACCTCCTGATCGCGAATGGAGCCCCCGGGTTGAACGATGGCTCCCGCACCTGCCTCGGCGGCTTGTTCAATACCGTCCTTGAACGGGAAGAAGGCATCCGAGGCCAACACGGCGCCTCGGGCTCGTTCGCCTGCGCGACGGGCGGCGATTCGAACCGCTTCCACGCGACTGGTTTGTCCCGGTCCGATGCCCACGGTGGCCGTGCCTTGCACGAGCACAATGGCGTTGGATTTCACCTGTTCACACACACGGACGGCGAATTTCATGCTGGCGATCTCCTCAGGCGTTGCATCTCGCCTGGTCACGGTCCTGGCTTTCGACCAGTCGATGATGGGGGGTTCCTCGGTCTGCACCAGAAGACCACCTTCCACCGGTTTGTGAACGAGGCTTCGCTTCAACGGCGCCAAGCGTTGGTTGGGGGATTCGATGGTCAGCAACCGACGCTTGTCCTTGGCCGTGAGAATGGCGTGAGCCTCGGGCGTGTAAGCGGGCGCCATCATCACCTCGACAAACAAGTCCCCAACGGCCTCTGCCGTGGACGCCTCGACGGGTTCGTTGAAGCAGATGATGGAACCGAACGCTGACTCGGGGTCGCTGGCCAACGCTGCTTCAAACGCTTCACGCTGTGTGGCACCAAGCGCTGCGCCGCATGGGTTGTTGTGTTTGACAATGACACATGCGTGCGGTGTGTCCGGCCATTCGTCGGTGGACAAGGAACGGCACAAGCGGAGGGTCGCATCGGCATCGGCATAGTTGTTGTACGACATCGCCTTGCCACCTTCAACGGTCGCCGTGACCAAGGTGTCGTGGGCGCCGAGGTGGTGCGGCGACGTGTACAGTGCGGCGGCCTGGTGCGCATTTTCACCGTAGCGTAACGCACGCCGACCCGTGTAGCCTTCCAAAACCTGGTCGGCAAGCAACGGTTGTTGCGCTTCTGCCCCTTGCACCGTCGATGCATCACCCACATACCGGCGGTGAAGCTCGGCGGCGATGATGGCGTCGTACATGGCGGTGTGTTGAAACGCTTCCAACGCCAAAGAACGACGGAAGGCTGGATCAACGGCATCCACATCACCGGCCTCACGCAGCGTGTTGAGAATGGCCTCGTAGCGATCCGGATTGGTTGCCACCAGCACATGGCGGTGGTTCTTCGCCGATGCCCTCACCATGGTGGGACCGCCGATGTCGATCATTTCCAGCAGCGCAGCGTCCTCCATCGGTGGGTCGTGTGTTGTGGCCTGAGCAAAGGGGTACAGGTTGCAAGCGACGAGGGCAATACGCCCGTAACCGAGGCGGCTGAGTTCGTCGGCATCCTCCGGTTGGTGGAGGCGGGCGAGAAGAGGGCCGTGAATCGCTGGATGAAGCGATTTGACGCGGCCGTCAAAAATCTCCGGATGGCCGGTGATTTCAGCGACCGAGCGAACGGATAAGCCCGCTTCCGTGAGCGTACGCGCCGTTCCGCCGGTTGAAATCAGTTCAAATCCCAGGTCAACCAAAGACGTGGCGAACGGCACAATCCCTGTTTTGTCCCATACGCTGAGCAGGGCTAGCGGTGCTGGAGATGCGTCGCTCATACGGTTGACCCGTTATCGCACTTCCCCCATCCATCGTCTTTCAACATAGCGACGGGTCACGATGGGCATCAGTCGCCGCGCGCCGAAATGACCTGGTCAACACGGAGGAGGCCGCATGCTGTTTCGCACGCCAATTCAAGCCCGTGAAGCACCGTTTCTTGCGGGACAAGCACGCCAGACATGGACGTGATCTCACCGTTGCGCGCGATCCCATGGTCGCCCGATCCCGTCCGATGCGCTGCGCGATGTGCCAAAAGCGTGTCCAACCGGTCAACGCCTGCGTTCTGCGCAAGGGTTGCTGGGACAATTTCCAAGGCACGAGCAAACGCTTCCATGGCCAGACGTTCCCTGCCCGGTTGCTGCTCTGCGGCCTCTTTGACGGCGAGCGATGCCCCCATGTGGTAAGCCCCACCGCCCACCATCACGGCCTTGGTCGATGCGGCGAGTGCCGTGGAACGCAACGCATCGTGCAAGCCTCGAATGGTCTCCTCCACGGCGACGCCATCGCCGCCGCCGACGTCGAGCGTCGCCAATCCTGCTCGGTCGCCAGCGTCGAGGATGATGCGTTCGCGCCGCCCGTCGAGGTCCTCTGAGGTCTCGATCCACAACGACTCACAGGCCCCAAGGTCAGCGACCTCAAGGTCGTCAAGGTGGTCGCACACGTGAGCCCCAGTGGCTTTCGCAATGTCGTCCACCGTCGGGCGCTCCAATGCACCGAGAACAAAGCAACCCTTGTCGGCCAAGGCATGCAGCACCTTCGGATCGATGGCTCCAGCGCAGAACACCGCACGGGCGCCGGACGCCAGAATGGCGTCAACTTTGGCCTCCAAGAGCCGTTCATTGGCTTCGATGAAGGCGGTCCATTGCTCGGTGGTTTCCACCTCGATGTCAGCATCACGGGAGGTGGACTCGATCTCTAAGGGGCACGACAACACGACCACCTTAACGCCGTCCAGACGGCGTGGTAAACGATCGAGGACCAGCGGGGTTTCAAGGACCATGCCGTTGATCAACACCGTGTCGTTGAGGTTGCCAAACGTCCGCTTGGTCATGCGGACATCTTCGTAGTGAACGGTGCCGTCGGGATGTTGAACGGTGTTCACGGCCTGAACCACGAGTTCAGCCAGGCGGTCATCCATGACGTCCGCTGTGGTCCCCGCCATGGATGTGCGAGCGACATCGAGCAGACCGTGACGGTCGCTGAGGGGAAGACCCACGCGCTCGCCGTGTTCGAGCGCTACACCGAGGGCGCGCTGGAAACCGCTCACGCACACGAGCGGGTGGAGGCCGCGCTCCAGCAAACGACCGGCTTCCCGCATCAGTTCACCTGCGATCACCACGCAACCCGTGACACCGTCTCCGCACGACTGCTCTTGCGCCTCTGCAAGTTGAACGAAGGCTTGAGCGGCTGGGTGTTTCACCAACAGCTCGGCGATGATTTTCGCCCCGTCGTTGGTCACCGCCGTTTCGCCGTTGGTTTTGTACAGCATTTTGTCGAGGCCTTGCGGTCCAAAGGTCCCCTGCATGAGGTTACCAAACGCAACCGCTGCCGTCACCAACTTCTGGGTCACGCCAACGCCGCTGGTGACGGAGGTCGTCGGACGGACGATGGCCACAGGTGCTCGCCCGCTGCCGTCGTTGGGGGTGGCCATCACCCACCACGGGGTGGCGCCTCACACTTGAACCCCTTGATGGAGGAGCGTCACTTCTTCTTTGCAGCGGTCGTTTTCTTGGCGTACTTGCCCAACTTGTGCTTCTTTTGTGCTTCGTTGTTGGACCAGTGGTACGCCAGCTTGAGCAGGTTGAGGTAATGCTCGTTGCCGTCTTTGATCATCTTCTCGTGAAGCACCGTGTTGGACATGAACACATCGCCCCAGAGTTGAGCGGCTGTGCCTTGGTCGCCCTTGGGCATGTCGAACACTTCGTCGGTGGTCGGCTCAAGGTAGGCCTTCCAGACGCGGGCGGGGTTCACTGCCATCGTCACCTCGACGACGATCTCGTTCTCACGGATGCCGGTGCCGGTTTGCCAGGTGTCGGCGCCGAGGTCAGCGAGGAACGGCAAGCACAGGTCTTGGATGGACAAGGTGGTCATGGGGTCGGCGTTGGTGAGGGCTTGGTAGGCCTCACGCATGCGACCGCGGTCTGCGCCACGGGCGGACGTCTGGTAGCGCAACTTGTCGATGGAAGTGGGGACGAGGAACCGAACGTCCGTGTAGTACACGAGCGGGTTGTCGTCACCGCCGCTGAAGATGTGCTCGAACGGTGCGGAGCCAGCGGATTCACCCAACAAATCCATCGGGTAAACGGTCTTCAGGGCGTTGGTGGCCACCGACTGAATCACACGGCGCATCAAGCGCTCGGGAGCGGCCGACACATCGTTGAAGGTGTCAAGGTACTCTTGCATGTTGAGAATGTCATAGCCGCGCACGGAAAGGATGGAGTGGACGTTGGGGCCGATGACCTTCTCACCGTCGATTTCGGCCTGACTGATCCATCGAGCACCACGAGCCACGTCGCTGGCAGCAACAAGGTCGGCGTAGGCCTTGAACCGGCGGGTCACGCGGTTCATGAAGTCGGCTTGATCCAATTTGGTGAACACGGTTGCACCGTAGTTGGACTTGAGGGCGTGGTCTGCCACTTGGCTGGCGTTGGCACAGGTCAGCAGGTTGCCTTGGTCGGCAGGGTACAACAACAAGCGTCGGCGCTTGGAAGCGCCTCCGAGCGTTCCGATGTTGGGGTCGGTGAGCAGGTATCCGAGCGTAGCGCACACCTCAAAGAGGCGGCTGTACTTGTCTTCGTCGCTGGAGTTCGAGATCCACTCGTCAAGGCCGGGTTCGATGCAGTGCATTTCCAACGGCACCATCTCCGAACCGGCGCCAAAGGCTTGGCGGACGGTGGAAGAGGACATCATGCCCATCATGGTGTAGAGGGAGGTCTTGCCCGTGGTCAGGAAGATGTCCGAAATGCCTTCTTCACCGAAGGAAGAACGGCGGTCGGGCAAGTTCACGAGGAGGTTGAAGGCCGTGGCGGTTTCACGGTTGCCGTTGACAGCAGGCCAGATCCAGGTGGAGGGCTTGGTCATGAGGTAACCCGAGGCGTCCTTTCCGAAGCCGGCAGGAGAGTAACGAATCCAGCCCAGTCGGTTGTTGAACGACACGTTGCGGTGCATCAGCGAGGGGTAGTACACACGGTCAAGGGGGTCCGAGTCGGGGACAACGCCGCGGTGGCCAAGGCCCCACAGGATGGTTTCCCACTCAGCGAATTCACGGTCAGCTGTTCCGAGGAAGGGGTGGTCTTCGCTTCGGGTGTCGCCTTCAAGGATGGCACCGCCCATTCGGTCTTCATCGCCGGTCGAACAGAAAAAGAAGGTCTGCGTGGTGAACAGTTGCTTCGGTGTCCACATGTTCGCGTTGATGATGGTCTTCTGCTTGAGGAAGTCAGCCACGTTTTCGATGCGGCGCTCAAACTTGAAGCGGTCGGAGTCGATCCAGGTGGAACCCAAGATGATGTTGGTGTTGAGCAGCTTGGCTTCAGCAGGACCGATGTAGCGCTGGCGAGCATCCGCCATGGAGTGGTCCGATGCAGGGATCTCTTCCCAGGGGCCCTTTCGGGGAATGTAAGACATGAAGGTTTCAGCATCAAACTTGTCCGTTTGTGCGTCGGAGACCACAGCCTCCACTTCGTCCATCAGCTTGACGTACGTCTCGGTTGGCTGCGTGCGGCCGGTTTCTTCGAACAGTCGGTTCGATACACTACGATGTTCCCACATTTTTTCACCTCAAAATTTCCTTGCTTTGTTGGAGGGTTCTTCTTCCTCTTCTTCAACGACCTCTTCGACGGGCGAGGCGTCCTCGGACACTTCAATCGCAGGTTCGTCTTCTTTTGATTCTTCGCCTTCGTCGGCGGATGGGGCTGGCGCCTCCGATTCGGCGGTTTCTTCAACCGTTTCTTCGGGTGCATCAGCGGCTTCGTCCCTGCTTTCTTCGCCCGATTCAGACGCTTCTTCAGCCACAGATTCGGTCTCGGTGTCGCCGGTCTCCTCTTCCGTCTCGGCTTCGGGGGTGGCCGCTTCGTCTCCCTCGGATTCCTCGGATTCCTCTGCAACGTCGATGTCTTCCGATGTTGAGGCGTCGGCTTCGGCTTCGCCTTCCTCGACTTCTTCGACTTCTTCGACTTCTTCCTCTTCAACAAGGTCCTCGTCGTTCGACGCCTCGAGCATGTCGACCAGGGTGTCTTCGGCCGTCTCTCGGGCAACCTCTGTGGCGGCGGCGGTGGCGGCCTCAGCAGCGGCGATGGTGGCCGCCTCGGTGGCAGCGGTCGCTGCGGCCTCTGCGGCGGCTTCTGCGGCGGCGGTGGCGGCGGCAGCGGCGGCCTGTTCGGCCTTAGCGATGATCTCCTCGTCCCGGGCTTGAGCGTTCATGGTTTGCTCAAGGATGAGGGAGGCGGTGGTGCGCATGGAAGCGTCAACGATGGGGGCGCCCTGGTAGATGTACTGGATGCCCAGGCCAAGCAAACCGGAAACAGCACCGGTGGCGATCACCCAGCCGGCGTTGTTGCGCTGAAGGTCGTTGGGGTCACTGTTGGTGGGCGTCCCCGTATCGACCAAGGAAAGCCCTTGCAAACCGTGGAGCCACGTGTTGGAAAGAACTTCAATCACGGCCCACACAGCGTAAAGCATCATCAACCACGACATGGCGTTCAACCACGACCTGTTGTTCAGGACAAACGCAGCGAGGCCGGAGGCTTCGGGAGCTGCAGCAGCCGGTGCAGCAGAAGCTGTGGTGGATTCGTCAGCTGACGTGGGTGCGGCGGGCTCAGCCTCTGCGACGGGTTCAGCGTCATCTTCCTCCGCTGGAACCTCGGCTGGAACCTCGGCTGGTTCTCCGGCTCCTTCGGCCGCCTCATCGGACGTGCCCTCTTCGCTGGAGGCGGTGTTCATCCACTCGCCGTCGTCGGTGGATTGATTGGCTTCATCTGCAGCGATGTGGTCCACCGCTTCGTCTTCGGTTCCTGCCGTTTCCCCATCCGACATAAGAGCAACCTCTGCTCGGATGGCCGTTCCTTTGACATTTAAAGATACTCCACCTTGGGCCGAAGAAGAAGCGGTTCAGTTCGCGCTTTTCATGCTCAACGCTTGTTTCGTTGCTTGTTGCGACGTTTGCCTGACCCGCCCTTGTTGTGTTGGCGGCGATCGTCGTACCAAAACCGGTTGGGGCGTTCCATGCCTTCGGGCATGTTTTCGAACGCATCAATGGTCAACCGCAACCCGCCCAGCGCCTCCTGGAGTTCCCGAACGTTTTCCCCGCCACGACCAACCAAGGTGGCCACCATGTTCGAAGGTGCATAGATCGTGGCCGACGAGGTCCCCGAAAACACCACTTCGCACTCCACGCCCACCCATTGCCGAACCGTGTCCACCACGGTTTGTTTGGCCATGGCCTGCAAGGGACTGGTTCCGTTGTTGACGCGCCCTTCGACGGGAACCACCGCAATTTCCGAACCGAACGCAAACATTTCATGCGTGAGTTTTCCGCTTGGGAATTCCACCACTTCAATGACGGGGCGTGCCAGTTCTTCTTGCATGCCCGTGGGTGGCTTGACCGTCATTCGAAGCTCAAGCACTTGTTGAATGGCGCCCGATTCGACGTGGAGGATGGTGTCCAACACTTGGCTGACCAACCCCAATTCAACCTTGCCGATGAGGCGCTGGATGGCCTCAAGGGCGGAGTTGGCGTGGGTCACACCCAACAGGCCAACACCGGCAAGACGGACATCAGCAAAAATTTCGAAGTCGCGTGCTCGCCGGACTTCATCGAAGATCACAAAGTCCGGTCGAACGAGAAAAATGATCTCGGCTGTTTTTTCCAAGTCGCCCTCGAGAGGCGCGTATTGGGTGATGCGTCCGTCAAGCTGGAGGTCACGCGGCGCCTCCATGGTCTTGACCAGCGCGCCCACCTCGATGTCCAAGTATTCCGCAATGGCTTGTGCCAGGGTGGTTTTTCCCGAACCGGGTCGACCGCAGATGAACACGCCGCGATGGTGGTTGCGCAGTCGATCGATGAGGCGCTGGTCGAGTTCATAGTCACCGATGCTCAATTTGGCCACCGGCCGAACCACGGTGATTTCCCGTGCATCGGAAAACGGCGGCCACGCCGAGGTGATGCGAAGGTCGCCCAGCTGGATGACCCGGCATCCGGTTCGATCGATTTCAAGAAAGCAATCGCTTCGGTGGCGGGTGGCTTCCACCAAATCCATCAGCCGTTCTTCCAGAGCCTCCAAGCCCAATGTGTCCCAGGGGTCGGGGGCCTCCTCCACCTCGACAAGTTTCAGTTGGCCGATGGTGCCGCGCTTCACCCGAGCGGGGCAGTCGGCTTTGAGGAACACCGTGTGGACATCGCTCATCAGCAACGACTCGAGGCTCTCGGGGAGTTCGGGGTGATCGCCGTGGGTGGCCATGAAGTGATGATGTGGTCTCGCAGCCCTTGACCCTTCGCTCTTGAAATCGCACCAAAACGGTGGCCGCCATCAGGCGCCGTTGGGTTGCATCATGTACCCGGTGACCCAAAACGATCCGATGAAGGACAGCGAAAGAATGTACGCGCCGACCGTGGGAAACGCCCAGACGGCCATCGAGGCTTGAGCGAACACCACGATGCTGGCCACAACAGCCAACATCTCCCACGGCCCGCTGCCGGTCAGGTTGAGGGCACTGAACGTCTCGGTGCGTTCGGACAGACCCCAGACGATGGCGGTCAACGAGCACAAAGCGATGAGTGTCAAGACGGCGTCCACCATGGCGCCCTGGAGGAACCACACGCCAACAGCGGCCACCAGGCTGGCACCGAACATGCGTTGGACGGTCGAGAACTCGAGTCCCATGGTGTTGGCGAAGCAGGGGCTGTTCTTCAATTCTCGCAACCGTGAAGGTCGCTATCGGCGCCCTTGAACGCCCCGTGCCGGGCCAGCCACATCGCTTGGTCGCGCAGAACGGCGACCGGCGGATGGACCTGCGGCTCGGCTTCCTCAACCGCCCTCAAAAATGCCAACCATTCCTCCTCCAGTGCCGAGCGCAGCGGAGAGGGGGACACCGAAGCCGTGCCGCGGACGACGATGTGCGCCATGCCCGTGCCAAAATCCACCTCACCGCGGCCGAACTCGCCCTCCACCGCCACAAACCGACGCTCCTCCTTCGCATCCCAAGCCACCTCAATCGTGCCATGTATCTCGTTGCCCATTCGCATCACCACCATGGCGCGGGTGGGTTCGGCGAGAAAAGTCTCCACTTCTCCGTCCATGAGGGGGGCGCCGGCCATGAAGGCCAGCAAGTCCAATCCGTGCACGGCCAGTGTGCTGAGCGCATTCGCACCCACGGGTGGAGCGCGAACCGTCGTTCGACGGTATTCGAAGGACCTCAAACGGCCCAAGTCGCCCTTCACCACCGTTTCATGCAGCCGTTGAACGGACGGGTGGTGGCGAAGCAGGAAGCCCACGAACAACGTGGCGTTGGCGCTCAGCCGATCGAGCGCCGGTTCGACGGCAACCTGGTCGTCACTCAGCGGTTTTTCAACAAGAAGGGGGATGCCGTGCCCCGCAAGCACGGCCATGATCGTGAGGTGCGTGTTGGGAGGCGTGACGACAGCAGCAGCATCGAGCGTTTCGTTGTTCACCATGTCATCGAGGGCGGTGTATGTGGCGTCCACGGCGAGGTTGACGAGTGCTTTGGGATCCGTGTCGCACACCACGAGACGGTTCAGGGCCCCCGATGAACGAAGGTGTTGGAGCACGTCGAGGTGCTTTTGACCCCACCGCCCGCACCCCACCAACGCCACGCAACCAATCATGCCAGCCACCTATTCGTACGGTGTTGGCTTGAGTGGGCGCCCGTCCAACCCCTTATGCACCAATCGAAACATGACGGGGGCCGAACTCAGTGAGATAAAGTCGGGAACGTTTTGCTCGTTGAACCCCATGTTCTCAAACACCTCAGGTGAAAAGGAAAAACCGGATTTGCCGACATAAAGTGCCCTTGAAACGCGGGTTGTGATACGAGCATACCCTTGGTGCCAAAGGGCCAAGGCCGTGATGGCGTCTTGGCTGGTTGGGCAACGACCGGGTCGCTGCGAAAAGGGAGGCGTGAGCAGATGATCGGGAACAAGCGCCTTTCCTGACCGGTTCATTCTGTTTTGTTTCATGATACGGCGAATGAACTTTCGACGGATGGATCGGTGCGCACGCTTGCCATAGGGTACGTCCTTCAAAAACCGGTCCTCGAATTCGTAGAGGATGGATTTGATGTCATTCCATACATCCTTTGTCATCCCATAACCCCAAAAATGGCGGTTCGTGGCGATGACGTCGCTGAGCTGATTCGACTGCGCATCCATCGGGTCGGGGTTGATGTTGAACGCCATCACTGTGCCAACGTCCGTGTATTCCGATGCCCAATCGAGCATGTTGCTCAGGGTTTCAACGTAATGCGTTGCCAAGACCATGTCGTCCTCAAAAAGCATGACTCGATCGTAATCCAATTCGTCAAACAAACGACGCCGAGCATCGATGAGATGTCGTCCAATGCCCCAGTTCTCCTGACGTTTGACCACCGTGATGTTCTTGAAGCTTGATTCTTCGATTCGCGCCACGAGTTCGTTTTGAAGGGCATTGGGGCCCCCATCAAGGTAAACATGCAAGTCGTGATTGTGCGCCGCGTCATTGGCCTCGAGGGAGGAAAGGGTTTGGTCGAAGAGGTCCAATCGGTTGAACCCGATCAACAGCAACGCCGTTCGCATGGACCGAAACCCTCCATCACCGTCAATTGCCTGAGGCATCGGTTTCGTCGTTCGCACCGTCATCGGTGGCCTCGGATTCCGTGGAGCCACTGTCGCTCGTCGAACCGCCACCTGACGTTTCGCTGGCTGTGCCCTCGGTACCGTTTTCATCGTCATCGCTGCTCACCGATTTGGTGTCGTTGGGTTCCTCGTCTTCAGCCACCGCATCATCGGTCACGGCATACCGGTTCTCGTGGGGGATGGCCACCCTGGCCGTTTCTTCAAGGGTGTCCAAGTGGGTGACCGTGACACCGGCGGAAGAAATGGCGTACACGTAATCGCCCATGAAAATCGAACGGCGGATGCTCTGGTCGTTCCACCAGTGGTGTTGGCCGTCCTCTGCTCCAAAGAACGACGAGTGGTTGACCTCGCCATGCACGGACAACGAGCCGTTGGCCTCGTCGACATGAACCAGGATCAACTTGGAAACGTATTCGTACGACCAGGTGTAGCGACCGTCCTCGTAGCTGTCCGTGTACCTGTAGGTGGACAGGGGCACCGCTAAGGTTTGCTTGGGCGACCAGTACTGGAAGGCTTTGGACTCGTACGTGGCCTCGGACCACGACCATTGCCAACCTTCTCCGTCCTCGGGTGTGACAGGGGACAGGCGCAGCACATCGGCTTGGGCCGGGGCCGTTGGGTCCTGAATGTCAAACAGGGAAAGTTGCGTGCCCGACCAGTCCAAGCCCGTCCCGTCCTCGTTCGCAGGACCAAGGCCGATGGTCAACAAATGGTCCCTCGACAGAGGGTGGATGTACGTGGACACGCCGGGGACCTTCAATTCACCGAGGATGACAGGGTTGGTTTCGTCCGACACGTCGATGACCCAGAGCGGGTCGATCTGTTCGAACGTCACGATGTAGGCGCGGTCGCCATCGAATCGGGCCGACCAAATGCGCTCTCCGGGAGCGATGCCGCCCACCTTTCCGGTTTCAACCAACACCTGACGTTGCGTTTCGAGATCAACGCCCCGCGTCAAGGTCACGAGTTGCGATGACATGGGTTCGGGGTCGTCCATCCACCACCGGTTCCACTGCCCAGTGGTCGTGGCCACCCTCAACACACCTTCGTGTTCGGACATGGAAAACTGGTTGAGGACGGTTCCGTTGACGCGCCCTGAACCGGTGTACAATGTGGCATCCGGTGCGCTGATGTCAAACGTGTGAAGGTTGGTCATTTCATCAGCACCGTCGTTGCCCCAAAACCACCACCAATCAAACGCATTCTCGGCGAGGACCAATACGTCCTGTGAAGCGTACACCTGTGGATAGTTGCCGACCACATGGTCCACATCGAAGGCAAAGGACGGTGAGGTCAGCTCCAACATGAACACGCTGGTGATGCCTCGGTTGAAGCCGTCCTCGGGCGCAACAAACTCTGCACAGGCTTGGTCGTCCATGGTGTGAACGGTCACGGTGCCGTCGGACAATTCGTACACTTGTGGAATCATGTCGGCGAGCGCAATGGCATCAAGGGCCTCAAGGTTGTCTTCCATGGTTTTGTAGGCCACTTTTTCACGGATTTCGCGTCGAAGGTCGGCGTCGTCCTCCCAATCCAAATCCCAGTAACCCGACGGCAAATCGAGCCACGAGGTGAGGCCTCGGACGTCCATCCAAGCGTGGGTCACCGTGCGCACAGTGCCCGACGTCTCGCGGGCGGTGATGTATTGGCCCTCGATGTACAGTTCTCGGTCGACGGACACATCGGTGCCATCGGCCACGTTCAGGACGGTGAATTTCGTCAGCGTGTGGGTTCGCCACGCGCCGTATTCCCCGTCCCAACCCAAGGCGTCAACAACAGGGCTGTTCTCGTGAATCGCCCAAGGGCTGAGGGTGGAGATCACCACCAATTGGTCACCGTCCAGCATCATGGCACGGGGCGTGCCTTCAATGGTGTGGTTGGATCCCTGGACGATCGAACCGAATTCGGGCACGCCAAACACGTGCATTCGCTGTCCTTGGAGGACGTAGATGTGGTGGCCGTCGGTCTTCACAAAATCCGCTTCATCGACGCCTTGTTCCTGGTTGTTCGTTCCGGAGTAATCCGTGCCTTCCACGCGCGGTGCAGCGGTGTTGGCCCCTCCGGTGGCTTCGGCAGCACCGTCGTCCATGGCCATGTCGCTTTCAAGTGCCACGTCGCCGCGCCAACTGTAGTGATACTGTTCCTCCACAGCCTGGAGCAGTTGGACGCGAGCCTCCTGGAACAACGACGACTTCAACGAGTTTTCCAGATCCTCACAGTCGTCGTACGCCAGCAATTGAGGGCTGATGGCGCTGCGCGAAGGAACGGTGGACCAATCATCGGGCAGCACCACATCCGGCACGCCCTCGACGGCATCCATCGTACCCAAACACCCGGCGCCAAAGAACATAGCCACCATCAAGACGGCCAAAGCAGGCTGCATCTGCATGGACGTGTGTGGGTTCGGCTTGGTTATGAATGCCTTGGGAGTTTGTTCGTTGTTCACACGGGAACATAACCCATGGCGTAGGCTGCGCCACCGGCAGCGGCGACCAATCCGATGAGCAACAAGGGCAAGCGGCTGCGCTTTCGTTGAACCGGTTGAGGCGTGACCGCCCCCTCCAAAGTGGGGGCCACGGTCGGCAGCGGGGCAGGGAGTGGGACCGGCAACGGGAAGGTGGGAAGCGGCAACATCGGGCCCTCGTCGGCCTCGGGTTTGATGCGGTCGTCCGGGTACAAGGCATCCAAATCTTCCAAACCCGGCGCGTCGGGGATGGGACCCAACACCCGGTCCCACACCGCGTCCAACGTTTCTGCTGTGATCGGCTTCTCCAACCAGGCCACGGCACCGGCTGAATGCGCAGCGTCGCGAGCGAGCGCAGTCATTCGACGGGGGGCGACCATCAAGATGCGGCCCTCGCCACCGTGCTCGCGCATTTCGAGCGCGGCCAAATGGCCGTCCAAAGACGGGATGTCCAAGGCGAGCACCACCAATTCAGGGTCCAGGCGAATGTATTCGTCCACGGCCTTGTCGCCGTCTTCACAGAGAACGACGTTGAAGTTTCGGACTTTGAAGAGGTTGCTCAGACGATGGGTTGCCATGGGGTTGTTGTCAACCACCAGCACCGTGGGTGCCGTTTCATCGTCGACTTCGGTCACCAACCCCATGAGATTCGGTCCACCCCACAGCGGACCTGCACATCAAACAACCGCTATTCTTCTTCCGAGGGCAAGGTGTTTGAAAGGTCCTCCACCGGGCCGGCGGCGGGTTGGCTGAACGTTTCTTTGACCATCTCGTTCTGTGCGTCTTGGTCCATGCGTTGACGGCGCAGCTGCGGTGCTTTGGTGAACTGCATCTGGAGTTCACTGATCACCGCACGAAGCATCTGGGTCTCTTGGGGTGACAAGTTTCCTTCAGTTTTTCGCTGGAACATGCGGAGCACTTCGATCCCTTCCTTCGCTTCCCCCATGTTGTAGTGGTGCGTGCCCTGCTGGTCGGGCAGGTAACCCATCTGGAGCAAGGTGGAGCGCTGGAGCATCTGGACCATTTGAAAGAACCGCGCAGCGTCCTCATCGGCAAACAGGTCGGCCATGTCGGCGACTCTCCTCGGAGGTTTTTGTGACCTGCGCTTCAGGCAAACATCTGGTCCAGCAACCATTCGGGGTCGAACTGAAGCAGGTCGTCGTACCCTTGGCCCACGCCGGCGAACACGATGGGGCGACCTGTCGCAAAGGCGATCGACAACCCGGCGCCGCCTTTGGCGTCGGTGTCCATTTTGGTGAGAACGGCCCCGTCAAACTGCATGATGTCTTGGAACATTTTGGCTTGCTCCACCGCATCGTTGCCCGCCAGTGAATCACCAACGAACAGGGTCAGGTGCGGGTTGGTGACCTTTCTCACCTTGTTGAGTTCGTTCATCAGGTTGGTTTTGTTCTGCATGCGTCCGGCCGTGTCCACCAACACCACGTCAATGCCTTTGGCTTTCGCCGATTCAATGGCGTCGCGGGCAATGGCGGCCGAGTCGCCGCCGCGCTGACTGGAAACACATCGAATACCAAGGCGCTCGCAATGGGATTCGAGCTGCTGTATGGCGCCTGCACGGAAGGTGTCGCCGGCGGCCGCAATGACGCTCAAGCCGTTGGTGAGCAGACGTTGGGCCAGTTTAGCGGCGGTCGTGGTCTTGCCCGTTCCGTTGACGCCAACCAGCATCACCACCACCGGTGTGTCGCCCTCCTCAATGAATCGCTGGACCGAGGCATCAAAATCCCAGTAACCGGCTTGGAGCAAGGTCTGCAGCGAGCGTTTCAAGGCAGCCTCCAAAACCTTGGACAGATCGGCACCCTTGCGCAATCGCGCCCCAACGAGGGCGCCCCGCAAACTATCGATGATGGCGGTGGTGGCTTCGGCCGAGATGTCCGACTCCAGCAGGACCCATTCCAGTTCTTCGAGCAGGGTTTCGAGGCCGTCGCCCGGCTTGATGACACGGCCACCTTCCTCCACCACACCGCCGCCCAAGTCAACGTTGAGGGTGGAGCCTGCTGAGGTTTCCAAACGGGCTTGGGCCGATGAGCCTCGGGGGGCTTGGGCCACTTCCACCAGCTGGCGACCCGTGGTCGTCCGCATCATGGACAGGTTCACGCGGGAACCTTTCGGGCGTGCTTGTTCAACGCCTCCTCGTTTCTTCATGGCCTTCATCGCTTGCTGCTCTGCCTTTTTCCGATCCCGCTCTTGCCGTTCCAACAACTTTCGTTCCTTGCGCGTCAGCGCTTGGGTGACCACCGGTTCATCGTCGTCCCAGTCGTCCCATTCATCCTCCGAATCGTTGGTCGCCGGCAACACCGGTTCGTCCAGGGCATCAAGGTCGTCCCAATCATCGTCCACCTGAGGAACCGCTTCAAGTGCGGCTCGGCCCTCGGCCGAATCCGCCTCTGCCGACAAGGCATCGGCATCGGTGTCGTTCACGACGTCGTTCACGCGTTTTTTGAATCGGTCAAACAAGCCCATGCGTTCACCTCAATCTTCCAGCGTCAACTCGCCACCAAACATCCCCCGCCGTCGAGAACGCCCTGTTGGAGTTGGGGTGGGGGGTGGCGTCGCATCCTTCATCGGCTCCTGAGGGGCATCAACAGGGGCAGAGGATGCCGCTGCAGGTGGGGGTGCATGACTCTCAAGTGAGGAAGCAAGGCGGTTGAACGCCTGAGCCCCTGCAGCCAGCTGGCGTTCGGTGTGCTCCGATTGGGCTGCGAGTTCATCTCGAAGGGCTTGAATGTCCACGCGTCGGCCTTCGGTGATGGACAGCGCGTCCGACCAGGGGCGTTCACCGAACACATTTGAACCGAGATCCACCAGAGCCGTGCCTTCCTCAGCTTCGGGCGAATACGGCAGGCTGACGCCCGAGCCGATGGACAGGTGGGCTGTGGCGCTGGATGAGGGTCGTTGGAGCAGTGACTTGAGCACGGCTTCTGTGACGTTGTGTTCTGCCAACACGGCGTCAACCTGCTCCAACTGGCCAGCGATTTGGTTCAGCCGACCTCGAAGGCCTTCAACCTCCTTCGCCAACCGTTGCAGGGTTTCTCGCTCGTTCATGCCGGTCAATCAACCCACCTCGTTGAGGTTGATGAAGTCGGCGACGCTTTCACTCTTCTTCGGCGACCTGAACTGGCCCACCGGCGGCGGCGATTTGTTCACGGAAGTGGTGGAGGATTTGGGGGTCGGTGGACGTGCGCGGGTCGATCTCGGCCACGTTCTCGATGTTGACCTGACGGCGTTTCACGTTGTGACGGGAGCCGAGGGTGGAGTAGGCAAACTCGGTGGCCTGAGCGTCGTTTTCAGCAGGGATGTCGAACGAGAACCCTTGTCGCTGGCTGCCAAAGGGGGCGGTACCGGTCACACGAAAAGCCTTCATGCACCGGGCCACCCAGCGTTTGATTTTAAACGCGCTGGCGCGCTTTTTGCAGCACGGCGACCAAAACCTTGAGTCTGTACGACGCCACGCTCCATCATGGGCAAAGCGGCTTGGCTCGTGTTGCTCCTCCTCCTGCCCAGCCTCGGTCAACCCTCCGTGAGCGATCCGTTCGACCTCAGCCCGTTGGATTCAATCGGCCGCACGTGGGTGCTCGAGTCCACGGACGCCCCTTGGTCCTCGGACAACTGGCAGGCTTTGCTTGACCAAGGCATCCACCCCCTTCGCAGCCTCAGCCCCAGCCATCTGTTGGTTTGGTCAATGGAGGTCTTGCCGCCCGACCTCTCGGCCATGGCATCACCCTCCAGCCCCGGGGCTTGGAAAGCAGGGTTGGACCGGGCCTCCATCAACGATCACGGTGCGGTTCGTGTCGTCATCGAGCCCCACCTGCCAACGACCGCCAAATCCTCGCTGTTGGACCGGTTCACCTCTGCAGGGACGGTGTTGGAAACGTCCGGGATGGATGGCGTCACACCGTGGGTCTCGGTGGTCACCCTCCAGGTCGACAACGCCCACGACCTCACCCCCCTCCTGTCCATGCCGGGAGTCGCTTGGGCGGAGCCGGTGCTGACCACCGAGGCCCGCAACGGCCAAGCGGCCTCCTTGGTCGAGCACGGACAGATGGCGGCCCATCCTTTCTGGGAGGTGGGTTTGGACGGATCGGGTGTGGTGCTCGCGGTGGCTGACAGCGGGTTGGACGCCGACCACGCCTGCTTTCGAAACGCCACCGATGTGAATGCTTGGAACGCCGAATCCAACGCCACACACCCCGCCCTTGGGGAGCCAGGTCCTTCCCATCGCAAGGTGATGCACCTGAACCTGACCGTTGACAGCAACGACACCCCCGGCCACACCGATTACCGCCACGGCACGCATGTGGCTGGCACCCTGGTGTGCAGGGACGTCCACAGCGAGGCAAGCGGCGCCTCCCCCCGGAACGGAAGTTCGCTGGCCCACGGCGCCACCCTCGTCTTCCAAGACATTGTGGACGCGTCGGGCTGGAACCCGCCTCGGGTCGACGAACTCCTCGCTGAAGCCTCCGCTCACGGGGCGCTGGTTCACAGCGATTCGTGGGGCGACGACACGACGGCTTACACCGTCCGAACGGGTCGGTTTGATGCGTATGCACTGGCGGTGCCGTGGTCGTTGGCCTTCATTGCACCCGGAAACGGTGGCGAAGGGGTCCTCGAACCCGCCAACGGCCGCAACGTGGTCGCTGTCAGCGCCTCGACGAAAGGAACAACGCCCGACCGTTGGGCATCTTCGGCGTACGGGCCAACCGAAGCCGGTACGGCCGGGGTGTTTTTGCTGGCACCGGGTCATAACCTTCAGTCCGCTGCTGCGGACGGATTCTTGGACACCAACAACAACAACCTGCGCTCCTCTTCGGGCACCAGCATGGCCACCCCCGTCGCCGCTGGGGCAGCGGGCCTCGTGCAGCAAATGTACGAACAAGGCTGGTTGCACGGCGCCCGTGAACCCACCCGTTCCGTGGCCATGATGGACCTCGCTCCGGGCTGGTCGGCCACCCCCAACAACACGCTCCATTTGGGGCATGGATTCACCCCCTCGGGCCCAATGATTCGCGCGACATTGGCGTTGGCCACGTCGCCGCTTGGTGAGGAGGTTCGCAACGGGGGCGAAGGGGGCGAAGATTGGCGAACGCCGTACGATGGATGGGGGGTGCTGAACCTCAGCCGCTTGATGTCACCCGATGCTGTGCAGCACAACGCCTCTCCCGCACCCCACACATGGGCGCACGACAGTTTTCGACTCAACGGTTCGGTGGACGAATGGTTGGCGCCTCGGCTCGCTCAAGGCAACACTGTGGAAGCGGTGAGCAACCTGACGTGGCGGGGCGAGGGGGCCAAGGGGCCTTTCTTGCAAACCGGTGATGTGTGGCAGCGTCGGTTCACTCCGGTGGACGGCGAGGATGTGCGCCTTCGATTGGCGTTCCCAGCCAAACCCGAGCCGATGCTGGTCGACGACCTCCAGCTCCGCGTTCAATTGGACGACGGGCGGTGGTTGCTGGGCGACCGTTGGCAAGTCAACGGAACACCGACCTTGTTCGGTTCCTCGACGGATTTCAACAACGCCTCGCTGTTCCCCACCAACAACGAAACCACGGTGGGGTTGAACATACCCGCCTCGCTGCTGGCCAACCGCTCCCACATCGACGTGCAGGTCGTTGCACGGTATGTTTCGCCTGGCCCCGAAGCCGGTGCAGTGGGCTTGAGCGGGGATGCCGTTGGGTTCGCTTTGGCGATTCAAGGCGTGGACCGAGACAGCCAGGACCACGATGATGACGACCTCGACGGGGTGGCCAACATCGACGACCGGTGTCCAGAGGAGGCTGCAGCGGAAGACGATGCCGACGGTGACGGGTGCCTGGACGACGATGATGGCGATGGCGTGCCGAACGTTCACGACGGATGCCCCGATGTGAGCGCCCTTCTGGCCGACATCAACGGCGACGGATGCCTCGACGACTCGGACGGAGACGGGGTCACTGATGAACGGGACATGTGCCTCACCATCGACCTTGATTGGCCGGTGAACGGGACAGGATGCTACCCAACTGACCGCCCCCCTCGCGTCGAAATCATGGAAGCGCCGGCCAGCGACAGCAACGTGAGCGAGAGCCTGGTTGTCATGTGGTCGTACAGCGACGAGGACGGTGATGATGCGGAGATGACCGCCGCCCTTCGCACCACCGGTGATGGCGGCACCAACCTGACGACCTGCCCCCTGGCGAGCAACACCACCAACGGCATCAATCTGTTCGAATGCCGCTGGTCCGTCCCCGACGACCTCCTCCCCTTCGCTCACAACGGCGGCGTGTACGATGTGGTCCTCAGCGCCCGAACGCTCAACAACTCTCCCGCTGCGGTGTCGGAACCGGTGCTCGTCGTGGCTGCGACCAACCTCACCCTCAGATGGGAGGCGGGGCCACCGCCCCCAACCGATGAGGGTTCGGTAGCCGCTGGGCAAGTCACCGCCCCGTGGCTGCTCGGGGGTTTGGTCGTGGGGCTGATCGGGTACCTGCTGGCTCGGTCGGTCACGCACCGGCGAAGGGAGGTTCGTGATGATGGTGTGGCGGGGCCTTTTTCCACCCACGCTGCAGGCCTCGACCCTGAATTCTCGGACGATGAAGGGTCGTTGCGCGAGGGTGAACCTTGAAGTCCGATGACGCGGTGGGCAGACCATCCGGAAACCGGAAGGTGATGAAAAATGGGCGAACGACTCTACGTGGGAATTGACCTTGGAACCTATCAATCAACCATCGCATCCAGCGCTGGAAAAATGCACACGGTCGAGACCGTGGTGGGCCGCCCCAAGGACCCCGTGGCCCGTAACTTCCTCGGTCGCGATGTTCTCTTTGGCGACGATGCGCTGAAGAACAAACTCGCTTGCAACCTTTACCGCCCCATGGCCGCTGGTGTGGCTCAGGACGACGAGGCCAATCTTGCTGCAGCCAAGGCCTTTGTCTCCCACCTGTTGGAGACGGTGGACCCTGAGGAATACGACGAGGTCCTCGGTGTGATCTGCTCCCCCAGCCACGTCTCGTTCACGGACAAGTCCAACCTCGTGGCCACCCTCCGTGGCCAAGTGAACGCCATCATGGTCGTGACCGAGCCCTTCGCCACCGCTTACGGCATTGACGAAATCGCTGGTTCGATCGTGGTGGACATCGGAGCGGGCACCACCGACATTGCTCGTGTCTACGGGACCTTCCCCACCGACGACGACCAACTGACCATCACGGAAGCGGGCGACTGGCTTGACCTCCAACTCATGGAGCTCATCAAGAAGAAATTCACCGGGGCCCAGATCACCAAGGACATGGTTCGCAAGTGGAAAGAGGCTTCCTCGTACGTCGGCGGCGACACCCGTGAAGTCACCGTCGAGCTGTCCGTTGAAGGTAAGCGCCAGATCGTGGACATCGGCGACCTGATGCAAGAAGCATGTGAATTGATCATGCCCAAGATTGGCAACGCGCTCAAAAAGATCGTCGCCGGTGCCGACCCCGAGTACCAACCCGTTCTCCGCAACAACATCATCCTGTCTGGCGGCGGCTCGCTCATCGAGGGCTGCGCTGACCGGATTGCCGCAGAAATTGCCGACATCGGCGACGTGCGCGTTTGGTGTGTTGAAGACGCCATCAACTCCGTGGCCGTCGGTGCGCTGAAGTTGGCCTCCGAAATGCCCGACGACATGTACACCTCCATCAACTGAGGCGGCGTGTTTTCAGAGGGGGCAAATCCACCCCTTGAGCGACCGCAGCGGCGGGAAGGTTCAAGTGCAGTCCAGCAGGGTTGAGCCCTCGTATGGCGATTGAGAGTGCTTCCCCGGTTGACGGTCGTGGCCTTGGCGCTGGCGCCAACGACGAGCGCGCAGCGCTTGAGGGGATGCTCAAAGGCTACCCCGTTCCCCAGTTGGTCGAGGAGGTGCTGGTCGCTTGGGACGAGCTGGCACGACGCAACGAGGAACTCGTTGTCGTGAAGCAGCGCCTTCGCGTGCTTGAATTGGATTTGGCTGAACGGCAAGACGCCATGGCGCCTGAACTGAGTCGCCTCCACGAAGCCGAACACGAACTTACCGAAGCGCATGCCAAGATCACCCACCTTGAACGCCTCGTCACGGATGCACGCGAAGAGCTGGCTGCTCAACGGTCGTCCCTGTCGCATGAAGAGCGAGAACAACTCGTGACCGAAGTGGACCAGTTGCGCCAGCTGACGGATGAACAACACGGTGTGATCGGCGAAATGGAAGGGCGCATCGTTCAGATGGTGGCTGCGCTTGAGAAAGCGGCCGAGGCGGGCTTAACGTCGGTCACAGCCGATGAAGTCCGCGCCCTCAAGCACCAGGTGGACGAGACCCAACGCCAACTCGAGGTGGAAAAGGCAGCGGCTGAAGCCCTCGAAGAAGAGCGGCAGCGGCTTCGTGACATCGCCGACCGCTTGCGCGGCTTGCTCGATGCACGCGATCGGAGGTTGGCCGAACTCGAAGAACAACTGGAGCGCGTGATGCAAGGCCCTCGCTCGGTGTCTGCCGAACACGATTACCTCGTCGAACAGATCGAAGACCTCAAGCGACGGTTGCTCGAACGCAACCGGGAGTACGAATCGCTGCGACGACGAGAGCGTCGCCTCCACAACGATGTGTTTGAGCGCGATGAACGTCTCCAGCAAATGACCCTCACCATGACCGACCTCGAGGCTGCCCTGCAGGACCGGACCGCTGAGCTGCGAGCGATGGAAGACCAGCGGGCCTCCATGGAGCATGAGCTGGACACGGCGCGCCGCAGCGAGCGCACACGAGAAGTCGTTGGGCGGGTGTTCGCCGATTCCCTTTCGTTGGTCCGCGGCCATGAAAGCCGCGAACTCAAGCGTGAGTTGTACGCACGCACACCCGATGTTGAGCGGACCATCAAGGCCCCCACGGCAGAGGACATGGCCACCTTGGCCAGCGGTGAAGGCGTGGAGCTGAACACCGATGAGACGGTCATTGAACCCGGCATGGACGTTGAGGGGGTTCGGCCGCCGTCGCCCGGCGGCACCGGTGACCCCGTCGTGGAAGACCACGAGGAATGATCAGTTGCACGCTTCGATCATCGGTTGAAGCCGTTCTCGGAGTGAAACCAGGTCATCGCTTTCTTCGGTGATGGTGCCGGTCACGATCCAATCTGCACCCGCACGCACGGCGCGCTCAACATCGCTTGGTGTGCGAAGCCCGCCACCCACCATCAGCGCCAACCCTTCGACGGTACGGGCCCGTTCGATGAGGGCAGGGTTCACCGGGGTGTCTGCACCGCTGCCGGCTTCCAAGTAGAGCAAGGAAAAACCGTACATTTTGGCGCACAATGCGTAAGCATGGACCGCATCCACGTCGTCAGGCTGAACGAGCTCCGCCTCGCCAACCTCGCCAACTCGCCCGCCGGGTGCACACACCACGTAACCGGTCGGCAAGGGTTCGACGCCAAAGCGGTCGATGTACGGCGCCCCACGAACCTGTTCACCCACCAAAAACGCCCGTTTGGTTGAATTCATGAGCATCATGAACGTGATGGCATCGGCTGCCGGAGAAAGGGCATGCGCCCCGCCCGGGAACAGCACGACCGGCACATCCCAGTGCAAGCTGTCGCCCTCAGGGTCTTGACTGGCAGCGAACATGCGAAGTTCGAGCGCCTCCTGTATGGCGACGCAGGTCGCATGGACCACGTCGTCGGGTGTGTCGGTGGAACCGCCAACGAAGATCAGTGACGTGCCGCACTCCACCGCCACCATGGCGCGCTGGGCTGCAACCTCAGGGGATTGTTTGGCAGGGTCGATGAGGGTCACGTGCCGCGCTCCACGTTCGGTGGCCATCACGCGCTGAAGCACGGTCGTTTCCGTCGTGTTCATGGCCCGATGCTGGACCGCCGGAGCATAGGCGTTGCCCTCCTCCTCCACGAATACGAGGCTTCTCAAGGCCCGTCGTCCTCGCCACCTCATGGGCGAAGGGCCGTTTCGACGTTTGCTCGCCTACATGCGCCCGCACCGCTCCACGGTCCGCTTGGCCACGTTTTGTTCGGTGTTCAACAAGTTCTGGGACCTTGCGCCCCCACTGCTCATCGGCTTGGCCGTGGACGTGGTGGTGCAACGCGAAGGTTCCTTCCTCGCAGGCTTAGGGCTGGTTGACCCGTGGCATCAATTGGTTCTGCTGTCGGTGCTGACGTTTCTCATCTGGGGTCTGGAATCGCTGTTCGAATTCTTCTACGGGGTCCTGTGGCGAAACCTGGCCCAAACCGTGCAGCACCACATGCGCTTGGACACCTTTGGGCACGTGCAACAGCAGAGTACGGCGTGGTTCGACGAACGGCAAAAAGGCGACATCCTTGCCATCCTCAACGACGACATCAACCAGCTCGAACGGTTCCTCGACAAAGGGGCCAACGACTTGCTCCAGGTGGCCACAACGGTGGTCGTCGTGGGCGCCGTGTTCATCGCCATCTCGTGGCAGGTGGCCGTCTTTGCCGTGTTGCCCATCCCCATCATTGTGTGGGGCTCGTTCCGTTATCAGCGCAACCTCGAACCCAAATACGCGCAGGTTCGTGCCGCTGCGGGCAACATGAACGCCCTACTGGAAAACGATCTCTCCGGCATGACCACCGTTCAGTCCTTCACCGCTGAAGCCCATGAGCAGGCCAGGGTGGAGGCGTTGAGCCAAACCTACCGGGAGGCCAACCAATCGGCCATTCGGCTCTCTGCGGCGTTCACGCCGCTCATCCGCATGGCCATCTTGGTGGGGTTCACGGCCACGTTGCTCCTGGGCGGCTGGTTGACCCTGGAGGGTGCCATGGCCGTTGGAGCCTACTCCGTGTTGGTGTTCATGACGCAGCGTCTGCTGTGGCCCCTCACGCGTTTGGGAGAGACCTTTGACCTGTACCAGCGGGCCATGGCGTCCTCGACGAGGATCCTCGACGTGCTCGCTTCCCCTGTTGAGTTGAAACAAGGCGACCACACAGCGTCCCGTGAGACGCTGATGAAGGCCGATTTGAGATTTGAAGGCGTTTCGTTTGCCTACCCTGGACGCGAAGCCTTGTTCGACGGGCTTGATTTGACGTTCCCCGCCGGCACGACCACCGGCATCGTTGGTTCGACCGGTGCAGGCAAAACCACGCTGATGCGCCTCCTCCTCCGATTTGCGGAACCCACCAGAGGAAAGGTGGTGTGGGACGACGCCTCTCTTGACGAATGGGACCTCCACGCCCTCCGCTCCTCCATGGGACTGGTCGATCAGCACATCACGCTCTTCCCAACCACCATCCTCGAAAACATACGGTACGGGCGCTTGGATGCTTCCGATGACGAAGTGAAAGCAGCTGCCGGCGTGGCCGAAGCCACAGCGTTTGTCGAAGGGTTGCCCGACGCCTGGAACACGCTGGTGGGCGAGGGGGGCCACCGCCTGTCCGGCGGGCAACGACAGCGGCTGGCCATCGCCCGAGCCGTCCTCAAGGACGCCCCTTTACTCCTGCTGGACGAGGCCACTTCTGCGGTGGACAACGACACGGAAGCAGCGCTCCAGCGTTCCATTCACACCATTGCACAGCACCGCACCACCGTCATCATCGCTCATCGACTGTCCACGGTTCGCCATGCCGACCGCATCCTCGTGCTGGAACATGGCAGGGTCATCGAGGAAGGCACGCACGAGGCGTTGCTGGATCTGAACGGTGTGTACGCCCGCTTGTGGGCCGTTCAGACGGGGGCGTTGGTGGAAGGTTGAATGCATCCTTCTATGCGGTCGTTTTTCGTTAGAAAGGTTTGGCGGAAATGAACAATCCGCGAAACTTGGAAAAAAACGCGTGAAAAAATACACTTGTTTATATACCGAGTGTTAATTTTTGGAACGAGAACCATGCAAAATAAGACGTTTTCAAAAACAACCAACCTGCTGCTGATTGCCACCTTGACCCTTGCGTTTGCCGGAACCGTTTCGGCAGCCGCTGGCGAAATGAACACCGAAACCGGGCTGCCAGCCCACCTGTACGATGCCTCTGGTGACGTCGACAGCCTGGCCCTGGTCACCTACTTCCTCTTCTTCGTCGGCTACATCGCCATGGGCGCTGCCTTCGTCTTCTTCATGAGCGAGCGCAGCAACGTGGCCCCCCAATACCGCACCACGATGACCATCTCGGCCCTCATCGTCGGTATTGCTGCCTTCCACTACTACTACATGCGAGGCGTGTACGCCGACTTCGGCGTTGTGAGCATCGAGTACCGCTACATGGACTGGATCATCACCGTGCCTCTCATGGCCCTCAAGTTCCCTTCCCTCGTCGGAAAGGACGCCATCACCGACGAGAAGTTCCTCGGCCTCGGTTTCACCGGCGTTTGTTTCACCGGTGCCATCATCATGATTTTGTTCGGCTACCTCGGTGAAGCCGGTGTCATCAACGGCATGGCCGGCCTCATCCTTGGCGGTGTTGGCTGGGCCATGATCATCGTGGCCACCGGTACGCCCTGGTCCTCCGGCAAGGGCGTTGACAACAGCAAGATCGCCCCCGAACTCATGTGGAGCACCAACGCTCTGCGCTGGTTCATCGTGGTCGGCTGGATCATCTACCCCATCGGTTACCTCTTCAACCCAACCGCAGGCGTGTCCGACGCCGTGTCCATCGAGATGATGGCTGTCCTCTACAACATCGCCGACGTGATCAACAAGGTCGGGTTCGGTGTTGTCGCCTGGATGGGCGCCAAGAAGGCCACCGAAGCTCTGGCTGCTGCTGAGTGAGGCACAGCCCGGTTCTTACCACACCCTCGAGGCGAGGTGGCCTTCGGGCCGCCTCGTCTCACCGGGTCCAACATGGACAACTCCCTTCCTGAGTTGAATCACAGGACGGTCAGTCCCGAGTTAACCTTCGTTCGATGCTCCGCATGGCCCGCTCCAAGGTCCATTGCGGCATTGAACGAAACCACCGTCGGGCCACCGCTGCCCATGCAAGCGTGTAGATCAGCACGGCCATCATGGCCGTGTTCAACGACCAACCGCCGGACTCATCCCAGTTATGAACCCAGAACAGCGGAAGGAAGTGCCCCACGTACACCGTCAGGGACATGCGCCCCACGGGCGCAAGAACGGCCGCTTGATGCGACCATCGCAAGGCAGACCACCAGAAGATCGACACCCCTGCAAAGGCTGCGACCAAGAACGGTGCGTTGGCTGGGAAGAACGTCAGGTATGCCTCGCCGCTGGGCAACGCCCACGGCACACCTGTCTGCAGTGAACGAACGAGCAGCATCCCGCTGATCGCCGAACCACCGCACGCAACGACAGCAAAGCCTTGGCGCTGTTCCAGCTCATCGGCTCGCTGAATCCATGCCCCGGCCATGGCAAACACCAGCCAGGGCATCAACGGGTAGGTTCCGGTCAGCAACGCGTGCATCGCCCACGTTGACACACCGTCGACAGCAATCCGATCGCTCCATGTGAGCCCGTCCGTCCCTGCACCTCCGATGAAGGTTGCAGATACGAGCAACGCCATGGCAACACCCGTCGTCGCATGACCTCGTTGAACAACCGCCAGCCACCACGGCTGCGTCAACACGAGAAGGGCAAACAGCGACAGGACGCCTGGCGTGAACGGCTCAAACAAGTGCGGTGCACACAGGTTGACCACCAACTGAAGCAACAGCAACACCGTTGCTCGAACGGCCCGTTGTCTCAACGACAGCGGCCGAAGCGCTGCCCCCCAACCGAACACGGTCACGAAAAGGGGTGCAGCCAACCCTCCCAGGCCCGACACAACATAAGCCAAAGCGCTCGTTTGCGTCGTCGTGTACGGGTTCCACGTTGCGGCGATGTGGACCATCACCATCAGCAAAACCGCCAATCCGCGAAGACCGTCAACGTGCAGTTGGCGAGACAGAAGCCTCACCGTTGGGCTCGAACGTGATCCACCGCGTTTCGGAACAACTGGAGGCCTTCGCCTTCCCAGCCTTCAAGCGCGTCGCCGTGACCGGCGGGTGCATGCCCGCCGGTGTGTTCAGGGTGGAGCCATGCAGCGTAGATGGCTTCGGGGTGCGGCATCAACCCGAACACCAGTCCACTGGCGTCACACACGCCCGCGATGTTGTGCATGCTGCCGTTGGGACTGACCGGGTAGGGAAGCGGGTCGGTGCGGTGCATGCCGACCGGGTCGGTGCTGTCCACGTAACGGACCGCCACGCGATGGCCAGCTTCGAGCGCAGCGATGTCGGCCTCATGCGGCATGACGAATTTTCCTTCACCGTGTCGAACGGGGCATTCCATGCGAACCATACCCTTTGTCCAGATGCATGGGCTGTCGGGGTCAAATTCGAGCGTGACCCAACGATCCTCATAGCGACCGCTGTCGTTGAGGGTCAAGCTGGCTCGCTGGATGAAATCCGGCTCGTGGCCGTCCGGTCCCGGTAAGAGGCCGGTCTTGACCAATACCTGAAACCCGTTGCAAATGCCAATGATTGGTTTCTTTGCCTCCACGAAGGTCTTGAGCGAATCGCGAAGGGTGAAGCGAAGTCGGTTCCCCAGCAAGCGACCGCTGCCCAAGTGATCGCCGAACGAGAAACCGCCTGGGACGGCCATGATGTCATAACCTGCAAGATCGACGCTGCCGTTGACCAATTCATTGACATGGACGCGCTCGGCCGAAGCGCCCACCAATTCAAACACGGCCTTCGTCTCATGATCGCAGTTGATGCCAAAGCCGTACAAAACGGCCACACGAACATCATCACGCATGCTGCACACCTCCGAGGGCCAGCGTGGCCTGCCACGCATCAACCATGGCATCGACTTCAACGTGAAGCACATCGTCTTCGCCGTCCGTCACGTGCAACGCGCCGTTGTCGAGGACTTCGCCCAGCACCGTGATGCGGTGACCGCGCATCAATTCTCGGAACGTGGTCTCGTGCTCAGGCGATACGGCCACGATGAAACGGCCGAGGGATTCGCCCCACAGCCGGCCCCACACATCTCCGGCACCCGTGCCGTCGAGGTCCACGTTGGCTCCCAGGCGACCGCCGATGCACATCTCGGCCACGGCCACGGCAACGCCTCCCTCGCTGCAATCGTGCGCCGTTCGAACAGCACCGCGCTGAATGGCGGTCGCTAACTGACGGTACATGGCCAGGTTTTGCTCGGGGTGAGGCAGAAGCGGGACTTGTCCGCCAATGCCAGCGGCTTCGCCGCATTCGGTCAGCATGAACGCCAACTCACTCGCACCGAGTTCATCGTGGGAAGTGCCGACAAGGTAGATTCGGTCCCCTGCTTCCTTGAAATCGCTCGTTGCGGTGAACCGAACGTCAGGGTGATCGCCAAACAGCGAGAACAACAGCGTCGGCGGGATGGAAATCTTGTTTTCACCCTGGCCGTAGTCGTTTTTCATGGAATCCTTGCCGCTGACGCAAGGCAACCGGTAAGCCCTGCACACCCGCTCAAGTTCCCGGTTGGCCCGCACCAGCTGCGCCAGTTTGAACCGGCCGTCGGGGGTTTTGGCCGACTCGATGGGGTCGGGCCAGCAGAAATTATCGAGGCCTGCCATTTTGTCCACGTCCAATCCAACGCACACGGCGTTGCGAACCGCTTCGTCGATGGAAGCGGCGGCCATGGCGCCCGCATCCAAATCCGAATACCTCGGGGCAATGCCGCACGAGATCACCAGGCCGTGGGGGTCGCCGTGAACAGGTGCGATCACGCCGGCGTCACCTGGACCGTCTCGAGCCACGCCAACGAACGGTTTGATGGCGGTCTGCGCAATGACCTCGTGGTCGTATTGGCGGACCCATGCCTCCTTGCTGGCGATGTTGGGTCGGCCGAGCATGCGCAGGAGCAGTTCGGCGTGGTCGGCATCAGCGGGGGGCACAAATTCAGCCGGTTTCGGGCGAACCCACTCGGCTTCCAGTTCCAGCTGAGGCACACCATCGTGAAGGAATTCGATGGGCAGAAGGGCGACGGTGTCTTCACCGTGCTTCACGTGGAATTGCCCGCTTGATGTAAATCGAGCCACCGGCGTGGCCTCCACCTCGTGAAGAGCGGCCAGTGCTTCAAACGCCGCCTGGTCACCGGGTTGGACGGCGACCGTCATGCGTTCCTGACTTTCCGAGACCAGGATTTCCCACGATGAAAGGCCCGCTTGCTTCAGCGGAACGGCTCCCAAATCGATCTCGCATCCGTTGGTGTACTCCGCCATCTCGCCGATGGACGAAGAAAGCCCGCCGGCCCCGTTGTCGGTGATGCAGCTGATGAGGCCAGCGTCGCGCGCCTCGAGGAGCATGTCGAGCATTTTCTTCTGCGTGATCGGGTCGCCGATTTGAACGGCGCTGGAAGGGGATTCCTCGGTCAGTTCCAACGAAGAAAACGTGGCCCCGTGGATCCCATCGTAGCCCACACGACCGCCGACCATGTAGACGATGTCGTTGGCTTCAGGGGTCTTGATGTGGGAAGGGCGGCCGTCAGGAAGGTGACGGGGCATGATGCCCACCGTTCCGCAGTACACCAGCGGTTTGCCGATGTAGCGGTCGTCGAAGACGATGGCTCCGTTCACCGTCGGGATGCCCGACTCGTTCCCGCCAACGCGAACGCCTGCGTGGACACCGCGAAGCACCCGGGAGGGATGGAAGAGGTTGTCGGGCAGGTCGCCGCTCCAATCGGGCGGTCCGAAGCAAAACACGTCGGTGTTGGCGATGGGGCGAGCGCCCAACCCCGTTCCAAGGATGTCGCGGTTGACACCAACGATGCCGGTCATGGCACCGCCGTAGGGGTCAAGGGCTGAAGGGGAGTTGTGCGTTTCCGCTTTCATGCACACGCTGTAGGTGTCGTCCCACGCGATGACGCCGGAGTTGTCGTGGAAGACCGAGAGCAGCCAATCGACCTCTTCTTGCATGTCGTGGGTGGGCTTCATGATGTGGGTTTTGAAAATCGAATCGATGACGGTGTCTTCACCCGTTTCGGTATCGACGTGATGAATTTTGGATGCGAAGATCTTGTGTTTGCAGTGCTCGGACCAAGTCTGCGCCAGACACTCCAGTTCCACGTCGGTTGGCGCATGCGGCGGCAACCCCTCCGCTTGACGGGCGTCTTGAACCTCGGGACGCCGGTAATGGTCTCGAATCGCCTTCATCTCGGTCAAGTTGAGCGCCAACAACCCTTGTTCGGAGAGCGTCATCAGCGCATCGTCGTCCACTTCCAGATCGATGGTCTTGGGTGGCGTGAACGTTTGAGCTGGAGACATGGGGAACGTCAGTTCTGGCCAAGCGCCCGAAGAGCAGGCCGCAGCATCGGCCACCAAGGCGCGCTCGATCAACCCGTTGTGAAGCGTTGAGGCCAACCAGTCGACCGAACAGGTTGGGGGCACGTCGTAGAACACGTAGGTGATGTAGGTTGCAATGGCCGCACCCTTGTCCTCCGGGAACAAGGTCGTGTACCCGTCCAGGGCTGCTTTGCCTGGGTTGTCGGTCACGCCGGGTTTGAAGCCGATCGTCACAACAGCATCGGGGGCGGTGGGAAACAGGTCACTTGTCAATGCCAGCCGATTGGTCAACCCGTGCTCGATGATGGGGTCAACAAACAGGTCGTCCGACCTGGCTTCAATGGCCTCTGTGGGTGTATCGCTGCTGATCAGGTAGCCGCAAATGGAGCGGACCTCGCCCACTTCTAAGCCGTGGTCGGCGAGGAGTTGGCGGCGCACCACGTTGCCGCGGACGTCCTCCATGCCCGGTCCTTGACGTGGTGTGACCTCGACGCGTGTAACGGACATCATCTTCACCGGCCGTTGAGGCCGCTGGGAGGACGGCGAATGCGCCCTTTGTAGTTCACGGCGAGGAGGTGTCCAGCATGCGGGCGAGGAAGTTACCGGTCGGGCTGTCCTGCACCTTCGCCACCGTTTCCGGTGTGCCGGTGGCAATCACCGTTCCACCGCGCTCGCCGCCCTCTGGACCGAGGTCAATGATCCAGTCACAGGATTTCACCACGTCCAAATGGTGTTCGATGACGATGATGCTGTGGCCCTTGTCCCGCAGTTGATGCAGCACCGAGATGAGTTTGTCAACGTCGCTGAAGGACAGGCCCGTGGTCGGCTCGTCCAGGATGTACACCGTGTGCTTGTTGGGCATGCGCCGCAATTCACTGGCCAACTTCACGCGCTGGGCCTCGCCACCCGAGAGGGTCGTGGCGGGTTGGCCAAGCCGAATGTAGCCAAGACCCACTGAATTCAAGGTCTCCAAGGTGCGGTGAATCTTGCGGTGGTGCTGGAAAAAAGTCACCGCTTCTGCCACCGGCATTTCGAGAACGTCGTGAATGGTGCGCCCTTTCCATGTCACCTCGAGGCATTCTCGAGTGTACCGTTTCCCGTCGCAAATGTCGCAGGTGATCCACACGTCCGGCAGGAAGTTCATCTCCAGTTTGATCGAACCTCCGCCTGCGCAGGCTTCGCAGCGCCCGCCTTTCACGTTGAAGCTGAACTGCCCCGGCTTGTACCCACGCTCTTTGGACAACTTGGTGTCGGCGAAGAGTTTGCGGATCTCATCGAAGACTTTGGTGTAGGTGGCAGGGTTGGACCTCGGGGTTCGTCCGATGGGGGATTGGTCGATGATGATGACCTTGTCCACGTGCTCCACCCCCTCGAGGGAGCGGAACCGGCCGGGCACGGTTTCGGCGCGGTGGACTTCGCGCTGCAAGGCCGGTGCGAGAATGCCCGACACCAACGACGACTTGCCGGAGCCTGAAACGCCCGTCACAGCGGTCATGCACCCCAGCGGAAACGACGCTGTGACGTTTTGGAGGTTGTTGTGTTCAGCGCCTTTCACAACCAGTTTCTTCTTTTCCGGGGCTTGGCGTTTGATCGGCCAAGCGATGGAGCGGCGACCGCTGAGGTACGCCCCGGTGACCGATGCCTCAGAAGCCATCACTTCAGCAGGGGGTCCGTTGGCAACGATTTGCCCACCCTCAAGGCCAGCACCGGGCCCAAGGTCACACAGCCAATCCGCTTGACGCAGGGTGTCTTCATCGTGCTCGACCACCAGCAAGGTGTTGCCCAAATCGCTGAGTTCTCGAAGGGTCACCAGCAGGCGCTCGTTGTCGCGCTGGTGGAGGCCGATGGACGGTTCGTCCAGCACGTACATCACACCGGTCAAGCGGCTGCCAATTTGCGTGGCCAAGCGGATGCGCTGGCTTTCGCCACCTGAGAGGGTGTTGGCTTTGCGGTCCAACGTAAGGTAATCCAGACCGACGCTGTCGAGAAAACCCAACCGGTTCTCGATTTCCTTGACGATCTCGTTCGCGATGAACAGGCTTCGTTCGTCCAGGGTTTCCAGCGTGTCCTCGAACGCAGCCGGTGGGCCTTCACCGTCCGGGTGCCATGCGCGAACCAGGCCCAACGCATCGTGGACCGAACACATGCTGACCTCCGGGAGGCGGATGCCGCCCACCGTGACATATCGGGCTGCCCGGTTCAGTTTCTCTCCTGAACACTCCGGGCAGTCAAGGTCCGTCATGCAGGCGATGAGGCGGTTGCGGGTGCGTTCTGAGGTGGTTTCTGCGTACGCCCGCTCAAGACGGGGGACGATGCCCTCCCAAGGTTTGCTGTACTTGTACTCCGAACCGGATTCGGATACAAATTCGTAATGGATCACGGTGGAACCCGAACCGTAGAGGAGGATGTCCTGCTCGTCTTCGTCCAGCATTCCAAACGGCAACGTGGTGGAAATGCCGTAGTGCTCACAGGTGCACTCCAACAATTTCCGATACCAAGACGGTGACATGGATTGGCGCCACGGCACCACGCACCCGTTGGCAACGCTCATGCTGTGGTCAACCACCAAGTCGATGCTGAATTGCCGTTGGACACCCAACCCTTGGCAGGTGCCACAAGCCCCCAAAGGCGAGTTAAACGAAAAGACGCGCGGCGACAATTCGGGCATGAACGCCCCATGCTCTGGGCAAGCGAAGTCCTCGGACCAAGCGATGGTGTCGCCGACCTCGGCTTCACGAGAACGGGAATTGTCGCGAAGGGTCGCCGTCTCGCTGGGCGGTTGCAGGCTTTCCACAGCGAGGGTCCCGCCACCCAACCGAAGGGCCGATTCAACGGCCTCTGTCAAGCGTTGGCGGCGCTCGCGAGTGCAACGCAAGCGGTCGATGCGCACGTCGATGTCGTGGCGGAAATTTTTGTCAAGGGTTGGTGGGTCTTCGAAGGATGCTTCGTGACCGTTCACCCGCCCGTGCAAGTAGCCTTGCTCGATCAGTTGACGGAACAGATCGATGTGCGTGCCCTTGCGTGCGCGAACCACCGGACTCCACACCGCCACGGCGTGCGCCTCCAACCTCCAGAAAATATCGTCGACGATCTCCTGCACCGTCCGTCGCGCCACTTCCTTGCCGCACGTTGGGCAATGGGGTTTCCCGATGCGGGCCCAAAGCAACCGAAGGTAATCTTGGATTTCCGTGACCGTGGCCACCGTCGAACGGGGGTTGTGGCTGCCTTGCTTTTGATCGATGGAAATGGCCGGTGAAAGCCCCTCAATGGAATCGCAATCGGCTTTCTTCATCTGGCCGATGAACTGGCGGGCGTAGGAAGAGAGGCTCTCGACGTACCGGCGTTGACCTTCGGCGTACAGCGTGTCAAAGGCCAAGCTGGATTTCCCCGAGCCGGACACGCCCGAAATCACGACGAACTGGCCCTTGGGGAGGTTCACCGAAACGTCTTGCAGGTTGTGGGTGCGCGCCCCGCGCACTTCAATCCAGCCTTCATCGCCTGGGGCCGACATGTTGCTCTCCGAGATTCGCTGCGGTCCACGGTTTTTGAAAGCGTGTGTCCTTGGCAATGTGCGCCAATCACAACGTGAAGGGGCCCGGCAACGGCGCTTCGAAGCGAACCGGATCGTCGGTTTCAGGGTGAAGGAACTCAAGTGCGTGAGCATGGAGCATCACGCGGCCGTGCGGGTCCGTGGTGGCACCAAGGCGGCGATCGCCAACGATGGGCGTGGAAAGGTGTTGCATCGCCATGCGAATTTGGTGCCGGCGACCGGTTTCAATCATCACCTCCACCAGCGATGCGGTGCCGTTGGACGACAACGTGCGGTAATGCGATACCGCTTCCTTGCCTTGGGGATGACGTGGGTTGACCGCCTTCACGTTGAGGTGTTTGTCCTCCATCAGCCATGTTCGCACCGTACCTTGGTTAGGGACGGGGGTGCCTTCGACCTGTGCGACATAGATTCGGTGGACGTCTCGCGCCGCAAATTGCTCTTGGAGGTGCGCTTTCGCTTGCTTGGACTTGGCCAAGACCATCACGCCCGATGTCTCGCGATCAAGACGATGAACGATGTAGGCCCAACCGTTGCTGTCCTGTTCTTGTACAAGGTCAACGCACCAACTGTGCAGGGTGTCGGCCTCAAGTCGGTCGGTGGCGACGGACAGCACGAGATGCGGTTTGGCGACGACCAAGAGCGCGTCGTCTTCGTGGAGGACGGTCAAACGCGGGTCGACCGACGATTTGGCTGACGCGGTTGTCGGACTCGTGGATGCGGCTCTGCTGGACACCTGTACGGTGTCCCCGGGCTGCACGCTGTGTTTTGCTCGGTGATGCACCTGGTCGTTGACGTGCACCCTTGATGCGGCCAGCATTTTTCTCAGTTTGTTGGCTGATGAGGCGGTGTAGTGCGCTTGCAACGCTTCCAAAAGCGTCGATGATTTGGAGGCGGTCCAGCGGTCCATGATCTCACCCCTGAAGCACCATCACATCGATCCATTCGCCCACCTCGCCGCTTTGACCGGGTTGCAGCAATGTCAGCGCATCAGCACTGGCCAAACTCTCGAGGTTGCCCGACCCTTGATGGCGCGGTTGGCGGGCCATCAACCCCTCGGGCGTTGACATCAATGTGACGCGACGCAAGGTTAAGCAATCGCTGGTGGACTTGACCCGGTCGCACAATTGAGCGCGGACGCGCCACTCCACGGGGCCGTCGGCGCCGGTGGCGTGGCGCAGGAACGGGGCCACCAGCAGACGGAACACCACGTGGCTGGACACCGGGTTGCCCGGCAGGCCGAACAGGGGTGTGCCGTTCCAAGTCCCGAACAATGGAGGTGACCCCGGACGAATTTTCACCCGCCAGAATTTCATGTTCCCTTCGCGTTCCATCAGTGCACGAACAAGGTCAAACTCGCCCATGGACACCCCGCCGGAGGTCAACACAAGGTCGCAGGTGGCGGCGGCTTCGTTTAACGCATCCCTGAGTGCATCTTCTGTGTCGCTGACAGCCGAAAACCGAACGGGCGTGTGGCCGGTCCAAGCCACCAATCCGGCCAGCCCGTACGAATTTGACTCGTAGATTTCCCCCGGTTCGAGTTCCGTGCCTGGTGGGACCAATTCATCGCCGGTGGACACGATGGCGACCCGCGCCCGCTGCCAAACCGGTACGGTGTCGTAACCCATGGTGGCGCACAACCCGACGCGCGCTGGGGTCATGTGGGCCCCTCGATGAAGCGCCACGGAGCCAGCGCGGAGGTTTTCCCCTCGCTTTCGTACAAAGTGAGGTTTCGGGGGATCGAGGAAGGTGACGGTTCCCGCCGCTTCATCCACCTCGCACCGCTCGATGGGCAGCATGGCCGATGTCCCAGGCGGCATGGGTGCACCGGTCATGATGCGAACCGCCTCGCCGGGTGCCACCGTCATGTCACCATCGACCTTCGAAGCTGCCACCGTCCCTCCCACCTTCACCGTGCGAGGGTATTCGACGTCGGGGTCGTGATGGCAGGCGAACCCGTCCATGGCCGAGTTGTCAAATGCTGGATCGTCCACCAAACTTGGCAAATCTACGCTGAGGTGTCGACCGTGGGCTTCATCGAGGGGAACGCGCTCAACGCCGAGCTTCATTGGATGCTCGTGGACCAATGCCAACGCTTCGTCCAGCGTCACAAAATAAGGCACGCCTTCCATGGACCGTTCCATGGCGTCGTGGTGTTTCAAAATGTGGGTGGTCGTTAAGATGATGGGTCGCGCTTCCATGAAGCACCATGGTCAACGGTGACACCCTCGCTGAGGCCATCGTCACCACCCTGCTGACGAGCGGCCCAGCAACGTTGCTGGCTGCCCTCATCGGTGTACCGCTTGGAGCATGGTGCGCCCGACAGCATGCACCGATGTTTCGTACGCTTCGCACCATCGTCACAGCGCTCTACGGTCTGCCTCCGGTGGTCGTCGGCGTGGTGATGTACGCCATGCTGAGCCGTGCGGGGCCTTTGGGTCAACTCGATCTTCTCTTCACCGTGGAAGCGATGGTGCTCGCTCAAACCGTGCTCATTCTCCCGTTGGTGTGGGGTGGGGCGTGGGCGGCGTTTGCCAAAGTGGACCGGGATGTGGGTGACGTGCTGCAGACGTTCGGGTTCTCTCCTCGTCAGCGGTTTTGGCAAGAAGTTCGTTTGGCTCGGTACGGCGTGTACCATGCGGTTGTTTTGGCCTTCGGGCGTGCCGTGGCTGAAGTGGGGGCCGTGATCATGGTGGGCGGAAACATCGCTGGTAAAACCCGAGTGATGACCACCAGCATTGTTCTGGAAACGTCCAAGGGCAATCTCGACGAAGCCATGGTTCTCGGGGGATTCTTGCTGCTGATGTCGCTGGTGTTGGTTGGTTTGGCTTCATTTGTTCGCGATTGGCGGCCCACGGCCCCTTCGGCGGTGAAGGGTGAAGCACCGGTCATGTACCCTGAATTCCGCAACCACGAACGCATCACAGTCAACGTCACAAAGAACGCTACCCCGTTGTTGACCGATGTGGACATTGAGCTCAGTCCTGGAACCATCGTGGCCATCGTTGGTGAATCGGGTGCTGGGAAAACCACCTTATTGAGGGCGTTGGCAGGCCTTGAAGACCTTGAACGGTCGACTGGACCGTTTGAAACTGTGTACTTACCGCAGCACGCCAGCCCGCTCACAAGCACCGTGGCAGATGAAATCGGGTTGGCGTCGTCGAGTTTTGCTGAGGTCCCGGCTTCAGGAGCGTATTTTCTCAACGTCTTTGACCTGCAGAAGGTCGAACACGCCAGCACGTTGACCTTGTCCGGGGGTGAGCGACAACGCGCAGCATTGGCGCGGCACATGGGTTTGCACCCCCGTTTGCTTTTGCTGGATGAGGGTACATCCAACCTCGGATTAAAGCACACACAAACTGTGGAACGGGAATTGTTGCGCATGAAGGATGCGGGGGGATGTGTGGTGATGGTGACCCACAACATGCTCCAGGCCAAACGCCTCGCTACGTCCATTGTGGTGCTTCATCAGGGACAGAGGTTGCCAGCCGACCATCCGCTCGTGAACGACATCATGGCTCACGGTTGATCGGGCAAAAAGAAGGCGGGCTCGCCCTCAATCGTGTACGAGGCGATGGTGTCGCGGCCTTCGTTGAGCAGGTACATTTTGAACGCATTTACAGCAGGATGGTCAACCCCGCTGATGGGAATGTAGGAGTACGGGTTGTGGAGCAGGGTGTCGTTGAAGGTGTACCGATTCAAATCGATCTGCGATTGAAAGTTCAACGCAGTGCCCCAATCGGACAGGGTGCTGCATTGCTTTTCGTCGGCCATGTTGATCGCCGCTCCCATCCCTTGGCCGATGGAGCGGTACCAGTCGCCATCGGGATGCAGCCCGTTGTGGTCCTCGACCAAATCAACCCGGTGGGTGGTGGCGAGCCGTCGCCAAATGGCTTGTTCTTTCTCATGAGTGCCTGAAAAATCGCCGCGTGAAACAAAACACCGCTCGTTGTTGAGAATGTCAAGGAACGCTTCGTCCAACGATGTGGCGTTCATTGCAGGCGACAGAAGAACGAAGGCGTTCCATGCCACATGTGTACGTTCCGTTCCGTGACCGGCTTCAATGAACGCTGTTTCCCGGTCGGGAGCATGCACGATGAGGGCGTCCACATCGCCTTGCTCCCCAAGCCGAAGAGCAGCACCGGTGCCAACGGCCACGTACTCAACCGAGTGATTGGTCAACGCCGTGAACTCGGCGAGGAGGACGTCAAGGAGGCCTGAATCCCTCATGGAGGTGGTCGTGGCCAATCGCAAATCGGCTGATTCTGAATCGACATCTCCCGCGAGGCAACCCGAAAAACTCACCGAGGTCACCAAAAGGGTGACCAATGCTGCACGCGCCTCAATCAAACTTCATCACGTGGCCGCATTCAGGATAACTGCACGTCACGCTGTACTTCGATCGCTTGGGTTTCGGGATTTTGAGCATGGAACCGCACATGTCGCACTGGACCTTGAGGGTGTCTGGCGCTTTGGGTGCTTCCGGCGCATTGAGTGTGCGTCCCACGTCTTGAGACCAACCCAAGGCGTCGGTGTACTTGTCCTCGTTCTTGAGTTTTGACTGCTTGAGCGACAGACGCATCTTGCGCTTTCGCTTTCGAGGTTTGCCACCTGCAGGACGTTTCGCAGCCATGTGTATCGCTCTCCGGTGGATGTGGTTGTATTCAATCGCTTCGCTTTCATTCATCATTCAATGATGTAGGACACGCCGTTTTCGGGTTGGTGCACGATGTGGCCTGCCGCCTCCAAGTCCACGACGAGTGGCGGACGGGCGTGGGTGGCGTCGGTGTGGTAAACCACCACGTGTTTGGCTTCGCAAGCCCGAGCAAAATCAACAATTTCTTGATGGCCAGCGTGCGTTGAAAAGGAAAATTGCTGCCACTTCAACGGAATGTCCGTTGCGTTGCCGTAAATGTTCAAACGACCGTGTTCGATAAGGGAGCGACCACCGGTATCCCGAGCCTGATAACCGGTGAAGAACACCGCATTGCGTTCATCGTGACGCAACCGATTCAGGTACCACAACGACGGGCCTCCTTCCAGCATTCCAGATGTGGTGACGATCACATCGGCGTTCAACGCTTTCTTCTTGTCGGATTTACTCCCCACTCGCTTGCACCATTTCCAGGCAGCCGCCAGTTCCTCACCGTCCCTGAGGACATCGCTGTGGTCCTGCTGAAGACGTGCCACCCGTTTGCCCATACCGTCGACATGCACGTCCAGATGGGGTAAATGACGGTGCAACAACATCACGACGTCTTGGGTTCGTCCGTTGGCAAATGCTGGAATCAGAACCGTCCCACCACGGTCAACCACCGATTGGACAGCATCGATGAACCGCTTGACTTCCTCTTCTTTCGGCGGGTGATCACGACCACCGTACGTTCCTTCCACAAACAACACATCGGCTTTAACTGGTTGAGCTCCGTTCACCAATGGTGAATCTCGCGTGTCGAAATCACCCGTGAGCAGCACGGTGTGCGACGGTGTGCTGATGTGAAGCATGGCAGCACCAGGTATGTGTCCGGCTGGAAGCAATTGCAACGACCATGAATCCAGATTCCAAGGTTCATTGAATTCATGGGTTTCCCATGCGTCAAGTGCTGTCTCGATGTCACGCTTGTCCCACGCAAGCGGATAGCGTTCAATGGAACTGACTTTGTAACAATCTCGCCACATCATGTCCGAGAGTGAAGCTGTCAGTGCTGTTCCGTGAAGCGTTGTTTGGTGGTTTGCACACAACCAGGGCGCCATACCGAGGTGATCGATGTGTGAATGGGTGATCACTGCATGGCCAACATACGGTGCCTCAGCTGGATAACGAGGTGGAGAGGTCGGCGCAAGACCGTAATCAAGCAACAACCGAGTCCCGTTTGAATCCTCCAACACAATACCGACGTTGCCCACCTCGTCCCCACCGCCGAGGCAGTGGAAGCGCAATCCAGAGGTGGGTGGATGTTCCGGGTATGACGAAGTGCGCCCTGGTGAATAGAGGACCATGACCTGAGGTGAATCTTACCCATCAAGAACATGTGGGTCCAACCCCTCTGTTTCCACTGGAGAGAGAAATTGAGTGCCCACCCTTTGAATGGTTTGAATTGTTGATGTGAATGATTATATCCTTGTCGCGACACACTTCACATGACTTTTTCATTTCCATTTCTTCATTCTCTTTTTCATTTCCATCGGGCGATCGCTTCAATGTGTTCCACTGGTCATCAAGGGGTCCTCCAACGGTGATGCATTCATCAACGATAAACAGCAACAACGTTTCCATTTGACAACAAAGAGTCCAAAATGATGGTTGTGTTCGTGAACATCATGGGACGACGTCCAAACGAAATCTTCGTCGTGAATGAAGATCGTTGTTTTGGATGCGGTGCATGCATTGCACTGTGTCCACTGGACGTGCTCACGCTCGACCAACGCATAGCTGTGGTGGATGAACCCAACTGCTCGCATTGTGAGCTCTGCATTCCATCGTGTCCTGTTGAAGCACTGTTGTTTGAATCATGGTGATCTTAGTGAACATCGTTTTGGTGGGTTCGAACGTTGCCTCCATGGTGTTGGCACACCGACTTTCAGCAGAGCACAATGTGATCATCGTTGAACAAGAAGCTGAAGTGGGCATGCCTGTTCGTCACCCAGGTCTTGTTCACGATCTTGAGTTGCTGAGTGAATTTATCCCACCGCGACATCAGCATGTCCTCCAACTTCAGCACACCCCATCAATCGATGCTTTTGGGTGTCGATGGGAATGGGTGTGTAAATTGCTGGTGATCGAGCTCACGCAGCGCGGCGTTGATGTACGCACACGGGCACGCATTGTCGACTCTGCCATGACCGACGATGGTGTGTGTCTACACCTGGTGACATCGCTGGGCGATGACGTTCTTCATGCCAATAGCGTCGTTGACATGCGGTACGGAGTCAACGGGCCCGGTTCAACGCAGCACATGCTTCACGCAGCTCACACCGCACATTGGAATCGACCGACCATGGTGGACGCCCTTGGCATGGTAGTGTTGACAGAAGAATCGGTCAACGCCCCATCGGCCACTCTGACCGCGCACCGGGCGGATGGCACCTCTGAGGTTTGGTGGCAGCAAACCCCATCGTGGACACCAACGCACGGCGCCTTGGAGCGGATGAACGGTCAACTTCCGGAGGATTCAACGCTGTGGTCGTTCGATGGTGCTCACCACCTCGCTTGCATCGCCCACAATACCATTGCATTTGACCGCATTTAGTGTGCGACCAAACACCACTTTGATATGCAGAACGGCGTGCGTTGAACTGAGAACCCAAAGGAGGTCAAGTTCATGGCAGCACATCCAATGGCGAATCTTCGGAAACAATTGCAAGAAAAAGGTCTGCTCGACAAACCAACGGCCAAATCTTGGACCAAAATCATCATCCTCTTGGGGATCCTTGGTGGGCTGTACACCGCACACATCACCCTCCCGCTCAAAATCGGCTTGGTCCTCTTGCCCGTGACCGCTCTGTTGACGACAACGGTGGCCATGATCGGTCACGAAGGCGTTCATTCTTCAGCATGCAAGTCGAAAACCGGCAACCTTTCGCTTGCAGCGCTGGCGTTCCCGTTGTTTTCCGGTCTTTCCATGGAATATTGGCGTAACAAGCACAACGTTCAGCACCATGCGCACCCCAATGTCGTTGGCCGAGACCCCGATATCCACTCGTGGCCTTTGACGTTCTCGAAAGAAGAATACGACACGAGCAGCAAGCCACGGCAATTCTTCCAAAAGTACCTGCAGGCGTATGTGTTTTGGCCGGTCATCACGCCGTTGGTCGGGCACTTGATGCGTTATGATGGACTGAAGTACATCGTGACAGCACCGTTCAAAGCCAAGAAAAATCGATTTTCCAAGATGTGGTTGCTGGACACGTCGCTCATTTTGGCTCACTTCTTCCTCTGGCTGGCCCTCCCCATCATGCTCGGCCTTGCATGGCAATTGGTGGTTGGGTTCTACGTGCTGCTGTGGGCTGCCGTGGGCGTTTACCTGACGGCCATATTCATCGTTGGTCACGCAGGACGTCCGACGGTGACGGAATACGATGAAAACTGGCGCCTACAAATCGAAACCGGACGCCGGGTGAAACTTGGCCCAGTGGGTTCGTTTTTCTTCGTTGGACTGGACTACCAAATCGAACACCACCTCCTTCCAGCACTCTCGCATTTCAACTTGCCCAAAGCCGCGCCCATCGTCAAGCAATACGCCGAAGAACGTGGTTGGGAATACGAAGAAGTGGGCTTCTTCCGAGCCCTGTGGCGTTCCACCGTGGCCTTGGCTGTGGCCTGGAAAACGCCAGCCATTGTGATCGATGCATCGTCCGAAACCAACGCCAACCTCATCGAGGATTTCGGTCATTTGAGTGAACCCGTAGAAGCATGAGGGTGGGGTCAGCGTGACCGAACGGTTGTACCTGAATCACCTCGAAGACGGTTACCGAACGGCGTTTGCAGCGACCGTCACATCGGTTGACGACACCCGAGTTGTTCTCGATCGGAGTTTGTTTTACCCGTTGGGCGGCGGCCAACACTGGGACACAGGAACCCTTGAAGGTCCCAACGGAGCCTTGGATGTAACAGAAGTTCGAGGGCGCAACGAGGTGCACCACACCGTTGGCTCAGGCCATCAATTGGAAGTGGGTGACGACGTGGTGGGGCGGCTGAATTGGGGGCAACGCTACGCCCACATGCGCATGCACACCGCTCAACACCTCATCAGCGGTACGGTCTACGAAATGTTTGGGGGTGCCCGAACCGTTGGCAACCAAATTCATGCCGACCGGTCACGCATCGATTTCAACCCCATTGCGTTCGATGATGCGATGTTGGAAGCGTTGACCGATGCGGTCAACCAAAAGATCGACGAACGCCTCCCCGTCACCGACTCAGTCATGACACGGGATGCCATGAACGCCATCATGCCAGCCGACCGCACCAACATGGACTTGCTTCCTGCGCATGTTCAGGAGCTTCGTGTTGTCCAAATCGGCGACCGCGTCGACATGTGTCCGTGTGCAGGAACCCACGTGTTGAATCTCGAAGAATTGGGTCACATGTCGGTGATTGGCAAGAAGTCGAAAGGTAAAGGAACGCAACGGTTGAGCTACACCCTCGGTGACGCACTCGCGCCCCGCCTGCCCATCCACGATGTGGTGTGATCAAAAGTCCAGATCGTCATCCACCAGGGTCTTGGCGTCCTTGAGCGCTTGCTTCAACGCCTCTCGTTTGCCTTGACGTTGACGGACTTCGATGGCTTCCAAGATTTCAACGGCGTCGTCGTCCAACCCTTTCGGTGTGTCCGAAGCCACTTGAATGCGGTCGGTCAGGCCGGTGTCCTCACCTGTGCGAGGACTTCGGTCCACGGGAGCAATCGGTTGACTGGGGACCGTTCGAGCACCGTACTGCTCGAGGTGCGATGGGTCCAGAGCGAACATGCCCTCGCCGAGTCGAATCGCGTCCTCCGACGATGCAAGTGTACGGTGCGGCGAGGTTTGGTTGGCGATGTCACGAATCACGTTGGTCTTCTTTTGATTCTTGAAACGGTCGAACACCGCCATCACATCGTCTTGAGTTGGCATTGGAGCAGTCGGGTTAAGGGCGTGAGCACGGCGTTGCTGTTCCATCAGGGTCGGCCCGTGCACCTCGTCATGATCGTGGCGGTGTGGAACGGCCGCCATGGCCATGATCTCCTTGGCCAATTGACCCAGCGGGTCGTCCGCTGGCCGGGCAGCCAGGCGCTCTCGGACCGTTCGGTGGTGGCGGATGCAAGCACCGCATCGCTGCTGGGCACCGGTGTCGGGGGCATCGCACCACAAGCAGCAAGCTTGGAACCCCAGTTCGTGCATGGCTTTGCGCGGCATGGACACGGTGACCGATGCGCACCACGCCCGTCGACCACATGAACCCTCGGACACGAGGATTCAAGATTGACCGTCCGTTGCTGGCTTCATGGGGCGACGGGACCCGCGTGCCGATGCCCTTGACGATGACCCTTTCAGTGGGTTTCGCTCAACGTCCCAGCGAACGGTGCACCGGGTGCACCAGCACGTGGACCGGGACGGGACCGTTCACATCGATGCTCCCCCGGCCTTTGCCGCAGCCATGGCGCAGTTTTTTGGACAAGAAACATGGCAGCAACCCACCCACCATCAAGGCAAACTCTGGCACTTCAGCGATGTCGAAAAGGAACACCTTCGGTTGGCTATGGGCGCCTTCACGTTGGCGCTCGGGTTCATGGCGGTGGGGGGTTTGGGCGGCCTTGCGCTGTACGGGACGTCAACGTGGGTCGTGATGCTGCTTTTGTCGATGCCCGTGATGTTCGTCGCCATCGGCCCAGCGTTCCTTTTTCACGAGATCGGGCACAAACTGGTGGCCAAGCGCAACGGTTGTTGGGCTGAATTCCGCGCCGACCCGAAAGGGCTGCAGTTCGGCATTGTGCTGTCGTTGCTGCTCGGCTTCCTGTTCATGGCCCCCGGTGCCGTGATGGTGGCAGGACTGGTCAGTCGCCGTCAAAATGGACACATTGCCGTTGCGGGCCCGTTGACCAACCTTGGTTTGTTCATCGTCGGCATCCCGTTGTGGGGTTTGGTTCTGGGGCTGTCCGGCGCCTTCGATGCACCGGCCGCAGCACTGGCAGAGCGCACGTATTTCCACGATGGGCGACTGGTCTGGCAGAGCATGCTCATCGATTGCGGGATCTACTGGTTGGGTGCCAACCTGGTGCTGGGTTTGTTCAACATGTTGCCGTTCGGCCCGCTCGATGGACTGAAGGTCAGGGATTGGAACGAAAGTGCGTTCTTCGTCGTGCTGTTGATCTTTGCCGTGCCCGTGTTCACCATGGTGTTGGGCTACTGGTCGCCCACCACCTTGCTCGCCACGGTGGCTGAACCAATCTCAAACCTGGTTCGTTAGGTCGTCCACCCATGGATTGCTGCGGTCCACGGCCCGTTTGTCCCATTGAACGAACGTGATCGCTTCATCGTGCTCGTTTCGAACTCAGAGGTAAGCGTTGAGGACGGGCTCCTCATCGAGGTGGTAGAAGCAGAACGCAGCCCACCACGTGATGGTGTCCAGGGCGTCGACAAGGTTGCTCGTCCCGCTGTGTTCTTCGCCGTAATCCTTGCCGGTGGTGTCCATCCAGGCTTCCATCTCCTCAAGGGTGTCGCACGTCTGGTGGTAGCACCAATACCCGTCCACCAACCCGCCGAAACCGATGGTGACGGTACCGAGGTTGTCCTGGAAGGTGGAATGGTCGGACCGTGCGGTGGTGTCCTCGTAGACGATGATCTCCGGGCGGTCCTTTTCCAGCCAATCGTCGACTTTCCAGGTGGCGGCTTCGTGCCCGTCGCCAAGCAGCGTGGACATTTGTTCCTCGATGCCGATGGCATCTGATCCGATCCACTGAGCGAGTCCAACCATGCCGGGTTGGTTCATGACGTCGTGGTCAAGGCTGGGGCCGATGTACACGCGCATGGGCCACACTTCGTCGTCCTTGGGGTACCCGTCTTCATCAATGGCAGGGTCGGGATCGCCGTGTGGTGCGCCGCCACCGCCGGGCCAATTAACACCGGCCATGTCCAAATTGATGTAATTCGTCACCGTGACTTGGGGGTTGCCTTCAGCGACGTAGTATTCGGTCCAGTAGTCTGAACCGCGTTTACCGCCTTCCTCGCCCGACCAGAAGCAGAACACCATGGTGCGACGCGTGTCGAAGTCGGCCATGGCTTCAGCCACCGTGAGCACCATGCTGGTTCCAGCGGTGTTGTCGTACGCCCCGACCCGGGTTCCGTACGTCCGGGTGCCCGTGATGTGCGGGTCGGCGAGCAACGCGTTGGCGGGGGGAGCCACGTCGAAGTGAGCACCAAACACCATCCATTCATCGGGGTAGACGCTCCCCGTTCGGAAGCCGCAGATGTTGTACGATTCTGGGTTTTGATTGCCAAGAGCGTCGGTGAATTCGTAGCGCTGGACGTCCACGTCCAAACCGAAAGACTCCAAGGTCCCAATGAGGTACTGGGCGCCGTCCTCAAAGGCTGCGTTTCCCTGCCCGGCCCATCGGTCGAGGAAGCCCTGTGCACCGTCAGCAGCATCGGTCAAATCAACGGTCTGATCGGTGAGCATGTGGAGGTAGTTGTAGGTGGTCCGGCCGTCGACCACACCGGTGGAGTGGCGCGAGCCTTCCGACACATCGTAGGCCGCCGCTTGCATCCGCTCAATGTTCACCAGCACCGGCGTTGAGGTGATAACAGCCGTTCGGTTGTCCACCTCCATGAACGGGTGCGTGTTGTTGCCTTCACCCTCTTCGGTGTTGACGACGACCGAGCGCTGGTCGTCGTAACCGTCACGCAGGTACCACGTGGCCCAGGATTCGTCGACGTTGCGAATGGGGAAGGCCGTGCGCCCGTATTCGCCAAGTTGGAAGACGGCGGTGGTGGTGCGCGGGGGCGCTAAGAGGTTGAGTTGGACGCTGTCCCCCCGCTCAAGCTGCAGCACGGTGGAGTTCTGAACAAATCCGGTGCCTTCGTCGATGAACAAGTAAGGCACGTACACGCTGAGGTCGCGTTCGGCGGCGAAGGTCACGCCCTGAAACTCGCCACCGGCAAGTGTGGCGGGGGTGATCACGATGGCGTCGGGGGCGATGACGCCATCGTCCTCGTTTTCACCAAAGCATCCGCTCAACGGCGCCAAGCACATCAACAGCATCATCACGATGGCCTGCAGTCCACGGTGGCCCGCCATGGGTTGGCGTGGTGGTTCACCTTCTCAAGTCCTCCTCACCTGTGTTGAACAAAATCGTATTCAATTGTGTTGGATACGTCTAGATGGTTCATGCGCTTCATTCGTCAAAATGAACCTCGGACCGACTGCTATACACCATCACCTCACGGACATTGCGGTGCAATTTTGAATGGGTGGATTCAATTTGCAAAGCTGTTCGGATAGATTCTAAACGCCATCGCTCATGGGGACAATGATGGGAGCTGACGCAGCAAACAGCGAGAGCTCAAATTTTGGATTTAAGAAGTGGTTCATGCGCCAATATTGGCGTGTTCAACAAAGCCAAACCATCATTTCCATGGCGTTCTGGGTCACTACGCTTACGCTCCTTATTTGGCCCTACGTCAACTGGCGATTCGAGGACGGTGCGACATTTGCAGGACTTTCGATCACCTATTGGGGGTTATTGGGAATTGGCGCTTCAGTCATGGTTGTGGTGCTGATGGTGGGCTTGATTTACGACGTCACCTTTGGCCTGTGGCGTGAGCACATGACCATTGTTGGTGAAAGGAACCCCTTTCAAACGTACCAGATGAGCCCAAATTTTGCGGTGATCCTCATCCAAACGAACATTCTCTTGCGAAAAATTGCATCGGATGATGAAGAGGCGATGAGGCATTGCGATTTTGTCGATCGATGGCTCAAGTGGAACATTGATACAGAGATTTTTGCTCGAACCATGTCGGGGTGGCAAAACATCGTTGAAGATGAAGACCCCTTCTTGCCGTACCTTGATGATGAACAACGAGAAAGGTTGCAGGATTCGGTTGATGGATTGAAAACGCTTTGAGTCGATGGCTATGAAGACCCACACAATCGGAACAATACCTTGGTCAAGGGATGACCTGTTGGGAGCCCTTGAAGAGTTCTCCAAGATTTACGAACGCCGTCCAATCAAGGATAATCGTGGTGGCATGAAAGCGGCTCAGATGTTTTACGCTTGGTTTGTTGCAAAATCGTTGCAACCAAAAACGATCATAGAAAGTGGAATCTGGTATGGGCAGAGCACGTGGATGTTTGAACAGGCTGCGCCAAATGCAGATCTGTATTGCATCGACCCTGCGACGCACTACAAGAAGGGTTACACATCATCGAAAGCGACGTATTTCAAAAAAGATTTTACCAAAATTGATTGGAGCCGAATCGATCCAAAATCAACGTTCTGTTTTTTCGATGACCATCAAAATGCTCTTCAGAGAATCATCCATTGTGCACAACTTGGTTTCCAACACCTGATGTTTGAAGACAATTATCCACCGGGCAAGGGAGACTGCTTTTCACTGAAAAAAGCCTTTCACCCCACGGAATCGAGAACGCTTTTACCGGGATTGCCCATCAAACAATACTGTCAAGAGCTCATCACGGTGTATCATGAATTCCCGCCGATCATTTCTCCAGAAACCAACAGATGGGGGGAGCCTTGGTCAACGTATGACGTGGATGAACCACTTCTCACAGAAATCAAACAAGGCTTCCACTCGATTTATGAAGAAGAATCAGAAAATTACACATGGGTCAATTATGTTCAACTCAAGGAATTCCAACAAGCCAATCCTTGCATTCGGTTGACGGATTTAAGCAAGAAGTTCGATTGGTCCGGCATGGTTTAGTGGTGTGTTCCAATGAAGAAACCACCATTTTCAACGCGTGTTGGCAATTTTACAATGAACCAATTGAACAAAGTCAGACCAACAAGAGCAATTTTATTTAAAATTCGATGTGCTCTTGGTTATGAATTTTTTCAAAAAAACCAGGTTCACATACCAAAAAAGACGTATGGGAGCGAATACGGTGGGCATTGCGTTGCTCTGAACAAATTGAACAACAACAGCACTGTCTATTCTGTTGGCCTCGGGTATGACATCACATTTGATACGGAACTCATCGAAGAACATGGATTGCAGGTCCACGGTTTCGATCCCACGCCCAAATCCATTGACTTCCTTGAAAAGCTTGAACTGCCCAAACAATTCAAACTTCATAAATTTGGGATTTCCAACCTTGACGGAACACAAATATTCCATGCCCCCAACGACCCAGAGCATATCTCTCACTCGACGGAAAAAAGAAAAGAGTCATCCGGCCAAAGCATAGAGGTAGAAATGAAAACGCTCACTTCGGTCATGAAGCAACTTGGGCACGACTCCATTGACCTCATCAAAATGGATATCGAAGGTTCGGAATATGCTGTTTTGGATGAGATATGTCAACATGGCATCAAGGTAGGCCAAATTTTGGTTGAATTTCACCATCATTTTGGTGAAATTCAGGTTCGTGCGACAAAAAATTCAGTCAGAGCTCTCAATGAAGCAGGGTACCAAATTTTCCACGTTTCAGAAAACGGCCATGAAGTTTCATTTATTCATTCATCGCTTTGATTCATTTTTTGATCCGGAAATGGCTCTTTGTTCAGGACTCTCATTTTGAGCAGCCATAGGTTGTGCATGATGTTCCTCTTGTGAAAGGTGAAGAACAATTTTCGCATGTTGGAACGGGTATGGACGTTCATTTCTGGCAATTGAGCAGCCCTTGGAACTGGGTCAATTGAAAAAACAGCAATTTTTTTCTTTCCCATCGAGTGGTAGGTGAGTTCCTTCATCTCAAACAGTTCCCCCCACCTCTCAACGGTCTGTTTTTCGATGGGCCTTTCAGCATCATCCAAAACGATGGTCGTGTGCTCGTCAATGTACGGCAATGCTTGGAACAAGGTCGCTTCTCTCGCGTAGAGGTAGCCGGGGGGGCCGTCGATCAAAACAAGATCGAAGGGCTTCTTCGGCGCATTTTTTTCAAGAAACGATCCAATCTTATAGCTGATGTAATGGAGCCCAAACAATTTCATCCGTCGCAAGGGAGCAAACTTGACGACGGTGTTGTTTGCACTTTTGCGAATCCTTGACCGCGTGATCTTCGCATACCGCCTTGAATTTTCAAATGAAATGACATGCGCATTCGGGGTGTGCTCCGACCAAAACTCAGTCGATACCCCACTACCAAATTCAAGGACACGTTCTATGGTTTGTTGACGAACCAGTTCACCGAGAAATTCAAGCGTTTCAATGTTGATTGAAACGGGATTGATTCTGGCTGCGAACTGTTCTCGGATTTCACTCAAGGTTTCACCACACTGATTATTTCATGAAGGGTGTCATTTACCATTCGTTCTTTTGAATATTTTTTTATGATGGTTCTCCGGGCATTTTGACCTGTTGTCCTTCGAAGCTCATCATCGTGTATGACGTTGGTGAGTTCCCTCGCCAATTCTCCAAGATTGGCTGGTTGGGTGAGAAATCCATCGAATCCATGGGTGATAACACCAGAAATCCCTCCGATGTCCGAAGCAATCGTGGTTAAACCATACGACATGCCTTCCAAGATGGTGAGCGGTAGACCTTCTTGCCGGGTGGTGGGCATGATGTGAACTTGGCATCGATGGAAGAGGGCATCGAGGTCCTCATCATTCAACCGTCCATGACAGGTGATGTATTGCGCCACATTCAGTCGATCGACAAGGTCACGGATGGATTGGAGGTGTGGCCCTTCACCAACAATGTTAAGGTGGATTTTTTTACGCTCCTCCAGGTTCAATTTTGACACGGCTTGGACAGCGAAATGCATCCCCTTCTCTTTTTCGATTCTGCCTAAACAAATCATCTCTATGATGTTGTGATCTACAAGTGCCTGCGCTTCCGGAACTGCGATTCCGTTGGGGATTGTCACCACGTTATCTTGGACAAACAATTTCATGTTTTTTTCAAGGGTGGGGGAAACAAGGGTCATAACCCGGCTTGCCCTTCGAACGGGTAAATCCATGGTGAGGTACTGTTTGAGCATCCGAAAGGGCATGATGAAATACCAATGCCAATATCGAGGGTGCTTCGATGCTGAAGCCAAGAATGTTGAGATTTCGGTCAGGCTCGTTCCGTGCCACGTTGATACAATTGGGACGTCGTTTTTCCTTGCCCAGTTGATGACATAACTGGCGCCCAGCGATTGACTGTGGATGACGTCGATCGGGGTTTTGGCATGCAAGTTTCGAATTTTTTCTCGGCATGCTTTCTTCCAACCGTGCCCGTAATATCCTGGTTTTGAAGGGGATAAGAAATGAATCTCAATCCCTTTGTGTTCTTCAAACCCAACGCCGTCCTTTCTTCTTGTTGTGAAGATGGTGACCTTATGTCCAGCTTGTTGAAAACCCTCGCACAAATCCATGGTTTGCTTTTGCATGCCACCGAAGGAATGACTGGGCACGACCCGCGTCATCACCAGAATGTGCATGATTTCCTCCAGCACCACTGCAGGTTTAAACCTGCATCAATAAGGTGAATGTGCCATTGTCAAGCAGTGAATTGCGAAACCCCCGTATCGTCAGCGATATGACAGATCTATGGTCAGGCCAATCATTCCTCTTCGATGGCAGAGGGGTACGCCTTGGGCGCTCGCCGTTCCTGAAGAATGGACGCCGACAGCGCCACCGTACCGACGGTCGCCAACAGAGCAAGCACGACAATCAAACCCTCACGGTCCGAACCGTCGTCAGGTTGAGCGCCGGTTTCGGTGGTTTGGTCCTCGCTTTCATCTTCACAGCCCACACCAAAACAGTCGCCAGCCGTGGGGCCGTCCTCCACGTGCACGTCTTCGTGAACCACGACGGTGTACATGCGTGTGGTGTTGGTGCCGTTGAAGGATTGAACGATCCAGTACGTGTGGTTGCCCACCGTGGCGTTCGCAGGAACGACGTACGTTGTCGATGTGAAGCACTCCCCGTCCACCTTTGAACCGTTTTCGTCAAGCTCACAGGTGTTGGTCAGCTGTGAACTGGTGTAGTCCGCGCTGGCGTTGTAGGTGCCGTCCATGTCGGTGTCAAATTGGACGATGATCGAAGCGTTGGTGCGCGTGTCTTCCATGCGAAACCAGAGGGCGTTGCCTTGCACGAAGGCCGCATCGGAGACGTTGCCGTTGATGGCCCCGGTGTCGTTGACAATCACCGTGAGCGTTTTTTGTTCATGAGCCTGAGCGTGGCCGACCGCCAGGCCGAGCAACAACACGACCGCCAGGAACGCGTTGAGGCGCATGGGTCGTCCACGAAGCAGCGTCATAAAGACCAAACGGAGGCACAGCCACGGTACCGCATGGGCGGGAAGGAGACGGCGCTGGCCCTGTGCGTGTTGGTTTTGATTTCCTCCGTGACCGTCCTCGTCCTCGGTGAAGGCGACGCCACCGGTGAAACCCAACCCAACCCCTCGTTGGCCAACGGCGATCCGCTCTTCCAGGGCGAAGGCCACGACCACAGCAACGCCAGCCAGCACGTGGCCGGCTCCGACAACATGGAACTGCTCGACTTCAACCCCTTGACCACGCCGGGCAACGCCGAGGTCCAGGTGGCTTCCACGGCCGACGGCCGCACGTACGCTTACTTGGCGGGCTGGAACGACATGCACATCGTGGACGTGACGGACCCCGAAAACACCGAAGTGGTGGGTGTGTTCAACGATCCCAACACGCAAGTGCTCGACGTGAAGTACCTCGAGTACAACGGTCGCGAGTACATCATCCAGCAAAACCAACTCGTCGACCCGGGCAACGCCGACCCAAACGTGGGCGAATGGAGCGAACCCTCACAGGTATCGGCGGTCTTGATCGATGTGACGGACAAAACCAACCCAACGTGGATCGATTCCTGGTACGACGTCGACCACCCCACCGGTCCGCACAACCTCTACACCCATATGATCGACGGCGAGTGGTACCTGTTCATCGCCAACCCCGACTACGGCGAGTGCAACGATTCCATTGGAGAAGCCTGCGGGGGTGTCACCATCGCCCACCTCAACCTGGACGGCTCTGCAGCCCGTAACCTCAACGGTGTCCCGGCTTCGGGCCTTGGCCACACGATTGTGAAGGTGGGCGAATACGAGGTGGCTTGGTCGACCACACGCGGCGGATGGATCTACATTCACGACATGACGGTTCAAACGTGGCCGGGCGAGGACCCCACCGACCCACGTTTTGGTCGCACTTTTGTCTACGGCAGTTATTGGGAAGCAGGCCTTCGCATCGGCGACGTGACCGACGTCCCGCACCCCGTGAATTCACCCGAAGCCTACACCGTTCATGCGACCCTGTGCAAAACCGGCCAAGGTAACCCGCTGTTGTGCCGGTGGCGAGCGCCTGAAGTGGGCCAGTGGATGGATTTCCTCGACCTTGATGAGGACGGCCAACCCGACAGCGGGACCACGGGCAACGAAAACGGTGGGCGCGTGTCCTACATCCATTACGCCGAACCCTATCCTGAGATGGTGGATTTGTCCCACGTGGGTTACTCGGACGAACCCGTTCACCTGGTGACGGCGGCGGTGGAGGTGTTGTCCACCAACGTTGGAACGGGCATCATCTATCTGATCGACACCACGGATTACGTCCTTGAAGACGGCCAGTTCAGGTTCCTTCCTCGCCTGATTCGAGATTGGGAGATTCCGTATGCCGAGGACCACTGCTATGGGGCCGATTGCGAAGCACACCCCAACGATGACGAGTGGCTCCTGTTCTCCCCTCACAACCTCGACACCACGCACTTTGAGACCACCGAATCCACCGATCAAAGCCACGGTGGCGGCTGGGACGGGCGCCTCTACATCTCTCACTACCACGCCGGTTTGTGGGTGGTGGATGTTGAAACCCTCGTGGCACCCACGGACCCGAACGACCGCGTCGGCACCCACGCTGAGGCCACCGTGGCGTACTATCTGCCTCACGGTGAGGACGGGACGCCGTTGGATTCCAGTTTCTACGACTTTGGCTGGGTGCCCTTCCTGTGGGCGGTTGAACATCATGACGGTATCACGTATGCCTCGTGCATCTCCACCGGCCTCTACCTCGTTCAGTTGGACATCGATGAACCGTACCGTTTGGAAGGGACGCCATGACCAAACCGCTCGTGACTGCAGCCGTCACCCTGTGTTTGCTGCTGGCCGGATGCACCGGGCCTGACATTGCAGCACCGTGGACACCTCATGGCGACCCCATCGATTCAGTCCAGGTCAACGACTTCACCCTCACCACCAGCGAAGGCGAGCCATGGAACTACGCCGAGGAAGCAGCCAACACCACGCTCGTCGTTGCTTTCCTGTTCACCAATTGTCTTGACATTTGCCCGGTGGTCACGCACAACATGAAATGGGTCAAATCCCAATTGACCGGTGACGAATTGAATCGCACGACGTTCCTGACGGTCACCGTCGACCCGTGGCGGGATAATGTCACGGTGCTTCACGAATGGAAAACGGGGACATCCAGCGAGTGGACGCACCTCACCGTGACCAACAACGACACCAACAGCGAGCCCATGCAGCGCCTGCAGAACGTTTGGTTGAATTTTGGCGTTGGTCTCACGGTTGAAGACACCAACAGCAGCGCCGCTCGCCACCACCCCGACGATTACACCATCAACCATGAAACAGGCACCGTTTTGGTGGACCGATTCGGCGAGCAGCGCGTGTGGTGGGGCGACAACGATTGGGTCCTCGACCTGTTCCTCGAGGATCTGCGCCACCTGCTCACGCTGTGATCACAGTTCGTTGGGCACGGGGGTTTGGTCCATGTGGAGGAAGGCGTAAACGGCCCACCACGTCACGATGTCCCACGAATGAACCAGGTTGGCTTCACCCGTTGCATCGTCCGTCACCATGTACTCCTCCATCGTGGAGAGCTGGTCGCAATTGCGGTGGTAACAGGGGTAGCCGTCCACCACACCGTTCCACCCCAAGGTGGCGACACCGATGTCCTGGAAGGATTGGTGGTCGCTGCGGGCAGTGGGCGATTCGTAGATGGCCACCATGTCTTCGTATTGGTTTTGCCACAGCGGGCTCTCGCCACCTGCCAACCACTCTTCGCGTCCGCGCTCCATTTGGTAGGCGAGGTCGAACGCATCGGCACCGATCCATTCGGCAAGGTGGTACATGCCGGCCTGATCGATGGCCTCCCCGGTGCCGTCCGGTCCGAGGTACACTGAAAGTGCGTAGTCGCCGGGGTAGTTGATGCCGGCCATGTCGAGGTTGAGGTAGTTGCTGACGGTCACGCCGTCGGGCAAGTCGTTAGCAAAGGAGCGCGAACCCCACAACCCTTCTTCTTCCGAGGACCACAAGCAGAACACCATCGTCCGTCGGGCATCGAACTCCGCGAGGACGCTGGCGGTGGACAGCACCATGCTGGACCCGGCGGCGTTGTCGTAGGCACCGTGTCGGGTGCCGTAACCGGGGATGTCGGGGCCAGGTGTGAACGCCACAGGGGGCGCGATGTCGAAGTGAGCGCCGAAGACCAACCATTCGTCGGGGTAGACCGTGCCCGTCTTGTACCCGCAGATGTTCACGGCCCACGCCGTGTTGGATTGGAACCGATGGGTTTGGACGTCCAGGCCGTAGCCCTGCATGACACCTTCAAAGTAAGTGATGGCGTGTTCGTAGGAAGGATTGGCGTTGCCGATCCATCGGTCGAGGTAGCCAACCGCCCCGTCAGGACCGCAGGTGGCACACGGGGTGTCGTCGGTGATGAATTCCACCCATTCAAACACATCACGGCCGTTGACCCAGCCGGCGCTGGCGCCCACGCCTTCGTCTTCGGTCAAGTCCTCGCGCACGGGGCGCGTGGTTTCAAGAACGATGGCAGTCACGTCACCACCTGAATTGTTGCCGGGAATCAGCCATGGCCACACGCCGCCTTCGTCTTCATTGGGAACCGCTTGGACGCTGGAGCCACCGCTTCGGTCCTCAAGCCATGCCATCCACGATTCGTCAGGGGCGCGAATGGGCCACGCCGTTCGACCCGCCTCACCAAGGAACATCACCACATCGTCGTTTCGAGGAGGGAACAGCACGTTCACGCTCAGCTGGTCGCCTTTTGCAAGGTCCAGCACCGTGCCGTTTTGGGCACGCATGGAGCCGGGGTCTTGAACAAAGTAGGGAATGAACACCGCGACGTCTTGTTTCGCTTCGAGGGTGACGGTTTGCCACATGCCTCCTTGGAGGGCATCGGCTTCGAGCACCATCAGCGCACGCTCGTCAATGGAGGCGTCGGCGTCCTCACCGAAACATCCGGCGAGAGGCGCCAGCAACATGAGCGTCATGAGCAACACTGCTCGGCATCGAAGGTAAGCCATACAACGCCCAAATCCTTGGTGTTGTTGAAGTCAACGGTGCCCCAACAGCCACGCCCATTTCCATTCGCCGGAAACCCAATGCAGGAAAGTGGCGAAGGATTAAGACCGCACCGTTCTCCGTGCGACCATGGCCACCGTGCGGTTGGACCAGAAGCGGCGTGCTCTTGTTCGTGGCGTGCCGCTTTCGTTCACCAAGGCGTTGGCCCGTTACTTCGGTTCGGGCCCAACCGACGTGGAGTTGGCTCGAACCCAACATCGTGCCTACATCCATGCGTTGGAAGACAACGGTGTTGACGTCCACTGCCTTGAGGCGGACGAGGCCCACCCCGATTGCATGTTCGTTGAGGATCAAGCCGTCGTGATCGACGGGTACATGTTGCTCCCTGTCCCCGGCCATCCAAGTCGGGTTGCCGAGCAGCCCCCCATCGCTGATTTCCTGATGGACGCCCTCGACGGCGTCCAAACCTGCGACATGGGTGGGGAAGCCCGTATGGACGGAGGGGACATCATCCGATTGGGTGACCTGTTTTTTGTGGGACGGTCCACTCGAACCAACGACCTTGGCATCGCTTCGTTGCGAAGTTTGCTCGACACCCTCGGTTACGAGTTGCGCGTCATTGACATTCCTGGGCACGCCCTCCATTTGACCAGCGTGTCCTCGACGCCAACCGACAACGTGATTTTAGCTCCCAAGGGTTACCTCGATGAACACGCCTTTGGCGAATTGCCCGACGGCTGCGAGGTGCTGTGGATGCCCGAGGAAGAAGTCTACGGTTGCAACACCATCGGACTTCCAGGAGGCAAGGTGCTGATGGCCGAGGGGTACCCCACGGTTCAGTCCACTCTGGAAGGCCTCGGCCTCGAGGTCATCGCCCTTGACATGAGCGAAATTCGAGCCGCCGACGGTTCGTTGACTTGTTGTTCCATCTTCTACTGAAGCGTGACATGGGCCAGCCACAGCCCCAAGGCTTGTTTCATGTCATCACCGGTTTGGCACACGGCAACGTGGTCTGCGAACACACCGGTCATGCCCGGGTCAACGAACCGGTTCGTGTCGGTGGATGCGATGAATTCCAGTGTTTTGGTGTGGTCCGTGTACAAGCCGATTTCAAACACGACCCACGGCTCAGCCGATCGCGCATAGCGGGCGAAGGACGGCGAGGTCAGGAACGACACGAAATCATCCACGCTGAGGAAGGAACACAGCATTCCCAACGTACGGTCGAGCTGCAACCCACCCTCGTCCAACTCGGGACATTCACTCAACACGCGCGATTTCACCATCGTGATCAACGGCGTGCCGTCCATGCGTTGGCGTCCGGACCAAATCGCATAACCGTTCCTCTATTGAGAATGAAACTCAATCTTAAATATGTCATCCATGACCTGCGGCCATGCAACATCTCGGAGACTCCGATGCCAAGTGCCCCGTCATGCACGGCGGCGCCACCTCACCCAACCGCGGAACAAACAACAACGATTGGTGGCCCAACCAACTCGATTTGAGCATCCTGCATCAGCACGACCGGAAGTCCAACCCCATGGACGCCGAGTTCAGCTACAAAGATGCCTTTAATTCGTTGGATTACGCTGCCTTGAAGAAGGATCTCCACGACCTCATGACCGACAGCCAAGACTGGTGGCCGGCCGACTACGGACACTACGGCGGCTTCTTCATTCGCATGACCTGGCACGCTGCAGGCACCTACCGCACCGGCGACGGCCGTGGTGGTGGCGGCACCGGCGCACAACGCTTTGCTCCACTCAACAGCTGGCCCGACAACGGCAACCTCGACAAAGCCCGACGCTTGCTCTGGCCCGTCAAGAAGAAGTACGGCAACAAGATTTCGTGGGCCGACCTTCTCATCTTGGCCGGTAACGTGGCGATTGAATCCATGGGCGGGCCTGTGTTCGGGTTCGGCGGCGGCCGTGAGGACATCTGGGCACCCGAGACCGACATCTACTGGGGCGCCGAAGACGAGTGGTTGGGCGACAACCGCTACGGCGACACCCGCCAGGACCTCGAAAACCCGCTGGCAGCGGTTCAGATGGGCTTGATTTACGTCAACCCTGAGGGCCCCAACAGCAACCCCGACCCGCTGCTCAGCGCTCAGGACATCCGCGAGACCTTCGCTCGCATGGCCATGGGCGACGAAGAAACCGTTGCTTTGACCGCTGGTGGCCACACCTTCGGAAAAGCCCACGGTGCCGGAGACGCCGCTCACGTTGGCCCCGAGCCCGAAGGCGGCGCCATCGAAGACATGGGCTTCGGTTGGATGAGCACGCACGGTAAGGGACACGGTCGCGACACCATCACCAGCGGCATCGAAGGTGCCTGGACCGCCAACCCCACCCAGTGGGACAACGGCTACTTCGATTTGCTCTTCAAGTACGAAGATCAGTGGGAACTCGTCAAGAGCCCGGCCGGCGCTCACCAGTGGACGCCGAAGAGCCCCGACGAAGCCGACATGGCTCCAGACGCTGAGGACCCCAGCAAGAAGGTCCCGACGATGATGACCACGGCTGACATGGCCATGATTCGAGATCCTGAGTACCGGAAGATCTCCAAGCACTTCCATGAGAACCCCGATGTGTTTGCCAATGCGTTTGCACGCGCTTGGTTCAAGCTCCTCCACCGTGACATGGGCCCCAAGGCTCGATATCTGGGCCCCGAAGTTCCCGAAGAGGACCTCATTTGGCAGGACCCTGTCTCCCCCGGACCCACCGGCTACGACCTTGACGCCCTGAAGGGCGCCATTGCTGCCTCGGGTTTGTCCACCACTGAACTCGTGGAAACGGCATGGGCCAGCGCCTCGACCTTCCGAGGCTCCGACGTTCGCGGCGGCGCCAACGGTGCTCGCATCAACCTCGCTCCACAAAACACGTGGAAGGCCAACAAGCCCGACCAGTTGAGCAAGGTGCTCGGTGTGTTGAACGGTCTCGCAGAGGCTCACGGCGCCAGTCTGGCCGACACCATCGTGCTCGCCGGTAACGTGGCCATCGAGAACGCCTCGGGTTGCAATGTACCGTTCCACCCCGGTCGCGGCGACGCCACCGAGGAACAAACCGATGCAGCTTCGTTTGAGGTGCTGGAACCCGTCGCAGACGGCTTCCGCAACTACCTTGAGAAGAACTTCGCCGTTTCCCCCGAAGAAATGATGCTCGACAAAGCGCAACTGCTCGGCTTGACCGCTCCTGAAATGACGGTCCTGGTCGGTGGTCTGCGTTCCTTGGGCGTCTCCTCCGACGACCGCGGTTTGTTCTCGAACAACCACGACGAGCTCTCGAACGATTTCTTCAATGTCCTCTTGGACATGAACGTGAAGTGGACTGCTACGGGCAGCAACTCCTACGAGGCCAAAGACCGAGCCACCGGTGAAGTGGTTCGCCGCGCCTCCCGCACCGATCTCGTGTTCGGCAGCAACTCACAATTGCGCGCCCTGGCTGAGGTGTATGCACAGGACGACAACTTGGACAAATTCAAGGCCGATTTCGTCGCTGCTTGGACCAAGGTCATGAACGCTGACCGCTTCGACCTGGCTTGAAACCCGATCACGAGGATCCGTCATGAGCGAAGATTCACCCGTCGCCCGCCGTGCCACTTGGCAAAAGGTGGCCGTTCGGGATGAAGTGCTGAACCGTCACGACCATCCCACGGCCGCCGAGGTCCACGGCTCGCTTCGTCCGACCGGCATCGGTTTGGCCACGGTGTACCGCCACCTGGCCAGCTTGGTGGAGGAGGGCACCGTCCGGGCCGTGGAACACAACGGCGAGACGCGTTACGACTGCAACACGGGGCCGCACGCCCACGCCGCCTGCACACGGTGCGGTGAACTTTGGGACGTGCCGTTGCCTGAATCACTCGTCACACAAGGTGTTGAGCGCATGTCGTTGTTGGACGAGGTTCACTTGACCTATGCTGGTTTGTGCAGCGCTTGCGAGTGATCACCACGGCAAGATCGTCCCGTCGAACGAGCGGTACGAGCCGCTGGTCGCGACCGTGAGCTCGTCAATGCGCGCCAGCATGCCGGCGACGCTGTCCACAGTGTTCACCGGTGCGTGAGGGCCGCCCATGTCGGTTTGTACCCAGCCGGGATGGAGCAACACGGTGGCCACACCACGCTCCGCCAATTCGGCTTTCATCGCCACGGTGAGCATGTTCAGGGCGGTCTTGGAGGCACGGTATGCGTAGGACCGCCCGCTTTCGCAATCACCGATGGACCCCATTAAGCTGGAGATCATGGCGATTTTGCTTCCACGGCGCAACTTGGCCGATGCGTGTTGAACCACTCGAACAGGCGCCAAGGCGTTCACGGCCAGAACATCGAGCGCCACATCGACGTCGATGGCTTCCAGCGATCCCCACCGTCCGTCTGAAACGCCAGCATTGTTGATGAGGACATCTACGTGTCCTCCAATCCGGTCAAACATGGCGACGAGGTCCTCTTCGGACCGCACGTCCACCCGGTGGCACGTCAACAAAGGATGCTCAAGGTCGCTCAACCCACCCATCGTGGTTCGGTGGGTCGCGTGAACCACCGCGCCGCGTTCCAGCCACTGGCGAACAAACTCCAAGCCGATGCCGCGGTTGGCGCCGGTGATGACAACGGTGGGTTGTTCCATGAAATCGTTCACCTCAATACGAGAAGTTGTCGTCCTCGTCGTCTTCGTGCATGTCTTTCTTGCGTTTTTTGATGAACCCTTTGTACTGGAGGTAAGCGCTGACGCAGCCCAGCGGGATGGCGATGTAGACATCAAACGCATCGGTGCCGTTGAGACGTGCGATGTCCCAGCCCAACGCCACATAGACGGCGAAGATCATGCCAATGGAGGCCATGATGCCGGACACCAGCACCGGCAACAACCGGCGGAAGGAAAAGCTGGCCACGATGGCAAACAGGGTGAGCAGGCCGGACAGAAAAGGGTCGCCTTCCAAATCCATACCGAAGACATCGCCTGCTGCGATGAGCCGGGTCACCGCCAAGAACACCAAACCAGCGGCGAGGAACCGAATCGCGACTTGAGCCACGGTGATGGACACACCGGCGACCAAGAACGCCACCACCCACCTGAACTGTTCGGCGTTGATGTCGTAGCCAAACTCAGCCACGGACGGATAGAGTTGATCGGCAGCGCCGTAGCCCACGAACATGCCAGCCAGGCCGATGGTGACAGGAAGTCGCTGAGCACCCTGTATGAACAACCACAGGCAGACGAGGAAGATGGGTACGGCGTAGGTGAGTCCACCGTCAACGACCTGATTGAGCACCACGTGCGCTTGTTGGGTGGCGTCCTCGGTCACCATGGCCGGTTCTCTCCTTGCGGCAACTCATGCTAGACCGAACAGGCCCAATCCCCCCAGCATGAGAACGATGGGGGGCACCAGCATTTCGAGCATGGAACGGGATCGGCCGACGTTGGCCAGCTCGGAGCCGCGCTGGATGATGCATTTCACGCCGGGGGCATCCTCGTCGCCCTTGACTTCGAGCAAACTGTTGCCCAGGGTGCCGTCCAGTCCTTCGGCCTGCCATTCAGCCTGCTGTCGAGGAACGGTCTGGCCGAGGATGTAAACGGGGTTCCCAAGGCGAAGCCCAGAGAGGGTCCAGCGGTGCTTCTTGACCTTGGCGCCACCGAGCACGCCGGCCACGGCTTGTGCCATGAGTTGCTTGCCCAAGGTTTCGGCAAACGCGCCGTCCCATCGCTTGAGATACTGGCCGTAATTTCGGCGCTTGAATGTGGTCGTGTTGACTTTGATGCCGCCGGTGCCGTCGTGGAGGAAGAAATCGCATCCACCCGACTCCTGACGCACGGTCACCCAATTGCATTCTTCTCGCGTGCCTTCGTCGGTCTTGACGGTGCGGCATTGGTACTGCTCGTACTCCCAGTGGTAGCCCACCATGTGGTCCATGGCCATGCGCTCGTTGCCGTCCACCACGACGCGGAGGGCGCCTTGGGCGGTGGGGCGGACTTGACCGACCAGTTCCGGATGGCCCACGGGTGCGGAGCGCACCAGCGAAGTGGGCGTGTCGAGCATCTGGCCCAACATCTTGGCGCGGAACCACCCGACGAGCGTGAGGATCAGCCCAAGGCCTGCAATGCCTGCTGCGGGGTAGAAACTCATGCCCTCAGGATCCTGGGCCATCAGCGCACCGCCGGCCACGACCGTGCCGCCCACGGCGATGAGGGCGTAAACTGTGAACAGTGAGAAGGTGGCCGGACGAGGCGTGCCCACTTTGTGCGGGTGTTCAGCAATGGGCCCACCATCTGCGTCGGCCACATACGGGTTGGCGTGGTTCCACGTTGTGTAACCGGGTGCGGGCAAGATCCAGTCGCTGGGGTCCGTGGTCGGCACGTAGGTGGTTTGTTGCAGCCACCAGCTGTCGATGGAGAGGCCGCTTTCCTGCGCCTTTTGCTCCATGGCTTCAACGGGCATGGCCTCCTTTCGCAGGCGATGCAAATCCGCCTCCAGGGAACCGGGGGCCGACGTGGCCATGATCAGGCACCCAAACACGATGAGGGCGCCGAGGGCAGGGTCGCCCGACAGCATGCCAGCGACACCGCCGACCGTGATCAGTGCACCGAAAGCCCAGATGAGCCAACCCTGCCAGGTGTAGGGAAGGTTGAGCTTGAAGGTCCCACCATCGAGGTCCAGGCTGCCAGCGTTCATGCCTGTGCCCTTAAGGTGTTCATACATGAAGGTTCACAACCCGTTGGGGCCGTGCGCTCGGTTACCGTGCGCACGACCCGTGTTGGGGGTGTTGCAGGAGGGTACAGCAACGAGAGGATCAGCCGAGTCGAGCCTTCATCTCGGTCAACATGGCATCGGGCAGGGGCACGTAGCCCACGTCAGCGACGTGGTCCATGCCCGCCTCCGAGTAGCCGTAGTCAAAGAACCCTCGAACGAGATCCCAATCGTTGTTGTTGACGTTCATGTAGATGTAGCGGGACAACGGCGCATAGCTGCCGTCTGCCACGGTGCTCGTTTCGGGAGCCACGGCCCCGCCAGCGTCTTGGACGCCGTGGGTATCGTTGTTGGCGATGGCGGCGACGGAAAGCGAGTTGGCGTTCTCCTCGTAGTAGGCGTAGCCGAAGTAGCCGATGGCGTACTCGTCGCCCGTGAGGCCGTTGACGATTTGGTTGTCGTCGGCCGAGTTCTGGTAGCCACGGGCCGAGTCGAAGCCTTCCGACACGGGGTCGGCGTCGGCGAAGCAATTCTTACAGAACACCTGCTCGCCAAAGTACTCGTAGGTACCCGAGTCCGAGTCGGCGCCCCACAGCGTGATTTCTTGGTCGGGGCAGGCCGAAGAGTTGTGGAGGTCGCCCCATTCGCGGACGCCGTCGTCGTCGTTGTTGGGCGTGACGGAGCTCATGTCCAGGCCGCCTTGTGAGTGGTTGGCGAGGTCTTCCTCGCTCCAGTCGGAGAAGATCCAGCGGAGTTGGGCCATGGACAGGCCGCCCATGTCGGTGACACACTGGTCGGCTGCTCCACCGTTCTTCATCACCACGGAGAGGCCGTCGATGGCCACAACGAGTTGGGTGACAGTGACGTCGGAACTGGCGCAGTCGTAGGTGTAACCGTCGCTGCCCACCGTGGCTTCAGAATCCTTCCAGCCGCGGCTCATGTCGCCGATGTTCACGGCATCAGCATCGGTGCTGCAAACCTTGGAGGCTCCGGCGCCGGATCCGCCGCCGGCCACGGTGACGGTGTAGTCGCTGTTGGCGCTGCTGTAGGCCTGGGCCCAAGCGCTCGCCACGGGGAACACCGTGCTGCTGCCAGCGATGTTGATGGTCTTCACTTCGTCTTCGGTGCCATCATCGCCACCGATGCAACCCGCCAAACTGGCGAGCAACAATGTCAGGACGATGGTGCAGGTTCTGGTGTGTTTTTTGAGGCTCATGTGTATTGCTCCTGATATGCCCATCCCTCCGTAGTCCATGGGTCTGACCCCTACAGTCTATTGACATATATTGAGAAGTATATACCAATACATAGTGTATATAGGGGGACTCTCTATCCATGGAACATATGGAATCCACCATAGGAGCAGGACGAGCATGAGCGACGGCGAGTTCCGCAAACTTCAGCTCACCGGCGGTTCAACCATGATCGTCTCCCTCCCAAAGACCTGGGTTCGAGGGAATCAACTCGACAAGGGCGACATCGTGAGCATTGAGGAATTGGGTTCAGGCGATTTGCGCATCTCCGCCCTCCAAGGAAAGGACATGAAGACCACCGTGTCCATCGACTGCTGTTCATTGGAGGTTGGCTTGGTGGACCTGCTCATCGGGGCGTACTTGACAGGCACCAGCACCATTGAAGTCAACTGCAGCGGCACCATCGGGCGCTCGGTTCGCAAGGACATCCGTGAATTCCTGCGCGACACCCGCGGCATGGAAATCGAAGAGGACACCGAGAACAGCATCCGCATTGTTTCCATCCTCAACCCCTCCGAGCTTCGCCTGCAGGTGTCCATCAATCGCATGTACATCCTCATCTCCACCCTCGTCAACGATGCGTATGCCGTGCTGGGGGGTGAGGACGTCGACCTGCTGTCCGACATTCAGGACCGTGAGCGGCAAATCGATGCTCGCCGCCTGCTCGTCGAGCGTCAGGTGGCCTCGGCGATCAAGAGTCCGTCTGTAGAAAAGCGGCTCAAGGTTGACCGGTATTCTGCGGTTGAGCACGCCAACATCGCTCGCGTCCTCGAGCGCATGGGCGACCACGCTGCCCGATTGGCCACCCTCGTCAAGGAGAATTCCGAATTGGTGCGGACCAAACCGACGGAAATGCCACTGATGACCATTCCTACCTGGGCCCAGGAACTCAAAACGCTGGTGCACAACATGTACACGAAAGACGTGAGCATCATTCACCAGGCCAAAACGTCACTGGTCGACCTGATTGCCGCCATCGAAGCATCGGAGAGTGAGCTGTGGACCGGACGAGGATCAGCAGAGCGCTTGTTCTGTGAGTTTCAAATCTCAGAATCGATTCGAAGGCTCTGTGCGTACGGCATCAACTTCGCTGAAGCCCTGCTCAACATGCTCATGAACGAGCGCCTGGAAACCAAGTGAGGCGGTACCGTGACGGCGCTCAACGAAACCGAAGTCAAGCGAGCAGCGGAGGACGAACCTTCGCTGCTCGAACGCATTTCGAAAGAGCGAGCGCGCTACATCCTGTTCTTCACCAGCACGTCGGTCATTCTGATCACGCTTGGCATCATCCAAACCCTGCTGTTTGAGGCGACCACCTTCTTCTCGGAGGTCGCCGACGGGCGCGGTTGGTTCTCCGCTGAGATGGATGCATCCGGGCTGGCTTCTTCCAGCGGTCTCGCATTGCTGGTGCTGCTGGCGTGCCTTGCCCTGGAGTGGGGGCTGAATCAGCGCCCACAAATCCTGTCCAAAGCGCCCGCATTGGTCACCTCGCCCACCAAACCGGTGGTCTACGGTTTGGTGGCAGCCACGGCGATTCTGTGGCTGGTGGTCGAGTCCTTCCTGCTTTGTCTGGTGTTGCTGGTGCCATGGTTCATGTGGAAGCGCACCGTGAACGCTTACCTGGTGCTTTCCAGCCCCTCGTCCAAATCCACCGACACGTCGGTCATGTACGGGTTGTTCTTCGGTTCCCTGACCGTCCTGTTCTTTTCCATCACCACCAATTACGGCGGTGCGTTGGGCGAGTTCTTCTTCTCCACGCAGTGGACGCCCACAGGGGCGTGCGCTGACCGCCGCTCGTTGTGCGACAACATGTCGTTCGGTGTCAACAGTTTGCTCTTCACCACCATCCAGGTGGCGTTTGGTGCCCTCTTCATCGCTGTCCCGCTCGGTGTTGGGTGCGCCATTTACCTCAGCGAGTACGCCTCGCCTCGCCTGGTGGCCGTGGTGAAGCCGACCTTGGAACTGCTCGCAGGTATTCCATCGGTGGTCTACGGGTTCTTTGCGTTCATTTACATCGGGCCGCTTGTCGTTGAATTCGGTGAATTCGCGTTTGCTCGAGGGTGGATTGACGCGCCACCGAACGTGCTCAACCCGATCAACGGGGCCATCGTTGTCGGTGTGATGATCCTCCCGCTTGTCGCCTCCATGTCCGAAGATGCCCTCCGAGCCGTACCCAACGAACTGCGAGAAGGGTCCTTGGCGCTGGGGGCCACGAGGATCGAGACCACGTTCCGCGTGATGATTCAAGCGTCGCTTTCCGGCATTTTGGCGAGCATCATCCTCGCCCTGTCGCGTGCCGTTGGCGAGACCATGGCGGTCACGTTGGCCGTGGGGACGGTGGCGGTGTACACGACGAACATGTTCCTGCCTGCGCAGACCATGACGGCCTACATCGCACAGCGCGTGGGCGGTGACTTGCCCTTCGGCGAAATCGGCTACTTGACCATCTTCGCCGTTGGGTTGTACCTGTTTGTCATCACCTTGTGCTTGAACTTGCTCGGCAACAAGGTGTTGTCGGCGTACCGGGAGGCGTACTGATGAAGAAAGACATCGACCTCCTGAAGAAACGCAACCGTCGCCGGCGCGACGTCATGGAGAAAGTCGGCTCAACGGGCCTTGCCCTGTCCGGTTTGATCGGCTTGATGTTCCTCTCCGTGCTGGTCTGGCAAATCGCCATCCCGACCTTCATCGAAGGCGAGACGGGTGAGGTCAGCCCCGCATCGGAATTCATTCCCGTTTCGGAGTACATTCTGAAGTGGGATCATCCAACCGTGGATGAAAACGGCGACCTCATCGGCGACGAGGTCGTATTGAGGTTGTCGTGGGACGACAACGGTGCGGAGCGAACGCACGATGTAGCGATCACGGTCACGTCAGAACGAAACCTGCGTGAGGACATCGTGGTGAACGAATCGGGCGTGTCAACCGATGCGGTGACGGTCGGTAAGAAAACCAAATTCTACGTTCAATCCAGCCTGACGGTGCCGGTGGGAATCGAGCAACTCACCGGACCCGTCCCTGCGGCCGACGAAACCGGCTCTCCCGCCGTGTCTTCGTTCGTCATTTCTGCTGATGTGGACGTGCTGGTGTCGGAAGGCGAGTTGGTGTCCCATCCCTTGGCGCTGGTGGCTTGGGTGGTCCTGCTGGTCAGCATCGTGCTGTTGAGTTACCCCATGACACCGTTGTTGAAAGGGATGGAGTCGCTGATTGAACGTCAGCGAATGCTCAGCTTCGGTTCGTACGGGCTGGGCGTGCTGACCTTGCTGGCAGGCGCCTTTTCGCTGGAGGCCTACCTGGGCGCAGCATGTTGGGTGGTCAGTGCGGTGGGCATGAACCGGATGCTCCAGGGGATGGACCGTCTTCGCAGCCAAGGACGCGACATCACCCAATTCGACCGGCTCAAGCACTCCATCACCAACCGGGAAGGCGTGTTGTTGTGGTCTCGCATGCTTCTGGTTTTCTCTGCACTCTTCATCCCGCTCCTCGTTGACGTTCCGTTCTTGACCGAACGGTACCAGGACATTTTCCAACCCTATGCCTCGGGCATCCGCTCGGCCTTCTTTGGCACCATCTGGGTGATGGGCATTGCCATGGTCGTCTCCATGCCCGTTTCCATTGGCGCCGCCATTTACCTTGAGGAATACGCAGCACCGACGGGCATGACCAAACTGATTCAAGCGTTGGTGACCAACCTTGCCGGCGTGCCCTCCATCGTGTTCGGTATGTTCGGCTTGGCGGTGTTCGTGAAGCAGGGCGGCATCGGCATGGGTCTTGGCCCGTCCATCCTCGCTGCTGGGTTCACCATGGGCGTGATGGCCATGCCGATCATCGTCCTTGCCAGCCAAGAGGCCCTTCGAAGCGTGCCTTCCTCCATTCGAGAATCGGCTTACGGCGTGGGCTGCACGCAGTGGCAGGTCACGCGTGACCACGTCCTCCCCTCTGCCATGCCGGGCATCATGACCGGCAGCATCCTTGCCATGAGTCGCATCATGGGCGAGGCCGCCCCGTTGGTGGTGGTGGGGGCAGCGGCGTTGGTGTTGTTTGACCCCGAGCCCTTGGCCGGCATCACGGGCGGCAACCTCAACTTCACCGTCATCCCCATCCAGATTTACTTCTGGACGTCCGAACCCGAACATGCTTGGCACTCCATGGCAGCCGCCGCCAGCATTTCCTTGATCCTGCTTCTCGCAACGATGAACAGCGTCGCCATCCTGCTGCGACAACATTTCCGAAAGAGGTTGAACCCATGAGCGAAAAAATAGGCGGCGAGGTGGTCCCCGATTCCACCCGTGAATTGGACATCGATGGGGAATTGGACCTGATGGTGGAGGACCTGGACCTCTGGTACGGTGCCAAACAGGCGCTCTACGGCGTGTCCTTGCCCATCGCCAAAAACAGCGTGACGGCGTTGATTGGACCGTCCGGGTGCGGGAAGAGCACCTTGCTTCGCACCATCAACCGCATGAACGATTTGATCCCCATCTGCAAATACGAGGGAAAGATCACCAAAGGGGATGTCGTCATCACCGATAAAGGCGCTGACCTGGTCGAATTGAGGAAAAACATCGGGATGGTGTTCCAGCGCCCCAACCCGTTCCTGAAATCCATCTACGACAACGTGGCCTACGGTGTTCGCCTTCACCATTCACCAACCCGAGAACAGTTGGATCAAATCGTGGAAAAGAGCCTCAAGCGCGCTGCGATTTGGGACGAGGTGGCCGACCGCCTTCATGACCTCGGGACATCGCTTTCTGGCGGGCAACAGCAGCGTTTGTGCATCGCCCGCACCATCGCCATTGAACCCGACGTGATCCTCATGGACGAGCCCTGCAGTGCCTTGGATCCCATTGCGACCGCCGCCATTGAAGAGCTCATTTTGGAACTCAAGAAGGACTTCACCGTGGTCATCGTGACCCACTCCATGTCGCAAGCGGCACGCGTGAGCGACTACACCGGCTTCATGTACCTTGGCCGGATGGTGGAGTTCAACAAAACGGAGAAGATCTTTTCAGAACCCGACCAGGAATTGACCAAGCGGTACATCACCGGTCGCTTTGGATGAGGTGAACAAGCATGCCCCCGATTCGAACAGGACTTGACGAGCGAATGAAGAACATTCAACAGGAATTGAAGGAATACTTCGAGGAAGCCCAGCACGTGTACGCGGATGCGATTGAAGCGTTCACGAAACTTGACTCCCAGGTGTATTCTGAAGCAAAGGCCGTACGGGCGAAGGCACGCGAAGTCAATTGGGATTTGACCAACGACCTACTGCTGATCCTTTCCCTCAATCAACCCCTGATGAAGGACCTCCGCATTGTTGCCACGTACCTCCGTGCCGTGGACACCGTGGAGCGGTTGATTCGGCACGCCCGTGACATCGCACGGTCGGACCGTTCCCTGGATGAAAACGCCGACGAACTCCCCGAAGCGATCGTTGAACCCGTCCGTGCCATGCATGCTTCGTTGAATGCGCTGATCGACATCACCGCCGACTGCCTCACCTCCGGAGCGGAGGTGCCTGCCGACGACGTGCGTGAGCATTGGAAGGCGGTGAAGGCCTCCCATGCCGACGCCGTTGCAGCGCTCTCGGTGATGAAATCCGACACGATGGGTGGCAAAGCCGCTCGATTGGAAGTCGTCAACATCGTGAACCGCGTGGACCGATCGGCCTACAACATCGTTCGGTTGAACGGCATGTGGCACCATGCCCTGAACAACGAGAACATCATTCTCGATTGATCGGTGCTGTCGATTCATATCTCGCCCAGGAAATGTGTTGGGCGATGAGCGTGCAGGAGGCACAAGGATTCTCACCGTCACCCAATTGTGAATTGGGCTTGGTTCTCATCCTGCCTTGCGAAGCTGTTGAACGATGAGAGTGCAGGAGGCAGGATTCGAACCTGCGAACCGTTACGGACTGGGACCTCATCCCAGCGCCTTTGACCAAGCTGGGCGACTCCTGCGCCGGTTGCCGCTCTCGCCTCGCGTATATCAACACCGCGACCCCGGTTCACGCCCGGTCGTCGAAGAACACTGCCACCTCGTCGAGAGATTTGCGGTGGATGTCTGGAACGGTGGCGTCGTCGGCCGGATACCCCACGGGCATCACCAACATGGCCTCTTCATGGGCGGGCCGGTCAAGCAGTTCCCGCAAGAACCCCATTGGCGAGGGGGTGTGGGTGAGGGTGACCAACCCCATGCGATGAACGGCTTGAATGAACATCCCCGCAGCAATACCGCACGATTCGGTGGTGTAGTAGGTCGGCCCCCATTGACCGTTCTCGCGCTGGCGCTTCTTTTGCTTGAACAGGACGACGATCCACGGCGCATCGGTGAGGTGTGCCTTCACCGCATCGGTGCCCAAGGGTGCAAGCACTTCCGACCATGCCTCCGGCATGCGTTCGCTGTACGTCTTGCGCTCTTCGGCCTCGGCCGCCTCGCGCAGTTTCACCTGCAGTTCATCGCTCCGGATGGCCACCCACGTCCACGGCTGGAGATGGGCGCCGTTGGGAGCGGTGGAGCCTGACAGAATGGCCCATTCAATGAGGCGGCGGTCCACATCACGGGACGAGAAGTGGCGCGTGGTCCGACGCTGGGCAAGTTCTGCATAGTTGGCCTCGGCCAGCGCCAGCATCGCTTCCGGCGAGCGTTCGGTCCATTTGAGCGGAATGAAACCGCCCTGGTCCGTTGCCATGATGTCTTCCATGTTCTCCGCCTACATAACCACCGAACCTTGACCCAGGAGTGGTCCTTGAGCGAGCATGCTTCGTTAGCCGTCAACTTGGACTTCAAATTGCAGTTCGTTGCGCCGCTTGAAGGGCAGGGTGGTCCACGGGTTGTCGTACACCGCCAGCAACGGTGGCCCGCTCACGGTGTAGCCCGATTGTTCGATGGCCTGTCGCAGACGCCGTTCCTTCTTTCGCAGCCGAGCCGCTGTGGTACGCCCCGTGAACGCGGTGACCGCCACCATCCGCTCTGCCCTTGCGGCCAGTTCAATGCCCGAATCGTCGGGCGCAGGCAGTTCCTTCAGCGAATGTGCAGCCGGCATGTGGAAGGACAACCACGCCCCCTCGTCGTCGGACCACCGGCTCACCGGGGCGGTCATGGCGTACCGGGCACCGGTTCGGTTGGCACCGAAAATGTAGCCCGCCACCCGTCGAAACGCTGTCGAATCGTCGCTGGCCCCTTCCCCGCTTCGCTGGACACGCGCTTCCACCGAAGTCCCGTACTTGCGGAGTTCAAACCCGTCGTGCACTCGAACCGTTTCGTAATCGGGCTCCTCGAGGGTCTCAGCCACGTCATCACCCGTTCAAGCGCGCTCCGTGTCCGTCGCGGACGGCAGACGCCCGCGAACGCGAAGCCATCCTTCGCTGCAGAACATCAGCGCATACACGGAGGCCAGCCAAAGCGTGGGCCGCAGATTGAACCCGTCCCACCCACCAAAGGCGCCGGCTTCAACGGCCAGCAGGGCGGCCAACCACGCCGTGGTGACCCCGTGCAAGACCCAGCGGATGGCGCTCAACAATTCCTGGGAGGTGCTCTTCATTTCGGTCAGTTCGGCTTGCGTGAGCAGCGCACTGACGCCAACGATCTTGTCCAGCGCAGAGCCGCCGTTCCAACGAATGCGTCCAAGGCGCAATCGGGTCAGCAACTCAATCCCCGTGAACATCGTCACCCAGACCACCACGACTTCAAGCACCGGTTCTGCGCCGCGTAAATCCAAAGTTGACCACGTGGACCATCCCAGCAAAATCCACAACCAAGCCACCAAAAGAAGCTGGAAGGTGTGGGCAAACGAGCTGATTTTTCGAAGGAGCTCGGTGTCATGACCCAACACCGATTCAAGCACCAGCACGCCACCCGCCACAAGGGTGGTCAACGCACTCACGAGCAACCACCACCCCGAGAGGTCAGCATCTCGCCAGGCCAGCATGAGCGACGAGAGCACCCAGGTGAGCACGAGTACGGTGGCGAGGTTGACCACGGCTTGCATGGTGTACAACGGGTCCCTTCCGTCCCGCAGCACGGCCAATCCGCCCATCAGCTTGACCTCGAACGCAGAATCGTCCACGATGCCGTGGCCTGCAGCTGCCATGCCACCAGCGGCCTTGATGCGGGCCCTTTCGACGATGCTGTGGGCCTCCCCCTCTTCCCAGGTGCCCTCGCCGTTGCTCCATGAGGACCCACGGCTGGCGGCGTGTGCTGCTCCAGCCCCGGCGCGCCGAGCCCGTCCCGAGGACCGAGTTCGGGCCCAGGCCCGAAGCTCGGGTGCGATGAGGTCCTCCACTTGGTCTTCGTTCAGGGGAGCGCCGTGGTCGGTGTACAGCCAACGGCACTGAATGGGCACCGGATTGGGATCAACGTCCGGCGCCACCATCTGAAATTCACCGGGACCAAGGGTGGGCAGTTGAGCCACCAAGTCTTGGTCGCTGCCACTCTCTTTGAGCAGGTGACGGACTTTTTCGACGTCTTGCGGTTGGGTGAACCGACCGATGAACGTCGTGTTGGCCTGTGCGAGGATCTTGTAGTCCACATCGCTCACGTTTTGGGTGGCGAGCACACAGGCGACGCCGTATTTTCTCGCCTGCTTGAAGATGAGCTTGATGAGATCCTTTGCCGGCGGGTTTCGAGGGTGAGGCGGCAGGTAAGGCGCCACCTCGTCCATGAAAAACAGCAATTTGAGCTCACCGTCTGCCGGTTGTTGGGTCAACATCCAATCGTACAGTTCCCGGGACAATTCCTGAACGAAGTACTGCTTCTGCTGTTCGTCTTGAATCGTGTTGAGGTACACGATGTTCAACGGCACCTTGCCATGAAGGGCAGGCTCGACAAATGCATCGATGTCAATGGGTACGCCGTTGGAAAAGAGCAGTTGGTTCACACCGCTCGAGAAGGAAGCCAAACGACGGCCCAATTCAAGGCGCGTGGCTTTGGGCAACCGTTCTTCGAAATCGGTCAGCCCGTGTTCCACCATGATTTCTGCCCATGTGGGCGGCTTGACGGCCTCCTCGCCTTCCTCGATATCGACAAAACACTCGGGATAGAGGTGCTGCGTGAACGTCAGGTGCGGGTCGCGGACCACCTTGGCGAGGGCTTGGAAATCGTGAACGTCCAGCCCTGCTTTTGTGCCTTCGACCAGGATTTCGTAGAGGAATGGCTTGACGGTTTTTCCTTGGGTTTTCTCCACATCGTATCCAGCAAGGTTGGCGAAGCCTGCCGCCACCATGTCCCACGCTGTGATCGCCTCTTCCGGGTCCAAATCGGCGGGGGGTGCTCGAAACGGGTCGATGCACAGCGGCAACCCCTTGCTTCGCAACGGGGTCCACACCCGAACTTCGCACATGTCGAGCAGACGTTGGGCCCTCGTCACGTTTCCGTCCTTGCTTTTGAGTTCGTCGAGGTCAATGCCCAGTGCCAAACGAGCCAGGTCACCTTGCGGGTCAATGATGAGGGAAGGGATGCCTGCCAGCGCCGCTTCTTCGATGAGGGCTTTGGCCATCACGGTCTTTCCCGAGCCGGTGGAGCCCAACATGGCGCCGTGGCGAGCCAGCACTTGCGGGGCGATGTCCACCGGCTCCTGGGTGTCCCGACGGTGGCCCAGCAGCATCCCTTTGGGTTTGTACGACGCCAAAGTTGACGATGCGCTGAACAAATCCCCGACGAGGTCGGCCACGTTGCCTTCTCCACCCTCGGACGGTGGCAAGGCTTCGTCCTCCGGCGCCACCATGGCGGTCCAAAACCGCTCTCGGTCTTGAAAGGCGCGACGACGGCTTCGCACGAAACGCACACCTAAGGAGGATGAAGCCGAGGCCGGGCCATGCAACGCGTGCCGATGGCCCGGCCAACCTGGGACGACGCCATGCGTGAGGCGGCCCTCGCCACACTTGATTCAGGTCAATGGGTGAAGGGGCCGGAAGGGCGCGCCTTTGGCGAAGCCTTCGCCGCGTATTGCGGTGCGATGGGCGGCACCCCGTGCCAAAGCGGCAGCGTGGCGTTGTGGGGGGCCCTCAACCTGCTGGACATCGGCCCCGGTGACGAGGTGCTCGTCCCATCGCTCACGTACATTGCGACGGCAACCTGCGTGAATTTGGTGGGCGCCACGCCGGTCTTTGTGGACGTTGAAGCCGATCATTGGTGCGTGGACATCGATGCCTTGGAGGCAGCTCGAACACCGAACACGAAAGCTGTGATTGCGGTGCACCTCTTTGGTCAAATGAGCGACGACCGATTGGTCGAGTGGTGCGAAGCCAACGGCATCGCCTACATCGAAGATGCTGCACAGGCCCACGGTGCGGTGGCTGTGGACGGCACCAAAGCGGGTGCTGTTGGTGACGTGGCGTGCTTCTCTTTCTTCCCGTCGAAGAATTTGGCTGTGGGGGGCGAGGGCGGCATGATGATGACACGGCGTGAGGATCTGGTGGCGCGCATGGATGCGCTGGTGAACCACGGTCGTGATGCGCGGCTTGAGGCGCAAAAACTCGGTTCCAATTTCCGTATGTCCGAGGTCATGGCCTCCATCGGCCGTGTTCAACTCTCGCGGTTGGACAGTTGGCTTGAACGACGCCGTGCCATCGCTGCACGGTACACGGCCGCCTTTGCGTCAACTCCCGGTCTCGTTACGCCACCCGTTCGCCCGGGCACCCTCCATGCTTGGCACCAGTACTGTTTGCTGGTGGATGAGCCGGAAGGGTTCCGTCAACACCTCGACGAGCAGGGTGTGGATTCACGTGTGTACTATGCGACACCTTGCCACCGTCAGGGCGTGTACCGCGAACACCCGCAACACCACCAACCCTTCCCGGTGACCGACGACATTGCCCACCGTTTGGTGGCCGTTCCCGTGTTCCATGCGATGACGGACGAGGAAGTGGAACGTGTGGTTCATGCAGTGACGTCGTACGCTTGAGGTCAAGGCTTGGGACCGCCCAACGTCGAGGACAGTGCATGGTTGGACCAGGAAGCCAACCCGGTCACCTCTTGGCCCATCCATTCAGGGATGTCGAAGGATTGCTCACTGCTGGACAGCTCGACCTCTGCGAGCACCACCCCGGCGAGTGGACCCTCGAACTCGTCCACCTCCCACACCGTGTTGTCTTGCGCTGTCCATTCGTACCGGGTTTTGACGATGGAAGGGAACGGGCCCTGGGCGAGCATGGCGTTCATGTCCGATTCGGCGACCGTCCATTCGAGCTCCGCAGAGGTGTCGTTGGTTTGTCGGGCTTTGCAGGTGACGATGCAGCGGTCGTTTTTTCGACGCAACCGGACCACCCATGCTGTTTCTGCTGCCCAGACGGCTGACTCCGTTTTGTTGAGCGTCGCAAGCGGGCGCTCAAAGCCGTGGAGCACCCCGTCCTTCACGGTGAAGGCGTGACTTGGGGCGTAGTGTTGTTCGATGCGGTACACCGCTGAGGCGGTGCGCCACGGCTTCTCACCTCGCGCATCCACCAAAAATCGACGTTCAATTTCGAGATGTTCACCCATGGCGCTCACCTTCCTGTCCGGATGGGGGTGCGACGACGACGAACTGGACGTCTTCGATCAGGTGCGTGCCAGGTGGCCCCAATGTGACGCGGTCAACGGTGAACCGATCGTCGTTCAACAACGTAGCGTCGCCCGCCGCCAACCGCTGTTCAAGCTCCTTGGATGTGCGGTAGGCGCGCCAAACAAGACCGGCGGGAATGGCCAACCCCAGTCCGCCAATGAGCAGTTCCACCCACATGCGTTCACCGGTCACCGGTTCGTTCCATCAGGCCTCGCCAGGACGCTTCAGCGTACGCTCGGGCAGCTGCCGACGGGTCGTCTGCCTGGTGGATGCCGGATCCGACGATGATGCAGTCCGAGCCGGCCAACACGGCTTCGGTAGGGTCGCCGTAGCGCTGTCCCATCGCACCGTCGCCCACGGCCAGGTTTACACCCGGTGTCCAGATCATTTTCCCGTCGCCCGCTTTGGCTCGCAGGGTGGCGAGTTCCTCGGGCCTTGACCCGTTTCCAATGAAGCCGAACACGCCATCGTGCTGTCGTCCCTTGGCGACCACTTCATCGGTGTAGTTTGGTGTGAGCAAATTTCCTCGACTCGACATTTGAGCCAGTAACAACACCCCCCCACGCCGTTCCACATCGCCCCATCCGGCTTGCAACCCGTCCACGATGTCGGGCCCACTGATGAGGTGGGCCGTGACGAGGTCAGCCCAGGCCCGAATGTTGTACTGGCCGGCCATCTGGGAACGGCTGATCTTGCCGATGTCGGCGAATTTCCGGTCTTCGAACACGAGCATGTTGGCGGCTTCGGCGCGCTGACAGAACGTAGCCCACGCCTCGGGTGACCAATCATCGACCAGGTCAACGTGGGTTTTGAGGGCCACCACATGGTCGGCCACAGCGTCGATCAAGGCCATCAGGCCGGCCATGGTGTTCCGGTCGGCAGCCAAGCAGACCAGGGATTGTTTCGAGGCTGCCGTTTCCATGTAACGCCGTGCCATGGGAGAAGTCGCTGCCTCCCACCGTTCACCCCACGCTTCCTCAGGCATCATGGTGTTGTGGGGGCCTTCACGGCCCTCAAGGCTTGTGGCCGCCCCCTCAGGGTGCTGAGCATCACCTTCATGATGCACGGTCTGGTCCACGCATCATGCGACAGACCCTCGCCGTGGCGACCCTGTTGCTGTTGCTGCCCCTCTCGGGCTGCTTGGGTGAGCCTGAACCCGCTGTGAGCGATGCGAACAACGGCATGTACCCGTCCATTTGGGAACGCCACACCCTCGATTGGAATTGGACGGGGTCGTACGCTCGGGTTCTCAACGACGGCCCTCACACGCCGTTGCCCGTTCAGGAGGCGTTCATCGACGTCGACACATCGGGAACGTGGGAGGGTGGGCCCAACAGCGCTGAAGTCCACCTCTCGTACTGGTTGCCTTCCAACACCGAGGCAGGCGAGCAGGTGCCGGTCATCGCCGTGGTCAGCCCCTACTTCGATTACGGGTCACCGGGGAGTCAATCTTCGCCCACCAACGTGGTCGGTGCCGGGCGCGGCGAGTTCATCCACGACAATTTCATTCCCCACGGTTACGCACTGGCGCAAGTGGCGGTGTTCGCCACCGAGCTGAGCACCGGGTGTTTCGATTATCGAGGCGACGGTGAAGGCCAAGGCATCCATGCCGCCGTGGAATGGTTGGGCACCCAGCCGTGGTCCAACGGCAACGTTGCGATCTACGGCAAGTCCTACGAGGGTGCCACGGCTTGGGAAGCGGCGGCCCAAGGCAGCGAGCACCTGAAGACCATCGTGCCGATTTCGGGGACCACCGCCTTGGGACCGTTGCTGTACAAGAACGGCAGCGCCGAAGCCCGCAGCCAAGTCATGCATTCGAACTACGGCGGCTCGATCTTGGATTACGATAGCGATGATTTGGACAACCTGTGCGGTGACGTGATGGAAGGTTTCCTCGCCGGTCCCACGCGCTACGGCCTGGGCGAGTTGGACCCCTACATGGACAACTACTACGACGAGCGCAGCCACATCGATAAGGCGCTGGGCCGTTACAACGGCAGCATCTACTGGGTTCAAGGGATGCAGGACTGGAACGTCGACCCCCATCAGGTGTTCGGCGGTCCGCCAGGGACCCATTGGTACCAGACCTACGTCGATGCTGGTTACGAGGTGGGCGGCATGCTCGGTCAGTGGGAACACAACTACCCCGATCAGTGGACCAAGCACAACGCTCAACCCACCGGGTACGGCGGCGAAGCCATCCACAACATGACGCGGTGGGATTGGGGTCAAGACTTGTTTGAATGGATGGAGTATTACCTCAAGGGCATCGGCGAGCGCCCTGCATTGCACGCTCAAATTCAACGCAACGACGGTGAGTGGCGCATTGAGGACACCTGGCCGCCATTGGACGCCGTGTGGACCGACACCGATTGCACGTACGGTGGGTCCGTCGGTGCCACCTCAACGGTCACGGTGACCTGCGAACCTCTGTCCTCAACCGAGCCGATTCACATCAGCGGTCTGCCCACCCTCCATCTTGAGGTCACGCCTTCGTTTGACGGCGGGCAAATCTTTGCTGAGCTTCGGGACGCCACGACCGGGTTGCGCCTTGGTCATGCGACGATGGACGTCCGTTACCATGCGGGCGGGTACGACGCACAAACGGTCGTGCCGTTCGCCCCGCTGACGATGCTGATGGAATTCCAAGGCATGGACGTCATCGTACCGGCCGGTCACGGGTTGGAGATCGTGCTCACTCAAACCGGCGAGGATTACCTTCCACCGGCTTGCGGGAACCTGTGCCCCATCACGGTGAACGACGGGGCCCTCACCTTGCCGCTCATCGAACGGGACGGCTCCACCGTGTTGATCACGCCGCAGGGCGAGTCCGCCGCGAACAATGCCTGAGTCAGTTGATGGGTTCGGCGAGGGTCAATCGCCCGTTTGAGCAGTGAATCGGTGGATTTGGTCAATTGCTTGCGTGGAACCGCCCCTGTTCGCCAACTGCGCATCAACGAGCAACTTTTACGACAACTCTCTATTCAAATTTCGAAATAAAAGCGAGATAGTTGTGCATAGGATGAGCATATTGGAAAGAAAACTGCTCGTATGATTGATATACTGCCTCGGCTGGGAGTGAGCCGATACCCATGATGGACAAAGCAAAACTGGAGTACATTTGGCTGGACGGATACGAACCAACGCAAAACATGCGAAGCAAGACCATGGTGCGGTCGAACTTCGGAGGCACCCTTGAGGAATGCCCGATGTGGATGTTTGACGGTTCATCGACGCGACAAGCCGAAGGCGGGGCCTCGGACTGCCTGCTCAAGCCGGTTGCTATTTTCCCCGATCCCCAGCGCGTCAACGGCTTCCTCGTCATGTGCGAAGTGATGAATCCCGACGGCACCCCTCACCCCAGCAACGGCCGTGCCACCATCGACGACGATGACGATGATTTCTGGTTCGGTTTTGAGCAGGAATACTTCATCATGGACACGGCGACGCAACTCCCGCTGGGTTTCCCTGTGGGCGGTTACCCCGGTCCACAAGGGCTGTACTACTGTTCTGTCGGCGGGAAGAACACCCACGGGCGCGGCCTTGTTGAGCAGCACGCCGACCTTTGCTTGGAAGCCGGCATCAATTTCGAAGGCATCAACCAAGAGGTGGCCTGCGGCCAATGGGAATTCCAAATCTTCGCCAAAGGCGCCAAGCGAGCCGGCGACGAACTGTGGGTCGCACGGTACCTGTTGGACCGGTTGACCGAGGACTTCGGCTACTACATTGAATATCACCCCAAGCCGATCAAGGGCGACTGGAACGGCTCGGGCATGCACGCCAACTTCTCCAACGGCAAGATGCGAGACGAAGGCGGCAAGGAGCTCTTTGACAGCATCTGCGAGGCGTTTGGCCGCAACATTGAGCGTCACATGTCGGTGTACGGTGCCCACAACGAGGAACGATTGACCGGGCTGCATGAAACCCAATCCATCGACCAATTCTCCTACGGCGTGTCCGATCGCGGTGCTTCAATCCGCGTGCCGGCTTCGGTGCCAACCGACGGCTGGGTTGGACGTCTCGAAGATCGCCGCCCCGCCTCGAACGGCGACCCCTACAAGATCGGCGCCGTGATCATCGAGACCACGAAATCGGTGTGCTGAGTCAACCTTGGTCGGGCGCTGCTCGTCGACGAAGGCGAACCACGCCGGTTAGGATCACGGCGATGACGCTCAGGGTCAACACGTTGGCCACGACCATCGCCAGGGAGCCGACCAACCAGCCGTAGACCAACCAGAGAAACAGGGCTACGCCGACCACGGCGAAGGTGGGAACCGAGATGCCTTCGTGGCGCTCGTGCACCCACACTTCGCGGATTTGCGGCACCCAAGCCACAATGCCAAGCACACCTGCAATCAAGCCGATGGCTTCGATCCATGGCTCGGCCATGCGCCACGCTGGATTGGGGCGGTTTGAACCCTTCCGGTGACTCAACCATGGCGGTGGCCGGACAAGTGCATACCGTTGATGTGCGACCATTTCACGGTCTCCGGGGAGGCTTGCCCCACGACGTGCATGCGGACCGTCGCCGAAGCGGGAAGGGTCAAATCCATGCCTTCATCGCCGCGTTTGAGTTGAGCCTTGGTTGGCCTGGCCGAGGTGATCGAGAAGAAGCCACGACGGTGGTGCACGGCGATTTCAACGGGTGCTGGGGACCGAGCCAACCATCGGTTCACGTCATCACCGAGCCCCACGTCGAGCACATCGCCTTTCTTGCTCAGGCCCCCGTTCATCGTCACCTCGTCCCATGTTCCGAGGGTTTCCAAAACGGACAACGCTTGTTCGTTGATGGGTCCGGGACGGTCCTCTTCCAACCGTTGAATCATCCCCCGTTCGTCGATCACCGTGGGTCCCAAGCGGTTCACATCGTCGGGCCAAGTCAGGGACGGATGAGTGAACGCCAACACCACCTCAACGGTGAGGTCGAGGTCGGACATCATGGACGCCAGCATCCTCGCTTTCCGTTCGATGCGTTGGGCGACACCTCCGTGATCGTGTTCGGTGCCGTTGTTGCGATGCTGCAGCAGCGTGTCTTCAGGTGTGATGGAAAAACGACCCGACCAGTGCTTTTGCTCCACCACCAGAAGCACGTCTCCACCCAAAATCACCAGGTCAATTTCACGCTTTCCACCTTGCTCAGGGTCGGGGATTCGAAGCGATTCAAACACCCGCCATCCGTTGGCTTTGCCCGCTGCTCGGCAGAGCCTTGCCAGGCGTTGTTCAGCCAATTCACCGGCGCGATGGGCATCGTTGGGTGGGTGAATCCGGCGTCGTTCCCGCCACCATCGCCAACGCTGTGCCCATGTCATGCCTTCACCGGAGCAGTTCGTCCACGCTGCCCACGATCACCGTCGGTCGTTGTTCAGCGTCGTTGTCCAGGGCGTTCACGTCGTCCATGGTGGCCTCGCCGGACAGCACCAGCACGCCGACCACCCCTGCACGGGTCGCCATGGCCATGTCCGTGTACAACCGGTCGCCGACCATGGCGCACGCTGTTGGCTCGAGGCCGAGGTCGCGAATTTTGTGGAGGATCATCCCGGCGTTGGGTTTGCCGGTGATGTGCACCGGGTCAACTCCGGTGGTGGCCTTGAACATGGCGAGGTAAGCCCCCACATCGGGCAGCCCACCCTTGGGGCTGGGGCACACCATGTCGGGGTGACTGGCCACCAAGGGGACGCCGGCATGCAGGTGTTCGCTGGCCACGGCGATTTTTTCGTAGGTCAATTCGGTGTCGTACCCCAGCACCACGTATTGCGGTGTTTCACTGTCGGTGACGATGCCCTGCTCGTGCATCATGGCCTGCATGCCATCGGTGCCCACGGTCCACGTTTGGGTGATGTTGTGTTCTCCGAGCCAAGCCAGCAGGTCGTGCGTGGAGAGCAGGACGTCCGCTTCGGTGGCCTCCAAGCCCAACGCATGCAGCTTGGTGAGGTACTGAGCCACCGATTTGGAGGAGTTGTTGGAAAGGAAAAACCGCTGAACGCCTTGCTCGTTGCACCGTTGAAGGAAGGCCTTCGCTCCGGGGATCAATTCGCCGCCCAGGTAAATGGTCCCGTCGAGGTCAAGAAACACGGCTTGGATGCCGTCCAGCGAAGCGTCCATGAATCGTCCTTAGAACATCAAGGTCTTGAACATGAACCATGGGGAGTGAAGGTTTTCCTGCGCTTCTTTGCTGGCGATCATTTCCGTCATCATTTCTTGAATGGCGGGTTTTTTCGACGCTTTGCCGACGAACCAGTTCAGCAACCACGCTCTGCGGCTCATCTTTTGCATCCGGTAAGAGTTTGTCAACTCCGACCCCAACGCCGTCCAAAGCGCCTCCTGATAGTCCATGGGTGATTTGCCATTGAGGATATGGTCGGCCGCCATTTCACCGCTGACAAGGGCGTTGCCCACCCCCTCACCGCTGAACGGGTCGACCAACGAGGCGGCGTCACCGACGAGAAAAACACCGTTCGCTGCCGACCGACGAGGCTGTCGAGGTGCTTTCTTGCGAGGTGACCCGAACGGCAACTGCCAGCCCTTGCCCGTGCCGGGGATCATGGAGGCATCGGCAAATCGTTCCTTGAACAAGGGATGCTCGGCAATCACTTCGGCTTGAAGGGCCTTGAGTTTCTTGGATTGCTTGTCGAGCAGGGACATCACCATGCCGATGCCGACGTTGACCACGCCCTCGGCCACCGGGAACAACCAGAAGTAGCCCGGAATCACCGTGTCCACGAAGTGGATTTCGATGTCGCCCACGTTGTCCTCGCACCCCTTGACGCCACGCCAGTATTCACGGTACCCCGCGCAGTAGTGGTCCCGGTCCACCATCGGTTCATCGTAGGACGATTCCAGCATGGATTTCGCCACAGGACAGCGGTAGCCAGCAGCACCGACAATGTTGGGCGCCAGGTAGGTGTGCGTGGGCCCGTCACGACCGCCCATGCGCACCTCTACGCCGCGAGCATGCCGTCGGTCGCCGCTGTGTTCACCAGGGTCTTCGCCACCGGCGCCGTCGTCGTACAGGACGTGGCGAACATCACCGCCTTGGATCACGTCGCCACCGTTGTCCCGAACCAGTTGCTGCACCTGGTTGAACAGCAGGTGGTCGAACTGCGCCCGAGGCAGAGCGTACCCCGCCTCAAGGCGTTGCACGTCTTCCTCGGGCAACGCCACGCGAACACTGTGCCCTTTGGGGGACGAGAACACGATACCGGTTACCCTGAAGTGCGGCGTGGATTCAAGCGTGGCTTTCACGCCAAGGGCCTTGACGTGGCTGAGGGATTTGCCACCCACGGCGTCGCCACAGATTTTGTCCCGCGGCCACACCGCCTTCTCGATGAGCAGCACTCGCTGGCCTTCCATGGCCAAATACCCGGCTGCAGAGGCACCGCCCGGACCTCCACCCACGACAATGGCGTCGTACACAGTCCCGTCTGCGGGCACCGCACCGGTGTCGATGGGTTGCTTCCACATCACGTCCGGACCGCTGCGAGCCTCGCCCATGGGCGACATGGACACAGGGCACTCCTTGAGCATATGCGTGGTGATCCTTGCAGCACCATCAGGATGATGAGGCTCCAGTTGGGCTGAGGGCCATGCAGGGAGGGGACGGGGCCGCACCGACCCCGTTTGTGAAGCAACGTCGGAAAGCTGCCTTGGTGCTGTTCAGTGTTACCCTCATTTGGGGCGCCACGTTCATTTGGATGAAACAGCTGCTGAACGCCTTGAGCGCCCCCATTGAAACACACGGTTCGACGTCGGTGGTCGCCTTCCTGGTCGGTGCTCGGTTTTTCTTGGCCTTGGTGCTGATGGTGTTCCTGATCCCTTCGTCCCGTCGCTCCTTGGGCGCCCAACCCGTTCAACGGGGTGGAGCGTTGTTGGGGGGTTTGATGCTGGTGGGCTTCTTTTCGCAGATGCTGGCGCTGGACGACATCAACCCCTCCACCTCGGCGTTTTTGACCTCGCTCTACGTCGTGATGACGGCTCTGTTGACGGCACGAGCTTCGGATCACCCGCCCACGCGAGCGCTGTGGTGGGGGGTGCTGTTGGCGACCACCGGGGCGGGGTTCATCGAAGGTCCCCCCCACTTGACGTGGGGCGTTGCGGAAGTGGTGACGGTGTTGTCGGCGCTGTTCTTCGCCCTTCACATCGTGGCGACGCAACGTTGGACGACGGACCACGATCCACTTCCGTTGACCGTGGTGTCCTTCGCTGTGGTCACGGCAGGTGCTTGGGCGCTGATGCTGCTGGTCACGGCTTCGCCTCGAGCCTTGGTCGGCGATGTCCTGGCGTCGTCGGGCGTTTGGGTGCCGCTCATCTGCCTCGGCGTGGGCGGGTCGTTCTATTGCCTCCTCATGCTGAACATGTATCAGCGTCATCTTCATCCGGTCCACGCAGCGGTGCTCTACACCTTTGAGCCGGTTTGGGCCACGTTGTTCGGTTTGGGTTTGGGCTTGGTGCCCTTCACGTGGTGGATCGTCGTTGGCGGCTCCGTGCTGGTCCTCGGCAACGTGGTGGTGGAGTTGGCGGCCACCTCGTCCGTTGAAGACAACACCGTTGAGAATGATTCAAAGGGCGACTAGGGGTCCTCGTCTTGAGGGAAGCAAATGGACGGCAAAAAGAAAGGATTCGCCACGCATTCCGTTCATTCCGGAACGCAACACATTGGTGATGCGGTGAACACGCCCATCTTCCAATCGTCCACGTACAAGTTGACCGACGAACGCTACGCAGGGTGGGCAGCCGGGGCCCAACACACGCTCCTTTACGGTCGATTGTCCACCGTGAATTCCGATGCAGTGGCACAAAAACTGGTCGCCATGGAAGGCGGTGAGGACGCCGAAACCTTCGCCTCGGGGATGGCAGCCATTGCCACCACGCTCATGGCGCTCATGAACCAGGGCGACCACATCGTGGCAAGCAACGACATCTACGGCGGCACCTACGGGTTGTTGACCGAAGAACTGCCTCGGTTTGGTATCGAAGTGACCATGGCGGACATGCGCGACCCATCGTCCTACGAAGCGGCGATTCAACCCAACACCAAGATCCTCTACATTGAGACGTTGACCAACCCCGTGCTCAAGGTGTGCGACATCCCAGCCATGGTGGCCATCGCCAAGAAGCACGGCCTCATCACGATCATCGACAACACCTTTGCTTCCCCGTGGGTGTGTCAACCGCTGGCGTTGGGGGTTGACCTCGTCATCCATTCGACCACCAAATACCTCGGTGGGCATTCGGATTTGATCGGTGGTGCAGTGATCGGTTCCAAGGAGCACATCGCCAACATTTTCCATCGAAAGATCCACTTTGGCGGATGCCCGGACCCGCATTCCAGCTACCTCTTGGAACGCGGCATGCGTACGTTGGATGTGCGTATGCCACGCATCTGCTCCAACGCCGCAACAATTGCCGAACGCCTCGAGGCCCATCCCAAGGTTGAGCGGGTGTACCACACCTCCTTGGCCAGCCATCCCGACCACGCCGTCGCACAGCGGTTGCTGTCCAAAGGCACGGGCATGATTGCCTTCGTCGTCAAAGGGGGCGATGAAGCCGCTTTGTCGTTCATGCGAAGCTTGGAAATTGTGTACGAGGCCACCAGCTTGGGCGGCGTTGAATCGTTGATTGAATGCCCGTTCAATTCGAGCCATGGTGCCGTGCCTGAAGACGTTCGCATGGCTGCCGGCATCGTGCCCGGTTTCGTTCGCCTGAGCATCGGCATCGAGGACGTCGAGGACCTTTGGAACGACATGGAGCAAGCGCTTGCTTGAACCTCAAGCACCGGTGGCTTTGCGGAGGTCGCTGTAGGCACTGTGCCATGCTTCCTGAGCCTCATCCAGTTCGGTCACATCCACGTCCAGGAGCCGTTGGCCGGCTTGGTGCAACCGGCCAGCGGCTTGCGACCAAACCCCACCGCGGTCCCGTGCGTTGGTTTCAAAATGCCATTCCTGTCCGCCTGAGCGCCCAACCGCCATGAGCCATGCCCATGCAGCAGCAGCGTCGTCCACACTGTCGTGGCGCGCCGTGGCTTGCCGTTCCATGGCGCCCATGCCCTTGAGCAGGCCACCAACGGTGTAGCGGTGAATGGCCGCAGCGGGTCCTTGGTCGGTGTCGAGTTCAGGGAACCGTGCTCGTCGTTGGGCATCGTGCCGCGCCTGGTCCAATCCCTTCAGGAATTTACCAAAGGGCTTGGGGCGCTCGAGTTGTTCAGACCAGATCAGTTCGGCTTCCTCGCCGACAAGGTTCAGTGATGCCAGGGCTTCTTGACCGTGCGTGGCCCAAAATGCACTCAAGACGTCGCCGCAGGACGCCCCCTTCATGATCCGCGTCGCACCCTGCTCCCGTTCTGCGGGGCTCCCTTTGGCCTCGATGCGCAGATGCATGCCGTCTTCATGCGGATGCTGAACAGCTTCGTGGAGTATGCACGCCGCCAAGCGGCGTTCATCGTCGGAACCCGAGCAAGCACGGAGCGCTTCTTCCAAGTCCCTGATTCGTTCACCGGACACCCATTGCTCGTCGACGATGACCCCGTCTTCGATGCCCTCGAGGACGGCTTCTTTCATCACCGTGGCCAGCAAACCCTCGTTCATCGTCAGCCCCTGCCAAGCGTCGAGGGCGCGCTCAATGCCTTCCGTCGCCGACTCGGGCAGCGCCGAGTCCTCTGGCCAACCCTGCGGGTACCATGAGGCACGCACGTCCAGAATGGAGGGCAGCAGTGGGGGGAGCATCGAAAGCGCAAGGTGGTGAACGAAGGGTTCGTCCTTTTTCGTGAAGGTTGTCAACGCCCCGAAACCCAGGCCCACGACGGGGCCATGATGGAATTGAAGCGCGACATGGCCCACCCGTTCACTTCGGTTCAGCACGTTGGCAGCGTCCAGGTCGCTGGTCACGTACACGTCGGTGCCGTTCACGTCGTGGTGGTCAAAATCGAAACGGGAGCGGGCCAAGACATCAGCAAGCCAAGCCTGGGGCGGCTTGGGGTTGGGGCCCGTGCAAACGAAACCCCCGTCCCAGCTGAAAAAGAACATCCCTCGTTTGGCGTGGTCTTCCCACGGCAGCATGCGCAACGTGGTGTTGCTGAAATTTTGCAGACCGGCCATGTAACCTTGCTTCCCGTCGCCGCGACGGATGAACGAAGCCGATCCAAACGACTGTGAGTTAAAGTGACCCACCATGGTGAAGGATTCGTCGTGAGCGGCGTGGAGGGAACCGGCGAACGCCTTCGCCACAGGGTCGCCGCGTTTGGCCATCATGCGCTTGGCGAGCCATTTAACGTCGTTTTTCTTACGGGCAATGGTTTCCATTTCCTTCAGCGTTTTGGTGACGGGGTCGGTTCTGCCCCATGCCAACTTTTGCTTGAATTGCATGTCGGGTAGATGGGCGTGTGGGTCGTTGAGCAGAGCGCGAAGCTGCTTTTTCATGCGGTTGGCGGTCGAAGCGTTGGCCTGCTTGGTGCCGCGCATTTTCATGCGCTGTTTCTTTTGGCCAGGAAATTGAACCTTCGACGTGTCCGCCATGGCGCTCCCGTGGTGGCGTCAAGGCGGATGGGTTTGATTCCTTCTGTTGGCCGGGTCGTGCGAAAAGAGGATAATCAGCGAAGAGCAGGCGCAGGCATGGTTCGTGTCGTTTTGCTTGGCGTGGCGCAAGACGGCGGGCGCCCTCAGCCCGGATGCGCACGCCCGTGCTGCCTTGGCGTGGGACCAGAGGAGGTTCGGTACCCGGTCGCGCTTGGTGTGACGGACGGTGCCGGCCAAGGGCACCTCATCGAAGCCACCCGTGCCATGGGGGAGCAACTGCGCACCTGGGGCCACCGCACGCCGTCGTCCGTTTCACTCACGCACGCCCATTTCGGTCACGTCGACGGGCTGGGGTTGCTCGGCAAGGAGACGATGGGGCTCGCTGACATTCCGCTGCATGCATCGCCCAGCATGGTCGACCTCATCGAGCGCACCCCGATGTGGTCGGAACTGGTCAAGGACGGCGTGCTGCTGCCTCAGCCCTTCGATGGGCCGGTGGAATTGGGCGAAGGTGTCCGATTGGAGCCAATTCCTGTTCCGCATCGGGCTGAACTGTCGGACATGCATGCCATGGTGATCCGAGGGCCGTCCACCTCGCTCCTGTTCTTGCCGGACCACGACACCTGGGACGCCACCCTTCGGGCGCACAACGCCACCAGCATCCGGGATTGGCTTGACGATCTCGGTGTGGATGTTGCGTTGATCGACGGAACGTTTTGGAGCGATGAGGAGTTGGTTGGCCGCCATCAAGGCGATGTGCCTCATCCACCGGTCAGCGAGACGTTGGAACGGTTGGGTCCACGGCAAGACGATGACCCGGAGGTCGTCTTCATTCACTTGAACCACACGAACCCGCTCCACAACCCTTCGTCAAGAGAGCACAAGCTCGTCCATGCTTACGGCTGGCGCGTTGGAAGGCGCGGTGATGTCTTCATACTCTGACCGGGTCCATCCCGCTGGGTTGGAAAATCAACATCGACAGCGTAACGGTGACCGACTCGGATGTGTCGCCCCCGATTGGGTTTAGATTTGCAGTGTTGGCGTTGAGCGTCACGTCCATGCTCAAGGTGCCCATCATCGCTGGAGACTGCCCCATGGCGGTCAGCACCTCGATCAAATCCGCTTCCGTGCCGTTGAGGGTGTAATCGCCAGCCCCCGAAGCGTACTCTTGGAGCATGGCATCGGGGACGATGGTCCCCACAACCGTGGTGGTGTCGCACGCATTGGTGCTGCGCTCTTGGTCGTCGCTTTCAGCAAACGGACCGGCTAAACCGCTGTAGTCGGGTGCCGTGATGACATCGTCGCAAGCAGCGGTGAGCGCTTCCCCGGTGTCGCTGTAGGTGATGGTCAATTGAGCCGAGAGCACCGCCGTCATGGACTCGTCGAGGGTGACCTCGAACGATTGGGTTTCACCGTCGTTCAGGTTGAGTGTTTGGGATTCGGTCCATTCGCTGACCGTGTAACTGAGTTGGTACGGGTCGTTGCCGGAGCTGCCATCGCTGGCTTCTGGGCCCAGCACGGCGTAGGAAGTTTCGACCACGGCGAACACCAGCACCAACGCTGCCACGCCGTACGTGAGGGTCTGCTGCGTGGGCATCGGGAAGCGACCGAACGGATTGTCGGGGGAATCGTCGCGCACTCGACTCATGATGAAGTGAGCGGCAAATGCGGAGCCCATGGCGGGAACCGACGGGAAGATGCCTTCAGCATCGCCGTACCCGAGGAGGGTCCAGACGACCACAGCCGACATCGCAGCGACCATCATCCCGATGGAGTGGGTGGTGTCCGGCTCGTACCCCATCATGCGAATGAGGATCATGGGCACAAAAATCCCGCCCAAACCGTACACCGCCAGCACGACCAACTTGAACACGGAGTCCCCGAAGCCCTCGAACTGCTGTCCGACAAGGGAGATGGCAGTGGCGAAGACGGCCACGGCCAACGTCACGCGCTTCGTGGCTTTGTGGTCCGTGCTCCATTCGGTCTTGATGTCGTCGGTGATGGCGGCGGTGCACGCCAAGACCTGGCTGTCGGCGGTGGACATC